>CALGNZ010000082.1 GCA_937957915.1 uncultured Granulosicoccaceae bacterium | reverse complement strand
TTCTTCGGGTCTATTATCGAGATGTGGCAACGCGCCTGCACAAAACGAGCAAAGTGCAAACTGCACGACAGGGCACCGCAAGTCGGAATGTACTCTCTACCCAACCAACAACTCAGCTATCCGCTCACCAATCATAACACTCGGTAAATTGGTATTAGCACGCGGTACCTGCGGTATCAAAGAAGCATCAGCCACTGTCACTCGCTGCAGCCCTCGCACCCTGCCCGCCGGTGTGCAAACGTCATCTTCTTTCAGGCCCATCGCACAAGTCCCCACCGGATGGTAGTAATGTTCAACATACTGTCGAATGCCTGCATCCGTGCTGGTGTCTGACAAAGACTCGCCTAGCAATGAACCGAGCGCTGTTTGATTGAACAGTTCATTGGCCAGTGCAACGCCTTCTCTCAGCACGGCCAGATCGTGACCATTTTCATCTCCAAGATAATTATGATCAATTGCTGAAAGCACTCGCGGATCTTTACTGGTTATTTTTAGAGAACCCCGGCTCTTTGGCGTCATACAGGCGACTTCTATATTGACCTGACCGTGCAGCCTGCTGGTTTGTGTACTTGCACAGACCGGGAACAGATGCAGATCAAACAAACCGTTATCAGACTGTGTAGACACCGCCTTACCCAGGGTTTGTTCTTCTGGCAGGAACCCGCTATTGGCTGCCTCGTCTAACCATCGCTGCAATTGTGGCCCGACACGTCGGTCTGCATGCACCATTGGATGGTCGTGCAGATTCATACCGGTTTTTACAGAAGCTACCTGAACCGGTATACCCAGTTGCTGCAGCAATTCAGGATCACCGATGCCAGAACGCTGTAATATTTCAGCTGTGCCATACACACCAGCAGATAACACCAGTTGGTCGGCGGTTAGCGTGCAGGTTTGATCATCACGAACCATCGACAAGGTAACGCCTTCACTGTGTTCTTCAAATTTTTCGATTAACGCGCGATCAAAAATCGTTAGTCGAGATGCGAGTTCCGGCGATTGACGAACAGGGTCGATATAGGCAAAAGCACTGTTCCATCGTGTAGTGCCAACTATATTGACCGCCTCTAGTCCAAAACCGTCATTGGCATCGAGATCGCACAGATCACTGGCCATTCGCCAGCCTGCACTTTCCGCGGCCTCCAGACACCGGGCATGGAAGGGGCCTGCTTCATGAGACTGATAGGTGCGGACCCGCATTGTTTGCGTAACCCGCTTGAAGATGGGGTCTACATCATTGCCAGTCCAGCCCGGTAAACTCCAGTCATCATAGTCTTGCCGATGCCCGACCGCTGCAATGCAACCGTTATGAGATGAACACCCGCCCATCACACGCGCGCGTTGAAACACCCATTGCCGAGCTTTGTAGTTCCAGTCATGGCTATCAGCCAGTCCACGGGCATCAACCAGATCAGATGGCCATTGCCCGCTATCGAAGGCACCATAGTCCGGCCCCGCTTCAACCAGTGCAACCTTGTAGCCCGCCTTAACCAGCCCTGCGGCTACAGCACAACCCGCTGAACCACCACCTGCTACGATAAAGTCAAAATGCCCTGAGTTTGAGTGCCCTGAGTTTGAGAGCTTTGAATTAGGTGATCCAACGGTGGAGGACATTCAAATTCCTTTATGACCATTCATTGTGAGAAGGTACTGACACTCAACCTTATCGCAGCCCTCGGCCGCGATATGAGTGATGCGAAACGCAACATCACTGAACAAACTACTTGTCATATTTTGCCACAATAAGTATCTCGACTTCACCTGGCTCGACTTCCTCGCTGTCACGCTTAGCAGAAACGGTGATCCTATCTCTGTTGCGCTTGCCTGCTGCAAATGTGCGATCACCTTTATCGTAGCCGGAATAGATAGTAAAACCTGCCGCCTCCAAAGCGCTTCTATAAAAAGCATCAACTTCCTGAGGTGAAGCAGAAGTAGCAAAGCGAGAGATTGATTCTTCCCTTTCTCCGCCAGGGGAGTCAAAAGCATCAGCAACGATTAAACGAGCATCCACAACCGTCGGCAGGCCAAACGGCAATTGAAACTCTGCGGCGTCCAGAGTAGTGATACAGAACACAGCTATCAGTATCATTCGTACAAATCCGTGCATCATTCTTTCTCCATGCTTGTGGCTGATTAGCCTGGCTATCGTACACAGCAATTAATGCTACACGGATGTCAAAGCCGACACACGACGATTAGCGTTGTGAGCTACTGTCGCTTTTCAGATAACATTGATAAACAACCGGACAAACGATGCCGCGACCGCGTAATTTACCCCTGTGCACTCGCAGCCGCTGCGCCCTGTGCTAATCTGGTGCTAATCTGGTGCTAATCTGGCGCTAATCTGACGCTAATCTGGAAATTCGGCTGGCCTGCCAGCAGCTTCAACCGACGTGAATTTGCCGTTTAAAAACTCACGATGAATACATACAAGAGCCCAAGAAATGGTTGACGAAAAAAACACACTCAAAACAGAGATTATTGAAAATTTCGGCACACCCTGCCCGGTGATAGACCTGGACGTCGTAGAGCGTAATATCGCACGCGCTCAGAAACGATGTGACGACGCCGGCGTGGCAAACCGTCCTCACATAAAAACTCATAAATCACCACGTCTGGCAAAAATGCAGATTGACGCTGGCGCACAGGGTATCACTTGCCAGAAACTCGGTGAGGCCGAGGTGATGGCCAACGCTGGCATTACGGATATTATCATCGCCACCAACTTGCTGGGCGCTGCACGGTCTGGTCGACTGGCGTCGCTACAGAAAACGCTGCCGCTTAAGGTATGCGCTGACAACCCGGTTACCCTTGCGGCCTATGCAAAGGCTGCATCAGCAGCCGAGCGACCAATCGATGTATTGATTGAGTGCGACACTGGCCAAAAACGCGCTGGCGTAGAAACCCCGAAAGAAGCGCTGTCTCTCGCTGCGGAGATAAAAAACAACCCGATGTTAAATTTTGCCGGTTGGCTTTTCTACCCGCCATTAGACGGCTGGCCGCAAACCACTCAGTTCTTTAATACCGTTAGCAACGGTCTATCAGAGTTGGGCATGCGCGCTGACATCGTCTCCACTGGTGGCTCACCGAATTTCATACATATCAGTGAACTGGATGGCGCAACAGAGCATCGAGCCGGCACTTGTATCTTTAACGATCTGATGCAGATTGAGGCGGGCGTCGCCACACTTGAAGACTGCGCGTTTCAGGTATTTACCAGTGTCGTTAGCAGAGCGGGCGATGAACGCGGCATTCTCGATGCCGGCTCAAAAACATTAACCGCAGACACCGGCGGCCTCGATGGGTACGGTCGCATACTTGAACACCCTACTGCGCAAATACACAAGTTCGCCGAGGAACACGGTTTTCTTGATCTAACACGCTGCAACGATAAACCGAATGTCGGTGACATCGTTCGTGTCGTGCCAAACCATGTTTGCGTTGCGGTGAATATGGTCGATCAGCTGGTTGCCGTGCGCGAAGACAAGATTGTTGAAGTTATACCGGTTGAAGCGCGGGGTATGCTGGTCTAGGAAAACTGAAGTGCTGATTGTTACGATTTACGGCTTTTTTTGCGCAGGGTTGAATCAACCCAGTGACCAGTTCTGCTGCAGTGCACGAATCAACTCTGAAATGGTCTGAACCCGCTTATCGACATCCTTGTTCAAACAGGTCATTACCGTCTCTTCGAGCATGGGCGGAACATTTTTAACCAGCTCTGAAGGTTTTGGCGGATTGTCTTCCAGCGTGCTCTTTATTACCTCATCTATCCTTTCTCCCTGAGCAGGCGTGCGGCCGGTTAATGCTTCGTACAGAACAATTCCAAGGCTGTATATGTCGGTGCGGAAGTCGATTGCCGGGTCGCGCTGAATTTGCTCCGGCGACATATAAAACAGCGTACCCTGTAGCTTCTGAAAACCCGTCATAGTCGGGTCTTCGCCCTCCCGGCTTGGCACTTCCGCCTCTACCGGCAGCGCCTTGCCTTTTTGATTCCACACTTTCGCCAGGCCCCAGTCAAGCAACAACACCTCCCCGTAGGGGCCGATCAAAATATTTTCAGGTTTTATGTCTCGGTGAATGACGCCGTGCGAATGCGCACATGCCAGCGCGTGCGCACCCTGAATAATAATGTCGATCAGCTGCCCGAGATCATAACGCTCTCTGTAATCAAATATTTCTCGCAGCGTATAACC
>CALGNZ010000081.1 GCA_937957915.1 uncultured Granulosicoccaceae bacterium | reverse complement strand
CGGTACGGGCCATGATCAGCAGGTTGAACTGGAAGTCGAGCTGGTCGCTTTAAACAATCCGTATACAGACGACACTGTAAACGGCCTTAAGGTCGTCGCTTTTTACCAGGGTAACCCTGTGCCTCATACTCAGATAGAACTGTTCGAGAAGGACCCGGATGGCAAGGTGAAAATTTCCTTACACAAAACAAACGACAAAGGTGAGGTATTACTGCAAGTTAAGCCGCAGCGAAGTTATCTTGCCGATATGGTTATATTGAGAGAGCCTTCAGCAGAGGTCGCGAAGAAACTCAGTGTCGTGTGGGAAACCCTGTGGGCATCGCTTACTTTTTCGGTCCCGGAATTTATTGCGCAATGAGACAAACCTGTAAAGCTCAATGAAGCTTGAGGGGTGGCTACTCCACAGCCCCATTAATCAAAAACAGGCTAGCGAGCTGGCACTGTTAAAAAGTCCCTGGTAAATGCACCTGTAACATCCACGCCATTTTCCAGAGAACTCACAAACGAGACATTATTGATTCTGCCAGGTTCTGACGCTGCAATTCTACCGCAAGTAACGCCCCATGCAGATCGAACCAGTGGCATCGGGCGCTCTTAAGTACACAGAAGCTCGTTTCCTGGAAATTCATCAACTGCCATTGTAGGGAGTTCACCTGAGTAGGAATGTCTCCGGAGGTCACGAGAAACACCACTCGAAGCTTTCAACAACAGAGACTTTATGCGCTTTGTGAATACAAAGTCCACAAATCGTAGGGCAGCACACCACCTTAGTGCCATACATCGGACCGGTTAAGGTAAGGACATCGATGGGCTACAACACCCTGCTCCATCGCACTCGTATAGGAAATCCACTCGAGATTGCTGTCGGAATCATGGTTAGAAAAACCGTGGAACAACCAATACAAACATCTCGACAACAGCGGCGCAGCTGAATACCCCTATCCACCCGAAAGGCGCTGCGGCGAGCTTGTACAACCAATTAGCCAAGGCAGATTCAGATCTCTCTACCAGTCTGTATGTAGACAGCATTTCTGTTCGCCCATTAAATAGATAGGAATTTTTTCCGTTTTTATTTGAAAAACGGAAATATATCCGATAATGTATACCGACACATTAATCGTCGTACGGAGTAACACATGAGAATATTCAGCAATAAATCAGATGTCGCTAAAGCGGTTGTGGCCATGGCAGCAGCTGTCGCACTTGTCGGGTGCGATAGCGGGGTTTTGGAATCCGAGGGGGACAATACCAACCTGGAGAACGTTAGCTCAGATCCGTCAGGCACAGGCAATCCAGCCATGCCTGCGGCTTCGCCAACTGGAGGCTCTGGCGCACCGGATAACGAGGCAGATTCCGGCCTGGTGGTCGGGTCACCCGACACAACCTACGACATCCTCCGCCTGGCAGGTGACTCTGAATGCCTGACTGTGAACGAAGCTGGCAACTATCAGCTTATTGGCTCCTACCTTGATAGCGAATCTCAGCTCGTCAGCGAAGATTTAAGCGGGTTCGTTAGTATCGGCTCCTCTGTGGATAGCAGTGTGTCGGTGATCTCGATGGGCGACAATGGCGTTTCCCTGCAGATTAACGAAACCACCATTGCCGCTATACCAATCAGAGTGGGCGATCAAACAACCACGCAATATCTGAGTGCGATACCCGCCACAACACCAAAACCGATTATCGTTGCGCGACAAACTGAAGACTGGTGCGCCTACGCGATTTATGGTTCGAACGGCAGTTGCGCGTCAGTGACCAACAGCGAAATCCGTAACGGACAAACGGTCACTATAACGGCAGCAGCATCAGCCAGCGTAATCGGGCCTAATGGTGAAGAAATTGCCATTTCCTCGCGCAACTGCGAGTTGGACAATCCTCAAAATGTCCCCGTTCTTCAGGTTGGCAATTAGTGGGCTGATCGGGAAGTCAGTTCGCAGCACACTTGTTACAATGATTCCCCGGATCAAAGGGTGAACGAGTAGTTCGATCGGATATGTCTGCTGAACAAACCAATGCCGTACTGCGCCTTGCACTGTTTCGAGTGCTCAAAATGCTTGCAAAAGTCGCCATACGCTATGGCGTTTCTGCAGGCACTGTCACCGAGCTTGTGCGCAGGGCTTTTGTAGATGCAGCGGAAGAAACGTTAACGGTCAACAACAAGAAGCCCATTATCTCCCGGGTATGTACGGTCACCGGTCTTTACCGTAAGGAGGTAGTGCGAATCAAAGCGCTACCGCCGGTTGACAGTATTGACATAGATGATCGATACAATCGTTCCGCAAGAGTTATAAGCGGGTGGGTCCGAGATCGCGATTTCTGCACCAGGGCCGGGCGGCCAGCTGTACTGCCTGTAGACGGTGACGAGAATAGCTTTGCTGAGCTGGTCAGGCGATACAGTGGCGACATGACCCCCCGATCCGTGCTTGAAGAGCTTACACGCCTTAAAGCGGTGGAAGTATCGAAAAACCACTCGGTGAAACTACTGAATAGGGCGTATGTTCCATCTAGTGATGAACGAGCAATTCTGCAGATCATTGGTAGTGATACTGCTGATCTTATAGAAACCATCTCCTTCAATCTGGACCAGCCAGTTGAAAACCGTCGTTTTCAGCGCCGGGTTGCCTATTTGCATATACCAGTTCGCCATGCAAAACCCTTTCAGGAGTATGCAGCAAAGGAAAGCCAAAAGCTGCTTGAGAAACTTGATTCATGGCTGGCGAGACGCGATACAGATCACCCATCACTCGGCACACCAGGCGTTCGGCTGGGTTTGGGAATCTATCAAATACTGCACCACAACACTGAAGCCGACAACAAGCAGTACACCAATGTAAAAGCTGACGGCGCTGACTCAGACAGCACGGGTAAAGATTAATGAACATTTCATCAAAACATCCATTGCTGATTATTGTAATGCTGGCTTTACTCAGTGCCTGCGATTCAGGCGGTGGCGGCATTGGCGGCGGTGTCGGCGGTAGCGGAATTCGCGATACGGATGTTGCGATTGGTGATGTAACGAGTTTCGGCAGTGTCTTTATAAATGAGCGCAGATTCGATACCTCTGACGCACAGATATTTGTAAAGGGGCGTCGCGCCAATGAATCAGACTTGCGGGTGGGCATGGTCGTGACGGCTGCCGTCAGTTTTGACAGCCAACTCGCCTCTCGCATTGAATATCTGCCACAGGTAGTCGGGCCTGTATCAGCGGTTGATATCGCAGCATCAAGCTTTGAAATTTTTGGCATGACGGTCCTCTACGGTGGCAACGTAAAGTATGACGGACTAACTACCAGTGATATTGCAGCCGGAGTTGTGCTTGAAGTCAGCGGCTATCCTGATCAGAGCGGCACGATAGACGCAACGTTTATAAAAATGTCAGACGGCAATGACGACTTTCTTGTACAGGGTTTTTCATCGGTAAGAGCGGGCGGAGTCGGCTTTGGACAGAGCAGTATAAATGTTCAGGTAACGGGCCAGAGCATCAGTGTTGATAACGGAGTTGTCACTAATCAGTCTGTGCTGGTATCCATCTCAGTCAGCGATCAGTCGACGCTAAGCAGTCGTATTTCATACGCAGCCCCCTCTATCGAATACTCTCAAAACAGGTCGATTGAGATTACTGACTACGTGACGGTAGAACCCGTCGGCCGCCTGGTGTCCACCAGTCGTCTTCGGCTTCTAACCAATGACGAAACCGTTATAGAGCATCAGAATGGTCAACCAGCGTCGATAGACGACATTGAAGCGAACACACGATTGATCGTTTCGGGCTCTGTGCTTGAGGTGAACGGGCTGGTACTGGCCAAAAGGCTTCAAATAGTTAAGTGACCTGCCCTTTT
Organism: uncultured Granulosicoccaceae bacterium; assembly: GCA_937957915.1. Classification (GTDB taxonomy): domain Bacteria; phylum Pseudomonadota; class Gammaproteobacteria; order Granulosicoccales; family Granulosicoccaceae. The sequence continues at coordinate 3,465 of CALGNZ010000081.1, read as the reverse complement.
TAGCGAACGCCTCTTTAGGAAATACACAGATTTTTTTTGCCAGGAAGCGTGTCGGTGTTAAGTCGCCACAGGTCGATGAGGTATGCTGCCTTGGACTGACACAATATAGCTAACAAAATGCGGCAGACACGAAGTTGATGTGCTGAGCCGTACGACCTTTAGTTATCTGCGCAACAATCATCAATATCACGTTTGGGAAAGAATTCGGCAATCAGAACATACGATCAATCATTACAGAGGCGACACTCATCATGCAGGCTTGCCGATATCAACGGATCACCCTGTACGCCTGACGCGAGTGCCTTGCCGCACCACCGGGCTGAAGCATTCTCCGATCGATCGAATATCCGCTTGACTCTACCGTACCGGGAGACTGCATTCTGATCAGGTCAGGGCAAATTCGCCATGGCTAACAACCACCCAACTTTACAGGTATTGATGATGAATAGTCTTTTCCCGGTCCTTTGTACAGATTCTGTAAGCGAAAGCCACACCTTCTACAAAAATCTATTCGGCATGCAAGCCGCATTTGAAATTGACTGGTACGTGCAATTGCAGTCACCCGACAATGAATCAATTCAGATTGCCTTTGTAAAGGCAGATCACCCAAGTGTCCCCAGGCGCTTTCAGGCCACGCCAGCTGGCACTATTGTGACGCTGGAGGTTAACGATGCTGATCAGTATCATAGTAAAGCGGAGGAACTTGGACTGGCAATTGAATTGTCACTGCGCGACGAACCCTGGGGTCAGCGACATTTTATGGTGGTTGACCCGAGCGGCGTACTGGTAGATGTGGTAAAACTGATCGAACCGTCAAAAGAATTTACCGAGCACTACCAGTCGTAAGAGACTACGGCCCGGCCAGCGGTGCGCTAGACGTAGGTGCTAACTGTAACATTAATGACGGCGCTCTAAAGACACAGCTCATATGACAGCAGAAAACCTCATGCCAATTGGCCGCTTCGCGGCCAGTTGCCGACTCAGCATCAAAGCACTTCGCTACTACGACGAACAGAAGCTACTGATACCGGCATACATTGATCCGAATACCGGTTACCGATACTACCGACGTGATCAGGCACACACGGCGGTAACAATCAGTATGTTGCGATCACTGGATTTTTCGGTGCCAATGATCAGAGAGTTGCTACAGGCCGAGCCGCCAACTGTAGAATCCATTCTTAACCAGCAGGCCGCTCAACTAAGCCGCGAACTTGCGCACAAACAACAGGCACTCGCATCTGTACGTCGCCTGCAACGAGAGAAATCGCTGTTGCCACACAATGTCAGGTTTCGCACCGAGCCTGCACGTAGTGTACTTGCACGCACCATTGAGACACAGGCAGAGACCATGCTGGAAGACTCAACGGTTGCCATCATGGCGTTGATGGATACCATGTCTGAAGCCGGTGCTGAAGCGCCCGACTTTGTTATGTGCATCAACGAAATGCCCAATACAGATGGAGTGTTAAAAGTGCACGTGTGTATCAATGCGGTACGTACCGAAGTTCCTGCCACACGATTACTGGAGCTTGATAGCACCCCTGTTGCCTGGTGCCTGCATCAGGGTGCCTATGAAGAACTGGGCCTGGCCTACCATGCAGTATTTGCAGAAATTCAGGTACTCGGTCATGAGCAGATTGGTGCTATGCGTGAGGTGTATCTGAACGATCCCGCAGACACACCGGTCGAGCAATTGCTGACGGAAGTTATTGTTCCAATCGGCTGATGCCTTACAGTGCAATTGATGAGCTGCCAAACGCACCTCCATTCGAAACAGCGTTGCTAAAAAACAGCAAGTTCAATCACCCATTTAGGTTTCTAACCAGCATCCATCTTTCTCCCCCGGCCTTACATCAGTGTAAAATGCGGCTGGCATCTATCAATCAAGCAGAAATAACCCATGGCAGACAGGATTCTGGTCACTGGCAGCGCGGGACACCTCGGAGAGGCGTTGATCCGCACCATTAAGGCCGCTGGCACCGAGGTACGCGGTATTGATCTGAAAGCTTCTGACTTTACAGACGTGGTTGGGTCTATTGCTGATCGCCAGGTTGTCAGTGACTGCGTCGAAGGTTGTGATGCCATATTACACACTGCAACGCTGCATAAACCCCATGTCGGCACACACAGCCGACAGGATTTTATCGACACCAATATTACCGGCACACTGAACCTGCTGGAGGAAGCAGTAAAGAACAACTGCCGCAGTGTTATTTTTACCAGCACAACCAGCACCTTCGGTGATGCGATGCGACCGCAACCCGGTGACCCAGCGGTGTGGGTAACGGAGGAACTTAGACCCAAACCTAAGAATATCTATGGGTTGACTAAAACCAGCGCTGAAGACCTGTGCCAATTGTTTAACCGCAACACCGGCTTGCCTTGCGTGGTGCTGAAAACGTCGCGCTTCTTTCCAGAGATAGATGATTCCAAAAAAAAGCGCGACAGCTACGATGACGCCAACCTAAAAGTTAACGAACTACTATTCCGACGCGCTGACATCGCAGATATGGTCTCAGCACATTTACGCGCTTTGGATAAAGCCGGTGATATCGGCTTTGACCGGTTTATTATCTCCGGCCCCACACCGTTTAAACGAACTGATGCAGCGGAGCTTGGCCGCAATGCGAGTGCTGTACTTGAACGCTACATGCCCGGGTATAAAGAGGTGTATCGGCGACGCGGCTGGAAGATGTTCCCGACAATTGATCGTGTATATGACAGCTCACATGCTCAGCAGGTGCTTGGGTGGCAACCTGAATATACTTTTAAGCGCGCACTGCAGGCACTCTGCAACGACACTGACTACCGCAGTCCACTGACGCACGATATTGGCAAGAAGGGTTATCACAGCGAGGTGTTCGAAGAAGGCCCCTATCCGGTTGATAGCTTTTAAGATCAGCGTCAATAGCCATAAACACTTCCGGCATTCTTTAACACGACAACCGCGTACGCCCGGGCCAGTTGATCAGCGCTACACCGGCAATCGCGGCCGCTATGCCAGCGCTCACATGCGCAGTCAGTGTTTCCCCAAGAAATAACACACCGAGTAATACACCAAAGCCTGCGCGTAGAAACGCCTGGCTGGCAACTCCCATTGACCCCAGGGTATTCAACAATCGAAAGTACAGCAGCAACGCCAGTCCGGTACATACCAGCGACAGGATCGCAACGGATACCAAGGCCTGCAAAGACGGCGTAAGCGTCCACGGTCTGTCTATCCACAGTGCAGCTGGCACCATCACGACAGACGCACAGATCATGGTCCCAGATGCGGTGACCAGGGCACCGAGTTTTGAAAAGCGTCGTCCATAGATGGCCGCACACGCATACAACATTGCACCTGTCAGACAGGCCAGCTCCCCGGCAAAGGTGCGGGCACCGGCAAAATCGGCACCGACAACAAGGGCGACTCCAACAACGCCGAGTATGGCACCGATCAAGCGGCGAGGCTGTGTGCTC
>CALGNZ010000080.1 GCA_937957915.1 uncultured Granulosicoccaceae bacterium | reverse complement strand
GGCACCGGCGCTTTCACCGGCGCGGGCACTGTGCGCATGTAGACCATACTGGCTAAAGTATGCTTCATTTTAATTGCCAGCCACCCCTGCATGGTATTGAACTCCGTGGCAAAAAGCGAACGTGGCGCGCTGATTCCGCAGCCGGTCCGTTGAGCGCCGAACACTGGTGCCAGACCCACCCTGCCAACTGGACCCAGAGCAAAACTCGGCCAGAATCGGCGCCAGGATGCAAGGCAAATCAGCAAATACCAAACAAGTTGTCATCTCAAAAGATTGCCCTGTCGGGCCGTTTGGCGCAAAATTTCTGTCTGATTTCAAGCCCGGTGAATGAGAGCAGACTTATGCCAAGGATTCATGTCAATCGAAGTGTCAGCATCAACGCCCCTCTCGATACCGTAAAAGCCGCGACTGAAGATTTTGCAAAATGGCCTGTCTGGTCACCCTGGCTAATCACTGAACCTGACGCAAAGGTGGAATTGCACGGTACCGCCGGGCAAATCGGGCATGGCTACAACTGGAATGGTGAGTTGGTCGGCAGTGGGTCGATGGAAATCGAGTCAATAATCGGAAACCGCCAGAACATGGACCTTCATTTCTTGACGCCCTTCAAATCAGAGGCGAAGGTTGCCCTGAATCTGGACCATAGCCAGGGCAGTACCGAAGTGACCTGGACGATGGATTCTTCTCTGCCGTTTTTCCTGTTTTTTATGACAGGCATGATGAAATCCATGATCGGCATGGATTACGAACGAGGCCTGAAAATGCTAAAGGCCTACTGCGAGACCGGCACAGTGGATTCTCGCATCGAAATTGTCGGTGTTGTGGATGCGCCGGAAAACCGCTTCATCGGTTACGACACCAGTGCCAATATGAAAGATATGGCTGACTCCATGGGCGAATCGTTACCTCGTATAGCCGGTCAGGCTGAGAGCCTGGGGCTGACACCAAACGCCTCTGCCATTGGCGCTATCTATAACAAAATGAATATGAAGTCCGGCCACTGCGATTACACTGCCATGGTGCCGGTTGTTGAATCTTTCGACAGCATCAAACTTGCTGACGGGTATCGATCAGGCACTGTCGGTGGCTGTAAGGCATTAAAAGTCATTCACCATGGTGCCTACGAATTTTTACCGAACGGCTGGAATGCGGCGTTTTCGTACCAACGCAACAAAAAATTGAAACTGCTAAAAAGTCAGCCACCCTACGAGTTCTACCCTGACGACCCGGCATCGACACCTGCAGCAGAGCTTAAAACCGAGATCTACGTTCCAGTTAAAGGCTAAGCAGATCCACACATCAAAAGCATGGCCTCGCGCTTCGCGGCACTCATAGATTGCTGCGTCTGGCCACTGACCAGTAAGACGTTTCCGCCACAGTTGGCAATTAGCCAGTTGCTCGCACCTGCGCGGCCTCTCAGGTTGTAAAGTAATTCTACAAACCAGCACCTTCAGTTTTTGCAAAACTAAATTTTATTGCAATCCGGTCGCCCTAGATGGAGATGAATGGTGGCGAGTTCAGACCTTGTGCCACCGCTAAATATTTAAGCTCTGCGAGGTGCGCCATGAGTTGCATAAAAAATTCCTGTGTCGAAAACACGCTTTCTGTTCTGATAAAACAGGCCTGCAGACAATCATCTCGGGTCGCCGCGGTAATGATGGTCAGTACATTAATTGCAACCAGCGGTGGCGCCTTCGCCGCTGTCGATACAGACAGTGACGGACTGTCTGATATTCGCGAAGGACAATTGGGCACGGACCCCACAAAACCGGATAGCGACGATGATGGTCTGAATGATGGCCATGAAATCACGATAGGCAGTGATCCTTTGCGCCCCGACAGTGATGGTGACAGCCTGACCGACGGCGATGAGGTCAACACCCACAATACCAGCCCGACCGAATCCGATTCTGACTTCGACACCATCACTGACGATGCAGAACTCGATATCGGCACAGACCCGACCGTCTGGGACTCCGATGGTGGTGGAATTGCAGATGGCACCGAAGTTCTCATGGGCACCAACCCGCTGGACGATGGTGACGACGTGCAGGACCTTGACCTCGACAACGACGGCATACCAAACGACGTTGACGGCACCAGCGACTTCGATGGCGACGGCATTCCCAATCAAATGGATCTGGACAGCGACAACGATGGCATTGCGGATCTGATCGAAGCCGGCGGTGAGGACATCGACAACAACGGTATTGTGGATGATCCAACCGATGCCAACGGTGACGGACTGGCTGACGGTGTTGCAGATACACCACTAGGGGTACCTGATACTGACGAAGATGATGCGCCTAACTTCACCGATCTCGACAGTGACGGCGACGGCACTTTCGATTTGGTCGAGGGTGGTGGCACTGACGCTGACAACGATGGCACTGTGGATGATTTTGCCAATGATGATGCGGACGGTAACGGACTTGCCGATAGCCTGACAGGTGATGGCGCTTTGCCCCTGACCGACTCAGATGGTGATGGCGTGGCAGATTTTCTGCAAAACGATGACGCAGATCCGACAGATCCGACTGACCCGACAGATGCCAGTGGCGCCGAGATTATCACAGGCATCAGCGGCAATCCGTTTGGCTGCACCTTGCAGACAGGCACCTCCAACGGCGTTGATCCAGTGCTTCCTTCGATACTGGCTGTTTTTGCAGCAATGGGCTTTATGCGCCGACGCAAAGCCGTTACGGCAAAATCGTAACCACTGATATGAACTGATGTAACAGGCAATTGTTGAACGGTGCGGACACTCCGCATCGTTCATGCGAAAGGCTGTGCGGCAAATACCGGATTACGGTCAAACTGCCATCGCAACGCACTTAACCACAACACACTTAACCGCAAAGAACTTTCCACAACTCACTGACTGCAAGCTGTTATAGCAACGCATTACAGCTAAAAGAGGCTATCTACCCGATATACAGCACGGTGTTCATAGCGATTAATTCGTCCGCGCGTGATCTGCCGCAAGCTCAACATGGGTCGGGCCATCGCCTGCCACTGTTGTTCTGTGTAAATCCCTTTTTTTGGTATGGTCATAGCGTCTGGCACGATGCATCACGACACGGTTATCCCACATTAGCAGATCCCACTGATGCCAGTTGTGAGCATAGACATAGTCCGCCTGTGTTGCGTGTTCGGTCAGATCACTGATAAATAAACGCGCTTCAGGTACCGGCCATCCCTGAATGGTGCCTATATGCGAGGACAAAAATAGTGAAAGCCGTTGCGTTCGCGGGTGCTCGCGGACCAGGCGCTGCAATACCGGCTGCCATTTTTGTCTTTCGTCGTCAGTAAAATCATCGAAGCCGAGTTTACCGCGTGAGTATATTTGACTGTGCTCGCAAATCAGGTCGAGACACTCCCGTTGCAGCTCGGTATCGAGATCATCCCAGGCTCGCCGCATGTCAGAGAACTCGGTATTGCCTCCCTGCTCGGGCACAATGCGAGCAGACAACAATGAAAACTTTGCCGGCGTTGCTTTAAAAGAACTATCGGAGTGCCACAACATATTGCCCAGTCCAAATAACCGAGCGCGATCTGAACGGTCGCGGACCTGTCCGTTGCTGTCGAGGTTTGAAATATCATTGATATCCATGGACAATCGACGATCAGCCTGCGCATTTATATCGCCAGTAGCGGTTTCCATTGCGCCAAAATGCTCAGAGAATCGATACTGTTGATCATCGGTTATGCGCTGATCAGGAAACACCAGCACCGCATACTTGTCGATCGCATTCTCAATGCAGGCGGCAATTTCCCGAGACACGCCGTTCGCAATATCCAGCCCGGTTACACGGGCGGCAAATTGCTTGTCAGGATTGAGCGGTTCAATGTTTAAAGGCATATTCTACAGTACTCCAGGTGCCGGATTGTTCAACACTGTACTAAAGCCAAACCTTTAAGGCTTTTCGTATCGGTGCTACATAAGCGCTCCCAAACTTGATCGCATGCACAATGAGGGGTGCGAGCTGGTGCAGTGAAATTCTCTTTTGCCAATCGGGCTGCAATGGGTATTCGTCATGATAAGCTGTAAAACACTCAGGACCAAATCCGCCAAACAACTGCATCATGGCCAAATCAAATTCACGATGACTATTGTGCGCAGCCGGGTCAATCAGCCAGCTAACACCACTGGCATCAAGTAGTCGGTTGCCCGCCCACAGATCACCATGCAGTAGTGATGGCGGCTCTTCGGGGATATCGAGTGTGTCAAGACGTTGCGCGAGTTTTTCCACTGCGCTGATGTCTTTACTCGACAGCGCGTTGCGATCATGTGCAATTTTAGCTAGCGGTAATAACCTTCTTGTAGCGAAAAACTCAACCCACTTCGAACAGGGCTCATTAGACAGCGCCAGACTACCAGTGGTGCGTTGATCCGCCCGGCCAAACTCTGTTTGTGCCACACGATGCAAGCGCGCCAGCGAGCGTCCAAACTCAGATTCATGCCTGCCGCTTGCCACACCACTGCCAGCAACAGCAATCCATTCCAGCGCCAGAAAAGGCGGCTCGTCGCTAAAACCACGAACCTCGGGTACAGCAACGACAGCAGTGTCGCGCAGCCACATAAGCCCTGCCGCTTCGGTACTGAAAAACCCGGCAGGTGGATTACAATGAGTTTTGATAAAAAGCCGTTCACCACCAGCCAGCTGGGCGCTATATGACTGCGCAAAGTCACCACCACCTACCTCGGCTAACCGTTCAATTTTTTTATCCAGTGCGCTTTCTGCAGCACTCTTCCAATCGTTCATGGTTTATTCCAGACTCACCAACAGGCTATCAAGGCAACACGCAATCTAGGCCACAGGTTGATCGCCCTTTAAAGTGACGCGATGCAATAGTCGGCGATGCCCGTGGTAGTCATTCACTGGATAATGCAGTGTACAGCGATTGTCCCACAAGGCCAGGTCACCAACCTGCCACTGATGTCTGCAGCACCACTCGTGTCGGGTCTGTGCCTGAAACAAGTGGTTTAACAGTGCCGCACTCTCCGTTTCAGTCCAGCCGGCAAATCGGGTTGTGTGAGCAGGGCTCAGATACAGACTTTGTTTACCGGTTTCAGGATGCCTGCGCACTACCGGATGCTCTGCGGCCAGCGCTTCTGCTTTTACACCGGTGCCCTGCTCTTCTATACGTGCAGATCGTGTTGCAGCAACGGCTTTATTGCCAGCTCGCGACTCCGCGAATAACGTTTCAAGTGTACCGGCCAGTCCGGCGGAGATAGACTGATAGGCCGAATATTGATTAGCAAACACAGTGTCACCACCGGCAGGAGGAAGCTCCAACGCATATAGCAGCGTTGCCATTGGCGGGCATCGTTGATAAGTCGTATCGGTATGCCAGACTCCACCAAAATTGGCGGTTTCATTTTCCTTTTTTAGCACCTCCGTCACCTGCGGGTAGCCTGCCAACCCTTTCAGAAACGGATAGGTATCCGGGTCGCCTATCTGATTGGCAAACCTAAGCAACTGCGCCGGGGTGATCTGCTGGCCGCGAATGAATATCACCAGATGTTCAAGCCATAGCGATCGCAGTGTTGCCACCATTTGACTGTTCAGGCCTGCGGCTATATCAAGCCCCGTCACAATTGCCCCGATCTTGCCTGTTATTGGCGTTACCTGCATACGCTTTACCTGCATTGGCGTTACCTGCATCTGTCTGGCATCAATCAGTCTTGCGGAATTGTTTACCTGCCTGCATGCGGTAGCGTGGCAGCTATCCACGATACGATGCCAATAAACCGCATCCTCGGTACACATTCTACCCAAACACAGTGGGCCAGAGGGAGATTGTGAACTCAAGTGGGGCTACCGCGCCTGTAGTGATGAATCAACGATTGAATATAGACGCCGATTTCCGGGGGCACAGTTCGCCGTGGTATTCCTATTTTTCCAGATGGTATCCGAAGTCTGAGCAACACGCCTGGACGTGTTCGTCGACGTTGTGCCGAGCAGACCAACCTTAAAAAACCATTATCGAGCGTGTTGGTTGATTGGTGCGGTTCGCGTCGCTCACCAACACTGTACGGTGGCCAATGGGAGGCCCCTACCCTAACTTAAGTAGCCGCTCTGGCGCCAGAACACTTTCAATGGGTTCCGGCTCGTGTAACAGGTAGCCTTGTGCATAGTCGATACCGCACGATTTTACCTGCTGCAGAATTTCTTCACTCTTAACGAATTCAGCAACAGTTTTCAAATCTAACACGGCAGCAACATCGACAAAGCAACGAACCGCTGCGGCATCAAGTTTGTCGTCGATCATGCCGGTGATAAATTGCCCGTCTATCTTTAGAATATCCACGTCGAGCATTTTTAAATACCCGAAGGACGAGGCCCCGGCACCAAAATCATCCAGTGCCACACGTACTCCTAACACTCTAACCTGTTCGACAAAGCTGGTTGCATCAGCAATGTTTGTTACCGCTACGGTTTCGGTAATTTCAAGACAAAGTCGGGAACAAACCTCAGCGCCCGCTCTGGTCAGCAAAGCTATTGCCGCACGATGAAATGCACTATCACTAACAGACTGACCCGATAGATTTACACAGAGCATACTGATGCCACTTATGTCTGTCAGTGAGAGCAGATGGTCGATTGAATGTTGCAGCACCCATCGGTCAATACGCGACGCCAGGTGAAAGCGCTCGGCCGCTGGTAAAAACACATTAGGGAAAACCAGACTGTCGTCATCACCGATAAGACGTATCAATACCTCCGCATGAATACCATCATCACTACCGCTTACTGCATGAATACGCTGTGCGTACAATTCAAACCGATTGTCTTCGATGGCCTGCTCCAGCCTGGATGCCCATTGCATGTCGTCTCTGCGGGCCTGCATCTTTTCGTCGGTATCATACCATTCGTGCACACGATTTCGACCCGCCTCCTTGGCGGTATAACAAGAGATATCCGCGGCCTGCATGGCTGCGGCTGTACTGTCCCATCTGTTGTCGAGCGGTATTAAACCAATGCTGGCACCTATACGGAAACGTTGTCTATCATGGATGAAACGAAACTCGTCTATGCTTTCACACATCCGCTGCGCAATACGTTTTGCACTGGCCGTGCTGCGGTCTTCAAGTATTACTCCAAATTCATCGCCGCCAAGCCGGGCGAGCGTATCTGCTCCACCTATACACTGGCCTAACAGCCTGGATACTTGTTTTAGCAACTGATCTCCTACGGTATGACCGCACGTATCATTGACGAGTTTGAACTGATCAAGGTCAATGTACATGAGCGCGTTTTGGCATGGCGATGTTCGTGATTTGTCGAGTGTTGTTTGCAGGCGCGCTTCAAACTCTGAGCGATTGGTGAGTTTGGTCAACGAATCATGAGTCGCCCGATAGCTCATTTCATCAGACAGGCGCCGAGCCTCGGTAACATCATGAAACACGAGTACCGAACCCAGAATTTCGTTGTCGAGGTTACGAATGGGCGCCGCTGATTCTTCTATTCCGTGTTCAGTACCGTCTTTTGATACCAGCAGTGTTTGCATATCATGTTTTGATACAGTTTCGCCCCTGAGACAGGCATCAACCGGATTGATGGCAACCTGACGAGTCTTCTCATCAATGATGTTAAATACACTGGTCAGGGAATTTCCCATAGCCAGAGACATAGACCAACCCGTCATCTCTTCTGCGACCGGATTCATCCAGCTCACATGACCACTCGCATCGGTTGTGATCACAGCATCACCGATCGATTGCAGGGTTACGCGAAGAAGCTCATGTTGCTGCGCAATTTCGTTTGCCATTTTTCTCAATGGCGTAACATCCCAGTTAACCCCTAATACTCGCGTGACGGTTCCGTTTCCGTTCCTCTTTACATTGCCCGTTGATCTCAGGTAGTGCACACTACCGTCACGCCACCGCACTTTGAATTCGCTGTCAACAGAGTCCAGATGCCCGATCGCATAGAGTAACTCGGCCACTGCTTTTTCACGATCATCCGGGTGTACGCGGCTTTGCCATAAATCATAGCTGACCCTCTCTACTGCACTGTCGACGTCATAGAGATGAAACATCTCCTGCGACCAGGTCAGTTCGTCATCGGTTACATTCCAGTCCCATACCCCGATGTTGCCACTTCGTGTTGCCAGGGTTACCCGTTCATGTGCATTAGCGATCTCATGCAGCTGCAGCCTGCGTTCCGTGATGTCCTGAAATGCGCCAACCAACCGAGCGGGCTGATCACCGTCATACTCGACTGCGCCCTGAGCCCGCACCCAGATTCTGTTGCCATTTGCCTGAATGAATGGCAACTCCAGATCCCAGCCCTTGCCGTCATTGATCGCCTTCTCAACGGCATTTTGAATAACCGGGCGCGCCTCCGGCGCATAATAACTAATAGCACTTGCCAAATCCGGTTTATAGCCTGGCGGCAGGCCGTGAATGACACAGGTTTGATCAGTCCAGAGAATTTCCCCGCTAGCGATATCCATCTGCCAGCCACCCACATTCGCCACTCGGCCAGTTTGTGCCAATAACTGCTCACTGCGGTGCAGCGCCTGCTCCTGAAGCTTTCGTTGATTAATATCTATGCGTGAGCCGAACATCCATTCTGCTTTGCCATCAGCAGTACGTGTTATTACACGGCCACGGTCGAGTACCCAAACCCAGCGCCCATCCCTGTGCTTTATCCGCAACTCCGCTTCATATTGTGGTACCTCACTCTTAAAATGCGCCAACAGCAGTGGTTCGACACGCGCCAGATCATGCGGATGTATGATCGCTCTGCATGTATCTACTGAAGGCGAAAAATTGCTTAAATTTCTGCCGGCGATCGCCGACCAATAATTGTTTATACGCACCTCACCAGTCAGGATATTCCACTCCCAGCACCCGGCCCCTGTCCCGTAGATCAATGACTCAAGTCTGGTTCGCTCCTTTTGCAGCGCCTTCTTTTCGACAATCTGCTCTGTGATATCTGCCACCGCACCCACGTGACCACTTAAAGCGCCATCAACAGTGGTTACTGGACGCGCCTTGACGCGAGCATAGCCAATTGAATCATCACTTCTGAGCGTGCGAAACTCGTCAGTAAATTCCTCGTGCCGGCCTACCGCACGGCGCCACCCGTTGATTAGTGCATCTTTGTCTTCCGGGTGTACAGATTCACTCCAGCCCTGCGCAAGCGCTTTTTCAGCGGGCACATCGAGTATCTCCTGCATGCGCTGATTCGTATACGTAAAGGAGCCATCTGAGTCGGCTTTAAAAATACCGAACGGTGACGTCTCACAAAGCGTTCGAAAGTGAGCTTCGCTGGATAGTAAGTCATCATGGATGCGCCGGGTTTCCAGAATTTTTGCTGCAGCATTTGCGAGGCTGGCCAGAATTATTCGTTGCTGCTGATTCAAATGTTTGGGAACACGATCAATCACACACAACGTCCCGGCGATTGCACCGTCGTCTAGCCTTAGGACATGACCAGCATAAAAACGGATATCGGGGTGGCCGGTTACCAACGGGTTGGCAGAAAATCGCGGGTCGACAGACGCATCGCAAATTTCCAATATGTCGTTATCAGACTGTATTGTGTGATTGCAAAAGGCAACTTCGCGCGGCGTTTCTGTTACGCCCGGCAATCCAATATTTGCCTTAAACCACTGGCGATCGTTATCAATTAAGGATATCAAAGATATCGGAACACCACAGACTGCCGCCGCGACCTCCACCAATCCGTCGAAAACAGAATCCGAAGGCGTGTCCAGAACTTTAAGGCGACGCAGAGATTCAATCCGTTGCGCTTCACTCAATTGCGGCATTCATAGAGCCTTATCTCGGTGGAAAGCAATCTCTCACCACATTCAGGCTGCAGGTTAAAGCAACACCAACTACATCCGGTTACCATCCACTATCAGCAAACAAGCAGGGAGAACGTCCAAGAACGAAAGAGTTACCGGCCGTGATTCTTCACCCCGGCTTCTGGCAAAGAATAGCTCGTTTCGCAAAAATTGTTGAAATCCGGCGTTGTTCGGCCAGTTATCAGCGGGCCTACGTATAGAACGAACGTTCGCTTCAGTGAAAAAGCGCTATTGCGGAAAAATTCAAACCTTCAATACTCTATACTGATTTTGCCTTTGGCAGACAGATTGGCTGGTTGGCTGCTGGCAGCAGACACATTGCCACTGAGTTGCATACCATCTGGTTATAGCTCCACTGTGTTGAATCCCCGGATTGAGCCTCCAGGTAAAGCCTTTATATATAACCACGGGTAAAAACACGGGTAAAACCTGGGTGTATAACCAGGGGGTATAACCAGGGGTAAAAACACGGAGTTAAACCACGGAGTTAAACCACGGGTGTTAATCCACTTACACCACCGGCACCGTCATAGCCCCCAACCCTGCAATACTGATATCCATTGTATCGCCCCGTTGAACAGGCCCTACGCCTGCCGGTGTGCCAGATAGAATGACATCACCCGCGGCCAGTGTAAAATACTCGGATAAATAGGAAATCATCTCCGGTACCTTCCATATCATCTGATTAAGATCACCTTCCTGTTTCACCTCACCATTTACTTTCAGCTCGACCCTGCCCCGATCAAGGTGGCCAACATCATCTACGGTATGGATTATCCCAACCGGCGCGGACCGCTCGAACGCTTTGCCTATTTCCCATGGACGGCCCAGTTTCTTTTGCTCACCCTGCAAATCACGCCTGGTCATATCCAGTGACAACGCATAACCAAAGACATGATTCAGCGCATCTTCTATTGCGATGTTATCGCCGCCTGACTGCAGCATTACCGCCATCTCGAGTTCATGGTGAACATCAGAGGATTTCGCCGGGTATGGAAACTCACCGGACACATCCAGGTTGTTCGGATTTTTTTGAAAGAAAAAGGGAGCCTCACGATCCGGGTCGTGACCCATTTCTATGGCATGTGCTGCATAGTTACGACCGATACAGTACACACGTCGGACCGGAAACTTTGCGTCAGTGCCCGCAACCGGAAGCGTCACAACTGCAGGAACCTCAATGGCATAAGTTGTCATAAACATTCTCTTTAAAACAGGATCAATTTTTTGTCAGGTTGTCAACGGCACGATAACCACGATGAATTGTTAACCAGCACCTATGCATAAGGCGCTCGGCAGTCCGGTGAGCTTACTCCGGTATCGCTCTCCAGTATCGCTGCCAGAACTCTGCAGGGCCGCGTCCATCGATTTGCCCCTTGCAAACGCCTATGCCCGTGCACGGCTTCGAGTAGGATCAACGAAAGGAATGTCACACACCTCGGCCTTGAGACGTTTGCCATGGCCATCGAGTTTACCAACCTCTATTTCGGTACCTGTGTCGGCATGCTCGACGGACAGTCGTGCCATTGCGATTGCTGCATCAAGGGCCGGTGACACTGTGGCGCTGGTAACCACACCAATATTTCTGCGCCCTGCCATCACCGGGTCGCCATGCGCAGGGGCCTCGTGCCCGTAAAATCGAAGGCCTTTCAGTACACGCCTTGGTGACTCACTATTACGCAGAAGTGCCTGCTTGCCAATAAAACTTTCTTTTTTTAAATCAACCGCAAAACCCAGCCCTGCCTCAAATGCGTCCACATCCGGGGTGAACTCGGCACCGGCAGCCATCAAGCCCGCTTCAATGCGAATAGTGTCCAGCGCATCGAGACCCATCGGGGTGATACCCAAATCTGCACCGGCCTGCATTAGTGCGTCCCATATTGGCAATGCACTTTGCTCATGACAAAAAATCTCATAACCCAGTTCACCGGTATAACCACTGCGAGTCAGCTGAAAAGGCTCTCCTTCACGGTCATACAATCGTGCGATGGTCGAGCCAAACCATCGCAACTGATCAACATCGGTGTTGGTCGGCTGGGTAAAGCAAATACGCCGCATCAACTCGCGACTATCAGGCCCCTGTACTGCCAGGTTAGGCATGGCACCATAAAGCGATTTTATCCACACGTTCAGGCCGGAAGATTCTGCTACTGCTTTCAGTTGCAGGCCACTGTCGTCAGAACCACAACACCAGCGGAACGTATCGGGTGTTAATCTGAACAAGGTGCCATCATCGATAACACTGCCAGTGTCATCACAAAGTAATGCGTAGATACCTCGATTGACACTGAGGCGCGTAATGTCCCGGGTCGTCGCTTTTTGCAACAGCGCTTCGGCATCGGGCCCCAGTACATCAAACTTGCGAATCGACGACATGTCCTGGATGGTAACGGCATTACGGCAGGCGTCGTATTCTTCATGCGCTCGTGTAGATTCGTATGACCCTGGCAACCACAGATCACGCGCCACAACAAACTGCCGGGTGAGCGCGCTGGTTCTTGCATGAAAGGCTGAGTGTTCGGTCAATATTGCCTCCGCGTCCGGCTCACTGCGATAGGCAACCGCATGCCGTACAGGTGTATTCTTGCGATAGATTCGTACGTGTATATCAGTAGGATTCCAGCCATTGATAGGATCAACGTCGTCTGGACAGGCAGTGGACACAGCGACCAAATCTGTCATTGCCTCCATTGCCACGTAGTCGCCTGGCTGTGACCACGCCTCATCTGACTGAATAAGATTATCACCGTGGTCAATCCACGAATTAAAAAAGAAATTAATCGCAGGCCACGCCGCCCGTTGCTGTATCCCGTAGGGTGCGTAGACCTGACTGATATTGTCGGAACAATTGAGATGGCCAAAAAAACCCCGTTCTTCGTAGCCACGCGCGGTACAGGCATAGGCAAAGGTATCGTGCCGACCGACGGTATCCTGTTTTAGTTTTAACAGTGGTCGAAGGTCCTGATCAAAAAATTTATCATGTAAACCGGGAATCGGGTAAGCACCTCGAACCATTGACCGGGTAACGGTAGAATCTATGCAGCGTTCATTACCCCGCTCAAGCGCCCTGGCGTTCAGCGCCATAAAATCAGAACACTGCTGGCCATCAACATCGATCACCTGTATTACTTCACCCTCCTGCACCTCGTAGGCCCTGGCTGTACCGCGTGGTACGGTGAATTCTTCGCGGACATCGCCCAGCGGTTCCGGCAGTACTCTGACCGTATTGTTGTTACGCACGTGTTCAAATGCAACAGCCCCACCCATTTGACCTGTCAGCAGACACTCGTTGCTCAGAGTTTGCAGCGGATCAACGAGCATCCACAAAGTAGCGGGGGAACTGGCGCGCAGGGTAAACGCTTCAGAAACGGCAGTTTTCAGATCAAAGATTTGCACGGCTTTGAGAGGACTATCATCACTACCGCCCTGACTGGCGTACCACTGTGATATGTCAGCAAGGCCAGGGGCCGCAGACTGAACTCTGCTGGCCCTTGTGGTCATCAGCAGATCAGTGACATCTATTGTGGGGTTGTTCGCCAGGCCGATCGATGCAAAGTTCGCATCGCCGTGCTCGTTCAATGCAATTAACAGTACCGGAGTCGCACCATCAGTATTGGTGAGAGTGACCAGATCACCAGACTCCAGTTGTAACTTTACCGGCCTCGCCGGTCGTAAACAACGTATGCGGGTCTGCGTGTTGTAACCACGATAGTGCCGCGCTTTTGAATCGAAGCCGCCGTTTGGCGGCTGATAAAGCCAGGCAAGTGGCTCGGGCTTGAATACAGACTCGATTTTGTTCGCTCCAGCTTGTATTGTGAAATGACGAACTGAGTTGGCCAGTGAAGATGATGTTAGCCGGTATACATTCAACAGGTCAAGATGTGCTGTGGTCTGCAGACGCGGCGGCTGCCTATGCAACCCGGCAACCGGTACTACCGCAGTGAAAGCAGGCGCGGTGAAAGCAGGCGCGGCCTTCAAGCTGTGTGTATAGCGCCACCAGGCTTCGCAGGTCAGACAGCTTTTATTCGGAACAACAGCATTGGTAAAGCTGATTTGAGCCGGCGTCAGCGAGCCATAAAGATAGCTAAGGAGACCACTCGATAATGAGTTTACAACCAACACCCTCTGCCGACGCCAGTCAATTCAGAATCGGTATCAGCGCAGACCTCAGAAAGCCCGACGGCACACTGGTGATTCCGGAAGTTGACCTAAGCCGCCTTGAATCCAATGACCAAATAAGAGTTACTACCCTGCCCGACGTGGGTAGCGGCACCCTCAGCGCCGACGATATCGCTGACAACGACGCGATAATTTTAATGCTTGAGCGTATCGATGAGAATTCGTTTGTCAGCAATCAACCACTAACAGCGATCGCACGTTATGGCGTTGGCTATGACACCATCAATATTGATGCCTGCAGCAATCATGCGGTCGCCCTCGCTATCGCACCTGATGGTGTCAGACGCCCGGTTGCAACAACGGTTATGGGTTTTCTGCTGGCGCTGACACTTCGCATGCCCGAGAAAGATAAACTGACACGGCAGTCTGATGCCGGCTGGGCGGTAAAAACACACTACAATGGAACGGGTCTGGTTGGCCGCACACTCGGCGGAATTGGGCTGGGTAATATTGGCGCGGAGGTATTTCGTTTGGCACAGCCATTCGGCATGACACTGATCGCCCATGATCCCTACGTTGACCCTGCTGTAGCACAGTCTCTCAATGTGGAACTGGTGGCACTCGAAGCCGTTTTTCAACAGGCAGATTTTTTAACCGTCAACTGCATGCTGAACGACGAGACCCGGCATATCGTAAACGCAGAACGTCTGGCGATGATGAAGCAGTCCGCCTATATCATCAATACCGCGCGAGGCCCTGTTGTAGATGAAACTGCACTGATCACTGCACTGCAAAACGGCAGTATTGCCGGCGCGGGCCTCGATGTCTTTGAACAGGAACCTATCAGTGCTGACAATCCGCTTTTAAAGATGGACAACGTAATATTGTCGCCCCATGCGCTGTGCTTTACCGATCAGTGTCTGGCAGGGTTGGGCGATGTCGATGTAAAAGCCTGCCTCGATGTAATGCAAGGCAAAGCACCCGGCTCAGTTGTAAATCAGGGCGTGCTGGATAACCCCGACTTTCAACTTAAGCTCGACGCACTTGGACATCGCTTCGCATAGACTCATGAATTATTCAACAACACCTCGCAGCCAGAAACTAACCGGGTTAGTGCAGTCAATCTGGTGTTATCAGGCTGAACCCGCGCATGAGTTTGAACATGTGCAGGCCGGTGTTAACAGCCAGCTTCTCGTTAATCTCCACGAACATGAACTCAGACACTGGACAGACCCGCACCGGGTGTTGCGAACAACAGGGCCGGTTGCTGCACAGGGTTTACTAACGACACCATTGCTCATCGACACAAAGCAAAAACGCAACGTGTGCGGTGTTGCGTTTAGCAGCTATGGGCTAAGTGCATTTTGCAATGCCAGCGCGTCACTATTTACTGATTCGATTGTCGACGCCACGGAACTTTGGGGCCAGCGGGCAACAGGATTACGCGACAGTCTTGTTCGTGAAGCAGATCCGGTTGAGCGTTGTCGGTTGATCGAATATTTTCTGGTCGAACATCTTATCTGCCGGGATGACGAAAACAGGTTGCTGGAACATATCCTTTGTTCGATGCAGTCAGGCGTAACTATTTCAGCCATCCGCAGGAAAACCGGCTTGTCGCAACGCGCACTACACAATCTCTTTGAAAGACGGATTGGAGTTCGCCCTAAGATATTTGCCCGAGTCGACCGTTTCAACTCAACACTGGGGCCACTATCTGATGATGTGCCGTTGACGGAAATAGCGCTGTCCAACGGATTCTCCGATCAGCCGCACTTTACGCGTGAATTCCGCCACTTCAGCGGCAATGCGCCGACACATCACCAGCCCCTCACCAACGAATGTCACCACGCCCATGTCACGTCGGATAAATTATTCAAGACGTCAAATCTCCGGTAGCGTACTTTTAGGGCATGACTACTCAAACAGATCTACATCCAAGACTTGTCGTCGCTGACCCGCAGCGAGCACTCGACTACTATCAGCAGGCTTTCGGCGCCAGTATTATCGAGCGCTTTACTGACGATCAGAATCGCATTGTCCATGCAGCCATTTCTATCGGCAATGCTATATTTTCATTAACCCAGAGCGTACCCGAGTGGGGCTTGCCTGATCCTCTCTCACTCAAGGGCTCTCCCTGCCTTATGCATCTAACGGTTGCTGATCCTGATGAGGTGGCCAGACGCATGGTTGAAAACGGCGGCAAAGTCATTATTGAAATAGCGGACAGACCTTATGGAAAACGCGAAGGCCGCGTTGCCGACCCAGGCGGACACCTGTGGATACTGAGCAAAACTATTGAAGACCTGACTACTGACGAGATCACCCGTCGACTAAAGCAATTGTGAGTTTCAGTGGTCAACACTATCGGTAATGATTTGTCATTCAGGCCTGGCTATTGGCGGCTACTTAACCGACCCATTGTGCAAATTTTCTATATGATCTTGAACATATATTGACAAGCGATATGCTTTGTTTGAAACAAGCTGACGGCCCAAAACTCTATGCGATATTTATGGATACTGGTATTAGCAATATTGGTTTTTCTGGCAGTTTCATCAGGCATAACCAAGGTCATGCAGATGCCACAAGACGTTGAATTTTTCGGACGTTACGGTTTTAATATCCCGATGATAATTGTATTCGGCATCGTGCAAATCACAGGCGGGGCACTAATGGCCATTCCAGTTACCCGGGTAACTGGGGTGGTGATCGTATCACTGACTTTTATACTGTCACTTGTCCTGCTCATCAGTGACCGCAACGGTCCGTTTAGCATCGCCACCATAATCGCGCTTATCGCACTGTTTGCACTGTTCGCAAAAGGGCGTCGAGCGAGACGCACGTAACCTATACACTGAATAGAAAACCCGCATAAGGGAGTGCCAATGGCTGTAGATGAAAAACTAAACCAACGGTTCCGCAAAGCAGCAGGCACCGGCAATAAGCTTGTTGAAAAGAAAATGATGGGCGGAATTTGCTTCATGCTGAACGGCAATATGCTTGGAGGCGCTGACCGCGACCAGAAAACACAATATGGTCGCTTCATGTTTAGAGTTGGCAAGGACAATGAACAGGAAGCCCTTTCAAAACACAGCACCAGAATTGTGGAACAGGGTGGTCGAAAAATGGGCGGGCTGATTTTTGTGGATTCAGACTCCCTGACAGATACAGAAATGAAAAGCCTGATGAAGCTCGCACTAAGCTTTGTTGGCAACCTGGCGCCTAAGTAAATCTTCGTGGAACAATTTAACAGCCAAGAACAGATACAACAGCCATAAAGCAGACGTGTCATTTAAAGCCTGTACACACCCCGACTGTACTCTCTGCGTTTAATCAAATCTGGGTACTAACACCGAGTTGGACCACAGCATCGAGGATGCCTGTTTGGCGCTAACCGCAGGAATGATCAATGTCATCACGGCCAGGGCACCCTCAGGACTGACTGATCGTACCGGTGCTTTTTTGATATTCAGCTCTATTGAAAAATTGTCCGCCTGAAGGGCTAACTACCCTTCTGCACTCTCTACCTCTTCATCCTGAATTAACTCCACAAGCTCCTCTACAGATAGCCGTGAACCACTGTCTGTGCCTTCGAGCAGCGCATTGGCCAGATCACGTTTTTGTTCATGCAGCTTTACGATTTTCTCTTCAATGGTGTCTTTCACCACCATGCGGTAGATTGTGACCGGGCGCTTCTGGCCCATCCGATATGCACGATCAGACGCCTGATCTTCTACCGCAGGGTTCCACCACGGGTCCATGTGAATAACATAATCGGCAGCTGTCAGGTTAAGGCCGGAGCCCCCCGCTTTCAGACTGATTAAAAATAACTCACCCTCGCCTGCCTGAAAATCATCCACCGCCTGTTTGCGTTTTTTCACGCTGGTAGAACCATCAAGATACTGATAGCTGATTTTATTTGCATCGAGGTGTTTGCGAATTAATGTCAGATGCCCGACAAACTGGCTGAACACCAGGCAGCGATGACCGTTATGACGCAATTCATCTACTATTTCAGCAAACGCTCGCATCTTGGCACTGTCGCAGGGCGGATTCTCGGTGACCAATGCAGGATGACAGCTGGCTTGGCGCAGCGTGGTAATTTCAGCCAACACTCTGAAGCGTTGTTCGCTGTCGAGTTCTGCGTACTCACTTATTCGCTGTAACGCCTGCTCCCTTAACCCATCGTAAAACGCCCGCTCACCTTCATTGAACTCTACCAGATGAGTTATTTCCGTGCGTTCAGGTAACTCGGTGAGCACTTCTCGTTTTAAGCGTCGCAAAATAAAGGGCCTGATCAGATGCTTAAGCCGGTCACGCGCCTGATCGTCATTGTGCTGCTCAATAGGTGCTGCATATCGCTCCTTGAACTGCTGACTCGATCCTAGCAACCCTGGATTGATAAAGCGAAACAGATTCCACAGCTCACCCAGATGATTTTCAATCGGAGTACCGGTGGCAACCATTCTAAAATTGGCTTTTAGAGACATCATCGCCTGCGAACGTCTGGTGCCCGCATTCTTAAAGGACTGCGCTTCGTCTGCAACGATGGTTTGCCACTCTATTTCACGAATAGTTTCGATATCGTTTTGCAACACGCCATAGCTACACACAAACAAGTCACCCGCTTTGGCGCTGCGCAACATTCGCGCACGCTTTGGACCACCCATCCAGCGCAATCGCAGGGACGGCGCAAATCGTTCCGCCTCGGCAATCCAGTTACCGCATACCGAGGTCGGTGCGACAACCAGTGTCGGCCCTTCAGAAGCACGAGTCAGGATCAACGCCAGACTCTGCATCGTTTTGCCCAACCCCATATCATCAGCCAGACATGCACCTGCCCCCCAGTGGGCAAGCCGTGCCATCCATTGAAAGCCATGCAACTGGTAGTCTCGTAAATCGGCCTTCAAGGTTGACGGCGGCATTGGCATCAGTGACTCAGCCTCTCGCAACTTATCCAGTTGCTCATTCCAATTGTCGTCATCCTGCAGAACCATGCCTCTGGTGGCCTGTTCCAGTACCGCTACCGACAGTGGATGTGCCACTCCATCATTGCAAACCGCATTCAGTGCATCGAGTTGTTGTCGAAGCCGTTTACTGAGTTGCAGTATCTTGCCATCGTCAAGCGTTAGAAAGCGCCCGTCACTTTGATTGAGTGATTGCAGCAGCTTTTGCAAATCAATCGATATTGCATCAAAGGCGTTTGCACCAGACACATCTATCGCCGCGTGACTGCCATTGCCACCTTCGTTCTTATCGAGCATGAGCTCACCACTGACACCGATTCCCTTGCGACCTGAACTGATCTGCAGTTGCATGTCGTCGCACTCAAAGCGACTGCTTAGTACAATTTTTTCACCGGCAGGCCACAGCAACGCGACACGATTACCCATATCCTGCAGCGTGGCCAGCACTTCAAGCGATTGCTCCGGATCTGTTAACGACCATTGCCAGCCGCTGGTTTGCTCAGGCAGCCCTGCGGATTGAACTAACGCCGTAGCTTCCTTCACTTCGGCGTCAAAATCACGCGTGGTGTTAATGACCGAACCATTGATGAGCGCATGCAGGCTCACTTTGCCACAGGCCGGTTTTACTGATGGCCCTTCTGCACCCAGTGGATACTGATACAGACTGACATCCAGGCCTTGCTCGAGCGGGCAAAGATGCAGATAAATTTTAGCGTGTGGCTGCACGCTGTGACTGTCATTAACAGGCATATCAGAATGCACTTCAATTAACGATGCCATTGAACGCAGTGACTCTAGCACCGCCTCGCTGCCCTCCACCGGAACCGTCAGCCCCTTGTGCGACAATACCCTGGCGATTTCAAGCTGCCCTTCAGAAAAACGATTTATCAACAGTGTACTGCTGTTCACATCATCAGGGCCTGCGGCCTGTTCTGACGCGCTTTGCCAATAACAATAAAACGAGTCAGCTGATTTTATGTCGTCACCAGGGAAAGGTCGCATAGAAAGATTGATCGTGTGCAGTGCGTCATCGTTGACGATATGCAACTCCGGACTGCACTCTTTGGTAACAACAGACTGCAGATCAGTATCGGTTTCGTCTGTTACGCGGAACAGGCGCGGATGGTCGACAATCAATTGCAATGAATTGACTGTGCGTATTTCAAATGATTTTTCAAAATGCAGGGCATGGTTAATCTGCAACTGATTGCGAAGATCAGCACACAGTTTTAAATCCTGCTCACACAGAAAATCGAGCGTTCCACACTCGTCCAGTAATAGCTTCAGCGGAAACCGTCGTCCTTTGCTCCAGCGGTCGCTCTTACTCAAACGCTGTTCGCGCGGTTCAACCAGCAAGCGTGATCCGTCAGCCTGCAACCACCAGCTCATTCTGCGGTTATGTACTTTCGTACCCGTTGAATCATTGAGCCGGACAAAGCGGTTAACAGTTAACGACAACGCATCGAGGCCAGCCTGCCAGTCGGCTTGTCGCTGATAAACAGATTGCAGCCACCCGGTCGATCTGATCTGCGGTTGAAAGTCGGTCGCCTCCCGACGCAGGCCAAGTAACGACAGTAAAGTTAAGGCTTCATCGACATACCAGTGCAAGCCAATTTCGGATGCACTATCGACATGCCGCACCAGTCGCTGTACCAATTGCTCATCCGGTGAGGCATCAAGCCAGTGTCTGCACAGATTGATAAACAGATCGAGCCACGGACTGGCATCGATATGCAGTCCGCCAAGCCAGATAGTTTCGCTGATCTCTCTTTGCCCAGCGGCAACTCTGGCAAAGTCAGTCAGCACTCTTAACACCGGCATAAAGGCGTCGCCACGGTGCTGTGACTGGTACTGGTCTGCGAGCGTATTCAACGGACTGACCAGAGACTGCATTTGGCGGGCAGCGGTATGTTTGTCAGTGGCTTTACCTGACGCGACCTGGATTAATGACAGCGCATAGTGCAACGCTGGCAAGCCGTGTGGCACAACGGCACCCCGATCAGCTTTCGACGCAGAAGCATCATTGGCATCCGCCGCGGCACAATGACAAGCCGCCTCATAGTGACTAATCACCTGCCCGGGCAATCTGCTGACAAATGCCACAGACGCTCGCAGTGCCAGTGCCTGTGATGCGACGACCGAGACCGTCGCCCCTGCTGCCAGACTTTTATCTGTCTGCTGCAGGCGCCCTGATTCGGTGTCGCCGCACAGCAACGACATTTCCACACTGGCGAACAGCGTACGCCACTCTCCGGCGCTGGGTCGGGTTACGCCGGTATCAGAGAAGTTCTGGTGTTTTTGCAGGCACTCGGCGAGTACCGTCTCTGACCATTCGTCGTAGCGTGAGTCTGTACCCAGAACAAAAGCAATTGCCGCTTTTACCAGTTCACTGCCTGACTGCTGCGTGCTGGCGTCATCATTCGATGACCCCGCAGTCTTTGAAGCGGCGTTCTTTGGTCGGCTTTTTCGCGTTCGGGTTTCCGGCAACCTGCCTTTGCTATCGGCATCGGTACAGGTGTCTGGCTCATCTATCGTTTGCAGCTGATCTAACACTTACTATTATTATTCTTGTGGCTTACTTTGAGCACAGTTTATCTGCACAAACGGGCTTGACAGGAAGCAGATTTCGTCAGATTGCAGACCTGTCATTACCGCGGTAATCGGCTATCATGAATCACAGGCAACGCACATTACATCGACAGCATAGACTTCGTATTGCTAATGAAAATCGTCGCAATTTGGTATTGACGGGCACCGCTTCATGAGTTTCATACACCGTCACATGAACAATAAGTAACTCAGAGTAACTTGCAATTCAAAGACACATAACAAGAGCTCGCTGGCATACGCAGTGCACTTCACCGGAGCAGGTCAGTTAACGCACCAACCCGGTTTTTCAGCCGCCTGAATCAGCAAACATCAGCTCAATAAACAACCGCCCGGCAACTGCAATTTAACAACGTTGAATAAACTTTACACAACTTTGATGGCAGCTCTATTGTTGCTGCTGGCCAGCTGCTCTGATCCGGCCCTGACCGAGCGCGAGCAAAGAATATTTGCCTCGTTTAGCCTGGCCCGATTACCGCCGCCATTTACTGAATCGAACCGATTTGCAAAAAATCCTCTGGCAGCCAAACTGGGAGAGCAGCTTTTCAATGAGCCCGGGCTAAGCAGCACCGGCACTATCTCCTGCGCCACTTGCCACCTTCCACACAAACACTTCGCTGACGGGATTGCAAAAGCAAAAGGCCTGGGCGAACTGAATCGAAACACTCCCTCCTTGTTTGGGGCCGCGTGGAGCCAGTGGCAATACTGGGACGGCCGCCGTGACTCGCTGTGGTCACAAGCACTGACGCCGTTCGAGGCGAAAGACGAGATGGGCACCAATCGAGTTGCCGTGGCTCGCTTTATTCTGCAAACCACAAACTATCGACAACAGTACCAGGCATTGTTCGGGGAGATTAATCTGCAGCCCTCACAGCTCAGCACAGATGCAAGCCCGATCGGCAGCGACACAGAAAAACGCGCGTGGTTTGACCTGGATAACAATACACAGGAGGCAATCAACAACCTGTTCGCCAATGTTGGCAAGAGTATTGGCGCTTTCGAGCAGACACTGGCTCCGGTCGACACCCGCTTTGATCGTTTCATTGAAAGTGTTGTTCAGGGTCAGCCCGATACCAAACTGCTGTCAAAAGACGAGCTGCGCGGCGCAAGACTGTTTATAGACAGTGAAAAAACCCAGTGCCTTGAATGCCACAACGGGCCACTGCTAACTAACGGTGACTTCCATAACATTGGAACCGGTCGCTTTGACGCCAGCAAGCCCGGGGAGCAACTGGATTTCGGCAGGGTGTTCGGTGTACAGGCAGCACTCATCAACGAGTTCAATTGCCAGGGGCGCTTCAGCGATGCCAGCAACGATGGCTGCAAGCACTTACGGTTCATAAACCGCTCTGCAGTTTCACATACTCAGGGCGCGTTCAGAACCCCTACTCTGCGCAATGCACCGAACACAGCGCCTTACTTTCACGATGGACGATTCACAACATTGCAGCAGGTCGTTCAGCACTATGTTTCACAACCGGCTGCATCACCGGCTGGCACAAATGAATTGCGCGCTTTTGCGTTAAGCGAAAAAGAAATCAGACAGCTGACTGCATTTCTACACGCTCTGTCAGCAGACAATTAAGCTCAGGCCGCCATCTCCACAATCAGCCTTATACCCTGCACATCGACGACGCGTGCCCAGTCGCCCTCGACCAGTTCCTGCGCTGAACCACTGACCAGTTCAGCCTGCCATTCACTACCTGACCAGGATACGGTGCCGGCTTGCGACGGTGCAATAGTGCTGGTGACCTTTACTCGCTGAGACACTGCGTTGTTACCAGCGATTGCCGATGGTTTGTTTTGCCACTTGCGTATTGGCGCGAAAAGAATGGCAGTGATCAACACCGACGCTACCAGGAACACCGCCGTGGTCACAATGTAGCCGGAACCACCGGAGAGAAACGCAAACGCAGCAGCTACCAACGCGCCAAGACCAACAAAAAACAACCAGAACATGGTGAACTGAAACACCACCAGCTCCAGTGCTAACGCAACAACCCCGATAAGCAGGAACAACCAGAACGGCGACAGCATTAGCTTTTACCTCCGGTCCTTGTGGTTTCTACCTGGCCTTGCAAACTGTTAAAGGCCGTAAACGCTTTCGCCACCATGCCGGATACATCTCCACCATCAGCAGGCAACAATGCGACAGTACCTTCACGCGCCAGCTTTTCAAACGCCTTGATGTACTGCTCGGCCAGCTGTTGTGCGACGGCGGCAGAGCCACCATCCGAGTTGATCGCCTCGGATATTGTCTTTATTGCCTCTGCACGAGCAGACGCCTCGATAGTCAGCGACTCTGCGGTTCCCTGCGCACGTAAGATTTGCGCCTGTTTGTCACCCTCGGCTTCATTGATCTGAGCCTGTCGATAGCCCTCGGATGTGGTTACGGACACACGTCTTTCTCGCTCAGCTCCCATTTGTTTTTCCATCTCTTCAAGGATGGTAGCGGGCGGCGTGATATCTTTTACTTCGTAGCGAAGCACTTTGGTGCCCCATGATTCAGACGCTTCGTCAATCGCGTGCGTGACACGGGCGTTGATGTTCTCGCGCGATTCGAACGTGTCATCAAGTGATAACTTACCTATCTCGGCACGCATACTGGTTTGCGCCAGTTGCGTAATCGCAAACTGCAGGTTTTCCACACCATACGAGGCCGCTCGCGGGTCCATTACTTTCATATACAACACACCGTCGATGCCCAGTGGAACGTTGTCGCGGGTGATCGCCTGCTGCGATGCCACATCAACAGCAAATTCTTTCAGTGAATGTTTGTACGCGACTCTTTCGAGAATCGGGATTGTGATGTGGAAGCCGGCCAGCAGGGTTCTGTCGTACTTGCCCAGTCGCTCGACAACAAAGGCCTCGTTTTGCGGAACGATACGAACAAAAGAGCGCAGAAACAACAACAGCAACACGGCCATTGCGACCAGAAGGGCAAAACCCATAGACTCAAACATTTGTAATCCTCGCTCTGTTAATCTGAAACCTTCACTAACCACTCAATATGCTGTTAACTCGCAAAAAATCAAGCAGTTACAGTTATAAACTATCGATACCGCCGACGCGCCTTAAACACCTGGCACAACCCGCCATTATTTCTCTGTTTTTGGCAGCAGCGCAATCATCTGACCGCGCTGCTTCATTTCGCCTGCCAGTTGCTCTGCGCGATCGCCAATACCAAAAAATACGTCCGCGCGTACCGGGCCGGTAATAGCACCGCCGGTGTCCTGCGCAAACATCAAGCGCTCAAATGAAGAACCATCCGGCAGTGTCGTTTGCAGCCAAACCGGTGTGCCAAGTGGAATCACTCGCCGATCTACTGCGATACTGCGCTCGCTGGTCAATGGCACGTTGAGTGAACCGCGCGGACCCTCATCAACCGAATCTCTGAGCTCAAAGAAGACATAACTCGGATTGGCGTTGAGTATCTCGGGCGCTCGATCGGGGTTGTCGCGCAGCCACTTCTTGATGGTAAAAAGACTGACTTCCTCGAGCGGCAGCGCCCCGATTTCCACCAGTTTTTTACCGACTGCAACGTAGGGATGGCCATTCTGGTTTGCGTAACCGACGCCTACTGTTGAACCATCCTGCAATCGCACTCGGCCGGAACCCTGGATCTGCGTAAAGAATGAACCATAGGGATCATCAATCCAGATAATTTCCTGCCCTGCCAGTGGTTGATCGCCGCCGTCGATTTCCGCGCGCGACCAATACGGCAATACCCGATTGCCATCAAGTCGACCGCGCAGCCGCATGCCTTTTAACTTTGGATAAATGTCAGCCAGTTCGATGACCAGCATATCGTCTGGCTGCGCATAGATCGGGTAGGCGAACTTATCGGTGCGGGTTCGACTGCCATCGAGGATGGGCTCGTAGTAGCCTGTGATCAAACCATCGCGCTTGCCATTTTTACCGTGCACTCGGTGCGGCTTGAAATACTGCTCCAGAAACGCCCTGACTTCAGCTGAGGTCGGATTTTCAATAGACGCCACCGCCTCGCATATTGGCTCCCAGGCAGCAGACTTGCGCGTCATACGCGGACACTGCGCTTGCATGGCGGGCCAGGCCTGAGCCAGATTATCACGCTGCCAGGCGGGAATTTTATTCCACGATATCTGCTTACCGATACCGGGCTCACGCTCGAAAACATAGCCGCATGAGGCGATCGTGACCAGTGAAAGCAGCAGAGCGAGTCGGTATATTGCAACCACCGGCAGGGCTATAGAAGCTGACCGGCTGACAATGGCCGTTTGCAATCGATCGTGCGCTTTACTGATCTGCATAGTGTGATGTAACGACCTGAAAACAAGCGTCGTATCCTATGCGAAAACGCTGAAATCACCAACAACATTAACAGCGTCGGATCAAACGTTGTCGCTTTGCTCACCAACGAGCAGCCACCGCTGACGCCGACATTGCCTTGCAGTAATAGTCGATCATCAGCGCCATCGTTGTTTGCATCTGTCGCATCGTCGTCGAGCAGATCAATGCGGCCGTCGGCATTAGTATCGAAATGTGCGTACTGACTTTGCAAAATATCAAAGGGCCCGGCACCATCATTGGCAGCGTTAAGGCTTTCGATATCCTTTTCGTTGCTTAATCCATCGCCGTCGGTATCTGCCACAGTAACCAGAACGTTGCTGTCTCGCAGACCGTCAAGCCCTGCATCGGACCCTGTTGCCTCAAGCACGTCGGGCAGACTGTCGTTATCGCTGTCCAGATCGTTGCGGTTCAATACGCCGTCGCCATCGCTATCGCGGTTTTCATCACCCGCGTTTTCATCTGTGTCGGCAATGCCGTCGTTGTCATCATCCGGGTCACGATTATCGCCAATGCCGTCGGCATCTGAGTCTTCTGATTCGGATGCATTGAATGGAAAACTGTCAGCGCTGTCAGGCACCCCGTCGTTGTCGTCATCGTCATCGAATTCGTTTAATAACAGATCGCCGTCGTTATCAAGCGCTGATACGGCCGCAGGTTCGAGGTCATCGATTTGCAACAGGTAATTAACCAGATCATCTATCTCAGCGGCTGTTGCAACCACAGCGACGTTGCCGGTCAGCGCACGATGACTCAGCACCGCCTCTCGCAATGAGGGCGCTGAGCCGTTATGCAGATAAGGCGCACCATGCCAAAGGCCGCGCAGCGTCGGGGTGTCAAGGCCACCGGCTGGCAGAGGCAGCCCCAGACGGTTTCCAGTGTTTACGTCAACGGTGCCGATGTCGTGAAATCGCATCCGCGGACTGTCTGTAAACTGCTCACCACTGTGGCAGCTGGCACAGTTTAGTTTTTTGAACACCGCCCTTCCCCTCACAGCCGCCGCTGTCAGGCGCCCTGTCGTTGAGCGGTGCGGACTGACTGAAAACGTGTTTAATGTTTCGGTAAATGCGGCCAGTGCGTCAAGCGCATCGCTCAGTCCGGTTTTGGGATTATCGGCATCCAGTGTGCCGAGGGTACGCGCGTAGTCTTCGTCCTGCATCAGACCGGCACCATCGAAGACCTCTCTGATATCGTTTTCAAAATCGTGTATTTCATCGAAGTTAGCGCTCCAGTGCACATTGCCATGTGCCGTACCGGCTCGCCCGCGCAAATCTATTGTGTTGCGCAGGCCTTCACCGACATCCGAGAAATCCCAAACCCGACCGTCATGCCCCATCTCGGAGTGACAGACTGCGCAACTAATATATTTCTGTGCAGACAATGCCGGGTTAGCTGCATCGTGAAAGTGGCGCTTGCCCTCGAGCACTTGCGACGATAGTAATTCAGTCGCCACAGTTGCTGCATTGCTCAGCAAGACAAGATTGTCCGATCTGCCTTCAAGCAAATCAGACACATCGAAGGTTGCAACTTCACGTGACAGATAGTTATCGACATAAAGACGATTGTCAGCAATAGATAACGCCAGCCCCTGAGGCGCAAAGCCCACTTCGGTTGAATAGATAATATCCATTCTTTCGACATCAATCACTTCAAGCAACCGGCTGGCTTCGTGTACAACAAACAACAGGTTGCCCGTTGGCCCAACAATTATTGCAGTGGGAGGACTGTTATTGTCAAAGTCAAAACGTGCGGTGGTGTTTTCATTCACCTGACCAGGCGTAAGACTCAGCGTAGCCATCATGCCCCGCACCAGAATATTGTGCTCGCGCGC
This sequence comes from uncultured Granulosicoccaceae bacterium, assembly GCA_937957915.1. GTDB lineage: Bacteria > Pseudomonadota > Gammaproteobacteria > Granulosicoccales > Granulosicoccaceae. The sequence continues at coordinate 35,719 of CALGNZ010000080.1, read as the reverse complement.
GTTTCCATCACGCATGGACCCGCGGTAGATGTTATCAAGCTTGGCGCCAACGAATGCTTGTGTGCCATCCGGGGATATAGCCGGCGCCACCAGGTAATTCAGCACACCGCGTGCGGCCACATCAGTATCTTCAACGTCGTTGTATGGCAACACTGCAGTGGTTTGAACTTGCAATGGTTCAGTTGATAAAGACATCACCTCGGCACCGCCAGTTGTACTTACAACGCGGGTACTCTCGCCAATAACAGGCGAAGTGATAAACCTTGGCATCAGCAATTGACTACCATCAGCAGTAATGGCGATATGACGCGGGTGCGCGCCTACACCGACACGCTCGATAATGGCGAGATCCTGCACATCGATTTTTATAACTTCGCCGGTGCCCTCGAGCACAACATAGGCGTTAGAACCATAGTGAACAATGCCATGCGGTGAAGAGCCGGCTTTAAGCGCAAGCCTGTCTATCACTGTAAATGAATCAGTCGACACGACAGTAACCATGGCATCTGATTTACCCGCAACAAGCACCCGATCATCAGCGACCACCAGCGACCTGGGGTTGCCACCAACAGCAATTTCCTGCAGCCGCACGCCTGTCACCGCATCGAGCACAGTCACTGATCCGTTATCAGGGTTGGCAACCCAGACACGATTTGCACTGCTGTCGCGCTGCTCAACAGCGATACTTGACGAAGACCCAGCAGTGCCATCAAGCAACGGTCGGTGCGTTCTATGCCGATACGATATGCTGTCACTGCCAAGTGCGCCACGCACGGTCAGCGTCACCAGGTATCTGCCAGGTGCATCATAGACATAGCTAACAGCGGGTTGCATCGTGCGCTGTATCGTGCCATCGCCGAAGTCCCATTCGTAAGTCAGCTCAGTACCGCTAACAATAGTCGCCTCGAATTGAGTTTCGAGGCCGGCTGCCTGCGGCAGCGCCTGCAGCGATTCGATTTCAACGCGTTTGGCTGGCGCGTCGTTGAGGTAGACCGCGTAGCGATTCTGATGCGCAACAAACAGATCCATATTGCCATCGTCGTTGACGTCGAGGATTTTCATATCCATCGACTCATCAAGCCCCCAGTCATCTCCGGTAAAGGTTACGAACGTGCCCGAGTTTGACCCGGTGTTAATCACTATTTCCGTACGCATACCTTCAAAGGTATTCTCGAGCCCGCCGAAATTACGCAGCATACTCGACAGCACATAGTCCTGATCACCGTCACCATCAATATCACGCATATGCACAAAGCCGTGCTTGCGATTGCCGCTGACCATGGGCGGATCCTGTCTGGCCGCATACACAGGCAAGCCAGATGCGTTCTCAATACCAATAGACATTTGCGCCAACGGGGCCGTATTTGAATACAGGCGATAGTCAAAATAACCATCGCCGTTAAAATCGGCAGCACCAAAGATATAACTGAAATCATCCGGGTTGCGGAAGGTCTGTCTGAGCGAGTTGGAATACCGCCCTTCACCATCGTTGTAATAGACATGCAAAAACAAATCGCTTTCTATGTAGATGATATCTATGTCAGTATCGCTGTCGACATCAGCCAGCATCGCGGCGTGACCACGTTGCAGCTGCATTAACTCGCCAAGCCTGGCAGAGGCATCGGTATAGTTGCCATTGCCATCGTTTAGCAACAATCGGTTGGTCGCAAGCTCAACCTGAATAATAAACAGATCCATCGCGCCATCGGCATTGACATCACCCGCTTCAATAAGCAATGTGTTGCTTGCATCGCTGTCACTGTCACTGCCAAGGTCTTTGCCACTATCGAACCCCAGCCACTCACCGTCGGCATCAAGACCCAGATTCAAATATAACCAGGGCGCACGCGGCCCCAGTCGCGCAAACACTATATCGATGAAGCCGTCGCCATTGGCGTCAAACGCTTCGGCATAGTTTGAATTGCTATGTTCGCTGCCAGCCAGCCACAGGTTGCTGCGATTGGTTAGCACACCGCTTTCATTGATGAGTAAAACGGCGGGCTGACCTCGCCGTGATATCACCAGATCTTCCAGTCCGTCACTATTAAAGTCTGCAAGCTCAACGGACTTGTCTGCATCATCATTGGCCAGACCAGACAACGACTCGGCAGTACGCTCACGCAGGTCTGGCAGATCCTGCGCCTGAACCATGCCCGAAGACAAACCACCCGCAAGAATCATGAGCGTAGCGAAGATCAGCGCGCAACACTCAACACCACACGAAGAGCGACGCCACACTGCTGAATACATTAAGACACCGAGCAACCCGTACATGAACTAACGCGCCGCACCCTGCACTATCCAGTCACGGATAGAAGCAATAGTTTGTTCATTGAGTTTGCTGCCGCGAAATGGCATGCGACTACCCGCTTCATGCGTACCTTCGAGCTTGCGAATCAACAGACTATCGGAAGGGTTCGACGGCTCCACCCGGAGCAGCGTGGGTTCATTGATGCTGTAAACACCGATCAGGCTTGCGCGACTGCGTTCGCTGCTTGTTAGATTCATAACACCGGGCAAGGTTTGTCCGTTGCCGTTGTGGCAACCAGAGCAAATTGGTGTGAACACCTTGGCCTGAATATCGTCGAGCGAAGGACTCACGGCGACGTCTATTGAAGTGGTTGTTAGTTGCGCGCGCAGCAGTCCATTGGGAAATTCCGCGGTATGTGCATCTATATACAGATTGCCGGCTTCAAGCAACTCAGCCTGACGAGCAGACAACGTCACACCGTCGCCCAGCGTGTAGGCTCCACCATCGGCATACAGTGTCGCGACTTCCGCACCAACCTCGCCAGTGCTTCCCTCGTGTATGTGCACGTCAAGCGGCTGATCCAAAGTTGCCCGCAGAACGGCATAAATTCGTCTGGATGTTCGATCAAACACAATATCGGCACTGGCCGATTCGCGCGTGGTGGCCACTGGCAATACCATTGAGCCTTTAAGCGCCACCGTTAAGGTCAGTGAATTGTCACTACCCAGCGCCTGTGCGATGTCGAGTGGCGCTGCCGTGTCGGGCAAGGAGTGATCGGGGCGAACTGTGCCATTTGCCAGTTCGCCACTGTCGCAGGATGCAAGCACAGTAACGAAGCAAAACACACGACCTAAATAGATCAGGCATGAATAATACGAACGGCCAGACATAGGTTGAGCGCTGCTGCCAGAATTGAGCTGATTTCTGATTCAGCAGAATCCGCGCCACGACTATTGCCACGACTATTGCTACGGCTATTGCCACGACCATTGGAGTTGCGCACCCAAGAGTCAATTGCCGGTGCACGAACTAATCGCGCTTCGCCTGGTTTTGGCGTGTTATTGAGAGCAATCCGTGTTTTATGCCGGTGTAGCGCACTGCTGGCGCAACAGGCTGTGCTGCCTCAATTGTCTTGCGCTGATTCAAGGGGTACATTGCGCACGGTTCTGAAGCCGATATGAATAGAGCCGAAATCAGCTTCCTGTGGCTGACGCCCCTGCGGTCTGTCACGTTGACAGTAATTGGCGGCGCATAAAAACGAGCCACCCTTAACCACGCGCACATCTGCACCTGCGACGTTGTGCTGTGAGGGCTGACTTGCTTCCGGCACCTGATTCAATCGTGCGGCAGAATGGCCATCTTCGTAAACGTCACTTACCCACTCCCAGACATTGCCGATCAGATCGTGCAATCCATGTTCACTTGCCGGATAACAACCGACAGGGGCCGATCCCTGAAACCCGTCAACCGTGGTGTTTTGCAGTGGAAAAAAGCCCTGCCAGGTATTGGCGCGACGCGCTTGTTTGTTGGCTTCGTGCTTATTCAGTGCCGGCTGACCCTGGGCGGCTCGCTCCCATTGCGCCTCGGTCGGCAAACTGCGGCCTCGCCAGCGCGCATAAGCGCTGGCATCCAGATAGCTGATGTGAATCACCGGATGACTGTCGAGGCCGTCGATGTTAGTGCCTGGCCCCTGTGGAGTGTGCCAGCTTGCACCTTCTGCAAATCGCCACCAGTCAGTCCAATGCTGTGGATTACTTGTCGCCGGTCGAGTAAAAACCGCTGAACCCGGCTTCAGCAAGTCAGCCGGAATATTCGGGTATTGCTTTGGATCCGGTGTGCGTTCGGCTGTCGTGACGTATCCGGTTTGCTTAACAAATTCGGCAAATTGCGCATTGGTTACCTCGTGCACATCGATCCAGAAACCTGCAACATCGACAGTGGTCGCAGGAGCCTCTTCGGGATAACCCTGGTCCGTCCCGACAACAACGGTCGCGGGCTCAAGCCAGACTTCAGTATGACCAGTGTCAACAGCAAGGCACTGCGGACCGGCAGAGGAAGGCGCTGCAGCCCCGATCGATAACTGCTCACCCTCTGCCGCCCTGCGCTCGTCAGAACTCTCTTTACAGGCAAACAGCCCACAACAACAAAGCACATTGAACAACACTATTCGCAGGCAGGGCAATCGCATTTGAACCGGGGTATAACACTCAGGAGGTATGGGCCTGCATTGTTTGCCAGAGTTGTTCCACATGCCGCCGCTCTGTGGCAATGACGCCAATTGATATTCGAACAATCCAGCGATCAGCAACAACTGCCGGCGTCAGCATGGCCTCGCCGCTGGCATTGATCGACTCACACCAGGCCTGGGTGTAGTCATCGAGTTCAGGCTCTGGTACCGACGACGGCCGATGAACCACACACAGTGTTTGCAGAGCGACCGGGGCGACAAGGTGCCAATCCGGATGCGCGTCGATTTGCTGTTCAAGCCAGCGCGCGTTTTCGATATCCCGACGCAAACGGTTTTGCAGTTGATCGGCACCTTCGCAACGCAGCAGCCACCATAGCTTCATGGCGCGGAATCGTCTGCCGAGCGGAATGCCCCAGTCACGATAATTGGGCGCCTCACCATCTGCAGCGGTTTGCAGATAACTGGGGTTTGTGCTCATCACCCGTATCAGATGCTGTTCATCACGCACATAATAAATGGAGCAATCGAATACCACACCGAGCCACTTGTGAGGATTGAGGACAACCGAATCGGCCCGCTCGACACCACGCCAAAGGTGGCGCATTTCCGGCAGAATCATCGCGCTGCCTGCCATTGCACCATCTACATGGAGCCAGCAATCGTATTCCTGTGCCAGATCTGCCAATCCGTCAATATTGTCCATGGCAGTTGTGGCAGTTGTGCCGGTGCAGCCAACAATCGCACACGGCTTACGATTGTTCGCAATATCATCTACGATTTGACGGCGCAGATCGTCGAGATCTACCGAGTGGTCTGCATTAACCGCACAGGCACGTAGCTGGTTCTTGCCAAACCCGGCCAGTAATGCTGCTTTGGTGATAGAACTGTGACCCTGCGAAGACGAGTACACGACTAACTCGGCCGAGTCACTTAACCCGTTGCGGATCTGCCCAAAGTCGGTGGCTTTTTCCCTGGCACAGAGCAGCGCGACAAGCGTTGAGGTGGAAGCGGTGTCCTGAATAACCCCGTGCCACTGCCCGGACAACCCGAGCAACTGCCGTATCCAGTCGCACATTCGCTGCTCGAATTCTGTCAACGGGGGGCTTGACTGCCAATTCAGCCCCAGCTGGCCAAAACCGGAACTGGCCAGATCTCCCAGCACCGACGATAAATCTGCATTCGCCGGAAAATAAGCAAAAAATGAAGGGTGCTGCCAGTGCGTCATGGCGGGAATCACCTGACTTGCTATTTCGTCGAGCAAAACCCCCGCGTCTTCACCACTCGCCGGTGGCGTATCGGGCAACCAGTTGAGCAGATCGCCGACCTCGCTCTGGCTTCTGACTGGCATTTTTTCAACATTTGTGCGGTAGTCGGCAATCATGTCTATTAAGGCATGTCCGCTCTTTCTGAACTCGTCCGGGGTCATCTCAAATTGGCTCTTTTAGTGCTAAAGATGATAATACGGCAGCCGAATTAGAGCTGCACATCAACTTTTGCACCTTTAGGAGTAATTAATGACAAGCGATTCAGGCGTTGTTGGCGGGCTTTTACTAATAGCTGCATTGCTATTCATTGGCTTCTTTTTTATCGAGGTTCTGCCTATCCTCGGGTCTTGACGGGTTGCCCGGCAAGTCAGAATAATGTGGTGCCGGTGCTGACTCGAAGCGCCGGGCGCAAGCTTAATTCATAAAACAAACACTCAGCTGATTTAAGCAGCCTAAAAGCCTTTCTCTATTAGCAATTTGTCACCTGGGGGATTTTCTCCTGAAACAACCTCGTCGCGGCTGGCTGCAAGTGACGGGCTGCAAGTGACGGAACCTTTCGGCAAACGGTTGGTTTCAACCGAAGTATTTCCCCCTTTGTGAATCTCTTTCTTACTAACGCCGGCTTAACCGGTGGCACCGCACTATCGCCAGCGTCGAATGGCTATCCACTCGACTCACTCGAACAGTTGTTCCGGATCAGGGATCGGTTCGCCGCGATATTGCCGTCAAACAAAGAAAAGCTATGGCAGCACAAATAAGCAAAGACATCAAACTAGCTCCTTGGATTGCAACATCTTGCGAGTGCCCGATGTTCATGCAACAAATTGAATGTTACCCGAAAGCCTTTTTACTGTCATCAGTCTGATTCACAAACTTGACAGTTAAGATCACTATTTGACTACCCACCCGACCCGATCAACCTATTGTATTGTATATATTTAATTGAATTTTCGAGTGTATTCGTGAATCTAGATCAACACTGTTTGTTAAAAATGCGCAACATCTGTCAGTATGGTCATCGCCTTTCAGGCACACTGCCCTTCTCGCGTCGTGAAGTTGTCTCAACGCATTCAACTACTGATAGCAACAGGTGTGAACCAAATGAACAACCATCGAGATTTAAGACAGCAAAGACGGTCAACAGTGAATAGCATGACGTTGCTTGCCGTTGGCGGAATTGCAGGTGTACTGGCAATCGCTGCGGTCACCCTGTGGCTCAACTGGCCGGGCACCAATTCACAAAGTACAGCGGTAGAAGTCGATCCCATGTCGCTAATAGGATGACTTGTCACCTAACGTAATACGAACGTCAGCACAGCGAGACCCGTTTATTTTATTGCAGCGCCCGCTGTAGCGCTCTACCATTAGCCTCTTTGCCGCTGGCTTTGCGACTGCTCTCTACCCGGCACCGTCAAGGCCTCTGTGCGGTGCATGATTCCATCCGAGAGGCAGGCTATTGCAAGCGAAAACACTATACGACAAGATTTGGGATGCTCACGTAGTCACCACTGAGCCAGATGGTACCTGCCTTATATACATAGACCGGCATCTGGTGCACGAAGTGACGAGCGCGCAGGCGTTCGAAGGGCTTCGCATCGGCAATCGCAAGGTACGCAGACCAGAACTAACACTGGCTGTAGTCGATCACAATATCCCCACCAGCGACCGTTCCGGGGGCATCAACGACCCGGAAAGCAAACTGCAGGTTGATACCCTGCGCGACAACACCAAAGAATTTGGTGTCGAATACTACAACGAACATGATATCCGCCAGGGCATCGTGCATATCATTGGTCCCGAGCAGGGCTTCACATTACCCGGCACAACCGTTGTCTGCGGTGACTCCCATACAGCCACGCATGGTGCCTTTGGTGCGCTTGCGCACGGAATCGGCACATCCGAGGTCGAACATGTGCTGGCTTCGCAAACGTTACTGCAAAACAAATCAAAGAACATGCTGGTGAAGGTCAACGGCAAACTGGGCGTCGGAGTCACAGCCAAGGACCTGACCCTCGCTGTCATCGCCAAAACCGGAACCGCCGGGGGCACGGGCCACGTCATTGAATATGCCGGTGAGGCGATTCGGAATCTCACCATGGAAGGCAGAATGACACTGTGTAATATGGCCATCGAAGGCGGTGCACGTGCGGGCCTGGTTGCACCTGATGAAACAACCTTTGAATATCTGAAGGGGCGCCCGATGGCGCCGAAGGGCAAGGACTGGGATGAAGCTGTTGCGTACTGGAAAACCCTTAAATCGGATAAAGATGCTCACTTTGACGCCATTATCGAACTTGACGCCGCCGAGATCGCACCGGTGGTCACCTGGGGCACATCCCCCGAAGACGCACTGGCCATCACAGAAGTTGTGCCTGCTCCTGAAGATTTCGCCGACGAACACAAACAGGCCGCTGCCAAACGCTCACTTGAGTACATGGGTCTGCAAGCTGGCACCCCTCTGTCGAGCATCCCGATAGACCGCGTTTTTATAGGCTCGTGCACCAACGGTCGTATAGAGGACCTCCGTGCTGTAGCCCGTGTGGTTGAAGGTAAAACTATCGCTGCAAACATCAATGCGATGGTCGTACCCGGCTCCGGTCTGGTCAAAAAGCAAGCCGAAGATGAAGGCATCGCCGACATCCTGAAAGCTGCCGGTTTCGATTGGCGTGAACCCGGTTGCTCGATGTGCCTTGGCATGAACCCAGATCGGCTTGAGCCCGGTGAAAGGTGCGCATCGACCTCCAACAGAAACTTCGAGGGTCGACAGGGCCATGGAGGTCGCACGCATTTAATGTCTCCGGCAATGGCAGCCGCTGCTGCTATTACCGGTCACCTGACCGATGTACGCGAACTTGAGGCAACAGCCAGCGGGGGAACAACCACATGAAAGCATTAAAAGAACTGTCGGGAGTGGCCGCTCCGCTGCCAATGATCAATGTTGATACCGATATGATCATCCCCAAACAATACCTCAAAACTATTGGACGTAGTGGCCTTGGAAAAGGCCTGTTTCACTCCATGCGCTACAATGATGATGGCAGCGACAACCCGTCTTTTGTGCTGAATCAGGAAGCCTATAAAAACGCCAGCATCCTGATCGCCGGTGATAACTTCGGCTGTGGATCATCACGCGAGCATGCCGCATGGGCGATTGAGGACTTTGGCATCCGCTGCGTAATAGCGCCCTCTTTTTCAGATATTTTTTACAATAACGCTTTCAAAAACGGCATGCTGTTGATCCGCTTGCCGCAAGAGCAAATCGAAGACCTGACGCGACAGGCTGAGTACGGCGCCAACGCGGTCTTTTCTGTTGATCTCGATTCGCAAACAGTAACAGCTCCGGATGGTGCGACACACACTTTTGAAATCGATGACTTCCGCAAACACTGTCTGCTAAACGGACTTGACGAGATTGCTCTGACATTGGAAAAAGACAGCAAGATTTCAAGCTTTGAAAAAGATAAAGCCTCAGCACACAGCTGGTTAACACCTGCAGCCTAAACTCAATAACGGCGTCGGATCGCAGGTCAGGCTGAACTGCGATTGTCTGCATCTAACAACATCGAACCATCAAGATAACTCATGAATAAAGCTTCCATCTTATTGTTACCGGGCGATGGCATTGGCCCTGAAGTGATTAACGAACTGGTCAAAGTTATGGACTGGTTTTCGTCTAATCGCGGCATTGAGTTCGATATCAGTAAAGATGATCTGGGCGGTGCGGCCTACGACCGCTATGGCACGCCTCTTTCCGACGATACACTGGCAGTGGCCAAAGAAGTCGACGCTATTGTAATGGGTTCAGTGGGCGGACCGCAGTGGGACAACGTGGAAAGGCATCTGCGCCCGGAAGCCGGCCTGCTTACTTTGCGCAAAGAACTCGATCTGTTTGCCAACCTGCGCCCCGCTACCTGCATGCCTGCGCTGGCCGCTGCGTCTTCTTTAAAACAGGATCTGGTATCAGGCCTCGACATCCTGATTCTTCGCGAGCTAACCGCAGGTGTTTACTTCGGTGAGCCACGCGGAATTGAAACAATGCCAGACGGTCGCAGGCGTGCGTTAGACACGCAGGTCTATTTTGAAAGCGAAATTGAACGGCTGGTAAGAGTTGGCTTTGAACTCGCTGCGAAACGCAACAAGAAAGTACATTCGGTCGAAAAGGCCAACGTGATGGAAACAGGTGTGTTCTGGCGCCAAATCGCGACCAGAGTCGGTAAAGAATACCCGGACATAACGCTGGAGCACATGTACGCAGACAACTGTGCCATGCAACTTGTACGTCAACCCAAACAGTTCGACGTCATTGCCACAGACAACCTGTTCGGAGATATTTTGTCCGACTGCGCCGCCATGCTGACAGGATCACTCGGCATGTTGCCATCGGCATCACTTGGCGCCGAAGTCAACGGAAAGCGGTCGGCACTCTATGAACCCGTACATGGTTCAGCACCTGATATTGCAGGCCAGGGTAAGGCCAACCCACTCGCCACAATCCTGTCTTTTGCAATGTGCCTGCGCTTTTCTCTGAACAGAAATCAGGATGCAGATTTGCTCGAGTCCGCGGTGGACAACATTCTGGCTAACAACATCAGAACAATAGATATTGCAGCCACAGGTGCTGACCCGGTATCGACATCTGCAATGGGCGCTGCACTCATTGATGAACTAAACTCTCTCAGCCAGGCAAGCTGACAGAACTGTTGAGAAAGCGATTTGACAGGTCGCATTGCTGCGCAACGACAACATCTACGGAACAAACATGCTGAGCAAGCTTAAATCATTAAAATGGCCCGGCAATAAATCTTCTGAGGATGGAGCAGTCGGTAAAGCCGGCTCAACCAAAAAATCAGAAAACACCGGCAGCAATCAATCAGGCACTCAGCAAGTGCCTGCATCGGCAAGTTCAAACGCTGATGCCCGTGCTGCACTGGAAGATCCGTCAGAAAAAAAACGCCTTGCTGCAATGAGCCAGATAAAAGATGTTGAATTGTTACTGTCTACCGCACTGCAAGATCAAAGCGTAGCGGTTAAAGACAGTGCCGCAAAACAATACAGCAGGCAGCTTAGCGGTGGAGACGAGACCAGGAGTTTAATCAGTACTTACAGCAACGACGCTGATAAAAGACCCCTTGCAATCGCGATCACCGCGCACCACAAAGATGTGCAGATACGTGACTACGGATCATCCCTGTTTAACGAAGATAGCGACCTGTGCAGCATTGCGCTGGCAACACGTTTCCATGACACACGGCTATCAGTGGCGCAAAGACTCTCCTCCATCGAAGCCATCGATAAATGCTGGAGAGGATTAAAGAGCAAAGACAAGGCGGTTGCCAAAATACTCAAGGTACGGCTTGATGAGCAACGCGATGCCGAGCAGCTTGTACAAAGACAAAATCAGACGACTCACAAAATCATCGATGAGATGGAACGGCTGGCAACGGGTACGTGGTCGCCAAACTACACCACCCGATTTGAACTGTTCGACCAACAATGGCAACAACTGTCTTTTCAGCCAGCAGCCGAAGCGGCAGAGAAATACCAGGCACTGAGACAGATCGCCGCAGATAAAGTAGCGGCCAACAAAGAACGTCAGAAAAAGCACGATACCTGTCAGGCGATCACTGACGAAGTAGTACAACTTCGAGATAGTTTGTTTGACTCAAGTGCTGACGCGCTGACAGAAAAGTACCAACCAGCGCGCCGTTTATTCAATGATTGCAAGGCACGCTGGCAGCAAGCTGAAAAAGACTTCAGCAGCTTCAAAGACCTTGAACAAAGCTATCAGCAGGCGTCGCGCTCTGCAACGGTGCAGTTAAAGCAGGCATCCACCGTAGTCGCTGCAATAAACGCCTTAAACGGCAGAACCGACGAGACCAGCAGAGCGACCGGCGCAACTGCCGCTCAAACCGGTGCTGATGTCGAGACCGCCAGCGCCGCCCGGGACGCGACGATAATACCGGCTGGTGCCGATGCCAATAGCAAAGCCGAAAACAGTGCTGATACAGCAGCCAGTCGCAAAAACAGCGGCGATCACTCCGGCAGACCAAAACCTGAACGCGTCACTCCGAACCTCGACGATGAAATAAAGAAACTGTCTGCACTGAATGACTGGTTTAAGACGGAAGCAAAGGAAAAAACTGCCTACGCCGCAGAGTTGCCGCAACTGATTGCTCAATTGAAAAAGCAGGCAACAGATCAGCGCGAAAGCCGCGTTGCGCTGCAAAACGCAATCGGAAAACAGTTCTCTTCACTGAACAGTGCGCTTGCTTCAAAACGATGGGGCCCCGCTCGCTCCATTCACGAGCGGCTGGCCAGCAAAATTTCCAGATTGCCAGAGTCGGAAAAGCAGCGTTATCAGGAAAAACTCTCCCGACTTGAAGTAAAGCTGAATGAACTCGGTGACTGGAAACAATTTGCCACTGAACCCAAGCTGGTGTCATTGTGCGAACAAATGGAGAAAGTGCCCGACCAGGGGCTGGCTCCGCGAGATCAAGCGGATCGAATCAAGGATTTGCAGCAGCAGTGGAAATCAATGGGTGCGAGCCCTGCGCTGGAAAAATACTGGCCGCGCTTTAAGACCGCAGCAGATACGGCTTTTGAACCGTGCGCAAAATATTTTGCTGCCAAACGTGAGGAGAAAAACAGCAAACTCAAACATCGTGGCGACGTTTGTGAAATGCTTGAAGGTTATCTCGAGAAATCAGACTGGGAGAATGCCGAATGGAAGCTTGTCGAAAAAACCCTTCGCACAGCGAAAGCGGAGTGGCGTAATACGCGTGTGTTCGATCGCAAAGCGTCTGCAGAACTTGATCAGCGATTCACTAGTATCGTTGACGCAATCAATGAAAAACTCACCCCGGCCTATGATGCCGGTGCTCAGGAAAAAGCAGATCTCATCGAAAAGGTGAAGGCACTGGCTGAAGGCGACGTCAATCAGCACTGCATAAATCAGGTAAAACGCCTACAAGGGCTATGGCGACGCACCGGCATAACCCGGCAAAAAGACGACAAGAAATTATGGGCAGAATTCAACCAACTGTGCAGCGACATTTATTCACGTCACCGCGACCAGCAAAAGGAACAATACGCAAGCAGCATCCAGCATGTGACGCGCGCTAAGGAGATTATCCGCGAGCTAAAACAAATGGGTAAAACGGATACCACTGTCGACGATAAGGAATTACAACTGCTACAGGACGAATTTCAATCGTTGCCAGAATTTCCGGAAAGAGACAGCAAGTATCTACTGAGGGATTTCGGTCGGGCTGTAGACAGCGTTGAAGCACAAATCCACAAATTTGGCGAAAATTCTCGCAGCGCCGAACTGGATCGCATCGCTCATAATGCCGATATCTGCACCATGCTGGAGGAATTAATTGACCAGCCGCCTGATCTGGCAAAGGCTGAATCTGAGCGATTGCTCGAGAGTTGGGACAGCGGCGAAAAAAGCGACAGCGCCGAATGGAAAAAAGCCATGGCACAGCGCCGTGATTCGATCCTTGGCCATCTCAGCGCGAATACTCAACCCGACTATGAGGCGAATACACTACAACGCCGGTTGCTGTGTATCGAGGCGGAAATTTTAAAGGACAAAGACACGCCAGCCACCGACCGTGACCTTCGTATGCAACATCAGCTGAAGAAATTACAGACCGGCGATCGAGGCAATATCAATCATTCAGTGGCAGAGGAGACGACCAACCTGAAGATTGCGTGGCTTACCGCATTACCGGCCAGCCTGGCGGATTCAGCGGCACTTGAGCAGAGATTCAACAGTGCTCTGGACCTTTAACCACGCGATATTTGACTAAAGTCCAACATGTTGGCCGCAACGGCCAACGAAAGAAATTACCATTTATTCAGGCCACTACGACACTTTTCTGAGGCCCTACCTAGTTTACCCGGCAGTCTGATAGTTTTTTTACAACAAAACACTGAAATTTTGCCCCGCTGTGTTATTTCTCCCTATCCTTCACTCGCGTGAGCGGTTATAGTCCCAGCAGAAAAACAATAAAACTACGGAATCTGCCAATTCAAGTGTATTCCGCGACTATTTATAGCAAGTGAAGCAAAGATGTTCTCTGATGATTTGTACAACCGCTGCAAAACCAGGCATGCGGTGGATACGCGCCACACCGTTTTAATAGCTCTCGTGATTTTGGGTGGGGCCTTGCTCCGCCTCTTTATGTTGACAAATCAAAGCCTTTGGTTCGACGAAGGCCAAAGCCTGGTTGTCACTGACTCCAAAACTCTGGCTGGCACTTTTTTCGAACTTTCATCCAGGGCAGGTGGCGACAAATACCAACCTCTTTACTTCTTCATTCTGTCAGGATGGCGGGCAATTATTGGAGACAGTGAGTTTTCGCTACGAGTTCTGTCCGTACTACCTGGCGTCGTTGCGCTGTTTTTCATGTACGCAACCGTGGCCAACATTTATGGCAGCCGACACGCCTTTTGGTCAACGACCTACCTGACCGTCAGTGCATTCTGGATCTGCTACAGCCAGGAAGTGCGTCCTTACTCACTGTTGTTTTCGCTGGGCGCGATACAGCTGTATTTGCTTAGTTCAATCTTTACTGACGCCGGAAAACCAAAGCCCGCGCGCATTGTTCTTTTCGCCGTTATAACCGGGATAAGCTGCTTTGCAAGTATTCTGCTCGGCGTCTTTTCGCTGGCTCTGGCCCTATCGCACGCAGCAATTTCTCGCAACGTGTTCGGATGGCTCAAATGGTGGGCGCCCGCCCTCATCGCGAGCATACCGGCAGGCATCTATCTGATGGGTACACCTGCCGTAGGCGAGTTAGCAATCGACTCGACTAATGGTATCGGCTTACCACTGTATAAAAACAGCTTATTCGCCATCTACGGTATCCTGGTTGGACACACATTCGGCCCACCGCTGGATGCTCTGCGCGAGAGCGGCAGCATTGCAGATGGCATTCTTCAGTACGCCTGGCAACTATCCGCACTGGCAATTGCGTCACTCGTACTATGTGCGGGCTTCATAAATGCACATAGTCCGTTCTCTAAAAGTGCGAAAAACGACAACGAAAACACCAGCACCCGCTTTTTTCTGGTGCTGTTGATAAGCAGTTTTATCATGGCAGTGCTGGTAGCAAAGGTCTCTGCGATCAACTGGATGCCCAGGCATTCGTTTTATCTGTCAATCCCGTTAGCGATCCTCTTACCGCTGACATTCACTGTAAAAAACCTGCAGGCTGCCACTGCTGGTAAAAACATTATCAACCAAAGCGCGCGAGTTGCCTTTGTATCTCTGTTGGCAATGAATATATACGCGAGCTACAACTACTTTTACAAGAGTGAATACTGGAGAGATGACTATCGTTCAGCGGCAAGTTACCTGATTGAACATTTAAATGAGACGGATCGCGCCATCATGCTATGGGGAGAGCCACGACTGCTGTCTTATTATGGTGACTCGCTCACTCAGGATCGATGGGAAATCGATCCTCCACCGGTTAGCTCGGTGATGGATGGAGTGTACAGCGATGGTGGCAAGATATATGTCGCCATCAATCGGGAGTTTACCTGGTCGAGAAGTTTACCGACGTCCGAAAATCTCGAGTCGCAGGTAGCCGAAAAATATCATCTTCTTTCGGTCAAGCGATATGTCAATTTCAACATTTATGAATTCGAAGGTAACAGGCCCGCTGTCGACAGTGCGCAACCTCTAACAACACCATTGAAATCTGATAAAGACGCCAGGCTGCAAACGATGTAGGGTTCGCCCTCGCCTCAAACAGCGGGTGCAGGGCTATTTGCGGTCATTCATGCCGTGCGCAGGCGTCAGTGCCAGTTCTATCAACATATCTTCGTCGCGCGGACGCTTGCGGCGATCGAATTTGCCCCGCCAAATGTTCTTCTTGGCTGAAGCTAGCGCCGCCTTGTTGCGGCTTGCGCCTACCGTGTTACTGCCCTTATTGAGTAATTCAAGCTTCATCGTGTTACACACTCCGCTCTGGTTTCCGTGTGCGGGTAACGACTGATCTGGCGACAACTTAAGCAGGCAAACCAGTATCACAGTCGTTCTGGCTATCAGGTCCGCTAATTAGTGGCGTTATCAGGCGTTTACCGGCCACCCGGAGTATCCCATCTCAAAATGCTGCAGAGCTCGCAGCATTAGAGTAGCTCGCCTCGCTCACCGACACCCAACGTTGGCAACAAAAAGGCTTTCACGCCATTTTTGGTTTTTTAAACAATGAGGGCCCCGGCTGGGATACCCTATATGCGAGCCGTGGTTTGTTAGCTGATGACAGCGCCCCGCCCGCAGGGCGTAATCTCCTAACTATGCAAGGCATGTCCACCAGCCTGCATGCACGCCTCCTGAAACGCTTCACCCAGAGTGGGGTGCGCATGGATAGTCGCTGCGACATCATCGACTCTGGCGCCCATTTCAATCGCCAGCGAAAATGATGCAGCCAATTCGGCGACACCGGCGCCAACTGACTGCACACCCACGATCACTCCGTCTGCCTTCTGAGCCACAACTCTTACAAATCCATCTTCGCGCTCCATGGTCATGGCACGGCCACTCGCTGTAAACGGAAATTGTGTTACGTCTACTTCCAGATCCTGCGCAATTGCCTCTGCAGGTAACAACCCTGCACAAACGATCTCCGGATCGGTAAAACACACGGACGGGATACAACGTTTATCCCATGATCGATTTAAACCGGCCGCTATCTCCGCCACCATCTCCCCTTGTGCCATAGCGCGATGCGCCAGCATCGGGTCACCGGTGACATCCCCAATGGCATACACGCCACGCATTGATGTCTGGCAGCGGTCATCGATTTCCACGAAATCACCATTCATAGTCAATGACAGCTCTGACAACCTGCAATCGCGCGTACGCGGCCTGCGTCCCACCGTAATCAGTACTTTGTCTGCTGGCAACTGGCGCACACTGCCATCCTTGATTTCGAACTCCAGACCGGCATCGGTAAAAGTGTTTGCCCGGGCCTGGGTCACGACTTCTACACCCAGTTGCGCCAGCCGCTTTGCAACCGGCTCGGTTAACCTGGCATCGTATTGCGGCAGAATACTGGCCGCAGACTCAACGATGAATACCTGACTGCCTAGCTTGGCGTATGCGGTACCAATCTCAAGCCCTATGTAGCCACCACCGACTATCGCCAGTGTCGTTGGTAACTCTGTGAGCGACAAAGCCTCTGTAGATGAAATGACATTGCCACCAAACGCCATAGCCGGCAGCTGCTGAGGCTCTGACCCGGTTGCAATGACTATGTTCTCGGCACTGATGGTCACAGAACCGGAGCTATCATTGTCGGTATCAACCTTTACAGTTTTACCGTCGAGAAAACTCGCCTTTCCGGCGATAACAGTCACACCGGCACGCTTTAACAAGCCACCCACACCACCATTGAGGCGTGAGACGATGCTATCCTTCCACTGCACGGTTTTCTGCAGATCGATTGAGGGGCGAGCTGCCACAATACCCAGTTTATTATCTGCCGTGAAACTACACGCTCGGTAAAACTCGTCCGCTGCATGAATAATAGCCTTCGATGGAATACACCCGACGTTCAGGCAGGTGCCGCCGGCTTTGTCTGCTTCTACTAACATGGTGTCGACGCCGAGCTGTGCGGCACGAATAGCACACACGTAGCCACCCGGCCCGCCTCCGATCACCAGCAACTTGCATTGTTTATCTGCCACGTACTAGTCCTCCACAAACAGCATTGCCGGTTTTTCAAGCAGCGTTTTAAGTTTTTGCATGGTCAGCGCCGCCTGCCATCCATCAATTATTCGGTGATCAAAACTGGCCGAAAGATTCATCATTTTGCGTGGCACAAATTGCTGGCCGTCCCATACTGGCCTGATGGCAATCTTGTTGATGCCGACAATCGCAACCTCCGGGTGATTGATAATCGGGGTGGTCGCTACTGCACCCAGGGGTCCCAGTGATGTCACTGTGATTGTGGATCCAATCAGATCGTCTCGACCTATCGCTCCATCTCTACACTGACCAGCAAGCTGTAAAACCTGCTCGGCACTCTCCCAAAGACTTCGCACTTCACAGTGCTTGACGACGGGCACCATCAATCCATTATCAGTCTGTGTAGCGATGCCGACATGCACACCACCATGCTGATAGACCACATTATTTTCATCATCGTAGATCGAGTTAATTTCCGGCAGCTCTCGCGCCGCCTCTACAATGGCCTTGATTACGAAAGGCAATACAGTCAGCTTTGCTCGCGTATCCTGGTAGGTCGTGTTGAGTTCAACGCGCAACTCCTCAAGGTTGGTGACATCCACTTCCTCAACTATGGTGATGTGCGGTATGCGCGACATTGCCAGTGTCATTTGTTCGGCAATCTTACGCCGCATTCCAATGACTTTGATTTCCTTTACTGCGTTGTTTGGTGCTTTGCCACCACGTTGCGCTGATCCACCCTGCTCCAGCCATTGATCCAGATCATCGTGCACGATGCGACCGGCTGGTCCACTGCCGGCAATCATCGTCAGATCCACACCGGCATCTTTAGCGCGTTTTCGAACTGACGGCGCGGCCAGCGGCTTTGCATTCTTTGCAGCTGACGGCACTGAGGCACTTGCTGAAACTGCGGTGCGCGACGGCGCTGTTTTTTGAACTGATGTTTCCGACTGAACGGCCGGCGGTGATTTATTCGGTTTGACTACGCTAGAGACCGTTACCTCCGTTTGCCGCGTGTCTGCGCTTTCGTTTGTGCTACTGCTACCGCCGTGTGTCGCGCTGTTACCCTCGCCATCTACTTCCAAACGCACGAGGTCTGCACCCACTGCTATTACATCGCCCACCTCACCTGCAAGCCACGCAACCTTACCTGTGACACTGGACGGAATTTCTACAGCGGCCTTGTCGGTCATCACCGCGCCGACAACTTCGTCTTCTAAAACGGTGTCGCCAACTTTAACGTTCCACTCAACGATCTCTGCCTCAGCCACGCCCTCACCTACATCAGGCAACAGCATTGTGTGCATTCCCATATCAGGCCTCCATTACTTCGAGCAGTTTACGACCGAGCCTTTCGGGGCTCGGAAAATAGTCCCACTCCTGTGCATGCGGATAGGGTGTATCCCAACCGGTAACGCGTCCTATTGGTGCCTCCAGGCTATAGAAACATTCCTCCTGCACCAGCGTCGCCACCTCTGCACCAAAGCCAGACGTGCGCGTTGCCTCGTGGACCACCACGCAACGACCGGTTTTACGAACCGACCGTGCGATGGTTTCGAGGTCCAGCGGTAACAGTGATCGCAGGTCAATCACCTCTGCATCGATGCCTGTCTCTCTAACCGCGGCTTCTGCAACATAAACCATCGTGCCATAAGCAATAACGGTTAACTCTGCACCCGGCCTGGTAATTTTTGCCACGCCAAGCTCTGTGACAAAATGATCTTCCGGCACTTCACCCAGTTCATGATCGCGCCACGGTACGACGGCGTTTTCATGATGACCATCGAAGGGGCCGTTATAGAGTCGTTTAGGCTCCAGGAAAATCACCGGGTCTGGATCTTCAATTGATGCAATCAGCAGCCCTTTCGCGTCGACCGGGTTAGACGGCATCACCGTTTTTAATCCACACACCTGAGTAAACAGCGCCTCAGGGCTTTGGCTATGTGTTTGCCCGCCAAAGATGCCTCCGCCGACCGGCATTCTAATCACCAGCGGGCAGGTAAAGTCACCGGCACAGCGATGCCTGAGTCGTGCCGCCTCTGAAACTATCTGATCATAGGCAGGATATACGTAGTCGGAAAACTGTATTTCCACACAGGGCCGCAGGCCATACGCCGCCATACCGATGGCCGTTCCAACAATGCCGGATTCATTAATAGGAGAGTCAAAACATCGGGTCGGTCCATATTTCTCCTGCAAGCCTGCCGTGCAACGAAAAACACCACCAAAGTAACCGACGTCTTCCCCGTAGACGACAACCCGCTCATCCCGCTCCATGGCGTTATCATGGGCACTGCGGATCGCTTCAATCATTGTCATGCGTGTCATGTCAGTGGTCCATCCAGCTAATAATTACGGGTTCAGAGCCAAAGAGCGGTTTCACAGCAAGACGCAGCGCGCAGAGAATGGTTTTTCCCTTTTCAAGAGCTGCAACGCCGCTGTGGGACCGCTCTTTGGCTCCCTTCGGGCGCGGCTGTCTGCGCCCACAGACTGCGTTGCGCTTGCTCAACGTAGAACAACTATGTTTTCGAAAGCGCGCCTTGCTGTGAACGCAGACAGTCACGCTGAACACATAATTATTAGCTGGATGGACCACTAGTACCCCGCCTCCTGCCGCTGCCGTATCAGATGCGGTGGCATCTCGGCAAAGACATCTTCAAACATATCGCGCGCTGAAGGCGAACTCCCGGTACTGAGAGTACCGATGGCCTCGGCTTCTTTTTGTACCGATAAAACCTCATCGGCAATTTCGGCTTCAGTCTGTTTGTGCCGCTCTTCAGACCAGCTTCCCAGCTTAATTAAATGTCCTTTTAATCGCAGAATCGGATCACCAAGAGGCCACGCATCACCTTCCTCTTTCGGCCGGTAGGCAGACGGATCATCAGAGGTTGAGTGACCGCCTGCCCGATAGGTAACATACTCAATCAATGTAGGCCCAAGGTTTGCCCGAGCGCGTTCGGCAGCCCACCTGGCTACCGCGTAAACCGCCAGGTAGTCATTGCCGTCGACACGCAGGGCCGGTATTCCAAAGCCGTGCCCACGCGCCGCAAAGGTGCCGGAACCACCTCTGGCAATGCCCTGAAAGGTTGAAATCGCCCACTGGTTGTTGACAATATTTAATACCACCGGTGCTTTATAGGTCGACGCGAACACCATGCCGGCATGGAAATCACTCTCTGCGGTTGAGCCATCTCCAACCCAGGCCGCGGCAATTTTTGTGTCGCCGCTGATCGCGGATGCCATTGCCCAGCCGACCGCCTGCGGATACTGAGTAGCCAGATTTCCTGATATAGAAAAGAATCCGTGCGCTTTGGACGAATACATAATGGGCAACTGACGCCCGTGATTCGGATCAGCTTCGTTGGAGTAGATCTGGCACATCATAGTGTGCATGGGGTAGTCCTGCGCTATCAGCAACCCGGCTTGCCGATAGGTCGGAAAGTTCATATCGCCCTGCCGCAATGCACACTGGAACGCGCACGAGATAGCCTCTTCGCCTAAATGCTGCATGTAAAAGGAGGTTTTACCCTGCCTTTGCGCCATCAGCATGCGTGCATCGAAGGCACGCAAACGCATCATGTGGCGCATGCCTGTCAACAATTCGTCTTCGCCGAGTTGGCCTGCCCAGTCACCGACCGCATCGCCATCGCGCGACAATACACGGATGATGGTAAACGCCAGGTCGCGAATCTCTTCCGGGTCTGCGTCAATAGGCGGACGCCTCGTCGCTCCGGCCTTCGGAATTTCCACGCCAGAGAAGTCTGGCGATCCACCGGGACGGATCTCCGGTTCAGGTACCTGAAACGAAAGTGGCTCAGTCTCACTCATTTCCAGTCCTCGATTGTTTGATTGACAGAGTGTGATTACTGCCAGTGTCATACCAGCTGCGTAGTGCAGACTTGATTACGACTATAGACCCTCACCAGCAGACTCACACTGACCGATCATTTTTTGCTGCTGCGACTATGTTAGCCCTGAGGACTGAGCGGTAGTCGTCAAAGTTGGGGGGCTGATGTTTGAAAAATAGAGCAATACGGCAACTTCCGATCATTTTTTAGCGAAATCTGCCAGACCTGGTATAGCGAAAGATTTGCTATCCCCCGCAACTGATCTGCGCAAATACAGTGAAGCACCGAGTTGGCCGTATAACAGTTAGTGCGGCAGTTACTCAACGGGCGATTGATCCACCATAATTAACTGACTGGTGTCAAAACCAAGGCGTTGCGCCTCGTCCATGAACTGACTGATAACGGCATCGCTGACAACCGGTGTGCGGGATAGCAGCCACAGGTAGTTCTTGTTGTATCCACTCACAAAAGCATACTGATACTGCGGATCGAGATTAAAAATAACGTAGGACCCGTAAAACGGCCCAAAAAAAGAAACCTTCAGATGCCCGCTGGTCGATTCTCCCACGTACCAGGCCTTGCCGGAGGCCTCTTCAAATTTTCCCTTGGCCGCAGAATACCCTCTGTTTTGCACGGCCACACTGCCATCGTCACGCAAGCTATAGCTTGCCGTGACCCGGCTTAACCCTCTTTCAAAACGATGATCCAGCCTGGCTATTTCGTACCAGGACCCTAAGTATCGATCGAGCTCGAAATCATCAATCGGCTGCACGCCCTTAGGCAGGCTGGTGCACCCCGCCAGTAACGAAAACGCTAACAACAAAATACGCCACATAGAACTTTACTCGCTAAATTGCATGCTGTCGCACACGGTTAACCTATTGAATCGACATTAAAATAAACCAGCCAGTTATGGCTGCCAACCGCTATGCAAATGACCGGCAGCTGATACCATCGACAGGTTATCGCACAGAAACACCGGTCGGTATAAAACTTCGGTAACCTCCCTCGGTCTGAGTTCCGAATGAAGCGAGTCAGATCTGTAGCACAGACGCCTGACCCGCACCGCGTTGAACGCTACTCAATCAAGTCGGACACAAGCAACAGGAATATTTATGCGCCAACTTCAAATGACAGTATTTTTATTCACAGCCCTCGCAGCGCAACATCTGTTTGCCGCACAAAGCGCCGGGGAGGCAACTACCGCGGCTAACCACACTGGCAATAATTGCCGTTATATCGCAGGCCCTGCTGATGCAGAAACAGTGACAGCATCAGGCGCTGGTGTCACCGTCGCGTGGTATGGCAACAGCACAGAAATCTACGGTCATGGCGTATTGGGTGACGCGATCGAGGCACACACGTTGTACGCCAAGCCTCAGTCAATGTCTGCCAGCGATTGCGCCCTGCAACTAACCCTTGATGAACAATCCGTATTCGAAGATGTGTCTCCACGTATCGCTGATGTTACCGGCGACGGACGGAATGACATCATCACCATAGAAAGTCATGTTGATAAAGGCGCATCCCTGGCGATCTATGGCATCCGCGACGGACAACTACAAAAACTCTCCTCAACCCCCTACATTGGTCAGTCGAATAGGTGGCTTGCACCAGTGGGTAGCGCAGATTTCAATGCAGACGGCACAGACGATGTTGCTTTCGTGCAAACACCACACCTCGCAGGCATTTTGCAGATCTGGAGCTTCGCAGATGGCGTGGCACAGCAGCTCGCTTCAAAGGCAGGGTTTTCCAACCATCGAATCGGTGAGAACTTTATTACCGGAGGTATCGCACAGTGTGACGAGCGACCGGTAATCATCGTGCCGGACAGAACCTGGCGATCAACGATGGCCGCCACCTTTAGCAATGGCACAATCCAGGCTACTGAAGTTGCAGAGGTAGCGAGCCAGGAAGTCATAGATCGTAAACTGGCATGCCAATAAGCGGGTAAAAGGGCAACGCCACGTATATCGGGTGTTAAGCTATCAATGAGTATCGCCAGCCGTATTAAAGAGATCACAAGTGCCCTTACCGGATCAATCGAATCAGCCCTCACAACCGTGGCACAAACGATTTCTGCAGCGATTAAAATCCGGATTTCAGCGAAGACGGCGTTTTTGGCTGATTCTGGCGGCGTCGGTACTTATTGCGCTTGTGGTCATCTCGGTACTGGCATCAAGAGCACTCACGCGTCTCGATAGCCGTATCCAGCAAGTCTTTGACGGCCCCAAGTGGTCGATCCCGGCACGCGTCTACGCTCGGCCTCTGGAGCTCTATCAGGGCTTGCAACTATCGCAACAGGCAGTTGTCGATGAATTAAACGCGCTTGGCTACCGCGAAAAATCGCTGACCGGCCCCGGTCAGTTTAAAACCACCGTTGACCGCGTGAACATTCACACCAGAGGTTTTGTGTTTGCCGACGGTACAGAATCACCGGCGACTCTGTTGTTGCGCTGGCAGAGCAATGCCATTGCAGAAATACTCGACCACAACGGCAATGACGTTGCAATCGCTCGACTGGAGCCCGTGCTGATTGGCCGCCTGTCTCCGTCGCAGGGTGAAGATCGGCTGCTGGTAAATCTTGACCAACTGCCCCCGGGTCTACTGGAAACACTGCTAGCCGTTGAAGACCCGAAGTTCTATCAACACTCGGGTTTATCGCTGCGCGGTATCATCAGAGCGATGTGGGTCAACATTAAGGAGCGACGCTTTGCACAGGGTGGCAGCACGCTCACCCAGCAACTGGTCAAAAATCTGTTTCTGACCCGTGAGCGCACCCTGAAACGCAAGCTCACAGAATGGCCAATGGCAGTGATGCTGGAGCGCCGCTACAGCAAGGACGAGATTCTCCATGCGTTTATCAATGAAGTTTATTTTGCGCAGGACAACAGCCGAGCCATTCACGGATTCGGCCTGGCCAGCCTGTATTTTTTTGACACCCCGATACAGGATCTGGAATCACATCAGATCGCGTTGTTAGTTGGATTACTAAAAGGCCCCAGTTACTACAGCCCATTGCGACACCCGGAGCGCGCCCTGTCCAGGCGCAACCTGGTACTAAAACTCATGGCGAATGCAGGCATGCTTGACGAACAGCAACTGGCTGCGGAAAGCGCCAAAGATCTGGGAATCAGCACCCGCCAGCGCAGCCTCCAGCAGCATGCCTACCTCGATCTGGTCCGGCAGCAACTTACCCGTGACTATTCGACCGACGATCTGCACAAAAATGGCCTGAGTATTTTCACCAATTTCGATCCTCAAATTCAGGCCGCGCTGGAAACATCACTCGATGAAGCCTATGGCCAGATTGCTACCGAAAATGCATTAAGTTTTGAACAACTTGATCAACTGCAATCCGCAGCGATTGTGACACGTTCAGATACTGGCGAAGTATCGGCTATGCTCGGCGGTCGCAGTGCCCGCTTTGCCGGTTTTAATCGGGCAGTCGACGCCCGGCGACAAATCGGGTCTTTGATCAAGCCGTTTATCTATCTGACGGCGCTGCAACAACCCGAGCGCTACCACCTTGGCAGCCCGGTGCAGGATATCCCTGTTGCACTGCCGCAGCCTGATGGCAGCATCTGGACACCCGGCAACTACAGCGGCGAGAGCCTTGGTCCAGTGCCACTGCTGGACGCACTGACCCACTCGTACAATCTGGCCGCTGTTAATACCGGTCTGGCGCTCGGGGTCGAGTCGGTCATCGACACCATACGGTCAATCAACGCCGATCTGACCATTGAACCACTGCCGTCTCTGCTGCTGGGCGCAATTGAACTGTCAGTCGTTGATGTGGCCGCGCTGTATCAAACACTCGCATCATCCGGATTTATTACCCCGTTACGTACCATCCGCGCGATCACCGACATCAACGGTCAGACACTGCAACGGTATCCGCTGCGCGTGACACAAACCGTTAATGAAGCCGATTTGCATCTGCTCAACTATGGACTGCAAAACGTGATGCGCGCCGGCACTGGCAGACGCGCCTATCGCTACATACCGGGTAACATTCGTGTGGCCGGTAAGTCAGGCACCACCAACGATCAGCGCGACAGCTGGTTTGCCGGCTTCGGTGGTGATTACTCGACGGTTGTCTGGATGGGGCATGACGATAACTCGCCGACACCGGTCACTGGCAGCAGGGGTGCGCTGGAACTGTGGTCACGAACGATGGCTCGAATCAATCGACAAAGCCTGCCATTCAACGCCCCCGCAGATATCCGGTATGGTCACCTCAACTGGCGGACGGGCAATCTGGTTAACAGCGATTGTCCGGACACGCTGCAAATTCCGTTTCGACGCGGCTATATGCCACCTGGTAATTTGGTCACCACGGGGCGTGTTTGTCAGTAACCGGACCTCAGTGGGCACCGGTTACCGGGAACAGATCGGTAAACTGTCAGTGCGCCACATCAGGCCGCGCCCGATCGATCGCAACCTTCAATGCCGGGTAAGCGTGTGACAAAGTGGTGTTCACCGATCGCGAAAGTGATGCGACAGCAGCGGTTGACGTTGTACACTTTGCAGCCTCTGTCTCTCCGTTGAGCCACCAGCAATGTCTTTACGTGTTACCACTTCCCTGCTTGCCATAGTCTTATCGCTCAGCGGGTGCGCCACGCAGTACTCATCTGATCGAGAAAGCTGGCGACGACAGCCCGCTTCACAAACCACCACAGAACCCGTCATCAAAGAGCCGGTTCGACCGATCATTCTGCCAACGACAACCGTCGCACCGGCTGAGCCGGTCAGAAGCCTGCCCGCTGCAATAGCGTTACGCGATCAGGCTGACAGTGCCAGCGAAGCCGGCGAGCATCAAAAAGCCATCGGCCTGCTCGAACGCGCACTGCGCATTTCGCCGCAGGACCCCGAAACCTTCATCTCACTGGCGCAAAACAATCTGGCAATGGATCAGCCGCAACAGGCGATGCAACTGGCACGCAGAGGCCTGAGCCTGAATCCAACAGATACCCAGCGTCAGTTACTGCAGAGCATTGTCGAGCGCGCACAGGCGGCTCAGTAAACTTCGCACTGTATACAAATGGACACTGAATTTGCGGTTGTTGGTGGTGGCATCGTCGGCCTGTCCGTGGCCTATGGTCTGTTGTGCAGCGGTAAACGCGTTACTGTCTACGACGAAGGTGATACTGCAATCCGCGCTTCACGTGGCAACTTTGGCCTGGTCTGGGTGCAGGGCAAAGGGCAGAACTATCCCCCTTACGCCAGGTGGACCCGTCGCTCTGCACGGGCATGGCCACAGTTTGCTCAACAACTCGCACAGGAAAGTGGCACAGCGCTCAACCTGCAACAACGTGGTGGCTACAGCATCCACCTGACAGAACAGTCGCTGGCTGACAAAGTCGCAAGCTACGAAAAACTGCGCGTGGCACTGGATGACGACTATCCGTTTGAAGTACTCGGCCACAACGCAATAAAACAGGAAGAGCCACATATAGGCCCGTCTGTTGCGGGCGCTATTCTTCACCATGAAGACGGCCATGTGAATCCGCTGATGTTGCTGCGCACACTTGCCCAACTGGTACGCAAACGGGGTGCAGATGTGATCACTGATGCAGCCGTGACCAGACTCGAGCCACAGGCCAGTGGCTATGAACTTCAGCTGCAAAACAAGCAGGTGCACCGTGCGGAAAAAATAGTTATCTGCGCCGGCCTTGGTGCAAAGACGCTCGCACCGATGCTTGGCTTCAAAGCCCCGATCTTCGCACAGCGCGGACAGGTTTTAATCACTGAAAAAATGCCGCCTTTTATCAACCGACCATCAGGTGAAATCAGACAGGTGAACGAGGGTGGTGTGCAGATTGGTGCCTCTTCAGAGCTTGCCGGCCTCAATGATTCAGAGACTATCGATATCACCGCACAGCTTGCCCGCAATGCCATGCTGATGTATCCAAAACTGGCATCTGCATCTTTGCTTCGAAGCTGGGCTGCGCTACGGATCATGACACCGGACGGCTATCCAATATATCAACAGTCCACCACCTGCCCCGGCGCATTCTATATAACCTGCCACAGTGGAATTACACTGGCAGCCGCCCATGCGCTGCTGCTGCCGGAGTGGCTATGCAGCCGTGATCACGGCGAACCGTCACTGCCCTCGTTGAGTGCTTTCTCAGAGGCACGTTTTAATGTTTAAACGCCTTCACTTTGCAAACCAATCGGTGCAAACCACGGAACCACAATCAGGTACTGCAGACGACGAGATTACTTTTTCGTTTAATCAGCAGGTAGTCACCGCACGGCGTGGTGACACCGTGGCAACTGCCTTGCTGCTAAATAATATTATCCGGTTCGGTCAGCGCGGTGGCATCGACAAGGGTCCGTTTTGCCTGATGGGCGCCTGCTACGAATGTCTGGTGCAGGTAAACGGTCGCTCACAGCAAGCCTGCATGCTTGAAGCAGTGCAGGACATGCAGGTAATGCCATTGATCCTTTGCAACCACGATGCTGACTCCCCTGCCACCACGGAGCACGACCCTGACGACAACAGCCAATGACCGCGAACGCAGCCGCAGACTCATCGTTTGAGTTAATTGTTATCGGAGCCGGCCCCGCCGGAATGGCAGCGGCAACCACTGCCGCTGATTTTGGATGCTCTGTGTGTCTGCTCGACGAGCAGCCAACTGCAGGCGGACAAATCTATCGTTCACTGTCTCGAGCAGGCCCGACAAACAGGGTTAACGGAGACAGTGGCGCGTGGAAAAATACAGCAGGCAAACAGGCCATAGAAATACTCGGCAAAGCGTACTTCAGCGGCTTGCCACTCATTGAAAAACTGTCAGCGGCAAACGTGCACACCGTGCACGGAGCCTGTGTGTGGCATGTAGGCCTAAATGGCGAAGATGGCGTAGTCACTTACTCTCGGCAACAACACGCCAGTCGTATTAGCGGACGCCATATCATTATTGCTAGCGGCGCAATGGAACGACCGATGCCCTTGCCCGGATGGACCCTGCCAGGGGTTCTTACTGCAGGTGCCGGACAAATCTTACTGAAAACCGACGGGCTGGCAACAGACAACTCGGTACTGATCGGAACCGGTCCATTGCTTTACTACTTTGCCACCCAACTGATCAGATCAGGCTGCAAGCCTAAAGCGCTGATAGATACCGGCAACGGCGTTAACCGCACTGCCATTCGGGAGCTATTGCCCGTTGCGTTGCATTACTATCGGCCGCTGCTAACAGGTCTGTCAATGCTGTCGCAAATAAAACGCGCGGGTGTTAACTGTTACAGCGGTGCATCTGCTATCGAGATTCTAGGCGACTCCCGTGCCAGCGGTGTTCGATGTCATTACACTGGTGGCAAGCAGATCAATATCGACTGCGACTTCGTTTTTATGCACGATGGTGTTATTCCGAATACGCACATTAGCCGCTCGCTGCAGTTGCGGCATCAATGGAATAGTGTCCATCACTACCATGAACCTGCAATCAACGATGGCGCTGTCAGCTCACAGTCCAACATAAGCATTGCAGGCGACGGCAGCGGTATTATTGGCGCAGAGGCCTCTGCGCAGCATGGCAAGCTGGCCTCACTCACGGCGTTGAAGTCACTTGGATATGACACCGAGGGCCAGAGCAAAAATCGACAACGACAAATAAACGCTGTGGGCAGAGCAAGGCAGTTCCAAAGATTTCTGGCCAGACTCTACCCGCCACTAATAACCACAGAGCCCGTTGCAGATAATACTATCGTGTGTCGCTGCGAACAGGTAACCGCCGCTGAAATAAAGCGTTGTGTCGAACTGGGCTGTACTGGTCCCAATCAGACAAAGGCCTATACTCGCTGTGGCATGGGCCCGTGTCAGGGTCGCTATTGCGGATTAACCGTAGCAAATATTATTGCCCGTGAAAGCAACCTTCCCGCAGAAACAATCGGCACCTTTCGGGTTCGCTCTCCCTTAAAGCCGGTAACCATTGCCGAACTTGCAAGTCTCGCAGACACGCCGCCCACACACACGCAAATGACGACAGCCACACACACAAATGACGACAGTCGCTGAGTGATAAATATGAACCAGGGCTCTGCAATCGTAGGATTGGTCAATCCGAAAAATCCGACAAACGTAGGAGCAGTGGTGCGTGCCTCACACTGTTTTGATGCTGATGAAATCATCTATACCGGCACTCGCTACGATCGTGCTGCACGCTTTCAAACCGACACCAGCAACGCCGCCGTTACCCTGCCACTCAACCATGCAGAAGACCTATTCGAACTGATTCCTGCGGACTACACCATCGTTTGCATTGAACTGGCTGTTGGCGCTATTGCTTTGCCACATTTCGTTCATCCGGCACGGGCTGCTTATCTATTCGGCCCGGAAGACGGAACCCTGTCGCAGGACACGGTCAATCGCGCTGACTCTGTGGTTTTTATCCCTGCCCGAAGCAGCCTTAATCTGGCGGCCACTGTCAACGTTGTATTGTATGATCGACAGGCCAAGGCGTCACAAAACACCGGGCGTGCGGAATATGATCAAATCATCCGTGCAAGCAGGGATTGCAGAAACCGGCTGCGGGTATTGTGATACGCCGGGTATTACCTCACCAATCAGTCTGCGTGACTATCAACTACCCTGACGCACTTTACGCAACTGGCCGATTACTTCGAGCATGGCCGTTTTGTTCAACGCCAGATCATCTGCATTGGATACGGCAATCAGGAAATTACCGTCGATATAAAGAGAATTGTACAAGTGCACCTGCTCACCCGTTTCCCGGTTTTCAATTTGTGCCGTATTTATTTTCGCCCGTGCCGGAAGCACCACTGAGCCATCGCTGTTATCGACATCAATATGACGCGCGCGTATTCCATACTTCTTTAGCTCAGATAGAAAACCACGGTGCTGCGACTCAAACTCACGCCATTTCTCCTGCACTGCCTGAGGCCCGCTTGCCTCAAACAAATAGACAGACACGCCTGACGCCTCGCGTTCGTGTTGATTAATAAAAATCATTTTCCCTGCGCCATCCACAAGCTGGCGCTGTTGGCGGACAAATGCAACACGATGCTGCTGTGCCAACGGTATAACCGTATCGTCGTACGGCGACGCAGGGACTTTTAACAATGCGTGGCCATTCTTCTCGAGTGCCACAGCATCCAGTACCTGGTAGATGTTATCTCGGCTGTTTGATCTTGGTTTATCGGGGTACGAGGCCGGGTCAAAAAAATCCAGCGGACTCCCCGGTGGTGACAACATCGCTTCTCGAATCAAACTGCCGCTGCTATCACGCGCTTGCAGTGCTTTCAGAAACTCCTGGCTTTGTCCGTATAACAACAACATGTTGCTGCTTCGCACCGCATGAACAGTTTCGGCACTAACGCGTTGTGGGTCGGGCGCCAGATAATCTGATCGGGCCATCGCAAACGCAGACGAGCACCCGGCCTCAACACAGAACATTTCAGTCTGCAACTCGGCATGGCCTTCTGCCATCATGTAGACGCCCAGCGCATCGCCAGCGTGACGTTTCTCGACCGCGATAAAATCAAACTCCGCATCATCTGCGGCGTGCACCAGTTCGTGTATCAGCACAGTCAGTGCGGCTTCACGTGCACCTGCGCCGTTTCGGGTCAGGCGCGCAATAAAGCGAGAGAGGTTTTCTTCATTTACAACAATTCGCTTGGCGAACGGATCGTACACCGCCTGCAGAAAACCAACCTCTGCAAAAGCTCTGTCTGCAAAAACACGAACACGCATGTCAGCCGTCATACTCGGATCAAGCTTTTTGCCATAAAGATCAGACAGTACAAACAGCATTTCGCGACTGCTTACTGTCGACAGAGTCACCTGCTGCAAATCAACACCACGGCGTGTTTGCACTAATTCACGTGCTTGCGAATACCACTGCCTAACCTCATTCTGTTGCAGCGAATAGCCAGGCTGCTGAGGAGTTGTTGCACAGCTCGACAATAACAGTAGAGTCGACAGCAACAAACTCAGTCGGCCAGTAGTGGCAGAGACAAACGACATTGATACATCCTTCCAGTGTTTGGTCGAAACGTGCAGTGTTGCAGGGTTTCGCCATGCCGATAGCCGACACAGGCGATTATGTCGCCCGCAATACCAGTTTTATTAGGATGCAATTCACGTTGTCAGATTAAAAACGTGAACGGATATACCTGCCCCCTTTGCCGGCTCGCGGCTCAGCTATGGTTTTAATCCAACAAACTTCAATTCACCTCCACGCAACCTGCAACGTTCAATCGCGTTCTGAGTCGGCCTCGGCCATGCGCGCTGCCACGTAACGATCGCCAATAACGGTGTCTTCGTTGATCAGCTGATCCAGTTCGGCAACCGTAGCGGCGTCGAGTTCTACTGCGCTCGCACCAGCATTCTCTATCATGTACTCCATGTGCTTGGTACCGGGAATCGGCACCATATTTTTTTGCCGCTGTGCCAGCAGCCAGGCCAGTGCCAACTGTGCCATCGTGCAGTCGTTTTTCTGTGCAATTTCTGCAAACGGCACTAACAATCGACTATTACTTGCGAACGCCTCTGGCTCAAAACGCGGACGCGCTATGGTGCAGCGTAAATCATCGTCAGGTAACTGCGTAACATCTTTAGCTGCACCGGTTAAAAAAGCTCTGGCCAACGGTGAAAATGGCACCATCACAACACCCAGTTCATCGCACACATCAAGAATGCCGCGTTCCGGGGTCCGCGACCAGAGCGAATACTCGGATTGAAGCGCTGCTATTG
This sequence comes from uncultured Granulosicoccaceae bacterium, assembly GCA_937957915.1. Classification (GTDB taxonomy): domain Bacteria; phylum Pseudomonadota; class Gammaproteobacteria; order Granulosicoccales; family Granulosicoccaceae. The sequence goes on along the minus strand of CALGNZ010000080.1, from coordinate 3,740 downwards.
GATGTGCTGCATGGGCCTTACGCAGGTTTTCGCTACAGACCTCCGACAAGCCAAGCTCCCTGACCTTGCCCTGCTCAACTAATCGAGCCATCGCCCCGACGGTCTCTTCGATAGGGTACGCAGGGTCCACTCGATGCAAATAGTAAAGATCGATAACATCGGTCTGCAGCCGATTAAGGCTATCGTTGCAACTTTGCTCGATGACATCCGGGTTACCGTTTATGCCCTTTTTTGACAGCCCGCACTTGGTTGCCAGCACAAACTCGGCACGGCGGCTGGCAACAGCTTTACCGATTAATTCTTCGTTGTGGCCGAATCCGTACAGCTCGGCGGTGTCCAGAAAGGTGCAACCAAGATCAATTGCCTTGTTGAGCAGCTTCACTGACTCCTTATCATCTGCCGGTCCATAACCAGATGACATATTCATACAGCCAAGCCCCACGGCCGATACCTGCAGAGACCCGATTTGACGCTGAGCCATGGTTGATTCTTTTGCAGCCGATTGCATGGGCAGTTTCCGATCTGTTAGATGAGTGACACTGGTAAAAACCAGCGTACCGAACCCGCTGGCCGTTTATCAGCCACGCGATTTGTTATTATAACCAATCGATCTGCAGACCATCGACGTAACTGCACGGTCCACCGTCAAGATTAATCTATCGCAACTGCTCCACGCCCGGCCAGTGAATGAGACAGGGCCCCGGGTTTTTCAGGTTTTACGTAAATGCCGACTTAATCGAGCTGCACTCGGCCCCGGCCTAATTCGAGTTGCGCAAGGGCACAGGCCTGCACAGTGTTGCGTCGCTATACGAGACAATAAATGTTCAAATTCCCTGCGTTTAACAGCGCAATAAGAGATGCGCTCACCAGCCCCCTTAATTTCGCTGGACGCAATCGCGTGCAATCGCGCCTGCTGACTGTTTTTATTCTGCAACTGCTGTTCATTAGCATTGTCACGATCATCAGTGTCTACGCCGCAAGCTTTATCGCCGAACGATTACTAGTGAACAAGGCACTGCGTGGCGAAGCAGACTACTACTGGACTCGCCGTATGGAGGTCGACGGTATTGCACTACCTGACACGCTTAATTTGACAGCCTATCTGTCCTCAGACCAAAAGAGACAAGTGCCGGCCAACCTGGTTGATCTGGCACCAGGCCAGCATCGTTTGAAGAAAAACGATCAGCACCAGATTGTGCATGTGAGTGAACGCCAGGGTGAACGGCTCTACCTTTTGTTCGAAGACGGCGCTGTCAGCAACCTCGCCTTCTATTTTGGTATTCTGCCGTTGTTGCTGGTTCTGTTAACGATGTACGCACTTGCCTATGTCGCGTACCTGATGTCCAAACGCGCTGTATCGCCAATCTCACGACTTGCCAATGTTATTGAGAACTTTGATTTCAACAACCGAGATGCAACAGAACTCAACCTGACCGGCGTCGAAGGCTCGGAGAGTTCCGAAACTCAAATATTGATCGAAGCACTGGATCATTTTGTCGAGCGTTCGCGCGCGTCGATAGACCGGGAGCGTAACTTTACCCGCTACGCTTCACACGAACTACGCACACCGCTGGCAGTCATTCAGGGGTCTGTTTCGTCGCTGGAGCTACTGCAACTGGATGGCCCCTCTGGTCGCGCGGTATCGAGAATCAAGCGCACCTGCAAACATATGGGTGACCTGATAAACACCTTGCTACTGCTCGCTCGCGAACAGAAAAACACTGACAGCAACAGCGCGACGCAAATTAATGATCTACTCGACCAGCTACTCAAACAGCAACAGGAGCTACACCCCTCAAACACGGTGTTATCAAGAATCGATCATCAAAACCGCTTAGAGATTAACGCACCTGAATCAGTTTTGGCTATCGTACTAGGCAATATCATAGGCAATGCTTTTAACTATACCGAAGAAGGTACAATTACCGTTACCGTACACAAGCAATCGGTTACTGTTGAAGACTCTGGCATTGGCATGAACCCGGATCAGCAGCGGCGCGCGTTCGAACCCTTCTACCGGGCCAACTCAAATCAATCAGAACATCAGGGGCTGGGCCTCGCTATTGTCCAGCAAACCTGTACAAATTACGGATGGCAAGTACAACTCAGCAGTGCGCCCGGCAACGGATCAAGATTTACCATTAGCTTTGATGATAAAGCTCGCGACGCCGCGTAATCTGTAGTTCGCAGTTGCACGTTGTCGTGTTGATAACTACCAAACGCAATCATCTTCAACACATTTACTTCCAAGGCAATTACCTCAAATACACTGCCGATTTGGTTAACCGCCAAACGACTACCTAACCCAAATTGCCTGCTGTCGCATCAATGATACGGTAGCCGGTTCCCTGAGAAGTCATGATCAGAGGCTGCTCGAAAGGTTTATCAACCTGCTTGCGTAATTTATAGATCTGACTGCGCAGCGTATCACTGGCCGGTGGCTCGTCACCCCAGAGCGACTGTTCAATTTCCTCGCGCGTCACTACACGATGGGTGTTTTGCATCAACAGCGTCAGAATCTGGAAGCCGGCCGGAGTCAACGTGAGTGGTACGTCCTGCCGCGTCACGGTTCGCGTACCCGGATCCAGAATCAAATCCGCGACCTGCAATTTGCTGTTGGTGATCTGACCGCGATTTCGCCTGACAAGCGATTGAATTCTGGCAACCAGTTCGGGCAAATCAAACGGCTTTACCAGGTAATCGTCAGCGCCAGACTCAAAGCCTGCCAGTTTGTCGTTCAACTCATCGCGAGCGGTCGTCATCAGGATCGGCACGGTCGACTCGTGCTGCTCGCGCAAGCGCTTGCAGAGTTTCAATCCATCCATCCCCGGTAACATAACGTCGAGAAGTATTACATCGAAGGATTCAGTGCGGGCCAAATGCAGACCAGACATTCCATCAGCCGCGTAATCGACTATGCAGCCCATCGACTCGAGGAAATCGAGGATCGTCTCTGCCAGGTCTCGATGGTCTTCGACCAGTAACACCCTGGTGTTCTCGATTGTCTGCATAGGTAACCAGTCCCTGAAAAAGACTATATCTGTCGAGTGCAGGATGTGATTGGTTGAAGCCTGCAAGTCGACGCATGAACACGGCAATGTGCGAACGATATGATGCGGATGCCGTAGCCAGAGTAATCAACTTAAATCCGACAGAATCTCTAGCGGCCTTGATCCAGAAAACCCGCGTATCCGGAAAACCCGCGACTCCAATAATTGCAGGCATGCGATACGCGCTCGCTTAAACACGCACAAAATCGCTGGACACTCCCCGGCGAAAAAAGAAGCCGCCAGCGGGCGGCTCAACAGGGGAACTTGAGATTGCAGTTTAGCTCATCCGCTGTGATGCGGACGTGACCAGACCGAGCACGGTTTTTCACAAAATATTCACAGGGCACTTGTACCAACCAGCCGACAGATATTTCAAAAAGTACTAGCCGATTTCGCAAAATACAAAGTAAACTTCGCATCTACGACAATTCCTGCCCCATAGTCCTCACATTCATGACCATTTTACCTCCTTCGGACATCAAGCCATTGTCCGACATACTGCCAGACGAACCCCTGCTCATGATGGGTGCTGGCCCTGTTCCCATTCCCGCGCCGGTAGCTTTTGCCAATTCCATCGTGATCAATCACCTGGGCGACACAATGGCAAGCATCATCGATCAGGTGAAACGGATGTCTTCATACGTTTTCCAAACCGATTCCGCGCGCATACTGGGGGTTGCCGGGCCAGGC
>CALGNZ010000079.1 GCA_937957915.1 uncultured Granulosicoccaceae bacterium | reverse complement strand
ATCCGATACGGTTGTTACCAATCTACAGGCACATAATTCACAGACACATCGCGCCTCCATCACCCTGGTATTCCAGCAAATTTCATCATCGCTGGGTAACACCCTTCATGAACAGATATTGAACCAATCCGCCGGACACATACGCAACCCACAGAGGCAAAAACACCGTAACAAACAAACCACGCAGAACTTCAAGTGCTGCTGGCTTCGACCCGACGGCACCTTCGGGGGGATTTGGAAAAAGTAGAAACAGCAGAAATAGTACCAGGGTAAACACGCCGACGACCAGTGTTGCCAGATACAGCATCTTTACTACAGAGGGGGAAGCCAGTTTTGTCTGGGCACTGCCGAGAGCACTTAAAGCCAAAAAATAGAATAGCGCAACACCAAGCAAAAAAGGAAGGGCCAGCTGGACAGTATAGATTTTACTTTCTTGCTCTCCGCGGAAGATGAACAGAAAAGCAATGACAATAACAAGCATTGATACAGCCATCGACGGAACAACAAAAACTCTATTTTTCATTACAACTCACTATTGAATTTCTTACTGCCCAACATCAGCCACGGCGTAAGCAAGGCTATATTCTGGTGAATATTAAACGGGAACACATTTGTCACATCTTTCATTGCCTGCTCGACACAAACAAAAAGATACTTCCTTCAGTATTATTTCAATATGCCTCCGCAGCCCGGGCCCAGTCAACCACGCTTACCCAACCACCCCGGCAACACCGTCTCACGCAGCCCGCTACAAGCAGCAGCCACACAATCCTTCAACCCACCAAAATGAATCTGTCGATCTACCAGTCCGGGACCATAGTGCGCATACTTCCCAGAGTTAGTCATCAGCACTTCCGCATCCGGCGGAATCACAGGTTCCTCAATCATGCACCAGCAGGTGTCGTTAATGAACTGCACGCCAAATTGCGTAAGTGCGTCAACGTACCCTGCCCGCTCCGCCTGTTCGTAGGTGTTACGCCCCAGTGTGATGATGACACCCACAGACGGATGCCTGGTTCGCCCGTCACACAGGCTGGCAAGCGCTGCGCACTCGGTCAATGAGAAATGAGGATTGCCAAGGCAAACGAGATTTACCTGATCGGTTGGTGCGCTGTTCAGTTCATTCCAGCTTTGCGCAAGGGCATTCGCGTCTACAACAATTGATTCGATGTCTGATCGCTCACTCAACTTTTCTGCCGCAGTTTCCGCCTCTGGTGTGTGGCCTGCAATGTGATAGATCGGAACCGAAGATGTTGTCGCAAATGCTGCGCTGAACGCTTTGTGATCATCAAGGGTTGGGCTTGTGGCCTCTAACCCGGTGATCAGCGGTATGTCGTTGCTGCTGATTGATCCGACGTGATAGCCGAGTAACGGCCAGAACGAATCGTCGAGCGCTTCAGTGATGACGGGGCTATCAATGTTCGCACTTCCATTCGCCTGCCCGGTATGGTCGCTGGTTTGACTTCCCTCCATTGCGATGTGTATTTTTAGCGTTGGTTGACGACCACTGTCCAGGTGAGCACCGGTCAATGGGGCACGGCCGGTGAGTGCGATACAGATATCCAGAAAATCCGGGTACTTCTGCGTGCGCGCACCAATAATACTGTTGGCAAAGGTGACGGCGTTTGATTCTGCCCAGACTATTTGATCGCCATAGGCAGGGGCAGTGTCTAGCAGGTAGGGTGCACAGGTGTAGCTGAGTCTGGCACCCATTGTCATGTAGGCATCGCCCAGTGCGCTTGCTGCTTTCCCAAACTCGCTTTCAACACCTTGCTGCTGCCATCGACGCTTGTCTACCGAAATTGAATTTAGTGTGGTGGGCACTTTCACCTTGCCACCAAGCGAGGCAAGGCGTTCGGCGAACATCAGACTTGACGGGCCATGGTAGACACAGGCATCGATATGCGCCTGCGATATATCGATCAACTGTTCAGCACCTTGCAACTCGGCGATGCGAATGACTATTTGCATCGCCAGTTGAGCAGCTTTGCCCTCATCGCCGGACAGCACCTTTTTGTCAGTATCTGTGAGCGCCAGAGCCTGTGTTCTATCTTCAGAATGGTGAACTTTGCTACAGTGAGGCTGGCTTGTTTTATCCGTAGAGGCTGTTGTGGCCAGGCTCAAAACATTGGCACTGATGGATACACTGATACCTGTGCGCAGGATCTTAAAATCAGCCGGGGCAATTCTGTAAACCGGTATAGCACGGTCGAATAGCACCTGCCCGGCCAGTACACCAAGCGTCAGTATGTCTTCCGGCGCACTGAATACCAGCGCGGATGGAGCGACATTGTTTAGCAGCGCCTCAAGTATTGCGCCACTGCCGGAACATGACCCCCTGCCACTTGGCATGGCCAGTATTTTTCCGCAGAGGTTTTGACCAAACAGCGGATGATGCTGATCGATAACGTTGCCAGTGACCGGATCAACGCCTCCCCAGAAACTCAGACCCACGGCAGACACCAGCAACTCACCGCTTACATCGCCACTGATCAGTGGCTGGCATTCGACAGGTGCTTCAAGCGTCATCGATTTAACCTCATTGCTATGACTACCATAGGCTCGCGCTGTTTTTTGGTATTAGTTCGGATACATTATAACGGGGGATATTCAGCAGCGTGTTACTGCAAACCGTTCAGCTGATACAGGTCAGCGAAAACACCTCCTGTTTTTCAGCAACGCCTTTCATCTCCTGCAGGCCGAGTGATGTGGTTTCATCTTCAATGAGTGACACAAATGTGCGCGACATCAATAGCGATACGCCCAGCGTTTTAGTCAACCCTTCAAGCCTTGCGGTGCGATTAACAGCAGGGCCCATAACGGTGAAATCGAGCCGGTCTGGCGCACCTACATTGCCATAGGTCGCCTCTCCGAAATGCAGACCAACTCCGAAGCGAATTTCCGGCTCACCGGCACTGGCCTGCTCAACATTAAACGCCTCCACCTGTTCGAACGCCTCCAGGGCAGCGTCTACCGCCTGCCGGCAGGCCTGGCTGGTGGTTAAGGCCTCGCCAACCGGAAACACAATCAACATAGCGTCACCAATAAATCGGAGTACTTCACCACCACGCTCGACTACCGACGCGGAGATTATTTCAAAGTATCGGTTCAACAGCGCCAACAACGCCTCGGGCTCGAGGGATTCAGTCAAAGGGGTGAAATCTCGAAGGTCACAAAACCAGATGGCGGCTTTAATGGTTTCACCATCACCGCGCTTTATCTGCCCGGCGAGTACCCGCTCGCCGGTACGCGGACCAACATAGGTGTCAAGAATGGCTTTGGCGATGTGCCGCACGACCATCACTTCAAACACGGGTGCTAAATGCGCGGTTATCCGGGTCAGTGATTCGATATCAGCATCGCTGAAGCCCGGGCTCGCCGTTGTAACGAAGATCAGCGAGCTTATCATTCCATCGGAAAATTCTATCGGCAGTACCAGATAGTCGGTAGCACCCTGCTCTTTCAGATCAAACAACAGCCGATGATCGAGTTCCGGGTCAAGGCTATCGAGCTTCCGTCGATACGCGGTTTTGGTAGTCGCGACATGGGCCAGCGGACTACCGATAAACGACGCACGTTGCCTGTACTCATGGCTGGCGCGCGACTCCACAGCACACGGCATATCGGTCGACCAGATTACCGACCACCCTGCCATTTGCGGATGAATGGTCAGGCTGTTAAACCGAATACGCCATAGCGGTGTGCCGGCATCGATCAACTGCCGACCCAGTGCTTCTACAAAGTCTATTGGTTCCGCGATAAAGCGACCGCGCTGCAGCAGCCAGTTTAGTGTGTCTGTTGTGTTGCCGGTGTCCATGGCTGCCTTTACGGTGTTGTGCTTTTATTTGTATATTGATTGGATAGGTTGAACATACCTGCTGTATTGCATTGAGTCACGTTTGGGAAGAGCGTGGTATAAGTTTGCATTGCGAGTGTGTGGCTTATCGATGACTTTGCTTTTATGAAAACGGGAGGTCGTTTAGGGTGTGGGGTTATTTTGTCGTTGTAGGAGATGTTCATTAATAGCGTAGCGATCGGGTGCGTTCGTTGTGGTTGTAGATGGAGGTGTGGGTTTTGGGATGCAGGTTTTTATCCAGGGGATTGTAATTATTAAGAGCTGGCGCGCTTCGCACTACTCAGCACACCCTACCTATTTTGGAGTTGGCTTTTGTGTTTCTGTTTATTATTGCGATATCGGTAACATCATTGCCACGAGGCTATTCTTAGAAAACGGCAGGTCTATTCACAATTGCGCGTTAGTGACCTGTTTCGTGGAGCTCACGCAATGCGACGCGCCTGACTTTGCCGGTTGTGGTCATCGGTAGCTCATCTATAAATGTAATTTGGCGCGGATACTCATGGGCTGCAAGCTGCGATTTTACTGATTGCTGAATCTCCTTTGCCAGTTGCTCTGTTCCTTCGGTGCCTGTGGTTAATACGACATAGGCTTTGATGATCTGACCTCGCAACTCATCCGGCACACCAATTACGGCGCACTGTGCCACCGCTGGATGCTTGATCAGTGAGTCTTCAACTTCTCCCGGGCCGATTCGATAACCGGCTGACGATATTACATCGTCATCCCTGCCGAGAAACCACAGGTAGCCCTGGTCATCGCGGTAGCACAGATCGCCGAGGCCCCAGTAGTCGCCACGGTATTTGTCACGCGTGGCTTCGTCTCGATTCCAATAGCCGAGAAACATCACGGGGTCGTCACGGTGAGCAGCGAGCTCTCCGGTTTCACCGACTGGCACGACATTGCCATCGGCATCGACGGGTTCTATACGATGCCCGGGATACCCCTTGCCCATTGAGCCCGGCCTGACCGGGTAGATTGCCGAGCTATTGCCAACGATGTAGTTGAACTCGGTTTGCCCACACATCTCGTTGACCTGCACGCCGAAGGTCTCTTCAGACCAGTGATAGATCTCTGTGCCGAGTGTTTCACCGGCTGACATAATGGCGCGAAAGCTAAACTCAAAGCGATCAATATTGGGCACCTGTCTTAGCATCTTTAACGCGGTGGGTGGAATAAAGCCGTTAGTGACGCTGTATTTTTGCAACAGATGGCAGATACGCTCCGGATCGAAACCCCGCGCTTCGTAACCTAACACAGGGATGCCGTAACACCAGGATGGCAACAGCGCATCGAGCAGCCCGCCAGTCCACGCCCAGTCTGCCGGTGTCCAGAATACGTCGTGCGGTTGCGGAAAGAAATTTTGTGAAAGCTCGAAGCCGGTGAGGTTTCCGATCAGGCAGCGATGCGCACCCAAGGCACCTTTGGGCGGGCCGGTAGTACCCGATGTATAGATCAAAAAGGCCGGATCATCGGCCAGTGTCTGATGCGGTTCAAAGGTATCGCGTGCTTTCTCGAGCAACGGCCAGAGCCCCTGCTCTGCGCTGTTATCATCGCAATCGATAAGAGTGTGCAGATCAGGGAGTTGCGATTGCAGCGTCTGCACCAGCTCGCGCTGGTTTGCATCAACCAGTATGGCACTGGCACTGCTGTCCTGCAGGCGATACAACAACGCATCTTCACCAAACATAACTGATAGTGGCAATGCAATTGCGCCGGTTATAGAAATTGCAATGTGCGCCACACCTGCCTCATAGCGCTGCGGCAGAACAATGCCGACCCGATCACCCGGCTTAACATCCTTTGCTATAAGTACATTCGCCAGCCGATAAGCGTCACGCAGCAGCTGTCCGAATGTAAAGGTTTTCTCTGTACCTTTGTCGTTCTCATAAAACAGCGCCACCGCATCAGGATTACGGTGAGCGTGGCCAGCGGCAGCCACACCAATATTGAATTGCTGCGGAATGTCCCATCGGAAGTCACGACACAGTTGATCGTAGTTATAGTGGCCGGGCTTGAATAACGGTTGCACTTTTCACCCTCGATTGGTTTAACGCAGACTATCCATGCGATTGTTAATCAGCTGCTTGTATTCAGACGCTTGTATTTTACACGCTGATACTTCTAAGCGCGGGTGACCGGCGGTTGCGCGGTGCTGTTTTCCCAGTCGGGCGTAAACCGGAGTATTTCGACAGTGGCTGGCAGAACAGGGTTAAACATTTTGTTGTGCCAGTACACAGCCTGATAAACAGGGTCGGTGTCAGCCAGCTTTTCAACACCACAATGCAATTGAAAGGATTGCTGGTACTGACTGAAATGCAGCTGACATTCCCTTTGCTCGACAAGCAGTGCGGCGAGCTCGGAATCCAGAGCGAACGTTGCCATCAGTGCGTGAAGAAAGGTTTTAGGATGTTGATAATAAGCTGACGACAGAAGCTTAAGTGCAGCCTGATGGCGGAGGTTAGGATCATGCGTTTTCTTACAGATATGACGGAACTCGTCAGTCACTTTCTCAGCGTCGCCATCATCGGTTTCTGCCAGCGCCAACCCGGTGTTGATGGGGCCGAGGTTTTTATCGGAGACTTTCACGTACAGATCAGCCCGCATGCCCTCACTGGGGCGCCCGTCGTTCTTGCGCACTGCCTGTTGCCGCAAGCGGCACTGCCAGCCAAAGAAGTAGTCTCGCAGGATGTCTGCCTGTGCGCTCATATCAAAGTCTCCGATGGGCCCGGTAACGTGTTCTAACAGTCAAGTGTGTTGCGTCGCTCCCAGTCACTCAGGTGCGATGTATACTGATGCCATTCCTGCATTTTTAATTTAATGTACGACTGCACCAGCTCGTCACCCAATTGCTCTGCCAGTGGCTTGCTGCTTTCAAGTAATCGCAGCGCATCGTGCAGTGTAGAAGGTAGCTTCTTCGCGCCTTTAACCTTGTGACCTTCTTCATACATATTCAAATGTACTGGCTTGCCAGGGTCGCGGTCGTTCGCTATACCATCAAGACCTGCTGCCAGAAAGCCTGCCTGCATCAGGTACGGGTTGGCAGCACCGTCCATTAGCCGCAGTTCAAAGCGTCCGTCGTCCGGCACACGAATCATGTGCGTGCGGTTGTTGCCTGAATAGGTAACCGCATTGGGTGACCAAGTGGCACCAGACGAGGTGACCGGTGCGCCGATTCTTTTATAGCTGTTAACGGTCGGATTGAAGATCGCGCACAGCGAGGTGGCGTTGTGCATGATGCCACCCAAGAATTGATACGCCAGTGGTGACAACCCCAGATCATCTTTTTTGTTTAAGAACAGATTTTTGCGGCCTGTTTTGTCCCAGATTGAAACGTGCGCATGACAGCCATTACCAGTCAGATCGGCAAACGGTTTTGGCATAAAGGTGGCGCGCATCTCGTGGTTTTCAGCAATGGTCTTGACCATGTATTTAAAAAACACATGGCGGTCGGCGGTTTTTAAGGCGTCGTCGTAGTCCCAGTTCATTTCGAACTGACCGTTGGCGTCTTCATGGTCGTTCTGGTACGGGCCCCAGCCCAGCTCAATCATCGCGTTGCAGATTTCGCTTACGATCGGAAACCGGCGCATCAGTGCCTGTTGGTCGTAACAGGGTTTCGATGCGATGTCTGCCGTATCATAAATTGCAGTTGCATCGTCATTGACCAAAAAGTATTCGCACTCGACGCCGGTCTTCATGCGATAACCCATGGCTTCTGCCTTGGCCAGCTGGCGTTTTAGCGCCACCCGTGGAGAGGCCTCGACCTCTTTGCCATCCATCCATAAATCTGCTGCCACCCACGCTACCTCCGGTTTCCACGGGAGCTGGATAACGCTATCTGCATCTGGAATGGCGAACATATCAGGGTGTGCGGGAGTCATGTCGAGCCAGGAGGCAAAACCGGCAAAGCCCGCACCTTCTTTTTGCATGCCTTTGATAGCCCGTGTCGGCACCAGCTTGGCGCGCAGTGCGCCAAACAAGTCGACAAAGCTAATCAGAAAGTATTCAACCTTTTTAGTGTTCGCCCACTTTTCCAGATCTTTCGCCATGATTTCTCCCCCTGTTCGAATCAGTATTTCTATTGTTAGACTGGTTTTATAGTTGTTCAGCAATCAACGCAAGTATCACGCATTGCGTTAAAGCATAAGAACAACGTCGTAAATATCAATGAATCTGTTCTCTGCAATGTGCATAGTTTTAAACCGGTTGCGCTTAAGCAACCCGACTAATAACCGTGCCCCGGTATCCACTCTGTACCTGCCAGCGGCACCCTGGCCATCGCTGCTGCTTCAACCGTTAGTGCAACCATATCCTCTGGCTCAAGGTTATGCACATGACTCTTGCCACAGGCACGCGCCAGCGTTTGAGTCTCAAGGGTCAGACAACTGAGATAGTTGGCCAGCCGTCGACCACCCAGCTCCGGGTCGAGTCGGGCGGCGAGCTCAGGGTCTTGCGTGCAGATACCGGCCGGGTCACGGCCATCCTGCCAGTCGTCGTAGTAACCGGCTGAGGTGCCGAGCTTGCGGTACTCTTCTTCGTGTTCGGGGCTGTTGTCACCAAGCGCGATCAGTGCTGCGGTACCGATAGACACTGCATCTGCGCCCATCGCCAGCGCCTTTGCCACATCGGCGCCACTGCGAATGCCACCAGACACAACCAGCTGTACTTTGCGGTGCATATCCAGTTCTTTCAGTGCATCTACTGCCATGCGAATAGCTGGTAACGTGGGTATACCAACGTGTTCAATAAAGACATCCTGTGTCGCCGCGGTGCCACCCTGCATACCATCGAGTACCACTACATCAGCACCGGATTTCACCGCAAGTGCGGTATCGTAGTAGGGCCGCGATGCACCGATTTTGGCGTAGATAGGTTTCTCCCAATCGGTGATTTCACGCAGTTCGTTGATTTTAATTTCGAGATCATCCGGACCAGTCCAGTCAGGATGGCGACAGGCACTGCGCTGATCGATACCCTCTGGCAGATCACGCATGCCTGCCACCCGCTCACTGATTTTTACCCCGAGCAACATACCACCGCCACCGGGCTTGGCACCCTGCCCGACCACGATTTCAATCGCATCGGCTTTGCGCAGGTCAGCCGGATTCATGCCGTAGCGTGAAGGCAAATACTGATACACCAGCAGATTTGAGTGACCGCGTTCTTCGGGTGTCATACCACCATCGCCGGTGGTTGTACTGGTACCCATGGTACTGGCACCGCGACCCAGGGCCTCTTTGGCTTGTGCCGACAAGGCACCGAAGCTCATACCGGCAATGGTGATCGGGATTTTTAGCTCGATGGGTTTTTTCGCAAAGCGTGTACCGAGCGTTACCGACGTATCGCACTTTTCGCGATACCCTTCGAGTGGGTAGCGCGACATGCTGGCACCGAGAAACAACAGGTCATCAAAGTCTGGTACGCGGCGTTTTGCACCGAAGCCTCTGATATCGTAAATGCCTTCGCGTGCGGCACGCTGAATTTCAGCGATGACATGACGCGGGAATGTTGCCGACTCACGCAATCTTGAATGCAGTTCATCAGTCATGTGTTGGGGTGCTCCACTTGTAGCCGGGCAAAGGAAAGTGTCCGCTGTTGTTCAGTCATTGTCGGACAGGCTCCTAATACGCATTCGCATTGTCGATACTAAAATGATACAGCGATCTGGCCGATCCATAGCGTTTAAAGTCTTTGGCTTTACAGCCACTGATTTTGGCGGATTGCAACAGGCCTTCAAGCTCTTCTATATGCTCGGCACGCATTTCCTTTTGCACGCAATCAGCACCGGTACTGGCCACTGACCCGCGCACATAAAGGCGGGCTTCATAAATTGAATCACCCAATGCATCACCTGCATCACCACAGACAACCAGCCTTCCCTTTTGCGCCATAAAAGCAGACATATGTCCAACCGAGCCACCGACTACGATATCGGACCCTTTCATTGAGATACCACAACGCGCCGCGGCATTGCCTTCGACAACAATCAGCCCGCCATGCGAGGTTGCCGCACAGTACTGTGAAGCATCACCGCTAACCCGCACAACACCGGACATCATATTCTCGGCAAGCCCGGGGCCCGCGTTACCGTCTACAAGGATCTGTGCGTCTGCATTCATACCGGCACAGTAGTAGCCAACATGCCCCTGCACAGTAACCGTCACCGGCACCATTGCCCCGACAGCAACTGAGTGTTTGCCGCCAGGGTTGCTGACGACAATATCATCAGTAGCGTTTGTCTGATGTAACAGTTGATTGAGTTCGCGTATGCCTTGTGTGGCCAGATCTATTGTTTGCATTGCACGAGTGGTCCTTCCACCTGAATAGTTGCGGAGCAGCTGGCTATTTGTAAATTCATAAGTAGCGAGCCGTGCATCAATGTCTTGTTGATCAGCAGGCATGCACAAGCGGTGTGCGTACCGGTTGATACAGACTGTCGATACATGCTGTTGGTTATTGTCTTTGCCAGCTGTAAATTTTTGCGGGCTCGGGTTCCCAGATTTTCGCCTTTGCCGCACCGGGCAACTGTGCAATGGCACGATACTCGGAAGACATCGCCGCCCAGTCATCGGTTTCTGCAATGATGGCGGGTTTACAGCCGATGGGGTCTCGCAGTACGGCGAAGCCTTCACGCGTGCCGATAGCAAAGGTATAAAAGCCGTCGAGATCTTCCACCGCATGGTGCAATGCATCGTCGAGCCCGTCGCCCTCCTGCAAACGCCAGTTGAGGTAACCGGCAGCAACTTCACTGTCGTTGTCGGTCTGGAAACTGATACCGCGCGAGCGCAGGTTTTCACGCAGGCGATTGTGGTTCGACAAACTACCGTTATGCACCAGGCATAAGTCGTCGCCGGTTGAAAACGGATGTGAGTGTTCGGTGGTCACTGCACTTTCGGTAGCCATGCGCGTGTGGCCGAGGGCATGCGTGCCGGTGTAGTCGGCAACCTTGAAGCTGTCGATAAAACTGGCAGGAGAGCCCTTTTCCTTATAAATTTCAATTTTTTTACCAGAGCTGTTTATGCGTACTTCAGCATGGCTCTGCAACCAGGTTTGCATTTGTTGCAGTGATTTGGATGTCTCTACCACGGCATGGTTGAGATGCGGCTTTACGGTAGATTGTGCATCGAAATCACGCAATTGCCGGTCGAACGCTGACCAATCAGGCTGAGCCTGGCTCGAGAACAGAGTCAGCTTAATGCGCCCGCTGTCTACTTCATTGCGGTAGACAGCAGCGCCAGCGCTGTCCGGGCCTCGCTCAGACATTTCGAGCAGCATTGCTGACACATGCCGGCCAAGCTCACTTTCGAGCTCTGGATTTTTTATAAACAGCCCAACAATACCGCACATGTAATTATCTGACCTTGCAAGGGAATAGAAGTATTACCACTAAACGCCCACGCGAACAATATGCGTGTCGCCTAATTCTACAAGGTGCGGTAGCCGCGTGTAAGCGGAAAGGTGTGCCAGGTTAACCTGCTCTTTAGCAGCCGGCTTTCTTGCGGACAAATCTGGCAATGCAGATCGTCACCGGTCAGACCACAGGTGGCCTGACCGATTGCGATCATTCAATAACGATTTACTCAGCGACGAATTCGATGCGGCGATTGCGCGCTCGATTTTCGCGGGTGTCGTTGGAGAACAATGGTCGCGACTCGCCATAGCCAACCGGGCGAACCCTGCTATCGGGCACTCCCTGTTGCAGCAAATATCGATACACTGCATCTGCTCTGCTGGTGGAAACCTGCATATTGATCGCTTCACTGCCTTTAGAGTCAGTGTGCCCCTCGATGACAACATTCATGTCAGGGCAGCGATTAACGATATCCACCAGGGTGTCGAGCAGATCAAAGCTCGACGATTTAAGCTCGCTACTGTTAAGCGCGAAATTGATTGCATCGGTGCGAGAGAGAATTTCAAAGCGCCCCGCGCACTCCTCAACCGAGAAGTTACCGGATGTCTCAAGAGCGACCGGTGCCGCAGTTTCAACAACGACGGGTTCAGCTTCCTGCGTTGCAACAGCCGGGCTTGCAGCGTCGGCTGTGCCGTCAGCCATTGCAGCCTGTTTTTTGAATATCAGGTCAAACGACACCGAGCCACTCGGCACGATTGTGACATCGGCTGCCTCCTGTAACTTGGCAACACCATCCATCAGATTAAAGTCAGCTGCTGCAATATTGACTGGAGAGGACGTTGTGATTGAAACCATATCGTCGGCAAACATGGTCAGCACGGTTTCGGCGGTTAATGTGCTTTTCACACCATGTAAATCGAGCTCGAACTCTACAGGTACCTGCAGGCGACGCTTTTCTTCGAGCGCTGCGAGCACACCGGCTTCCATACGTGCTGTTACGGTTGCAGTGGCAAACTTGTATGTTTCGAAAAACAAAAAGCGCATCCGCACGTTACGCAAGTCAACCTTGGTGTCTACGGAGTCAAGCTCAACCTGTAAGGTGACGTTGCCTTGCTGATCCATTTCGCCGGAAAAAGTCGCAAAGCCGCTGGTCTCTACCTTGGTGCCATTTTTCACTGACTGAAATTTAAGACTCGACTGCGACAGCAGCATTGACCAGTCTGATCCGAGAATGCTGTCTTGTGCGCTGGCGGCAACAGGTGTCAATGACAGCAGCGCAGTGGCAAATGCCACCCGTACAAACCGATTAGCCAAACATCCACGTCTATGCATAATCATACTCTCCCTGGCGTTAGCAGAATTCGACCGCTGCAGTATGACTATCCCTGACCGATCATCCTGTGGAGTTTATAGCGATCGCCCCTAATGATGTCAATTTCTTCTTCGCCGCATTTGTCAGGCAGTGACGGCTCGCTCAAACCGACTGACAGTGCTTTTTGTGATCAATACCGATTCATTACGGAACACGCCACCCCGCATTGGCCGCTCTGTTATCACAACCAGCCCCAAAGCAATCTGGCGGATATGTGTTACAATTCGGGTGATGTTTGCGAATGCTTATCGGGCATTCACCGTTGCTGCAATCGTAGGGCAACACGTTGCATACTCGGAATCAGGATTGAACACCGATGGACAGGATAACCCCCTTTTTTACCGCAGTAGTGTTGTCGGTTGCTATCTGCTTTGTACCTTTTGCAAACGCCGTAAGTGAAGAACCTTCAGCCGTCGAACTGGCAATGTGGGAATATGCAGTAAGCACCGGAAAAATCGAAGAAGTCGATCGCTTCCTTGACCTGTACCCCGACAGCATCTTTACCGAAGACGCCCGGCAACTCAAAGCCGCACTGGCAGACTCTGCCGATCAACCCTCTACTGATCAGCCCGCTGCAGAGACTGAACAAGCCAGGTCAAGCGACGCTGCAACTGCAAACGCGCCAGTGCCAGCGGGGCCAATGACCTTTGAAAAACCGCTCAGCACAGATCCGTCAGACACACCGCGGTCACTGCGGGAACTGGCTGATGGCAGCCCCCTGTTTCCTCCCATAGCTGATCTGCCAGCTGAGTACTGGGAAGAGAAAAATTGCAGTAACTGCCATGCCTGGAAGCGAGACAACCTTTGCGAACAGGCACAGTTCCTGGCGAGCAAAGATGCAGACGCCATGGTGCGCATCAAACATCCCTATGGCGGATTCTTCAAAGACGCCCTGAAGCAATGGGCAGCAGACGGATGCCTGTAAACAACCTGACAGCAGACGCAAACTCAACACAACTGGCAATACGGTGACAAATACAACCTTGCGGACCTCTGGCATCGCGCTGCCAAAAGGGCATGAATTGCTCTGGTACGAGATCGACTCAGTGCTCGGACATGGTGGCTTTGGTATCACCTATCTGGCGCACGACAAAAACCTCGGCAGAGATGTAGCCCTCAAAGAGTACCTGCCACGCAGCTGGGCTGAACGACAACCTGACTTCGGTGTTATCCCTCTCGATGAAGACCACAGAGAGCTGTACGAGAAGGGATTAACCCGGTTTATGGCCGAAGCTCGCACGCTGGCCAAATTTAAGCACCCGAACATCGTGCACGTTCTGACCGTATTCGAGCAGCACCAAACCGCCTACATGGCAATGGAATACGAGCAAGGCGGCAGCCTGTCGGATTTACTGCGAAATCAGAAATTCGAAGTGACTCAGGAGTCGCTGCTGGGAATTTTACTGCCGATCAGCCACGGGCTGGAAAACGTCCATGACATGGGGTTTTTACACCGTGATATTAAACCTGCAAACATCTATCTTCGCGATGATGGCAGCCCGGTTCTTATCGATTTTGGATCATCGCGTGAAACGGGCGTTCTCAACACCAGCGATGTCACAGTTCTGATTACACAGGGCTATGCACCTGCCGAACAATACAGCAAAGGCTTTGGTGAACATGGCCCGTGGACAGACATTTACTCTTTGGCAGCATCGATCTACCACACCATCAGCGGCACAGTTGTGGCTGATGCCCTGCAACGTAACGCGGCTGTACAATCAGGTGGTAAAGACCCCTTTAACCCGCTGAGCACGCTGTCACTCGAGGGCTACACCGACGAGTTCAAGTATGCCATCGACAAGGCACTTGAAAACAAACCCGCTGATCGACCACAGTCTTTGGCCGAATGGCGCGAGCTGCTTGCAGGCAACAGCGAAGCTGCGACTTCGTTACGAACTGCAGCTACCGAACACAACGACGGTCGAGGCACCGAAAGCAGTACCCGGAGTGCTGAATACCCAGACGATGCACGTCGCAGCGACACGGGCACAGCAGGCGACACGAAAACCCGGCCCTTTGATAACGACCCGGCACACGCCTCATCACACGCCTCATCACACGCCACGGCCCAAACCGAAATCGCTCAACCGGCAGCTGCAACTCCTGCAAAGAGCAACAATCGTGAGGCAGAAAAGCGCTCACCGATCATTGCTTACGCCGCAATGGGGATTACACTGCTTGCTGCACTGGGTGGCGGCGCTTACTTCATGCTGGGTGGTGACAAACCTGACGATACAACTGACTCGTCAACGGTGGCATCTGTCAGCACCGGCACTACGGCGAGCCCTGCCCCATCCGCAACCGATTTAAACAAAGATTCCGCGGCTGAGGCTGACTCATCAGGCACGGATTCATCGGCCGCGACCACTGACACCAACGAAGAAACATCTGACAACGCAACTGATGCCTCTGCAACTGATAACAACGAAACAGTCGCTTCCAGCGACAGCACGCAGAATCAGGCGACCGTCACTTCGCCCGTTACACCAGAGCCAACTGCAACAGTGCCAACTGCAACAGAGCAAACCGCAACAGAGCAACTTGCAACAGAGCAGTCTGAATCAAAACCGTCAGAGCAGGCAGCAACGAGTATCACTGATGGTCTTCCCGTACCGGATGTCGCTGTTGAAATGGTATCGCCTTTTGCAACTATCTCTGCAGAGATAGACGCATTGACTGCCGCCCTGAACCGATACAAGCAAGACCTTGCAGACGATAGCGGCAATGATATCGCGCAAGCAGCGATCAAAAGCATTGGCGCAAAATTTACGATGCTGGCCAACACCACAATTGTCAAATCAAACAGCACTTTGAACAATGCGACTGCCGAAGGCCTGGTGAAAAGTGTCGGTGTAACCGCAGAGAATCAAACCATTCTGGCTGAACTGGTCCGCAGCAACTCATTGATCACCGAGGAATACCTGAAGGGTTTGCTCACCTCTGCCTCGCTAACCAGCGCGCAGCGCGAGTCACTCATTTTCGGGCTGGCCTCATCTCCGGCCGAAACGCGGGCATCACTTCAATCCGACGCGTCGTACAATCAGTTAATCGACCAGTTTAAAGGCTCCATCGTCGCAGAGATAAAGTTACGCAATTTCCCGATGGCCGCTCGCATGACTTCACTGGCCCTGTTGATTGAGCCTGAAGACGAATCACTAAAACTTCTAAGCAACCATCTACTACAGTCCCGATAGCGTTAAGACTTGCTGCACTGGTGCTTAGAGAGAAGAGCGCTGTTGTGGATGAACGCGGCGGGAACAATGCTCAAAAACAACCGCGTTAGCGTGCAGCACCGATAGTTATATATGCCGTTGCACGGTGCACTTCGTTTACAGCACCACGGAAACCCGCAGCGTCAGCAAGCCCATTAATGCCCCACACATCCACAGCACCATGGAAACCCGCAGCGTTAGCAAGCCCTAAAAATCACCCCACACCCCAACTGGCAACGCTCTATGAGCAGCATCGCTGACCATTGTCGGCCCACAAGCCCAGGCGACTTTCACGTTCCCTTTTCAAACAGACTGTCCACCGCATCAGACAGGGAATCTATATAGGTTTCCATTTCCTGCTCTGACATGCCAATCTGCTGAGGTGACTGCTCCGCTTGCGACTCAGCCCCGGACACCCTGGCAGATTCCTCAGCAGAACCCTCATTGCGAGAACTCGAATCCAGCTCATTGAGACTGGACTGTAAGCGACTAATTAGTGAACTGACATCTGCCGGCTGATTGTCTGCCGCTGCTGCCTTATTTAACATGTCTCTGGCGGTATCGACATTGCCGTTTTCGATCTCCTGCGCCGCCTCCCAAACCATACTGCGAAGCTCACCGGGCTCCATCGGCTCGGCATTCACGAGACAGGTACAAGCTAATGCGCCGGCAAAAACAGAATATCGAAATTGCTTAACACCGAATTTACTCAATGACCTGATTTTCATCCCTGCCCCATGATGTTTAATTGAACCCGCTGCAGCCAGCACAGTATTTACCTGTGCAGTCTATGGAATATAGACACAATATACACAACAACGTGAGTAAAGCACCGCCACAACGAAAAAGGCCTCGGCAAATGCCGAGGCCTGGTTTGATACGCAGCGTGTTAGCAACTCTTACTAACGGTCGCGCCTGTCAATAACGGTCGCGCCTGTCAATAACGGTCGCGACGCCGCGCCACTTTCTTACCGACTCGTATTTCGTGGATTATGCTCCAAAGCACAACCACAACCATCACGGCACACATCGCCCAGAACATACCTTTTATCATTCCAGGCTGTGCTGCGAAGGTGAAGATGGCAGCTGCGCCATCAAATGATTCAACGGGACTTGAG
>CALGNZ010000078.1 GCA_937957915.1 uncultured Granulosicoccaceae bacterium | reverse complement strand
CATCTGTAAGCAGACTTGCTGACGTTGCGGGTTTCCATATACTCCGGAGATCTATGCGCTCGAAAACCCGCAGCCTCCTCAACGTAACCACCCGCACGCCGTGGGACCAGATCTCCGATCCGGGAACTCCTCGCTTTGGGCTCTTTCATCGATATAAAGCACTCGATGCACAAGTACGACATGTTCGCGCAACGGAGTTGTTCTCCCACTGCCGTGCAAGTGATAGTTGCAAACATAACATCATGGTGGATGCGCTCCGCTTATCCACCCTACAAGAGCTGCATAAGGCTGCTCACTGGAAACCCGACGCGTCAGCTATACCCTTCTGTAAGCAGACTTGCTGACGCTGAGGGTTTCCATATAATCCGGAGATCTATGCGCTCGAAAACCCGCAGCCTCCTCAACGTAACCACCCGCACGCCGTGGGACCAGATCTCCGATCCGGGAATTCCTCGCTTTGGGCTCTTTCCGTCGATATAAAGCACTCGGTGCACAAGTACGACTCGTTTGCGCAACGGCGTTGTTCTCCCACTGCTATGCAAGTGATAGTTGCAAACATAACATCATGGTGGATGCGCTCCGCTTATGCCACCCTACAAGAGCAAGCTCACTGGAAACCCGACGCGTCAGCGAGATCCATCTGTAAGCAGACTTGCTGACGTTGCGGGTTTCCATATACTCCGGAGATCTATGCGCTCGAAAACCCGCAGCCTCCTCAACGTAACCACCCGCACGCCGTGGGACCAGATCTCCGATCCGGGAACTCCTCGCTTTGGGTTCTTTCCGTCGATATAAAGCACTCGATGCATAAGTACGACATGTTCGCGCAACGGAGTTGTTCTCCCACTGCTGTGTACGTGGCAGGTGCAAACATAACATCATGGTGGATGCGCGGGCTTATCTATTTTACGGTGATTCGCGATGGCT
This sequence comes from uncultured Granulosicoccaceae bacterium, assembly GCA_937957915.1. Classification (GTDB taxonomy): domain Bacteria; phylum Pseudomonadota; class Gammaproteobacteria; order Granulosicoccales; family Granulosicoccaceae. The sequence goes on along the minus strand of CALGNZ010000078.1, from coordinate 23,215 downwards.
ACAGGGTTGGTGGATGCGCACGTTATCTCACCGAACAACACATTCTGAACGATAAACAACCATCGCTAAACAACCATCGCAGTACAACACCGAATTCCCTTCACCCGGACTGCGCTTCTATAAGCTGAAAGCCAACTACAAGACAACCAAAACTGTACAGCGCAGAATGCTGGTTCATTAGCGTTATTGCATGCACACCCCTGGCATGCTAGCGTTTCCATTGAACAATCAAGTGAGGACGAGAACTATGTTGCACCATTCACCTCGATCTGCACCCGTCACTTTCCTGATAGCGCTGGCGATATTTGCCCTGGCAAGCTGCGGTGGCAGCAGCGGAGGCAGCACCGGCACCTCAGAACCTGATGTAACTGACAACTCCGGCGACAACTCCCCGGTTGACACCCAGGGCGGCAACCCAAATGCCAGCACTTCCTACTTTCCCGTAAACAGCCCAGACCCGCTGATTGACACGCTGCGATGGCAGTACGTATTTTCCAATGAATCAATAACCAGCACTATCGACAACGGTTCAGTCTCCATTAATTTGGGCACCCTGATGGTCGAGCAGGCGAACACACAACCCACCGAGCGTGTTGTGCAATATTCAGCTCCGGTTGTTATTCAGATTGCAAACACCAGTGCCACCGGCACAATCAGCACTATCCTTTCTCAAGACCTGACGGACATCGATGGCCGTACCCATACCAGTACTCTGGATACCAATGTGCTGATCGCGATTTCTGCCACTGATGAATTTGACCGGCTCGAAACCGAGGTAGATCTTGCAATCGACTATCCGCAGCCTGCAGAAATATTCGTCGATCAAAGCGATCTGAATGAACGCATCGGTGAAGTATTTACGCAGCAGGTCAGCGCAAACGTAGCAGGGTTCATAAGCATTAAAGATGGATTCCTGGACGCGGATATCCGCCAGTTGCCTTCAAACTCGGCAACAGTAACTGAAACCTATACCGTAACCCGGACGCTACCGTCTTTAACGGTACAGGGAACAATCTACAACGATGTGGTTGAGGTGGACTATTCCTACAATCAGCTCAACCCGCAAACCGGCAGCCTCGAACCTACGACCACCACCTACTTTCTGGCACGGGGAATCGGCATGATCAAAGCGACAAATATTTCCCAGCTCTACGGAACGCCACTCGACTGGGAATTATTATCAACCAATCTGACGCCGTAACCCGCAGGTACGTTACCACTGCTGTACGCGCAGTTTCAGGTCCGGTGGCACAGCGCTCATCGGAAATTGAAGTGCAGCTCTGTGATCGCAATCGGTCCAACACGATCACAGGCGTTTTCAGGAGAGAATAACGCACGGCTTCGACCGTAAGCCGCAGCAGATTGCTCTGGATTTCCGGAGCACCAGAAAAGTTTTTGCGATATGCTACGTGTCCAGATAGCCAGCACAATGGCCATGACCGAAACAACCTGCAAAGACCCCGTCATCCACAACCACTGGCACGCTATCGCGGCGATTGAGGATACCGGCTCACATGTCCACCATACACGCCTGCTTGGCGAAGACCTGACTTACCAGGCTTCCACAGCGCGTGATACCTCTGATAGTACAGGTGATCACGAGTTTGCTGTCAGTCGCACAGCGGCTCCTGATAAGTTACTACCGGTACATTGCGCCTACGGCTACATCTGGACCTGCCTGGGTACGCCAGCTCAACCCCTGTTTACACTGCCGGAATATGCAGAGTCAGATCGCAACAACGTTTGTGCGTGCAGCGTTGGCGTGCGCGTTTCAGCACCCCGGGCGGTGGAGAATTTTCTCGACATGGGGCACTTTCCCTACGTACATACCGGCATCCTTGGCGAGCAACCACATACCGAAGTCCGCGAGTACGACGTCGAGATCACAGAAGACAGCAACGAGGTTATTGCCACCAGATGCCGCTTTTATCAGCCGCAGGCAGCAGCCGGGGCTAACGAGGGCATGCTGGTCGAATACGTTTATCGGGTGCCCCACCCCTACTGTTCAATACTGTATAAGTCGTGCCCTGATGACGAATCACGAATGGATGTTATCGCACTGTTTGTGCAGCCTGTCGATGAAATCAATATTCGCGCTCACGCACTGGTCAGCGTGATCGACGCTACCAGCGCGCCACTGGCCATTCGTATGTTTCAGCAAACCATTTTTGGACAGGACAAACCAATACTGGAAAACCAGTTACCGAAAAAGTTGCCACTGGACCCGCGCGCTGAAACCCCTATAAGAGCCGACAAATCTGCCGTCTTCTACAGACGCTGGCTTAGCCGACAGGGTATTTCGTACGGTGTAATTCCCGCTGCGGCCTGAACACAGTGCGCTTTTCACCGCAGATCACTATTTACCGCGGATCACTATTTACCGCAGAGCATTGTTTATCACAGAGCATTGTTTACTGCAGAGCATTGTTTACCGAAGAGCATTGTCACGTTGCCCACTAAACAGCACCAATAGCTAATGGATACTAAACCAGACTCGTCAAGCGACAATAATCACTATTGGCATCCTATCGCCTCGTCAACTGATCTTACGCCACGTCATGTATTTCACGGCCAGTTGCTTGGTCGGGAGCTTGCGGTATGGCGAGCAGACGACGGCAACGTCAATGTATGGGAGAACCGCTGTTTACATCGAGGGGTACGGCTTTCTATTGGTGTTAACGATGGCCGCGAACTGGTTTGTCAGTATCACGGCTGGCGCTATGCCAATCGGACGGCAGGGTGCACATACATTCCAGCGCACCCGGCTGACTCCCCTGCCCGCACCATCTGCAACAACCGCTACCCGGTGACCGAGCAATACGGTTTGATCTGGAGTGCTGAAAGTGCACTGCCAGCAACTCATAATTCAGCGTCAGTACCAGACATTGATCCAGGCTTTCTCAATGGCTCTATTACCGCACCTGTAGCAGATGGTGATTTGAACACAGCCACAATCCGAGCGCTAAATACAGAGCGTGAAATTGATGCAGGCAGGCTGCTGGTATTGCGCCCCATTCCGGTCAACGCAACCATTGATATAGTATCAACGGTATTACAATCGTATGGCTACATTCATCCACTTTCCAACACACCCGTACATTGTGCAGTAGAAGCAAGAGATACCTATCGACACACCACACAGGTAACGCCTCTTACTGCAAATGACTGTATTGCAAGCAATGCAAACCCGCCGGCCGAGCTTATACAACTGCATTTCATCATTCAGCCTGTCGACAGCGCAAGATCCGTGATACGTGGTTTTATGTCAGGCAGCAGCACAATTGAACACCCGACAACCTGGCTACAGCTGCATAACGCTGCCTTGTCACAGTTAAGAATAGTGGCTGAACAACAGATGCAAGCAATCATACCACCTGCAGCATGGGAGGTTAGCATTACCCCGGTCAGTGAATCACTGGCAAAAATGCCGGGCATTTCAAACGCAGCTGCTACCACGCAACGCGTAGTGGTGCGCGCAATCACTGATACCGCAAAAGATATTAAGTCAGTAGAAATGGCCGCAATCACGGGAGATCTGGCGACCTGGCAGCCGGGCTCACATATCGATGTGTTACTGGCAAACGGATTGACACGGCAATACTCGCTGACCAATGGCCCCGGCCAAACTGATCACTACAACATTGGCGTTAAACTAGAGGCCGAATCATCAGGCGGGTCATCGTTTATACATCACTCGCTAAAACCTGGTGATGTGCTCACAGTATCGCCACCAAGGAACAATTTTTCGCTGCGCAGAGATGCCGTAAAAACCCTGTTAATCGCCGGGGGAATTGGCATCACACCCTTACTGTCGATGGCAAAGGCGTTATTCCACTCAGACTTGCCGTTTGAGCTGCACTACTTTGTTGCAGACAACAGTCATGTCGCCTTCAAAAGTTGCCTGGACGAATTCGGCAAAGCGGCAAACATAGTTACCGGACTCGACCCGACAGAGACGAACAGTCGTCTGCAGCAGTTACTGGCACACTATGAAAATGCACACCATGTCTATTTGTGCGGGCCGGGGCCGATGCTCGATAGCGCAAAGGCAATTGCCGAGGCGCACTCATGGCCTGATGAGTCGGTACATTTTGAGTATTTTAAAAATGCTACCGAGGTCAGTCAGGACAAACCGTTTAGTGTTGCCCTTGCTCGCACCGGAATCACTCTGCAAGTGCCGGCCGGAGAAACCCTGCTGTCGGTGTTACGAAATAATGCGGTAGCGCTTCCCTCTTCGTGTGAACAGGGTGCCTGCGGCACCTGCATTGTCGATGTTATCGATGGCACACCACTGCATCAGGATGTCTATTTAAGTAACGCAGAAAAAAAACGCGGAAACTGTATGATGACCTGCGTATCGCGTGCACTTTCTGACTCACTAACTCTGGATATATAGGGCAGAACGTGATCACTCTGTACGACTACGAGTTATCTGGCAATTGCTACAAGATCCGCTTGTTGCTCAGCATGCTGGAGATTGAGTACTCAAAGCATACCGTGGAGTTTTATCCGGCTGCAGATCATAAATCCGAATGGTTTAAAGCAATCAACCCGCTGGGGACACTGCCAGTATTAGTCGACCGGAGTCACGAACCACAGAACGCCGGGCAGCGCCGCCCTTTGCAACAAAAAACGGAGAAGCCTCACAATGAACAGACTGCAGACCTCAACCCGATCGACGGACTTACGCTGAAAGACAGCGCCGCCATACTGGTTTACCTGGCTACACGCTACGACAAGACAGCATCCTGGTATCCATCGTCAGACCCTGCAAAGATTGCACAGATCACTGAGTGGCTGGCATTTGCCGATGGTATAACCGCCAGCGCATCTCAGGCACGGCTCGCAGAAGGTTTTTTCTACAACGTCGACGCTGACGCCTGCAGGGCGCGTGCACATCAACTGTTCCGAATACTCGACGAACACCTGTGGTTTGCGGAGCATCGCAAACAGCGGTGGCTGGTCGCAGGTGATTTACCAACAATCGCCGATCTCGCGTGTTTTCCGTATATCATACTGTCAGAGGAAGGCAGTATATCGAGGCAAGACTACCCTGCCATCAGACGCTGGACCGATCGGGTAAAACGCATTCCGGGTTTTATAGTAATGCCGGGGGTCTTTCCAATTGGCCCGGAGCTGTCATCATGATGCAGACAGCACATAATCAGACAAACCATGAAACACCAGAACAAAGAAGACCACCCGCGTGACTGAGCTTCTATCACTGCGCGGCATTAGTAAAGTCTACCCAAGCGTCGTTGCCAACGACAACGTAAACCTCGATATCGACGAGGGAGAGATTCACGCCATACTCGGTGAAAACGGCGCTGGCAAGTCTACGCTGATGAAACTGATATACGGTGTCAGCCAGCCTGATAACGGCACCATTCAATGGCGCGGCCAGACCGTGACGATTAAAAACCCGGCGCACGCGAGGTCGCTCGGCATTGGTATGGTATTTCAGCATTTTTCATTGTTTGAAACACTGACAGTGGCAGAAAACATATCACTCGCGGTTAACGGATCAATTGCCAGTCTTTCAAAGCGAATTACCGACGTCGCCGACAGTTTCGGCTTGCCAATAGCACCGGACACAATGGTACACAGCCTGTCCGTCGGCGAGCGACAACGCGTGGAGATTGTGCGTTGTATTCTGCAGGAGCCGCGACTGTTGATTATGGATGAGCCTACTTCCGTTTTGCCACCACAGGGCGTTGATCTGCTATTCGCAACCCTGCGCAAACTCGCACAAGGTGGTTGCAGTATTTTGTATATCTCGCACAAGCTTGAAGAAATCAGAAGTCTGTGCGACAACGCGACCGTTTTACGTGATGGCAAAGTAGTCGCCACCGTAACGCCAACTGAAGAGACAACCCAATCGCTTGCCCGATTGATGATTGGTCGTGATATCCCGGTTACCCGACAACAAACCGCGAGCAGCGACGGCAGGGTGATGCTTGATGTTAATCAACTATCGCATACACCCGAAGACCCGTTTGGCACCTCAATAAGCGATGCTTCGTTGTCAGTTGCTGCCGGTGAAATCGTCGGTATTGCCGGTATATCAGGCAATGGACAAAATGAACTCATGCGCCTGATTTCCGGCGAGTCGCTGTTGCATTCGTCAGGCTCCGGTACAGTGTCGATTAACGGCAGCAAAGTAAACAGACTGTCTCCGGAGCAAAGACGACAGCTCGGCTTCGCGTTCGTCCCCGAAGAACGCATTGGCCGAGGCGCCGTACCTGATCTGTCACTCGGGTTCAACAGCTTGCTCACCAGTCACAATGCCGGGCTGACACGTTTTGGTTTTATTCGCTTTGCCGCGATGGCCGAGCGGGCACAGCAGTGTATAAAAGATAACGACGTGCGCTGCGGCGGAGATAACGCTTTGGCCGGCAGTCTGTCAGGTGGCAACCTGCAGAAATTTATTGTCGGACGCGAGATGGCTCTGGCGCCGCAGGTGCTGGTTCTGTCTCAACCAACCTGGGGTGTAGACGTGGGTGCGGCAGCTGACATACGTCAGGCTTTAATCGAATTGCGCAACAAGGGCACGGCAATACTACTGGTATCGGAGGAGATCGAAGAGCTGTTTGAAGTGTGCGATCGGCTGCACGTTATCTATGAAGGCAAACTGTCTGAATCGTTGCGCACGGCAGAAACTAATGTGCAGCAGGTTGGGCAATGGATGAGCGGACAGTTTCTTTCATCGCCACGGGCCGACGGTCTGCAACACTTCGATAATCAGAAAGCGGCAGGCGATTCACAGAGCCCTGCACAGAGCCCTTCACCGAGAATCGCACCATGAGCGCCCTGAGGCTGGTACTGCGCACACAGCCATCACTGCGAGCGCAGCTACTGGTGCCACTGGTTGCGGTGCTGCTCACCTTGTTTGCAGGTTCAATCATGTTTACGCTGCTCGGCAAGTCACCGCTGGCAGCGTTCTATGCGTTCTTTATAGAACCGTTAACAACGCGCTATGGCATCGGCGAGGTGTTGCTAAAAACAGGCCCGCTTTTGCTGATTGCGCAAGGCCTGGCCATCGGGTTTCGCGCACGTGTGTGGAACATCGGCGCTGAGGGACAACTGTTGCTCGGGGCAATAGCATCCGGTGCACTGGCCCTGCAGTTTGAAATGTCTGATTCAAAGTGGGTACTACCGGCAATGATAGTTGTCGGTACGCTGGCGGGGGCGTTCTGGGCAGGTATTGCCGCGTTGCTGCGTACACGTTACAACGCCAATGAAATACTGGTGACGTTTATGTTGTCGAGCATTGCATTGCAGTTGTTGTACTACCTCGTCACCGGACCACTGCGCGACCCAATGGGCATGAGCTTTCCGCAGTCGGCCATGTTCGGTGATGCCGCACTGTTTTCGCCGCTGCTTGATGGCACCAGAGTAAACACATCATTGTTTCTGTCTTTTATTGCAACGGCGTGCGCCTGGGTGTTTGTGCAACGCAGCCTGCCTGGCTACAAGTTACTGGTCAGCGGCCTTGCCCCGGGTGCTGCACGCTATGCAGGCTTTGCAGAGAACCGTGCAGTATGGATGGGCTTACTCATTGGCGGCGCCGCAGCAGGTATGGCAGGTGTGGCTGAAGTAGCCGGGCCACTGGGATTGTTGCAACGCAACATTTCTCCAGGCTATGGTTTCGCCGCCATTATTGTTGCCTTTCTCGGCGGACTGCATCCGATAGGCATTGTATTCGCCGCACTGTTTATGGCACTGATCTATGTGGGTGGTGATATGTCGCTGGTATCAGTCGGTATACCCAACGCTTCAACCACTATCTTTCAGGGTATGCTGCTGGTGTTTTACTTGGCCTGCTATGTATTTGTAAACTATCGATTGAAAAGGTCAGGTGCTGAACCCGCAGCCAGCCGATCGACCGAGGTTGCCACCGATGCTTGATTTACTGGTATTCGTATTGGCAGGTACACTGGCGGCAGCAACACCATTGATATTTGCTGCTATGGGTGAGCTCGTCGTTGAGAAATCCGGTGTGCTCAATCTCAGTATTGAGGGCATGATGGCGACGGGTGCTGCAACCGGCTTTGTAATGGCGAAGGTATCCGGCTCTGCGATTGTGGGTTTCGCCTCGGCCGCACTGGCATCTGCTCTGCTGTCTCTGGTTTTTGCATTACTCACCGTCGGGTTTCTTGCCAATCAGGTAGCCGCCGGACTGGCAGTTGGCATACTCGGTTTGGGTGTATCGGTGCTGATAGGCAAGAACTACGAAGGCACTACCATCAGTCCGATTGAAAAAATAGACCTCGGCGCTCTCAGTGAACTGCCTTTACTGGGCAAGGTTATCTTTGCTCAGGACCCTATGGTCTATGTCAGCATTGCGTCAGTTATAGCTATCACCTACCTACTCAAACGCACCAAGCTTGGCCTGATAATACGTGCAGTGGGTGAATCACCCGATGCTGCCAACTCGATCGGCTATCCGGTGGTTCTGGTGCGTACCTGTGCAATCATGTTTGGCGGCGCTATGGCTGGTATCGGCGGCGCACATCTTACCTTGTCTTACACACCGCTTTGGGCAGAAGGCCTGGTGGCGGGCCGAGGCTGGATTGTCGTGGCGCTGGTCGTCTTCGGTACCTGGCAGGCTCCACGTATTGCTATTGGCGCTTATCTTTTTGGTGCTGTATCGCTGATAGAACTGTTTGTGCAGGGACAGGGCTTTGCCATACCCTCGCAGTTGATGTCGGCGATGCCGTATATCATCACTATCGTTGTACTGGCCATAATTTCACGCAACCCCAGAGTCGTCAGACTGAATCATCCTGCTTCGCTGGGCATTCCCTACCTTCGAAATGAATAACCATCCACAGGAGAAAACCCGTGTACTCTTTTATCCGCTATCTGGCGACCACGAGCCGCACCGCGATACACCAACTTGCACTGGCCGCAGGTCTGATCAGTGCATCAGCCTTTTTATCCAACGCACACGCAGCCGATGTCCTTAAAATTGGTTACATCTATCCATCACCGGCTGGTGATGTTGGCTGGGCCCACGAACTGGATCGGGGCCGACAGGCTATTGAGGAAGCCTTCGGTGACAAGGTTGAGTCAATGGTTGTAGAGAACATCCCGGAAGGACCAGACGCCGCGCGCATTATGAATCAGTTCGCCGCACAGGGTGCAAAGATGATTATGCTTGGTTCATTTGGTTATATGAACGATGGTCTTAAACTGGCCAAACGCTACCCTGATATTAAAATCATACATGCCAGCGGTTACAAGCTGGCGGATAACATGGGCAACTTCCAGACACGCAACTACGAAAGCGCATATATCGCAGGGATAGCCGCCGGTTTTGTCACCAACTCAAACACCGTTGGTATGGTTGCAGCCTACCCGATACCCGAGGTAGTCGGAATCATCAACGCATTTACCCTGGGTGCACAGGAAGTTAACCCTGAAATCACAATGAAAGTGGTTTGGCTGAACTCCTGGTTTGACCCAAGCAAAGCACAGGAATCAGCACGTTCACTCATCGCCCAGCAATCTGATGTGATTTTTTCAATCTATCAGGACACCCCGTCGGTGGTAACTGTTGCTGAAGAGGAAGGTGTTTATGTGGTTAACACCAGCTCAGACATGAAAAAATATGCACCCAATCATTTGCTCGCTTCCATGCAGATAAGCTGGGCCGATCACTTTATTGAGCAGACACAAAAAGTGCTTGATGGCACATTCAAGGGCACTGCATTCTGGGGTGGCATGGCCGATGGCGCTGTCAGTGTAGAGTCACTGAGCACAGACCTGTCAGCAGAGCAGATGCAGACAATCAACGAAAAAGTTGAGGCAATCAGCGCTGGAACGTTTCATCCGTTCACCGGACCCGTTGTCGATCAGGACGGCAAAGTCATGATCAAGGACGGCGATGTACTGCCAGATGGTGATTTACTGGGTATTAACTGGCTGGTGAAAGGTGTGGAAACCCGCCTGCCGAAGTAGTCACTGAGCAGCAGCTATAAACGCGGGTTGCACAATCAGTGCAACCCGCGGTCTTCACAGACATAGACAAATATATACAAGTGTTATATTGCACACGGTAACGCGCGCTGTTGGTGGATGCGCAGGCTTATCCACCCTACGGTTCACTTGGAGTGTGCACGAATGTAGAGTGCAGGGTGGATAAGCTTGCGCATCCACCAGGTGCTATATACGCATACAAAAATAAAGTAAACGCAAACGCCAGCCTCTGCCAGAAAAATGGTGCTTGCGTCAAAACACCATAAAACATTTGAAACAACAATACCGCGGAGAGTGTCAGGTGAATTCACCAGAGTGCCAGTACTATCACGGCACCTTCATACACACACCTTCGATCAGCCAGATCGAAATTCTTGACGACGCCCTCATCACGGTCAATGATGGCATCATTCAATCAGTGCTTACCCCCCAAAGCCGCGACTACGGACCTGCACTGGACACTGCGAAATCCGCAGCAAGCTACACAAAAAAAAAGGACCACGGTTTTTTTATCCCTGGCCTGGTTGACCTCCACATCCATGCACCACAGTGGCCCCAACTCGGCAAAGCCCTGCACCTGCCACTACAAGACTGGCTACAGAACTGCACTTTTCCGCTGGAGGCAAAATACAGCGACACCGAATTTGCGAACACTGTTTATTCGCATATGGTTAAGAACCTGCTGGCAAACGGCACCACCAGCGCTGTGTATTTTGCCACCATACACTCACGCGCAACCGAGATACTGGCAGAGCATTGCCTGCAACAGGGACAGCGCGCCTGGGTAGGCCGAGTAGCTATGGATGAAACTACGCAGTGCCCTGATTACTATCGCGACGAGTCAACCGAACGGGGACTGCAGCAATCAGAAGCATCGATTCAGTTCATTCGTCAACTTGATGGAAACCAAGCATCACTGGTAAAACCAATCCTGACACCGCGCTTTATACCAAGCTGCACCGACAACATGTTACAGGGCCTTGGAGAACTGGCAAACCGTTACCAGTGCCACATCCAGACACACTGTTCCGAGAGCGATTGGGAGCACCAGTTTGTTATTGATCGATTAGGCGTTACTGACACACAGGCACTGGATGACTTTGGCTTGCTCAATCGCCACACAATACTTGCACACTCTAATTTCATAGATGACCGCGATATGTCGATCATCGGAAACAGGCAGGCCGGAATTGCACATTGCCCGCTTTCGAATCAATACTTTTCAGGTGCCGTATTCCCACTCAGAAAAGCCATAGATGCCGGCTTGCATGTCGGACTCGGCACCGACATCTCCGGCGGGCCAAGCGCCTCTCAGTTTGACAGCTGTAAACATGTGGTTGGCGCATCACGTATGCTTGAGTCTGGCGTCAACCCGGCCCTGAGCGCCGACGCTCGTGGTTTTAATGTCGACAACAGCAACACCCGTAACAACACGGCCAGTCGTATAGATTTCCATGAGGCGTTTTACCTGGCCACCGCGGGTGGTGGTGTGGCACTTGATGAGCCAGTTGGTGTGTTTAAAAAAGGCTATCGCTTTGATGCTTTACGCATCAACCCGGACACACCAAACAGCAATCTGATGTACTTTCCGGCACTCGACTCAACAGAAGATCTGTTTCAGAAAACGCTGTATGGAGCGACCCGAGAGAACATTAAAACAGTGTGGGTTAACGGCAAAGTAGTTTTAGCAAAGGAAACATAAGACACTTTCTTCACATCACAAAATAGCGCCTGTATAAATCGACCTATTTAACCGAACGCAAGCGATGCACTGACCCTGTCGAATGCTCTTTCACAACACGCCATTCAAATGTAAACCACTGCAAAACCAACAATAAAAACTGCGACACACAAAAATTTAAGTAGTTTTTAATACTCAATTGGAAAAAGCACACGCACCAACATTCGTAAAAAAGTGATACTAAAACCGGAAAGCGCTGAGTTATTTGATACTATTTTCTTGTCAGGCAACACCACAGAGGCGTTGCCAGCTAGTAAATGAGGAGTAATATTATGGATCCAACAGGTCTTTTAATTTGGTTAGTACTTGGTGCGGTAGCTGGCTGGTTGGCTGGCATGATAATGAAAACCGGCAGCGGCAATATCGTAACCAACATCATCGTGGGTATAGTAGGCGCATTTCTCGGCGGCTGGCTAGCCAGCATGGCGGGTATCGGCTCCGCAACCGGTGGGCTATCTGTTATTTCTATAATCACTGCGGTTGTTGGCGCGTGTGTCCTGCTGTTTATCCTTGGGATGATACAACGCAGCCGCGTCTAGATGTATAGCTGAAGCGCTATTTGCTAACGTGTTATTAGTAGGTATGAGTTACGCTTAGATGTATCAAGCAGCGAGTATGTAGTACAGTAAGAAAAAGGGCGCCTGGCGCCCTTTTTTTTTGGTCGCTCGCATCAATTGCAATCAACTTTTTAATGCATAAACAAGAATCAAAACTATTTAACCACTATAGATTTTCTCGCAATCAGATTGCCGCCCGCCTGAAGATACCGTAGCTCATAGTCACCCCCCCTCGACGGCATCAACAGCATCACAGACGTTTCAGCCCTGATCACCCGACGGTTAATAGCGCTGGATAGCGGAGCACCTTTACGGGTAATGACAATAGAATCTTTGGGGTCGCGGGTACCTCCCTTCCAGCGAATTCGCACCAGGCGCCCACTACGCACCTCCTGTGGTGCGATTAGTGTTGCTTCGGCCTTGCGTACGCTAATTGCTGCAGAGGCTAGAATTTGCATATTGGCTGATATATATCGAACCTCGTAATCACCAGGTTGCTCGGGCGCTTTGAGTTTTTGTTTTTTTCCACTACCAACCGGCAGCGCCTGCAGCCACACATCGGCCGGAGAGTCAGGCAAGGCGATGGCTATTAAGTCTTCCGGCAATCCGGGACCTTTCCAACGTGCGGTAAATACCTGCAACGTATATAGAGTCGGAGGCACAGTGACAGTGGCAACAAATTCTTCGGTAGTAATACTTGATGCAGGCACCTCTGTCATCACACCGCCATCCGCTTGCGGTGCCAGCCCCACCCCTTCTGTATCAGCACTGCTATTACTTGCTGAACCATTCTGGCGAAACTCGCCAAAGTTTCCCTGGGCGCCAGCCGACCCTGCTGCACCCGGCTGTTCATCCGCATCACCGCTGCCCGCAATCCGGCCAGCCACTGCAGACTCTGGCTGCTCGTTACCTTTTTGGCCTGCACGGAAATCATCTGGCTGCCGAACGCGAATATCAACATCAATTTCACCGACTTCGCCACTATTCTGTGCAGCCCCGATTTCCGGATCCGCACTCAGCGTACCGTTACCCTGAGCAATGACGCTCTCTGCGTTATAGCTTTGGTGGCTATTGCTCTGCCCGGTACTGCTCTGTCCATTACTGCTCTGTCCATTACTGCGAGCAGAATGACCTGTATTAGCCGCATTGCCATCAATGGCCGCTGATGAAGCAGCACCGGATACATTCCCCTGCGTCTTTGCTTCGGCGCTTTGCACATTGCCAGCTGTCGCGTTTCCGTTGCTGTTTCCCGCGCTGTTTCCCGTGCTGTTTCCCGTGCTGTTATCCGTCAGGTTTTCAGACGCAGCACGATCACCAGCTTGCACATCTCTGGCAGTGGTCTGATCAAACACATCGCTGACAGTCTGCAGGGCAAGTGATAACTCACTGCCATTGCCTGCGGACATAAATCGACCGCCAGTATTGTCCGCTATACATTGAAGCTGACTGAGATCAACCGGGTCAGTGACATTAAAACCGATGACGTGGGCGGTAAAATCCACCCCTGACGCTTCAAGCTCTCTGGCCACCTGACACGGATCATAATCACATGTCTCCCGGCCATCGGACACCAGAATCACCGTTGCTTTACTATGCTCACTGCGAAGTTCGCGCGCCGCCTCAACGACGGATGCCGACAGTGGAGTTTTACCGCGAGGCTGTATAGACATCAGCGCGCGTTGAATGGCATCAGTGGTATTCAACGCTGATGGCACCAGCAACTCAATGTCGCCACAATCACCTTTGCGACGATGTCCGTAACTCATCAGCCCCAGCTTTCGCTGTAAAGGATTGCCTGCAAGCAGGTCAACAATTACATCACGGGCTGTTTCAATTTTGCTGCGCCCCTCTACCCTGCCCCACATCGAGCCGGAAGCATCAAGAATTAGCAGTGTATTATCGTCGGCCTGCGCGCGAAGCGGGTTGGCCAATAGCAATAGCCCGATGAGCGACACAAGAGTAAAAACAGAAACGGTGCCGGCCCGCCTTGCTTTTTGGCGGCGCCGCAGGCTGGTTGGCATAACTGGTCCATCATTGTCTGCCGCAGTGCTAACTGCGCGCTTGCGTAATTCAATCAACAGTCTATTCCATTAGAGTGAGCAGGCGCCGCTTTGGCCGGGGCTCGCGATGCCGGAGCACCGGCGTCAGATCACCGCTATCCGCCGACGCCTGGCACCAGCGACTTCGAGAACCCGACATCTGCCGCGCGCACGTGGCGCTTACCAGTGGGCGCATACCCGCGGTGTGTAAGTACCCGCGCTGAGAAAACAACGCTTCCAGCGTTCAATTCAACAGTGGCGCTTTTACTCGCGCAGTTGCACGTTTCCCGCCACCGGCTCAAATTCGCATGGCAAATGGCCCCACATTACCCCCGAGGTTGACGGCCGAGCGCCTGATCTTTGGCTCAATGGCCTCGTGTTCCGGAAGGCGCCTGGCCTGTCAAATGGAAGTAACCATTCCAAACGAATAAAACAGAAATCAACCATCGGAGCCAGCGAAAACAAACTCCATGCATTTTTTTGCCAGTACAGGAATCATGCGAGTTTGCCCCCCTGATTTCACCTATCCAAACGACCATCAAGAATGTTTCCAGCCGACCGGCAAAGTCGAAAATCTCATCTATATATCAATTGAGAGCGACACAATAAAAACAACCAAACAGCCCTCGACACAACCCCAGACAAGGATTGAATCCACTGAGTTGCCTTGGCAAATCAGCGACTGCCATCGACTCGAACTCGTGAGGCGAAACATTTGCTGATTAGCCGGGTGCCAAAACGCGGACGGACCATTTTCACGCTATGAATGTATACAACGTATCCCGGTTTTTGCGACTGAAGCAGCTTTTTGCTACGACCGCCCTGCTCCTCAGTATTGCAGGGTGTGGCGGCGGAGCCACTATTTCATCGCCCTTTACGGTGGAGCAGACCAGTGCGGAAACCAGACAGGAGGACACGGCAGCCACTGCTGCTGAATCAGCACCTGCTCCTGTAGCGCCTGTCCCGGTAGTGCCTGCTCCTGCAGTGCCTGTCCCCGCACCACCTGCACCAGAGCCCGAGCCAGAAAATAACCCACTGACTGATCAGCAGAATCCAGCGCAAAACGATCCGCCTGTCGAAGCGGGGGTTACGGTTAGCGCAGAACCACCGCAGCAGCAGGCAATAACCAACCCGACGCCCGCTGACATTACAGACCTGGTGCTGGTTACCGGACAGTCAAATGCACTGGGCGCTGATACAACATTCGATCCGGCACTCGACGGACAAGACCCTCGTACATTTGCCTATACCGACAGCGGTTGGCAGGTGGCTGATCTGCACCAAATTTGGGATCAGGGCTGGTTTCCGCGAGGGGATGCTGAGACCGGCCCATCCAACAACCTGAGCCTGCACTTCGGCAAGCGGGTAACGTCTATGGACACCAGCCGGGTGGTCGGGTTTATTCTGGTGACAGCCCCCGGGCAGCCTATTAGTCACTGGCACCCGGACGGCGACTTTTTCAACAGCATCCGCAACAAGGTTTCACGCGCAATTAACGAGCTGCCTTCAAAATCCCGAATCGATGGGCTGCTGTGGCATCAGGGAGAGTCAGATGGCGAGGACGACCCGGCTTACGGTGCCGCCTTGTACGCGTTGATTGATGCGTTTCGCAGCGAGAGCTGGTACGGCACAGACCAGCCATTTATTTGTGCAGAGACCGCCGCGTTGCCCGTAAACAGACAGCTAAACCGACTGAACAGCGACAACGACCCGAGCACCGCCTGTGTAGCGGCAGAAGGTTTGGGGACTCGCGGCGATGATGCACACTTCGACGCAGCCGCGCTGCGCACTATCGGACAACGCTACGCTGATCAGTACCTGCAAATGACTCGCTGATGCTACCTGTGCGCGTGCCCGTATTGGCATAGCGCCCGTCTTAATAGACGCCAGTCAACCTGGCAGAGGTTTATACTTCGTTGTCTGCACGCCGTCTTGCTACGGCTGTAAGGCAAAGGATGGTGATAACCAGGCAAGCTAAAACGTCCATTTGAAACTCCAGAATTTTTTATTATTTTTCTAAGTTGCACAAAAGTCTGCAGTTACTAGCTACTGACAAATCGAACTTATCTCGCGAACTATTACATACCAGCAATGTTGTGTAAAGATGATTTAGATGACCATTTCATCGCTAACCGGCAACCGTGGACCTGGAAACCAGCATGAGGTACAAGCAGACTATTTTGATCCGCAAGGATCTGAAAATGCGCCGTGGCAAAGAGATCGCGCAGGGGTCGCATGCATCAATGGAATTTCTGGTCTCTCAATTGAGAGAAAGCGATGGCACCGATCTAAAAATTGACGACGCCACCCGTTGCTGGATAGCAGCTGGCATGGCAAAGGTTTGCCTGCAGGTAAATTCAGAAGACGAGTTACTAAAATTTCACCACGAGGCGCTGCAACGGGGCCTTAAAAGTTCGTTGATTCGAGACAGTGGTCGCACCGAGTTTCACGGAGTGGCCACCTACACGGCGTGCGCCATTGGCCCGGAAGCGGCCGACACAATTGACCAGATTACCAACACCCTCTCGCTCTATTGATCAGGTATTGAGCAACGGCCAAAAGCCGCCTATCAGACAAAGCCTGTACCTGTCACCTGTCGCCCACTGAAACCCGGGTTTACCACAGGCAGGCAGTAGCAAATGGAGCGGGATCTACGGTGAGTCAACTCCAATTCGCTGCAACAAGGCATTAAATCGCTCGCGAAACCCGGCTTTCCGCGCCTCTGCCTCGAGCCTTAGCGAACGCTCAAATTCACGACAGGAAAATCTCGTGTGTGGATTGTCTGCGTTGGTGGACACAATGGTGATGTCTCTATTACCCAATGCAGGCCCCGCCGTCGCTACAGGCAACGGACAGTGAATCGCAAACCAGCGACCAGCGTCGGCCTCATCGAGCTTGCTTAATGCTTGCTCCCATTCAGGCTCGATATCGAGCCGCACAAGAACGTTGTCTTTTTGTATTGACACATCGCGGATTTCGGATGCACCACAAAGTGGCCGTTGCAGATAGAATGTATCTGCCCAATCCCGCAGCGTCAGCTCGGCACTCGTCGCAGAATTAGCTGCCCCTGCAGAGGCAGCATCAACAGTCATGACCACGCCTGGACCAGCCGCAGCCTCCCCTTGCGAAGTTTCCCCTGCTGCAGTCACGACGCCTGCTGGCAGCAGCATCACAGCGCAGATACGCAAAAGTGGTTTGATAATAGGCAATGAGTCATCCATGATTAAAGTCTAGTGCAGAGCAACCGGTAATGCATAGCGAGACATTTCGGCCACTCTGTGTGTACACGCCCGGCAACGGGCAAGTGCAAATGTCTGCGTACGCCGGACACCCGACGACTGCCGTTTCCCCAGTCATTTTAACGCGACTGATTCAGTGCAAAGTTTAAAGCCAGACTCCGCCAATGACTGACAAATTCTATCCTTTCAAACCACACAGCCACCGGGTAACCACCACCGATGGTCTGTTTTCCAGCGCTGAGGTTGGCCTGGCGAACCGCAACAGCGGTATCCTGCTGGAAATGCTGACTGAGGATATCACTCCAACAGGCGCTCACTATTTACTAAACCATTTTGACGTTCCGGTCATTGACGAGGCCACGCACAAGCTGGAATTTAGCGGTGAGTTTGAATCACCCTATTCCCTGACTATGGCGCAGATCCGATCACTGCCATCGGTATCGATGCCGGTAACCCTGGAGTGCGCCGGTAACGGCCGAGCGGGTGTTTCTCCACGCTCGCATTCAATGCCATGGCACTATGAAGCGGTTGGCACCTCAATGTGGACAGGTACGCCGTTGCTACCCCTGATTGAAAGAGCGTGTCCCGCTCAGAGTGTTGTAGAGTTTTCTTTCACCGGTGCAGACTTCGGCTATGACAAAGGCGAAGGTCACTACTTTGCTCGTAGCATGACGCTCGATCAAATGCAGCAACTTGAGGTGTTGTTGGTACATTCAATGAACGGTTCTCCGCTGTTGCCTCAACACGGTTCGCCACTACGAATCATAGTTCCCGGATGGTATGGCATGGCAAGCGTTAAGTGGCTGGTTGATATCAAGGCACTCACTGAACCATTCACCGGCTTTCAGCAAGTGCGCACGTATCAGTATCGCCAGACAGTCGACGACCCGGGTCAACCCATACAGGGTATGCGAGTTAAGTCGTTGATGGTGCCACCCGGTGTTCCGGACTGGTCAACACGCTGCCGCCATCTGCAACCAGGCGCCACCACCTTAACCGGACGCGCCTGGTCCGGACTGGGCGCTGAAATCAAAAAGGTAGAAATTGAAATCGACGGCCTATGGCATAACGCCAGCGTGCACCACCGAAACAGTAAATACGCATGGACACAGTGGGCTTTTGAGTGGAATGCCCAACCCGGTGAGTATGTACTTCGATGCCGCGCCACAGACTCACTCGGCAATACACAGCCACTTGAACCACCCTGGGACGTAGCCGGCTTCGCAAATAATGCTGCGCAAACGGTGCATGTCTATGTCGACTAATGTGCTTGCCACCGAGCAGCACTTTTCCATCATAACCGTCTACAACAACGGAACCGCACTGTGAACGTAGCAATAGCCATTAATGGCACGATAGAATCACCGGAAGTGATGGACCTGTACCAGGCTAACAAATGGTCTTCGGCCAACAAGCCTGATTCTCTGATGGCAGCCCTGCGCAACTCACATACGCTGGTTACCGCCCGACTCGAAGACCGGCTTGTTGGTCTGGCCAACGCCATCTCGGACGGTCATTTAGTGGTGTACTACCCACACATGCTGGTCCATCCCGAATACCACCGAAACGGAATTGGTCGAAAGATTATGCAGGCTATGCAAACTGTTTACGGTAACTATCATCAGCAAATGTTAACCGCAGACCCGAATGCAATCAGGTTCTATAAATCAACCGGATTTGTAACTGCCGGCAATACGCAATCAATGTGGAACTACCAGGGCGAAGAACACCAGTAGGTTACGCCTGGGCGATGCACACGCAGGGCGCCATATGCGCCAGGTGCATCCACCTTAATCGTGTCAAACGCATAGGTACT
The DNA here is from genome assembly GCA_937957915.1 of uncultured Granulosicoccaceae bacterium. GTDB lineage: Bacteria > Pseudomonadota > Gammaproteobacteria > Granulosicoccales > Granulosicoccaceae. Next base: position 3,842 of record CALGNZ010000078.1, on the reverse strand, counting down.
TTACCTCCCGGCGCGCGTATGCCATTTGTAGCGAATGTCCCCGCACGTTCCCCCTGTTATTCCCGGCCCCGACTCTTTACGTTTCCTCAATTGTGAGCTGATATAGCGAAAGTAAATTTATTGCGTAGCGCAAATAGCGGGCCGCGAATGTTGTGATATCCTTGGAACACCAGTCAAGAGTTGATGTCATGTCCAGTCTCACCGCTACCAGAAAACATAGCAAATCAAAACAAAAAAAGTCCGGGTTTCAAAAACTGTGGGACAAGGCAGACCGACTGCAGAGACAAAACGAGCAACTTAAATCAAGGCTTGACGGGCTTATCGAACGAACAGAACAAACAATCAAACCAGTCGAGAAAGAAGCAGCAGAGTCAGACATCCCCCTGCTGCGAAAACTTTTAAAAATGGGACAGCGCAAATCACTGGCTAAGTGGGAGCGCGAAGTGCTGGATGAATGGATCAAGGATATGATCACCGAAATGCAAGTGTTCGGCATCACCGATAGCGAAATGATGGATGATGTTGCACGTTACGATGCCTATCGACTAGGCATAGAACTCGACGAAGATCCAGATGGAGCATCAGGTACCGCATACGAGCAACTCTCAGATCACATCCAAAATCTACAACGTGAAACTGAAGAAGCCGCAGAACGCGAGCGGGCCGAAACCGAGGCAGACTTCGATAACCTGAAGGAAACTATGGAAGCGTTTGTCGAGAGTATTCTCGATGAACGCCTCGGCCCTCCACCAGCAACCGATCGTCCAGAATCAGGCACTCCTGATATATTTCAGAGTGAACTCGATGCCGAACTGGAGAAACAGGCTGAAGACTATCAGGCCCGACGCCAGGCACTGCGCGACGAAATAATGAACGAACTCAATCAAGACCTGAAAGATGAGTTTGGCGCATCGCCTTTCGACGACGGCATCGAGAATGAGGAAGATCCATTTACCAATCCAGACTTCGGTTTTGAAGATGAGCATCAGAACACCAGCACCGATGCTCCGAAAATCGACAATCAAACATTCCACAAAATGTTTCGTGCAACAGCTGCAAAGCTACATCCAGACCGCGAATCTGACCCGGCCAGGCGCCTCGAAAAGCAAAAACTAATGGCCGACCTGCTAAAAGCACGGAAAAAAGGAGATCTGCTAACCGTTTTTAGAATGTACCAACAACATACCAACAACTCTGAATCCTTTTCAAAAGCAGACGAAGCGCAGCTGACCCAGGCACTCAGACAACACATCGAACAACTGGAAAAGGAAAAAGATGAAATTATTCTCCAGTCCCCGATGCACTACAGCGTCTACCACAGCTTTTATCATACAAGTAAAAAAAAGCAGGACCAGAAAATAGAGCAACACCTGAAGCGGGTGCGCAAAAAAATTTCAGAATCTTCAAAGTGCTTCAGTACTATCAAATCACTGAAAACGCTAAAACCCTGGCTCGAAGTCAGATACGACAATTTGCGATTTTCTGCGCTTGAAGGTCTTATGGGTGGCATTGATTTGGGGGACATGGATTGGGACAACGATCCTTTCTAAAAATCTGTACCAGTCAGGCGGGCATAATGAAGCGAACCCTCCAAAAATGCTGAAGGCGTCTGATGAGTAAAGTGGGCTGGCTGGTTATAGCGATGTGTATTGCCGCCTCAGGCCTTGCAGTTTACCAATACGGACGTGGTCTCTGGATGCCCGTGTACGTCAAGCTAAAGGGACGTACTACGGTAGAGCAGGTAGTGGCCAGAATCGGTGTGCGCAGCGAAAGCAAACTCAGGCCACGGTTTGCATCTGCAGGCATTGCCTACCCGCCAACGTCGGTTACGTTGTTAGCCACCAAGGAAGAGAAACAACTCGAGGTCTGGGCGTCAGATGGTGGTACCTTCCGGTATATCCATACCTACCCGGTGTTAAAGACAAGCGGCGTTACCGGACCGAAGCTAAAGGAAGGTGATCGCCAGGTGCCCGAAGGCATCTACCGGGTGATTGGCTTAAACCCGAACAGCGCGTATCACCTGTCAATGAAACTCGATTATCCAAACCAGTTTGACCTGCAACACGCCAATGCAGAAAACAGAACCGAGCCCGGCAGCAATATATTTATTCACGGCAAGGCAAAGTCCATTGGTTGCCTGGCCATGGGCGATGAAACCATCGAAGAACTATTTGTACTGGCCGCAACCGTGGGCATTAAAAACTTCAAGGTTGTTATTGCACCGCAAGATCCACGTAAACAAACTCTGACAGTTGCGGCCACCGATGCGCCCTGGGTTGCGGATCTTTACAGTCAAATCGATGCAGAATTTTCGAACTATGGTCCGATCGCAGAGCAACAGCAATAAATCACGATGCTGACCGATCAAGCGGCAACTTCTTTTTTTGTCGCCAGCCACACACCCAGTGCCGCGAGAATAAACCCGCCCCACGCTGCAATGGGCATGATCTCGTCCAGTATTAACCAAGCGCCCAGTGCTGCCAGCGGTGGCACCAGAAAGAACAGCGCCGACACCTTGCTCACATCACCCGCTCTTATCATCGCCAATAGCAAACCGATTGCAATAATGGAATTGCCGATGGTCAGGTACGCTAAAGAAAGCACAAACCCGCCCGTCCACTGAACCTGCATCGTTTCAAGCAGCAGCATAAACGGCAGTACACCGAGCAACCCTGCGGTATAGCCGACAAGGTTAGCGGTTACCGGATGGTGGCTAAGGCCAAATCGCTTTTCCCATAGCGAGCCCGCAGTTATTCCAAACAAAGCCAGCGTCGCAAAAAATAGTTCGATCACCGACGGCACCTCGATACTGGAGCGCGCTGCAATGACAACCACCGCCCCGAGCAGACCGAGCGCCAGCCCCATCCAGGTTCGCAACGGTACCGACTCACCGGCCCAACCGGGTGCTATTAGACTGACCAGTATCGGCTGCAAAGAAAAAATTAACGCCAATGACCCAACCGCAATACCCTGCCTGAACGCCAGATAACACATGCCAAAATACATCGTCTGGATAAGGAACCCGACAATACTCAGGTGTACCCAGTCGATGCGACGGCTGGGCAGAGGCGGCCTGATGATGACAAAAAGCACCAGCATAATTATCAGCACTGAGGCATAGCGCAACGTTAGAAACGTCATTGGTTCGGCAAAGCCAAGGCCGAATTTCGCCGCTACATAACCGCCCGACCAAAGACCAAGGAAAATAAACGGGGCAAACGCAAGCCATAGTGGCTTGCTACCGGAGGTCGTCATTCTTCTATTCTCATACGCTACGAAAATGATCGATAAAAACGCAGCGACAAGGCGCGTTTACAAAGAGGGAGGATCTGCACAAACGCCTGCCGGAGGATTTTTGATAATGGCGCAAGCCACAAGATTCGCTTCCATAGCGCCCGGGTTTTAGAGCACCCAGATTTCAGAACACCCACAGGGTTAAAGTGCGGAACTTCTGGTATCGAATACTCACTAATATAAAACTGACTGACAACCATTAACTGGCTCGTCTGCTTAATTACCGGCCAGGGATCCTTTCAGCCCCTGATTTATCCGCCACTGTACACAGTTTGAAGCCGCGCAGCCTTTTATTCGTGGATGGTACGTGCGCCTGGCGGCTTACGGCCCCTACGAAAGCGTGTTGTGGCTGAGTGGCCGCATGTCTCTCCATCACCAAACCGTAGGGGCCATAAGCGCCAGGCGCATGTACCATTCCAATTCGAGACTGGGAGACCACACTCAAGAGAGTGACACGTTGTCGCACACCGAATCTGCCACACCCTTTGTGCATTCATTTGTGTATCTTCGGTGTTTTGAAGTATAGATGGTACGTGCGCCTGGCGGCT
>CALGNZ010000077.1 GCA_937957915.1 uncultured Granulosicoccaceae bacterium | reverse complement strand
TATATGCCAGCTCACTATGTACGTACAGTCAATGTAAAACTCGACGACGAGCTTATTTTTTCAGCCGACATGGGAATAAGTATCAGCGAAAACCCTACCTTTGAGTTCTACCTGAGACCGCAGGACAAAGAAGCAAAGCTGATTGCCGAAGTGATAGACAGCAAAGAAAATCGATTTTCGAAGGAAACCAGCGTAACGGTATCGAGCAAGGATTCCTGATCAGGAACTCCCTCAGACGTCAACTGTACAAGGCGGTGGCTGCCGCCTGGCTCTGCCCGATGCACCAGTAACCTTATAATGAACCCGCTATTAGGATGGCAAGATTAATTAAGGAATGGCCAACTCGGGCCATTCTGATTCTCGCTGATTTTGACATTCAAAAATGAGGGCCACCGACAGGGGTGTGCGACATGCGAATCCCACAGGAGTGATCATTCCCCTAACCAGCTTGTGAACTGCGCGACAGCGCACCAACTACGTTAAACGAGCACCGGAATTAGCGTCGAAGAAATGCGCAAGTTCCGGCTTAACACCAAAGCTGATCGTTGAGCCTTTGGGCACTTGAGGCGGCTTTTCTGTTTTGGCAATAAATTCAACATTTGACGCTGTGAGTAAATGAACTAATGCATATTCACCCAGGTTTTCGACCAGCTCCAGCGTGCCTTCAACGACTGCGTTACCAGGCTCTGCGATGGCCAGATGTTCCGGACGTAACCCTACCTGCATATCAGCACCAATGTCGCGACCCAGCAATGTACCGCCTGCGGCCGCCAGATCTGTTGCCGTGAAAAAATTCATCTTGGGGCTGCCGATAAACTGCGCAACAAATGAATTCGCAGGACGTTCGTAGAGCTCGATTGGGGAACCGACCTGTTCTATGCGACCGTCACGAAGAACGACGATTTTATCTGCAAGGGTCATCGCCTCGACCTGATCATGCGTCACATAAATCATTGTGGTTTCAAGTCGCTCATGCAACCGTGCAATCTCCAGCCGGGTTTGCACCCGCAATGCGGCATCGAGGTTGGAGAGCGGCTCGTCAAACAGGAACACTTCCGGATCGCGAACAATTGCCCGACCTATCGCGACTCGCTGGCGCTGTCCGCCGGAGAGGTTGCGCGGACTACGATCAAGGTAATCGGTTATCTGCAGAATTTCTGCGGCTGCCCGAACTCGCTTGTCGATTTCGGCAGGTGGCGTCTTGACCTGCTTCAGGCCAAATGACATGTTTTTGTACACCGTCATGTGTGGATACAGGGCGTAGGTCTGAAACACCATCGCCACTCCACGTTTGGAAGCCGCGACATCATTAACCTCTCTGTCGCCTATCGACACAGATCCATCTGAAATTTCCTCGAGCCCGGCTATCATGCGCAGCAAAGTGGATTTACCACACCCGGACGGCCCTACAAAGACAACAAATTCGCCGTCAACGATATCGAGATCGACGCCGTGCATCACCTGGACATCACCATAGCTCTTACGAACGTTGCGCAGCGTCAGACTGGCCATTTTGACTCCATTTCTTTGATTTCTTGTCGCAAGGTATCAGCGAACTCTGGGTAGGTCTTGGGCAAATCGCCCCACAGCTGACGATTAGTGATGAACGATTCTGTGCCTAGCATAGCCTTGAGATCAGACCAGGCCGGCTCGACATAATCGAATCCGATCTGACCCGCGTCAACATGAAGCGCGAACACATACCAGCTGGCGATACTGCGAATGGAATAGACTGGTGTGATCCCCTGCTTCAGGCAGCCTTCAAGAGTCGGGCGAATGAAGATCGGGAATTTGACCATGCCATCTGCACAAATTCGGGCAACCGTGTCACCGATGGCAGCATTGTTAAAACGCTGAATTATTTTCTGCAGATAGTCAGCCTTTGAAAACGGCAGCGCCAGCGTCAGTGCCGGAAGCACTTCCTGGTTTTCAAAGTTCTGGAAATGCTCAAACAGATGAGGCACACGCATCGCAGCATCAAAAGTCTCAACGCCTTCCAGAGCCGCCAGATAAGCCAGCGCAGTGTGACCGCCATTAAGAACCCTGATCTTTGTTTCTTCATAAGGGTCAACGTCTGCTGTAACAGTTACCCCTACTTTTTCAAGCGCGGGCATGTCTGCGGTTGCCAGTGACTGTAATACCCACTGGGAAAAATCTTCCGCCATAACCGGCGACGTTACCGGCTCCCCTGTAAGCGCGGACAACTCATCACTGAGTTCAGCCGGGCTGCGAGGCGTTATACGATCGACCATCGAGCACGGGAAAGCAACGTTGTTTTCAATCCAGGCTGCCAGCTCAGGCTGATTGCAAGCCACCAGGTAGGAAAGAAAGTTACGTCGCAACATTTTGCCGTTCTGACGAATATTGTCACAGCACGCTATAGTCAGTGGCGCACCGGTAGCGGCTACCCGACGGGCTAGTGCCTCTCGCAAGTATGCATAGACACTCTCGGACTTGTCTCCAGACACTTCGGCTTTGATGGTCGAATCAGCAAGGTTCAGGTTGCCTTTCGGGTCTGTGTAATAGCCACTTTCCGTCACCGTTATGGTCACCAGGTGAACTGCAGGGCTGGCAAGCAGAGCTTCACTGTCGGCCGGTGCAACGCTCCAGTCAGAGAACTGCACATGACTGCGAACGCGACGAAGTTTTACGTCGCCATCAGCCGAGTATGATTTTAAAAAATACCCGTCATGACGCTGATTATCATCAATTGCGGATTTAAATTGCGCCGCTTCAGACTGGCGGAGATTAACTGCGGCAATACCCCATCTTAAATCACCGGACAATTCCATATAATCGTCAAGATAGACAGCCTGGTGCGATCGATGAAACGCCCCAAAACCCAAATGCACGACACCAGCCTGGCACTTTGATCTGCTATAACCGGTTGCAGTAATACTGGCTACTGAAATCTGATCGGGCTTTTCAGTGCTCATGACGTAGCCTGGCGCTTGGGCGCAAGGTCTTTGCGCGCAGTTTCACGAAACTCAGACGGGGTCATTCCTCTCACTTTAAGGAAATGTCGATTAAAATTTGCAAGATTTTTAAACCCTGCTTCCTGGGCAATTGATGTAATTTGTTTATCCGACGCGTAGAGCATTCCGCAGGCCTGGCCGATACGAATCCGATTTAGAAAATCAACAAAACTGTGGCCGGTTACCGCATGGAAGTTTCTGCTAAAAGTAATCTCTGTCATATTGGCCATTTCAGCGGCCTGCGCAACAGAAATTGCCTCGAAGAAATTTCTGGTCAGATGATCGACCACTTGCGCGATACGCGCCTGCTTGCTGCCACCCTCAGGCTGTATTAACTTGGAAACCGACAAGGTTTTCTTCTCGGCATGTTCATTCAGCCTGACCAGAAACCGAACAAACGCAAGGATGCGCTCTGCCCCTTTGTTATCGCGTATAGATTCCATGTGCCCGCGCGCAAAGGTTGGATTGAACCCTTCGAAAATAACGCCGGACTGCGCAAGTTGAAGCAGTTGCAACACTTGTGAAAACTCGGGGAAACCCTCTGCAAGTTTCTCAACACTCTCGTGACTGAACTGTATCAACATATCCCGAATTTCAACTGGCTCCGACCAGACTTTATCAGTGATCCAGTTGTGCGGAAGGTTGGGCCCTGTCATGAACAGATCACCGGCTTTAAAATCACCGATGTAGTCGCCGACAAAGGCTTTGCCTCGTGTCTCTACGACCAGATGCAGCTCATATTCTTCATGAGCGTGCCACCGACATAAATCCGTTGGCCAACCATGCTGGAGATAGCGTATGGATCGGGTGCTTCGATCAACCTTCTCAATTTCAGGTTCAATAATCGACATAGACTACGATGGTACTTTCACGTCATTGCTATTAGCAGCGCGGCTATTAGTAGAGCAAGTATTAGCAGATCGGGGAACAATGCTGACATTCATTTCACAGCTCCAAACGTCAGGCCGCGAACCAGTTGCTTCTGACAGAACCATCCCAGTATGACAATGGGTCCGACCGCGGCTGTAGACACTGCAGACAACCGACCAAAGAACAGCCCCTCTGGTGCGCGATTACCTTCGATCAGCTTGGATAAGGTTGCCGCTTCCGTTGTTGTCAGGCGCACGGTCCAATACGCTTCGTTCCAGCAAAATATAAAACACAACAACGCTGTTGATGCGACACCGCCCCACGCCAGTGGAATAAGAATGTCCTTGATCTCGCCCCAGGTACTGACGCCATCCATTTTGCCCGCCTCAATGATCTCCTTCGGAATCTCCTTAAAGTAGGTAAACAGCATCCAGATGACGATAGGCAAATTGATGAGACAAAGCACAAGAATAATCAGAAAGTGCGTATCGAAAATCCCGAGGAAGTTTTTAGTCAGAAAAGTCATCGGGTATAACACTGCTGCGGCCGGCAGCATTTTCGTCGATAACATCCAGACGAGTACATCTTTAGTATGGCGGCTGGGGTCAAAAGCCATTGCGTAGGCCGCAGGCACACCCACGAATAAGGCGAAGGCTGTTGCAAATGTCGATGTGATGACCGAGTTAATGGCAAAGCGCCAGTAATCGTAATTCTCGGTCATATTGGTATAGTTTTCGAGCGTTGGCGTGAAAGAGAAAAGAAACTCCGGCTTCACGGCATCAGCGTCAGTTTTAAAACTGGTAAAAACCATCCAGAAAATGGGAAAGAAAAAGATAAGTGCGACAACCCACGCCAGAACGGGCCAGAACACGTTTCCAAAACGGGATGTTTGTGCGACTGCTGCCATTATACCGTCCTAATCCATCATGCTCTTGCCGACCATACGCAGCAGAAAGATTGCTACGATGTTGGCAAGAATTACAGCGAAAATGCCAGTAGCGCTGGCTGCACCAATATTGTTCGACGTAAACTCGCCGATAAGATAGGGCAGATTCTTATTGCCGTTACCACGACTAACGATTTCTATCTCCGCATACAGCGAGAGGTGAAAAATCGACTGAATCATCACCACTATTGCAATCGGCCGCGCCAGGTGCGGTACCGTCAGATTTCGGAATCGTGACCAGGCATTCGCACCGTCGAGAATAGCTGCTTCTTTCTGTTGCTCGTCTTCAGACTGCAACGATGTCATAAAAATCAACACAGCGAACGGCGTCCACTGCCACGTCACCATGATGATCACGGCGTAGGCTGATGTTTGTGTGGCGCGGAACGAAATCGGTACAATCTCGGGCCACATCGAGAAAAATGCGCCTAGAACAGGGAAATCTCTGAGCCCCTGAATCATACCGTTTAGACCTTCGACCGCCAGCCCGTTAAGACCAAGCACCGGGTCAAGGATCATATTGATCCAGAGCACAGCATTAACCGCTGGCATCACAAAAAATGGCGATATAAGTAGCACGCGGACGATGCCACGACCCGGGAAGGAGCGGTTGACCAGCATTGCGAGAGCCAGCCCTAACACCACAGTGAGTACCAGAATACTAACGACGATAAAAAGGCTGTTTTGCACAGCAAACCAAAAGTCTTTGGCGCTGAACAATACGTATTCGTAGTTGCCGAAACCACGCCAGTTGCTGAGACTTGGCGTCGTCCATTCGGGCCTGCGCAGGCTGTTCAGCACATACCGAATAAACGAAAAATAGAGCGTCATGCCCAGTGGAATGAGCATCCACAGCAGCAAAAGTACAACGGCGGGTGTTTGTAGTAAACGCGGAAGGGTTCTCTTGGACATAGCGCTTTAAACCTTACAATTTATTGGGGTCGCTTGGTTTAAAGATAAGCAGATGGCGGCTTGCACAGAGCCCTCGAAACAAAAAACTATAGATCTGCGATGAAAGAAGGCTCAGCGGAAACCCACCGAGCCTTCTCAAGTCTTACTCAGACTTAGTAGTAACCAGCTTCACGCATAATTGCGTCAGCTGCTTTCTGAGCGGCAGCAAGAGCATCGTCTACTGACTTTGCACCAGACAGCGCAGCAGCCATTTCCTGAGCTACAGCACCACCCACTTCAGGGAACTCTGGGATAGCAGCAAATTGAACGCCAACATAAGGCTTCAGATCAGTTGCAGCTGGTGCCGCTGATTCAATCGCAGCCATTTCTGCAGCAGCAAAACCTGCAACTTCCTGGAACTCAGGATATGCATAGGTTGATGCGCGAGTACCAGTCGGTACTGACCCCCAACCGAAGTCAGGATGATCAGCAACTGCCTTGATGTAGTCTTTAGAGGTAGCCCACTCAATGAACTTCATAGACTCTTCAGCGTTTGGTGATCCGGCAGGTACAGCCATGGCCCATGCCCACAGCCAGTTTGCACCGACAGGGTTACCAGCATTAGGAGACTGCGCGTATGCAACACCGTCAACTTCCAGGAATGATGCAGCGATAGTTGCGTCAATCCACATTCCACACTTGCCTTCGTTATACAGCGCAAGAATTTCGTTGAATGAGTTACCTTCAGATCCTGGAGGACCGTAGTTGCCCAGCAGATCCACGTAGAAGTTGATCGCATCTTTCCACTCTTGTGAGTCAAGCTTTGGCTTCATGTCTTTATCGAACCAGGCGCCACCGAAAGAGTTAACGACCGTGGTGATAAAAGCCATGTTATCGCCCCAACCCGGCTTACCACGCAAGCATGCGCCATAAACGCCATCGTCAGGCTTGTGTACCGCTGCAGCAGCGGCCTTGATGTTATCCCAGGAATCGTTGTCCTTGATGGTTACACCGGCAGCATCAGTGAGATCTTTACGGTACATGACCATTGAAGATTCACCATAGAAAGGTGCTGCGTAGAGAGTGCCTTCATGAGAAAGACCATTGCGCATTGCAGGAAGCATGTCGTCAATGTCGTATGCGTCGCCGAAAGTCAGCGGCTCGATCCAGCCCGCAGCACCCCAGATTGGAGCTTCCTGCATGCCGATGTTGATGATGTCGTATTCGCCGCCACCAGTCGCTGTGTCAGAAGTTACCTGCTCGCGGAGCACGCCTTCTTCCAAAGATACCCAGTTCAGCTTTACGCCAGTGTCTGCAGTGTAAGCTTCAGCAACTTTCTGCATGTTGAGCATGTGACCGTTGTTGACGATCGCGATTGTCAGCTCCTGAGCCGAGGCAGTAGTTGCAGCAGCAACGCCAAGCGCCAGTGTCAGAGCAGTTTTACGTACTAACTTCATATTTTCCTCCAAGGGACCATGAATTCTTCGTTTATTACCGCCGTAATTCTATGGGATTCGCCCCTTCAAGCAAATACGATTTCAACAATTATGCATACAATTTTATCATTTACTCCATTTTGGCTCTTTGCACCGCTTATCGCCAGCATGAACCTGCGTGGTTTTGCGGCGCCGCACACAATTTGTAAGGGTTTTCGCACATTGACGTGCCTGAACATAAAATGACTTATCATCCTATTTGGTCCTGCGCTTCAAATTACGAGTGGAGCGCAAGCGACCAATTCGTATAACCGGTGCTTATTGACCAACCGACTGACCAGAGGCGAACGCGTCGTCGTTGGAAGAACCGCCAGGCCCGGCATCAGGCTGAACGCCATGATTCATTCGACCGACACCGGTATGGGTGCCGGAATTTTTTGACACATCGAAAAAGCCAATTAGTTTAATCAGGCTATCCGCCTGATCCATAGTAGACCGGCTGGCCGCGGTCGCCTCCTCAACCAGCGCAGCATTCTGCTGGGTTGAGTTGTCGAGCTGCCTGATAGAACTGTCAATTTGCTGTATTCCCTCTGACTGCTCCTGACTGGCTTTGAAGATCTCAGAGACAATCTCGGCCACGCCTTTGACCTGAGTGACAATACCATCGAGCCTTTCACCCGACGCATTGACGAGCTCCACGCCATTTGCAACTCGTTGTACGCTGTCGTCTATTAGCTCCTTGATCTCCTTTGCAGCAACCGCACTACGACCGGCAAGGTTCCGCACCTCACTCGCCACAACCGCAAACCCGCGGCCCTGCTCCCCGGCTCTGGCCGCCTCGACAGATGCATTTAGCGCCAGCAGATTGGTTTGAAAAGCAATATCATCGATGACGCCGACTATGTCAGAAATCTTCTTGCTTGAATCATTGATCTCGACCATCGCACTCACCGCCTGACCGACGATTTCACCACCTTTTTCCGCTTCGGTCTGCGCTTGTGAAACCATATCGTTGGCACGTGCAGAGTTGTCGACATTTTGCGCGACTGTTGCGGTAATCTCATACATACTCGACGACGTCTCCTCAATAGAGGCAGCAGCGCGTTCGGTTCGATGACTGAGGTCCTTATTGCCTTCGTTAATTTCTTTAGCTGCTGTATCCACGTGGCTGGCAACATCACGAATACCATCAACCACCTCGACCAGATTGTGCATGGTTTCATTGATCGCTTCGCCTATTTGCTTGAAGGTACCCTCGTAGCCACCACTCATTGAATTCGACAAATCGCCTTGCGCCAGTGCCTGCAGCACAGCTACAGATTCGCGCATACCTTTTTCATTTTCCAATGCCTTGAGTTTGTTCTCAGTCACATCGCCTTGAATCGAAACAAAACGCTTTATATGGCCATCCTCGTCAAATACCGGGTTTATAGCCATAGATACCCAATAGGGCCTATTGTCCTTTGTATAGTTGAGTATTTCGTCGTAGAACGGCTCTTTCGACTGTACGCTCTGACGAACTCTTGCGATAGTTTCCTGATCCGTATCTGCGCCTTGCAGAAACGTGCCCGGCTTCTTACCAACACACTCCTCGAACGTGTAACCCGTCAATCGAGTGAATCCATCATTGATATATTCAATGCGCTCCTGAGCATCGGTAATCACAACCAGGTTATCGGTCTCCGCAGCCACCAGAGACAGCATTTCTACCTCTTTGCGCTTTTCTACCTCTGCAGAGATATCTGTGGCAAAAATAATAATTCTGGTGGGTTTACCATCGAGTCCGAGTATAGGGTTACAGGTTGCCTGCAGCCAACACGTCTTACCATTGGTGCAAGACACCTCATATTCACCGTGAATGTCACGACCCGCCATCAATGTGTCCCATTGCGTAATCCACGGGTGCGAACTGGAGGGACAGAGTTCCTGGTAAGACTTGCCTTCAAGCTCACTTAGCTGAAAACCGGTGTACTGAAGGAAGTTGTCATTTGCAAACTCTATACGCCCGGTGAGATCAACAAAAACACTCCCCTGGCTGCGATTGATAGCATTGAAGTTGTTTCCAATAATCGAGATTGAATGATAAATATCCCCCAACTCAGTGCCGTGGTTGATCGGCGGGAACTCCACTGTCTTACCGTTGCCAAGGGTTATCAGCGCGTTTTTCATATGCCCGAGTGGTCCGGACACACTTTTTATGATGACAAAAGACACCAGCGAAGAGAGCAGAAAGAAGAACACGGACAGAAAGAAAATAGTATTTCGTGCTGACAGTTCATGTTCAGCTGCAAGCAGCAACGACTCTTCGGTGAATTTTTCAAAATCCAGTAAAACGTCTATTACAAATTTGTCTAGATCTTGCTCTAGCACTGTTAGTTTATCTACTAATCGCTCAGCGGCGTCGATATCCTTTGCCCTCAAGAGCGTGAAGGTCTGATGAGACAGTTCCGCAAATTTTTTGTGCTGTTTCTCTATTGACTCCAGATCGGCCAGCACACCCTCGAACTGACTCATCACTTTGGGTGTATGATCCAGTTTCAAAAATGCTTCGAGCAGTTTCTCCGTAGCAAGCACTTCGTCATCAACAGTTTTTCCAAGCTTGTCGAAATAACGTACCTCTTTCTCCAGCTTATCGCCAGTGCCTCTGCCCAGAGCTAACAGCTCTCCATAGCGTATAGCTCGCTCCAAATGAATGGATTGCTCGAGTTGATGGTTGCTTATTGACGTAATTTGTGCGGTTAGTGGTATATCTTCATGGGCTACCTGGTGGAGCTCATGACTAATGCTGGTTAGCGATAACAGGCTTACCGCAGCAATCACCACCGAGATGATTACATTTAGCAAGAATAGACAAATTACTTTATGGGAGATCGTCAGGCGCGCGAGGATCCCGGGGGATGACTGATTGTTCATGGAAAGTTCCTTTTTCCAGACTAAATTGTTACAGCCACACATCAAAGAGACTGAAAACTTTGTACGTTCAACCGTGTAACGGCAACCGGCTTACAACACTCAAAGACAATACCGTTCAAATTTCGGGCAGAACGTCACACCGATCTGAATTTGGTATCGAGACCTCAATGTCCGGACCAAAACATTCAGATCGCAGACAGGACAACTCAGTCAAGAAAACAAGTGGAACATTCTTCGAGCACCAATAACCTGGCACAGCACACCAAAAGGCGGCATATTCCATTTCAATTGACAGTACTATCGAGAAACATCTGTGCCAACAATGGGCAATACAGCATCTGCAAAGCCAATGCAGCGCACAGTTTGAGAAAGTCTTAAAACAACCAGTCGTTATGACAGGCTTTCATCTAACAAAATAGTGGCAACTGACTTGATAATGCTTAATACAAACGCTATGCGTTTGCTAAATGCTCGATCTTGGCCTTCAATAATTAAGGCACCCGACAAAGATTATCCCGCTTGCAAAGCATAAACACGCTCCCGGCCCTGACGGCCGGGAGTTTTTAGAAACCGCTAACAGTTATTGATTCTGCTCAGTGATAACCGGCGTACCAGGCTTTGACAAAGCCGGTAATTCCTTGTCATTGTCACCAGACTCTGCGGCACCGATTATGGCCGGATCAGTTAGGCTGGAACCGCCGCTGCCATTATTCAGTGATGATGCTGCAAACTCATTGTACTCGCGCAAGTAGATATTACGCTGAGCTTCGAGGTTGGCCTCTCCCGCACCAGGCGAATGAGTGATGCGATAGTCCCAGCCAATCGCACCGGCATAGCCATTGTTTAACCAACTCTCAAGCATGGTTTGGTGGTCCACATTGTCGAGACCTTCTACCGGGTATTCACCCATCATCAACGGCTTATCATCCAGTCCAAAGTCGGCCGGTGAATGTGAATAGGGCCAGTAAGCATTTACCCAGTCGTAGATGTGCGTCTGATAGAAATCAACATCCATATTCTTCCAGGCGGTCATCCACTTCATCGCAGCACTGCCAATTGAAATCGGAATTTCCGGTGTTTCCGCGCGCAACACCTTGATGGTGTCACCGAGGAAAACTTCCATCTGAGTGTGAGTGATGTGCTCAAGCTCGCTGTCAGGATCAAAATTGTCACCACCCAACCCTGACGGATCACCGTACTTGTTGGCGCCGGTCACAGCCCACTCTGGCTCGTTGATAACATCCCAGGAGTGCAGGCTATCTCTATGTGGACTGTCTTGTAGGGCGCGAGCAAACGGAGTAATAATATTGTCCATTAACGCCTTGCGCCTGTTCGTATCGATGACGATGTCGCGATAGCCGGTCATTTGAATACCGTAAGACTCTCTGGTAGGCCGGAAACCATCAAAGGAGAACAAACAGAACATAATTCTTATACCGGCCTCATCGGCGAGTTCAAGCGCTTTCAGTCCATCATCTATTGCAGACTGCGCCAGCGGCAGAGGAGCCCCGTTTGCATCGAACGCCACCGCGTCAGTCCAGAACTCTGGCCACACCCACCAGCGCACTACCTTGATACCATGTGCAGCCATATCCCGAAGCTCTGCACGGTAGGCCTCCGGATCTGAGGCCACTCCTTTTTTTGCCCATCCTTCTATGCCGCCAAAATCACCCGCATAGTTTTTCCATGCATAGTTGATCCCGTAGCTAAATTCCTCTTTTAACTGTGCCGCCTGTACCGAGGTGCATATCGACAGCATGAACAGTACTGCGATCGCCGCGAGCTTACGCATTTTCATTTACTCTCCGGAAAAACATGAACTACAGCCAGGAAGCGGCCGTGCTAAAGAGATCGGCCGTTAGTAACTGGTTCTTAAAACCAGATACAGAGCAATAAAGATGCAAATATCAAAAAGCGGAATTTGTTCACAGTTAGCTTCAAAACATTGAACCAACTGTTTGCGCACTTAGACGTAATCGATTGAATTTACAATCGATTAAGAGGCAGGTGTGAGAATGTATTGAAGGTTACCAGACGCCCGCGGACGGACAGGTCTGACGGACATGCCAAATGAGTCTGATGAACCGCAGCAATTGGCAAAGCCAGGTGACAACGTTGCGCTGTCACCATTTGATTTCGATGGATTGTTCTCAGGTGTTACCTGGAACGAGCCCGTTTAATAACGGGCATTGAGGTCAGTTAACTTCGATAACACAATCGACGTACGACAAACCGTCGGCGCTCCAGTAACGCCAGCCGTGGTTTCCGGTGTTTTGTGCGAAGCCTGGATAGTCGTGGCTATACCAGTGGTCGTTAAAGATATCCCCACCCTGTACCCCCCAGCCACTGACCTGCTCCCCATCTACTATATAATTGCCACCGGCAAGAAATCGAAACTTGTAGATATCTGCAAAGTGCTGCGGCGTCACATAAGCAATTGGCTGATCGTCACTGAACTGTGTAGTGATACGCCCGCAATCAATCACTTGTCCGGCAAGCCCTGCTTCGGTAAACGCAAGCTTATTCAGCATAATATCGCCAAGCAACCAACTCCTCGGGCCTGCGATTGACTCGCTTGTGAAAATCTCGTTATTGACAAAGTCGTTGACGAAATTCTCGGGAAATGCCGTACTCAGGGCAGGCTCGCGAGTTAACTGATAGGTTGATCGCGGTCCATACACTCCCAGGTAGTACGTCCCCGCTGCATCCGCCGTGACTTTAATGTCGTTGGATTCTCGCGCAACAGAACCCCCGATCGTACGAAAGTCATTATTTATCAATACATATTTGCTGGCATGATTGAGACTTTCTGTTTCACCATTGTAGTCAAAGTAGATTGACGTGCTCTCACCCGCTGCCAGCTCAAGTGAATAGAAATCAACCGTATCGGTGCACAGCGATGCTGCAATCTGACCGCCCACCGGAATAGCAGTTGCAGTCGCAAAGCTGTCATTGTCCTCAAAGCCATCCTCGGCACAGGCCATTGCCGATTGAACACCGATAGCAAATACATTACTGGCATTGTTGGCGTAATCACTTTCTTCAACAAAATGAAATGGCTGTGACTGATCTCGCTGTTGAGGAACAATATCGAAAGCGTTTTGCCAGTTGGGATTAACCACCAGCCGAGCACTGTAATTACCACCAGGCAAATCCACAGCTGCACCTCGAGCAGTCATCGACAATGACCCCGTACCCGCCGACGCTTCACCCTGCATACGAATGTCAAACAGGGGCTGACGATAACTGTCGTCAAAGCTGCCAGTGGCTGCAATCTCAAGTGCAACAGATAACTCATCCAGATTAATCTCGGCCCCGCCACTGTCTATTATCTGAAATTGAAAAGAGACACTGCTCGACGATCCACTACCAGCGGTTACGGCCGCGTCTTGAATTGTCAGATCATTGGCAGCAGACCCGTTGACCACACCCTGCAATGATACTGATGCAACGCCTGCCGCATCTTCGCTTACCAGCGCAGTCTCGGCAGTGGAGAGGCCCGAAATACTGCCACCGGAGCCAACCTGAGTATCTGCCATGTCACCAGAGGACCCGCCGCAGCCAGCCAGTGCGCACATCACGGTCGCAGACCCCAGTGCTTTGCTTACATTTTTCACTTGCTCAACACCTTGCCAGTTAGTATGTGGAATATCGACCGAATTGCCCTTTGCCCTCGACTTCAACACCCAGAGTGTCAAACACAATGGTTGCAGGCACCGCGTCGGGGTTGTACCAAAGCTCGCTGCCAAGGTGAATTCCGCCAATCACATGATCAGCATCGGGAAAACGCGGCCCACGCTTTGCCGGATCAGGGTTATTGTCGTTAGCAGTGCCGTCGATCAAACGCCATGCTTCATGTGCTTTAGCAGCAGGCGTATCGTTTTCAAACGCCCCCGTCAGAAACAGATCACGAAAAGCAGCTGAACGCATCCAATCTGCTATTTCTGTGTAATTAATAGTGACACCATTGCGTGCGGCATCCGGATCAACGGCAACCAGCCCGATATACAAAAAGCAGTTCTCCGCTGTTCCGAGCACACAACGCGGTCGGTGCCCGTCTCTGGAGCCTTCTATTTTGAAATAGATGTCAAATTCACCGCCTTCCTGCAAAGACACCGAGCCAATCCTGAACCCGCCTGTCCAGGAAGATGCCCTGCCTTCGAACCTGGGATAGTCAAACCAGATATTAAGATTCCATACCTCTGTGATATCTGAACTAATCCCATTAATAGTATTCACCAGGCTGCTGTTACCACCCGGCACCAGTGATGAATCAGATACGTTGTGCCAATACGAATCCATAAACACATTGGCAACACCGTTGGCAGCGTCTCCTGCGGTGATATCAGCCTTCACAGACACTCGAATATCATAGTCAAGATCATCAGCGCGTACCGGCAGGCCGGTTGCCTCGGCAACCGTCTCCATCTGGAACACCGGAGAACCACCATGCCGCTGTATTGACGGCAAAATAGCATCGGTTTGTCCGCACTCAACACCCCACGATTCAAATCGCCCGCCCATAGAACCGACTACCATCGCCGGATAAGACCGTACGAACGTATTGCGCTCGGTCGGCGAGTCTTTACGCGACGTCAAACGGTATGACAGCATCACCGGGTCAGCCGATTGCGGCCGCACACAGGGGCTGGCGTCGTTGCCAATTAAAGCCGGTACTTCCCAACGCACAAAATCCTGCACACCATCGTAGAACAACAGTTTCCAGTTGTTGTCTGCATCCAGTTGTCGACCGTCGTACACATTATTGGTATACAACACGTCGTCTAGTTGAAACTTACTAAACGGGTCGCTTTCATTGGGTGTGTTGACAGCGCGAATCTCACCGGCAAACCCGAGCGGCGGTTCAATATCGCTGTTATCGATAATCGGGGTAGTTAAAGGCGGTGTCGTAGAGGTATTCTCGCCGACAGGGTCGCCTTCAGACGACTCGGTATCGCCCACCTCGGGGGTAGTAACCTCAAACATCTCTTGCTCACCTGCTGCTGCAGGATCACCAGGTTCATCGACAGAGTCACTCGAACTTCCACCACAACCAGACAACGCCAGACAAACCAGCGCCGTACCAGTCAATTGGCCAGTGATCGACCATTGGTGAGACTTACCTTTACTTTTGATGACAGCGGACAAGCTGAGACCCCATCCTGATTAACGACAGATGGACAGCCGGTTGCAAATTACGTGCAACGATAACTACAGGAAATGCATGCTTATGCCTGCCCTAACAGCAACAGGGAGCAAAACTATCGCTGGTTAATAAAGCCGGTAGATTCTCTGTATCGATTGTCAGCCTTACCCCGACAAACAAATGTACATCTGCCCGCGTCTCCACAATTGGCGGATTGCCTGTGTCTGCGGCTATTTCCGACGCTCAATAAACCCGCCGGAGACACAGATAGAACCACTCACGCAGCAGCAACCAGTCTGCATTGCGCGCACAGCAATAGTGGCAAAGCAGCACCAGACCGGGATGCAATTGTTCACAATCGATGGCAACCGCAATCGATAAAAATCACCGTGAACTCGTCGGCGGGCTTCTCTGGTCAACAAACAGTCTTCGGTATGAACTCGTTTCTGGCAGGTGGTAACTGGCAGGTGGTGATTGGCGACATGAGGCGACCCACATGAGAAGAGATGTAAAGTGCTGTATAGAAAAACCAACAGATCATTTAGCGGCAGACAGGGCGTCGGCGAATCCCGACACAACCGGCTAGAACGATACACGCTCACACACGGACAATAGATTGTCATGAATCACAGGCGCTGACATTCGCGTATAAAACACGATCACTACAGGACAAGCAGTGCAGATACAAACCCGATCAATCCACCAAACACAGCGCCCCACACAACAAGCCATCCCAGGTGCTGCCTGATCATTCGCTGAATAATATCTTTCACCATTTCCGGCGTTAGCTCATCAAGCCTGGCTTTCACAATACGCCCGATGCGTTCAACAAAATCGTCGCTGGCGGTAACGCTCTGCAATTGTTTTTGCAGGTTCTGCTGAAAGGATGGAGATTTAGTTGTGTTGATCAGAAACTCCTGCATGCGGGTTTTAAAGGGTTCGCGCATCGCATCAAGTGCGACCTCACCGCCCACCATCGAGAGCATGCCACCCAGCGATGAACTCATTACTACCGATACCAACTGGTCGAATGCATCGTCCATATCGAGGTTGCGAATAACCGGCTCAATATCGACAGGCGCCGACGATGACGCGTCACTGGAGAAAAATCGTTCAACGTTTTGCTGATTGAACAGCTCCTCGGTAACCAACCGCAGGATACCTGACTTAAACTCCTCAAAATGCAGGGGTATAACACCGGAACCGTATAAGCCCGGCACACGCTCGAACAACATATGGATTGCCAGCCAGTTGGTCACTGCTCCGGACAACGCAAACAATCCCGTATAGAAAATCAGGTTTCCTGCAATACCGGGCAATGCCCATCCAATGAGTATTAAGGCAACGGCAACCAGGTTAGGCAGCAGGTTTTTATTAAGCAGAGACATCACAGTTATCTTGTTCTGTTATACGGTAGTCAGGATAAATCGGCATGCTACGATCGCGAGGTCTATCGCGTTACCACATCAGGTCATCGGGAACTTTGAAGTCCGCGTATTCATCCTCGGCTGCCTCTTCAGTTTCCTTGTTCAACACAAGAATCGACTCCTCGGCGCGCTCTGCAATTTTTTCCGCCGCCTGGCGTGGCACCAGATCATAACTTTCGCCAACTTTAACTATCGCCAGCGCCCCGTTTATGACACTGCCACGCTGACGTTCGGTAAGATGCAGCGTTTTCACCAGATTGCCTTCAGGGAACTTGTACTCGATGTCTCCTCGCTCCACCACCCGATTCATCTGTACTAACTGGCGCACCTGAGCGGCAATGGCCGCTGCCTGCTCACGTTCGGTTTTCTGGCGATTGAGCGCTCTGTCTTTCTCGCGCTTTTCCTGTTCCGCTTTTTCCGCCAGCTGCGCCGCCTCGTCTGTGACGTCAACACCGGCACGCTTCAGCTTGTCTTTACTATTCTTTGCTTTCTTGGCCTTAACTGCCTGCTTCTTGTTGGCAAGCCCCGCTTTGAGCAGTTGGTTTTGAAGTGAGTTACCCATTGATATCTTTCCCGGTTCTACGGTGAATTCAGGAGCCAGCCCTGCGTTATTCAGTTGCTTCGCTGATGCTGCCCCGTCGCAAACGACCAGCCACTATTCCATAGCGAGGCGCAAATAGGAACGCCAGCAGAAAAAATGCTATCAGCACCAGCACAATCGTCGGTGCGGTAGCGCTGTCAAGGTGGAAGCTAACCATAACGCCGGTAAATGATGCAACACTCGATACCACACAGGCGATAATCAGCATACGATCAAAGCGATCTGTCATCAGGTAGGCGATAGCACCAGGTGCTATGAGCAGTGCGATGATTAACGTTATGCCAACAGCTTTCAACCCTGACACGATGACCACAGACAACAATACCAGCAATCCGTAGTGAAGCCATGCTACTGGCAGGCCTATTGTTTTGGCATGCTGAGGATCAAACGCCAGCACCAGTAAGTCTCTGCGCTTTGCCAGTATCAAGCCCACTGTTAAAGCAGCAATTAAAGCAGACTGCCAAACATCGGTCCAATCGACTCCCAGTACGTTGCCGAACAGGATGGTATGCAAATCAAAATCGATTTTAAGCGCCGAAAACAACACCATACCCAGCCCGAACATGCCCGAGAACACCACCCCCATCACGGTATCTTCTTTCAACCGCGAATTCTCGGTCAGGTAACCGGTTGCCAGTGAGCAGATAAGACCCGCAATAAAAGCACCGATGACTATAGGAATGCCAGCCGCGTATGCTAAAACAATACCCGGCAACACCGCATGAGATATCGCATCCCCCATCAATGCCCAGCCGCGCAGCACCAGAAAGCACGATAGCACCGCTGCCGATATAGAAAGCAACACAGACATCGCCAGTGCCTGCTGCATGAAATCTATGGTTAACGGCTCGATGATCGCGTTGAACACGGGCTACACTCCCTCGCGTCTGACACGCAGCCGTGCCGCCAGCAAACCATGCACGGGCGCAAAGAAAAACGCCAACAGCAACAAGGCTGTTTGCAGGCAGATGATTACCCCGCCGGTTACACCGTCCAGAAAGTAGCTGGCATAGCTCCCGATAGCACAGGTCAGAGCGCCAACCGTCGACGCAATGATAATTAAACGCGAGAACTTATCAGTCAGTAAGTAAGCCGTAGCGCCCGGGGTAACGACCATCGCTACCACCAGAAACGCACCAACAGCCTGCAGTGCAGCCACGGTGCTGGCACTGAGTACGGTAAAAAATACCACCTTGAGCACATCCGGATTAATGCCAATGGAGCGCGCATGATTTTCATCAAAGAAAACCACCATTAAATCTTTCCACTTGGCGATAAGCACCGCAAGCGAGATAACAGATATGATCACTAACTGCCATTTATCGGATTGATCAATATGCAAAATGTTGCCAAAGACAATGGTATCGATTTGAACTGATGTCGGCCTGATCGAGATCATGAACAATCCGAGGGCAAAAAAGCCACTGAATACCAGGCCGATAACCGCATCGGTTTTCAACCTGGAACGGGTGGTAATAAACAACATTGCCAGCGCTGACAACCCGCCTGACAAAAAGGCACCAATCGCATACGGCAGCCCTAACAGATAGGCACCTGCCACCCCCGGCACCACCGAGTGAGACAGCGCATCGCCGATTAACGACCAACCCTTCAGCATTAAATAGGCAGACAGGAAACCGCAAACGCCGCCGACCAGGGCACTGACCCAGATGGCGTCAACCATATAGCTATAGGAAAATGGCTCCAGCCAGTAACTCACGGCCGCACTTGCCATTTAAAGATCATCAGTTACCATCTGCCGGCGCGTTTTCTGATAGAACCCCGGCATTCCGGTTTTGCTTTGCACCTTCCTGTTCGATTTCTTTTTCACCCTCTTTTTCACCGTAGAGAACAAAGGGTCGCTCGTCATCGGTAACAACGGTGACTTCACGCGAATCATCATCGTTGTGCAGATCATGCCCACCCAACACATGGAATCTGAGCACACCGCCAAACGCCTCTTCGAGATTGTCGAGAGTGAACACCTGCTTGGCAGGGCCGCTGGCAAGCACTGTACGGTTAATTAAAACCACATGATCGCAAAACTGCGGCACACTGCCGAGGTTGTGGGTCGACACCAGCATAACTCTGCCTTCATCTCTGAGACTGCGCATCAAACCAATGATCGACTCTTCGGTTTTTACATCGACACCGGTAAACGGCTCGTCTAGTAAAATTACTCTGCCCCCCTGCGCCAGAGCCCGCGCCAGAAAAACACGTTTTTTCTGGCCCCCTGACAGCTCACCAATCTGCCGCTGTCGATAGTCAACCATACCAACGCGATCGAGCGCTGCTGTGACTTCATCGTGATCAACCTGTTTAGGGCGACGGAAAAAACCCATGTGGCCATAACGCCCCATCATCACGACATCCTCGACCAGCACCGGGAAGTTCCAGTCTACATCTTCGTTTTGAGGCACGTAGGCGACAGTGTTACGTTGCAGTGCCCGACCAGCTGCACGACCCAGAATATCTACCGATCCGGTCGCCAATGGCACAAACCCCATAATGGCTTTGAACAGCGTGGACTTACCCGACCCGTTGACTCCTACCAGCGCGCAGATGGTTGAATTGGGAATTGAAAAGCTGGCGTTACGCAAGGCGGTATGACCGTTTCTGTAAGTAACGGTGACGTTATTTGCGGTTATTCCGGGTGCAGGGCTCTCGCCTACAGCACTCGTATCAGTCAGCCCTTGCTCTATACCTGTCGCGGCTATGCTAGTGTCCACTGGTTAACCCTGCCACCACTGTCTCGACGGTTGTTCGTAATAAATCGATATACGTTGGCACTGGTCCGTCGGCTTCACTTAAAGAGTCGACAAACAACACACCACCATATTTGGCACCTGTCTCACGCGCCACCTGTCTGGCCGGCTTATCTGACACAGTGCTTTCACTGAATACGGCACTGATCTCGTTCTCACGAATCGAATCAATAAGGCGGCGTACCTGCTGTGGAGTACCTTGTGCATCTGCGTTGATTGGCCACAAATATATTTCCTGCAGACCAAAGTCACGTGCCAGGTAACTGAATGCGCCCTCGCTGGTGGCAAGCCAGCGCTTGCTTTCGGGAATACTGTCGATTTGCAGCTTGAGTGGCTCAACAAGTTTTTGTATACGCTCGGTATAAGTCGTTGCGTTGGCGTTATACACCGCCGCATTAGCGGGATCTGCCTCGATCAGTGCCTTGCGAATATTCTCGATATAAATTTGCACATCAGTCGGGGACATCCATGCGTGCGGGTTGGGCTTGTCGCGATAAGGGCCTTGCAGGATTGGAATTTCCACAACACCCTCAGAAACCACCACATCAGTGGCGGACTTCACCCGACTCATAAATTTCCTGAACCACCGCTCCAGCCCCAGGCCATTCCACAACACCAGGTCTGCATCTCTGACCCGCAGCAGATCTCTGGGGGTGGGCTGATAGTTGTGAATCTCCGCACCCGGGCGCGTAATTGAGACTACGTCTGCCGCTTCTCCGGCAACGTTTGCGGCCAGGTCGGCGATGATGGTAAAGGTGGTTGCCACCTTCAAGCGCTCACCCTCAAACGGCTTTTCCGCGCCGGATACGACATTCCCGACCAGCAGCAGCCCCAGCAAAAACACCCACATCGGCAGGCCACGCGCACACCCCCGTGTAAAAAACGGAAGAGGTGCTCTGGACAAGTGCTCCGGTGTCAGAATGATCATTTACTATGCGCGAACCAAAATATTAGCCTATGCTTAGTTTATACTCATTGAGTAATATTTCAAGCCTGTGGCATAATTCCCACCATAGGCTTATTTAAATCGGAGCTACTTATCTCAAACTCCCCCTCCAATACCGCGGAACAATTCGACCGCACCCTACCCGAGGTTGCCGAGCAGGCAGAGCGATTCACACGTGTGCGCGAGTCTCACAAGTACGAAGCGATTGAGGACTATGTCGAACTGATAGACGATTTGATCAGCGTCAGCGGCGAGGCCAGGCTGGTTGATG
This sequence comes from uncultured Granulosicoccaceae bacterium, assembly GCA_937957915.1. Lineage (GTDB taxonomy): Bacteria > Pseudomonadota > Gammaproteobacteria > Granulosicoccales > Granulosicoccaceae. Next base: position 32,770 of record CALGNZ010000077.1, on the reverse strand, counting down.
TAGCAAACAGAATGGGGATTACTCAACCCACTGCCAGCAAAACCCTGGCGCGGCTGCAGCGCGACGGCTACATCACATCAGAGCCCTACCGTTCTATTTTCCTGACCGAGAAAGGCAAACAACTGGCAGAAGAGAGCCGTATAAAACACGACATTGTGTACGAGTTTTTGCTGGCAATCGGCGTTAGTCCTGAAATCGCCAAGCGTGATTCTGAGGGCATGGAACATCACGTTTCAGAAGAGACGCTAAAAATTTTCAAAGCTATTGCCAACAAGGGTAAATAGCACATCTGAAAAACGCACCGGGCTTGTACGGTTGGTGCAGTGCGGTTCGTTTGCCTCACCACACACTGCGAAGGAATCCGATAACATCGCAAACGGAATACACACTACCGACGCAGGGCCCTGTTATCATCTATTCAACATCACCCACTCGCCGGCTTGCAGAATTCGACAGGAATCTATAGCACCGGCTTTATGCATTGTTAGCTGGCAACAGCGCATCGCTCGCCGAATCTCCCAGACTGGCATAGCCCGCTAAACAATACCTCCGCCAGCGCTCGTCACTGCAGGCCGCTCTGTCGATACTTGCTTTCTATATTCCGACTCACGGAACGCGACAATCGGGTCAACAGCACCGCCGCACTGCAAGCGTGCGCGCTGCAGAATCGGATCGACGTTGGTTCTGAACGCGCGTTTCAAGGTATCGGTTGCCATTAACGCATCGTTATCGGCCTGGTACCCTGCCAGCGCGACTCTATCTACCAGCAATGCCTGAACATAGGCACGCTGCACTTCAATTGCGCTGTAAATCAGGCTTTCGATCGGGTCTGTCACATTGTGAGACTGATCAAGCATATAGGCCGGTTGAAAACTGTCGCCCTGCTGCTGTGTTATATCAACAAGTTCGTTAAACACAAGAAATAACCGGTACGGATCAATCGCACCGGAATCGAGATCATCATCACCGTATTTTGAGTCGTTGAAATGAAACCCGCCCAGCTTACCGAAGCGCGCAAGCCGCGACACGATCATCTCGATATTAACATTAGGCGCATGATGGCCAAGATCAACCAGACAACTGGCCTTCGGCCCAAGTTCAGTGGCTATCAGATAACTGCTGCCCCAATCCTGTACAACCGTTGAGTAAAAAGCGGGCTCGTACATCTTGTGCTCGGTAAACAATTGCCAGTCATCGGGAAGTGCCGCGTACACCTGTTTGATAGCATCCAGATAGCGATCAAACTGTTGCCCCATATGCGCCTGACCAGGAAAGTTTGATCCATCACCCACCCATACCGTCAGTGCCTGTGAGCCCAGCGTTTTACCAATTTCTATACAACGGATATTGTGTTCAATTGCCTGCTCTCTGGTCGCGGCATCGGTATGCGATAACGAACCAAATTTATAGGAACGCACCTGCTCAGCCTGATCCTGAAACGTGTTTGAATTCATCGCATCAAAGCCAAGCCCTAAACCACTTGCCTTCTCACGCAGTGCTGCCGGATCTTCGTCATCCCATGGAATATGCAGCGATACTGCAGGCGTGGCCTGGGTGAGTTGCTGAATAACACCGCAGTCATCAAGCTTGTCAAACACATGCCTCGGCTCACCAACACCGGGGAAACGCGCAAAGCGGGTTCCACCTGTGCCAACCCCCCACGACGGTATAGCGACACCAAACCCGGCCGCACTGGCTGTGAGTGATTCAATATCAATATGGTGACGCCGCAGGTATTGAGCCAGTGCAGCATAGTCAGCATCAAGCGCTGCCTGTCGTGATTGATTGTGCTTTTCGATTAATTCAGGGGCGATGCGCATAATTGGCTCCTATCGCGTGAACGACTGAACGTTACCAGCGTCCACATTGAGAATATTACCGGTCGATTTAGCCGATACATCACTCACCAGAAAACAGGTTGCCTCGGCGATATCTTCCGGCAGCACCGGGCGCTTTAACAACGAGCGCTCAAGATAGTGCTCCTGCATTTCATCAATACCTTTGCCATAGGCTTTAGCACGTTGCTGCAGCCATTCACCCGACCAGATTTTCGACCCTTGTAACACGGCATCAGGGTTAACAACATTAACTCGTATTCCGCTGCCTGCACCCTCAAGCGCCAGGCAACGTGCCAGATGTACTTCAGAAGCCTTGGCAGTGCAATAGGCAGAGGCGCCAGCAGATGCTGCCAGTGCATTTTTTGAAGCTATAAAAACAACAGCGCCACCACAGGCCTGCCGCTTAAACAATTTGAAAGCCTCGCGCGACACCAAAAAATAACCGGTAGACAGAATATCCATATTCATGTTCCACAAGTCCAGTGACGTATCTTCTATCAACGCAGACGAGGCAATACCTGCGTTTGATACCAGTATATCCAGCCCGCCAAATTCTCGTATAGTGGTTGCGAAGGCAGCCTGCACAGCATCTTCACTGGTTACATCCATAACCACCTGTCGTACTACGTCGCTGCCATAACGCTCTGCCAGTCGCTGACTGGTCTGCGCCAGCAGTTCCTCATCAATGTCCGCAAGCATGACACAGGCACCATCTGACAACAGTCGCTGCGCTGTGGCCGAGCCAATTCCCCCTGCTCCACCGGTTACCAGCGCCACGCGTCCGGCCAGACTTCTGGGCCTGGGCATACGCTGTAACTTGGCTTCTTCAAGTAACCAGTATTCAATATCAAAAGCCTCCTGCTCCGGCAAACCACAGTAACGCGATACCGCAGACGCTTCACGCATAACGTTGATGGCATTGGTATAGAACTCGGCACTGATACGCGCCGTTGCCTTGTCTTTAGCAAACGTAAACATACCAATACCCGGCACCAGATAAACGACCGGATTAGCATCTCGCATTGGCGGACTATCGCTGTGTTTGCAGCGCTCGTAGTAAGCAGCATAGTCTTTGCGATACTGATCGAGTGACGTCGGCAGCGACTGTACAACCGTATCTACGTGACTGGTTGAAAGTTGCTCGCCTGCTGAAGGCTCTTTACTGGCTGAAGGCTCCTCACTAACAGATGGATCAAACCCGACAATGAGCGGACGAATTTTTGTTCTTAAAAAATGATCCGGACAACTGGTACCCAATGCGGCAAGCTCAGGCATATTCACACTACACACAAACTCCAGCACAGCAGGGCTATCATCAAAGTGACCAACCTGGTATTGCCCGCCGCTGACCAGGCCGCGAATCTCCGGCATTAGCTGCTCTGCTAGCTGTTGTCTGCGGTCCTTCGCCAGAGGTGTATATCTGGCACCACCAAATGCTTCCTTACCCTGTGTTTTACCGTCAAGCCAGCTAATAGCCTGGTTAATAATCTCAAGCGTAATTGCATAGCAGTCGCTGGCGGTGTCAGCCCAGGTAAACAGGCCGTGGCTGCCGAGTATGACACCCCGTGCCTGAGGATTTTTTTCACAGAACTCGGCAAGCCATAAACCCAGTTCGTAGCCAGGGCGCTTCCACGGCAACCAGCCGATATCATCCCCGAATATTTCTTTTGTCAGCGCCTGACCATCAGCCGCCGCTGCTATAGCGATGATCGCGTCGGGGTGCATATGATCAACATGGGCTTGCGGCACATAGGCATGCAGTGGCGTATCTATAGATGACGCACGCGGGTTCAGGTTAAACGTACAGTGCGGCAGGTACGCTACCATCTCGTCTTCGAACTGGTCACCGCGATACAGGTTACGCAGTGCATCCAGTTTGTCCTGATACAACGTAGAGAAACCATCGAGCTTCATTGTCCCCACATCACCGCCGGACCCTTTGACCCACAGAACTCTGGTGTCCTGTCCGGTTAACGGATCTTTCGCAATCACTTTGGCCGAGGTATTGCCGCCGCCAAAATTCGTTATCCGCTTATCACTACCGAGCAGATTGGAGCGATACAGCAGGCGTCCGGGCTCATCAAGCGTTGCGGCATGGCTGTCATCCCATAGGTTCTGCAACAGTTCGCTCGTCTGACGGGTCATGAATACCATTCCTCAAGGTGTGATCTACACAGAATTGCCTCAATTACAGCCATTGTCAATCATTTCCGCCTCCGTTATACCACTGTATGATTGATGTTGATCGTTTGTGATTGACAATCCCTTCGCGCGGCGTATGATCCACTGGAAAGAGGTGGCGCGGCAACGCCGCTCCAAACCTGGAGGATCCGAGTGCACGAACTCGAAAGACAAAAAATCATTCTGTCTGCTGTGCAGGAAAAACCGGTTGCCACTGTGGCGGAGCTCGTCGCACTGACCGATGCCTCCGAGGCTACAGTACGACGCGATATCGCAGCAATGCACATGCAGAAACAACTGCGTCGTGTGCGCGGTGGCGCAGAAGCGTTGCTGCCGCCAACCCACAGCCCGCTTGCAGGTCGCCCCTTCAGCGTTAATCAGACCATGCATGCCGCAGAGAAACGGGCCATTGCACGCGAGGCAGTAGCGCTTTGCAACGATGGCGATGACGTGATTATCAACGGTGGCACCAGCACCTATCAAATGGTGCATCTGCTAACCAACAAGCGCATGCAGATTTTCACCAACTCATTCCCGATTGCCGAACACTTGTTGCAGCACTCCAAAAATCAGCTGACTCTGCCAGGCGGCACTATCTATCGCGAACAGAACATCATCCTCAGTCCATTCGACAACGACGTCACCAAAAACTTCTGCGCCATGCGCATGTTTATGGGTGCACACAGTATCGGTCGACACGGTCTGATGGAATCCGATCCGCTGGTCATACAAAGCGAACAAAAATTATTAGGGCAAACAGACGAACTGGTTGTGCTTGCCGATGCCTCCAAGTTCAAACGTCGCTCGTCTCTTTTAATCTGCTCACTCGAGCGCATCGACATTCTGATCACAGACAATCGCATCGATGACGCATCGGTCAATATGCTTGAAGCGGCGGGCGTAAAAGTAATTGTCGCCGAACTTAAATCTGCTGAGAAAACCGGATAACACCAATGGAAATGACGGCTTAATCAGTAATATACCCACCACCAGAGGAAAACAGAAACATGAAGAAAACGATGAAAATCCTGTCCGCCGCCATAGTGGCCGGTACGATGGCGAGCTCCATGGTACTGACGACAGCACATGCCGACGATATGCGAATTGCATTGGTAGTCAAAGCACTGGGCATTGGCTTTTTCGAAGCTGCTGCCAAGGGCGCTGAAGAAGCCGCGGCCGAGTTGGGCGGAGTAGAAATCATCTACACCGGCCCGACAGACACCACCGCTGAAGGTCAGATTGAAGTAATTAATTCACTGATTGCACAAAAAGTCGACGCTATTGCCATATCCGCCAACGACCAGGATGCACTGGTTCCGTCCCTGAAGAAAGCCATGCAACGAGGTATCACCGTTATCTCCTGGGATTCCGGTGTCGCCCCCGAAGGTCGGCAGATGCATTTGAATCCATCATCCAATCCATTGATTGGCAATATGATTGTGAAGATGGCTGCAGACCACTTACCTGATGGCGGTGATGTTGCGGTATTGTCTGCCTCTGCAACTGCCACCAACCAGAACATCTGGATTGAAGAGATGAACAAAGTGGTAGGCAACTACCCGGGTATCAATGTGGTGTCTACGGTATACGGTGACGACCTGTCCGACAAAAGCTATCGTGAGGCGCAGGGCCTTATGTCATCGCACGCTGACCTCAAAGCCATTATCGCACCGACATCAGTCGGTATTGTGGCCGCAGCCCAAGCCGTCTCTGACGCGGGCAAAGCCGGTGAAATTCTGGTAACCGGCCTGGGCCTGCCATCGGAAATGGCCGCTCATGTTGAGTCGGGTGCATCCAAGTCATTTGCCATCTGGAACCCGATTGACCTTGGCTACGCCGCCACCATGATTTCCTACAATCTCGCCAAGGGTGAAGCCAAAGCAGAAGCCGGCGGTGAAATCGCGATGGGACGCCTCGGTTCGGTACAACTGAGCGACTCACTTGACGGCGCAATGGCAGATCCGTTTGTCTACGATGCATCTAACATCGATCAGTTTAAGGAAATTTTCTAGCAACGCCATCCGCCTGAAAAAAGAACAGGCAAACAAACTGTGGCATACAAGCGTCGGTCAGTAGCATACGCTCCTGACCGTCGCTTGAATTACACCGCATGCTGGAGCACACGCTTTGCCTGAAAATACCGAATCTGGACCGGTTCTCTCGCTGGATAACATCACCAAAGATTTCCCAGGTGTTCGCGCTCTTTCTTCTGTATCCCTCAACCTGTACCCCGGTAAAGTCACCGCACTGATTGGCGAAAACGGTGCTGGAAAATCGACTGTGGTCAAAGTTCTCACCGGCATTTACCAGCCTGATGATGGTGTTATCCGCATAGATGGCAATCCGGTCTCACTGGCAAACCCGATTGATGCGACCCGTGCCGGCATCACCGCCATTCATCAGGAAACAGTTCTGTTTGACGAACTGTCACTGGCTGAAAATATATTTATCGGCCACGCACCGCGTACCCGATTCGGCCTCATTGACTGGAAAACCATGAACCGCAACGCCGCGCGGTTACTCGAACGAGTGGGTGCCACCATAAAACCCAACACGCTGTTGCGCGATCTGGGCATCGCCAACAAACACCTGGTAGCTATTGCACGTGCTTTGTCGATAGACGCACGCATTGTCATCATGGACGAACCAACAGCGGCGCTGTCACACAAGGAAATTGAAGAGTTATACCAACTGGTCGAACAACTCAGGGCAGACGGCAAAGCCATCCTTTTTATCAGTCATAAGTTTGAGGAGATCTTTCGCATAGCGGATCGCTATACCGTATTCCGCGACGGTGAGTTAGTGGGCGACGGGGAAATAGCTAACTCAAACACCAATGAACTGGTTGAACTGATGGTCGGCCGTTCCGTCGACAGTGTGTTCCCGCCACGCACCAATGAGCTTGGCGGCCCCATTCTTAACGTTAAAGGCTATTCCCACCCTACTGAATTTGACGATATCAGTTTCTCACTGAACCGCGGCGAGATCCTCGGTTTCTACGGCCTGGTCGGCGCGGGTCGCAGCGAGTGCATGCAGTCATTGTTTGGTATCACACGACCATCGTCCGGCACACTAACGATCGACGGCAAACCGCTCAACATTAGAAACCCTGCAGATGCCATTGGCCATGGACTGGTGTATGTACCAGAAGACAGGGGCAAACAAGGTGCAATTACCACGCTGCCAATTGTAGATAACATAGCCTTACCCTCAATGAACGCCACGTCAAACAAAGGCTTCGTTCGCATGGCAAAGGAGTATGCACTTGCCCGCCAGTACACTCAGCGACTCAGCCTCAAGGCTGCGGCACTCGATCAATTCGTCGGCGAGCTTTCAGGTGGTAATCAGCAAAAAGTCGTCATTGCAAAATGGCTGGCAACGCAACCGGCGGTTATCATCCTTGATGAACCCACTAAGGGCATTGATATCGGATCCAAGGCGTCCGTCCACGCGTTTATGCGAGAACTGGCATCACAGGGTCTGGCGGTTATTATGGTGTCTTCAGAGATCCCTGAAATTATTGGCATGTCTGATCGCGTTATCGTTATGCGAGAAGGGCGTCACGTGGCCGAGTTTGATCGCAATCAACTGAAACCCGATCTATTGGTCAGAGCCGCCGCCGGTATCGAAGAGGCAAGTGCTGCATGATGCCATTAAAGCTGTCTCGAGATGCATTGCTCGCGCTGGTATTGATAGCGCTGGTGGGGCTGATTTACCTGCGCTTTCCGGCCTTTGCATCACCGGCATCATTGCTGGGTGTTTTTAATGATACGTCGATACTGATCATTCTGGCGCTTGGCCAGATGACGGTGGTGCTAACGCGATGCATCGATCTATCTATGGCTTCCAATCTTGCGCTGACGGGCATGTGCACCGCCATGCTCAATGCATCCATGCCATCCATACCAATCCCTGTACTGGTATTAGCAGCTCTGGCTATCGGTGCCCTGTTAGGCAGCATCAATGGACTACTGGTATGGAAACTCGACATACCGCCGATTGTCGTCACACTGGGTACACTGACCATCTTCCGCGGCATCATCTTTTTAATTTCAGACGGTCAGTGGGTCAATGCGCACGAAATGAGCCCGGCATTCAAGGCACTGCCCCGAGCGGAGTTTGCAGGATTGCCAATGCTGTCATGGGTGGCCGTCACCTGCGTTATCTGCCTGTACCTGCTGCTCACCCGCACGCCATTGGGCCGTGCCTTCTATGCGGTGGGCGGCAACCCGGACGCCGCCGTCTACACCGGTATCAATGTAGGCAAAAACCGTTTTAACGCATTTGTACTGTCCGGCGCACTGTCCGGTATTGCAGGTTACCTGTGGGTGTCACGGTATGCCGTTGCCTATGTCGATATCGCCGCCGGCTTTGAACTGGATGTCGTCGCCGCTTGTGTGATTGGCGGTATATCCATAGCTGGTGGCACAGGCACGGTTGTCGGAGCAGTGCTGGGTGCATTGTTTTTAGGCGTCATTAAAAACGCACTGCCCGTCGTTAATATCTCCCCGTTCTGGCAACAGGCGATATCGGGTGCTGCCATTATCATTGCGGTCGTTTTTAACGCACGCTCTGCGCGGCGTCCCGGTCGAATAATACTGAAACAGGCGGAGCGCACATGAACCATACCGATACCACTCAGCCTGCAACACCAGCTAACAGAGCACCACTGCCCGATAGAATGCGCAGTCCGCTGCTGCGCGTGGTCGCCAGTTGGGAGTTTTTACTGGTCGTGGTAGCAATCGGCATTTTCTTGCTAAACATGCAGGCATCGCCCTACTTCCTCGACCCGTGGAATCTGTCTGACGCAACTTTTAATTTCACCGAGAAAGCGATGATCGCCTTTGCCATGGCACTGGTTATTATCTCCGGGGAGATTGATCTTTCCGTCGCGTCTATCATTGCATTGGTGTCTACCTGCATGGGTTTTGCCGTGCAAATGGGTGCTGATACCGGCATGCTGATTGTTATCGGTTTACTGGTCGGTGCCGCCTGTGGTGCTTTTAACGGTTTCCTGGTTGCCGGCCTCGGCCTGCCCTCGATAGTGGTGACCATAGGCACGCTGTCGCTGTTCAGAGGCATCGCCTACATAGTATTGGGTGACAAAGCCTACTCCGGCTATCCTGAATCATTCGCCTTTTTCGGACAGGGTTATGTCTGGTGGGTAATCACTTTTGAAATGGTATTGTTTGTAGTACTGGCATTGCTGTTCTACGTACTGCTGCATCGAACTTCGTTTGGCCGCGCCACAATCGCCATTGGCAACAACCCGACCACCGCTCTGTTTTCAGGTATTCGGGTATCACGGGTGAAGTTTATCCTGTTTGTACTCACCGGTATCATGTCAGCAGTCGCCGCGATATGCCTGACATCGCGGCTGGGCTCTACCCGTCCGTCAATTGCGGTTGGCTGGGAGCTTGAGATTGTCACCATGGTAGTCCTCGGTGGTGTCAATATACTCGGCGGTTCAGGCACCATTCCCGGTGTCGTTATCGCCGCCATAATTATGGGTATGGTGACGTTCGGGTTCGGCTTGCTCAATGTACCTGGAATCGTCATGTCTATCTTTATAGGCCTGCTGCTAATTACGGTAATTGCACTGCCAATTATAATACGACGCACACGCCTGCGAATGACCCGCTAAGAGGCTGTCCGAGAATCAGGGTCGTAGCCAGGGCGTGAGATTTTGAGTCAGATATTTCGATCAATTGAGGCGACTAGTCATTCATATTTAACGAAATTGATCGCAATAGCTGGCCAAAAGACCGCGTCCGCAGTAGATCATTGGTTCTCGGACAGCCTCCCAGCGCCACATGCCACAGCATAATTAAACGGTAGTTTCCTTGTGTCAAGACGGGCTCTTAAACCATGAAAAAAATAATCGCCCTGTGGTCACACCCCCGATCAATGTCAACTGCCACCGAACGTATCATGAGGGAGCGCGGTGACCTCACCTGTTTCCATGAGCCCTTTATGTATGACTACTACATCAATCGTAAAGCGCGAGATATGCCGCATTTCGATGTCGACCCGACACACCCGGTAACCTATGAAGCGATTCGCGATACCCTGCTGCTACAGGCAAAGACAAAAACGGTCTTTATAAAAGACATGAGCTACTACGTGATTGACCGAATAACCACCGATCAACGCATCGCACCACACCTTATCAATTGTTTCCTGATCAGAGACCCGCTTGCAGCTATCACTTCTTACGCCAGACTCGATGATAAACTGTCACTCGAGGAAGTGGGCCTTGAGGCACAATGGCAACACTTCGATGCGCTGTGCGCCTCTACTGAAAAACCAGTCGTCATAGATGCCGATGATATTCGTGCAGACCCCAAAGCGCTGATTTCCCACTGGTGGCAACTGATCGGCCTGCCACCGTGCGACCACGCATTTGCGTGGACCAACGAAACCCCGGACGACTGGAAACAAGTGGGCAACTGGCACCAGAATGCCAGTGCATCAACGCAAATAAGACCACCCGATGAGCGCGAAAAAGAGCACCAATTACAAAACTTCAATCGCCTGGCCCGCAGTCGTCCGCAACTCCGAGATTATCTGCAACACCACCAGCCGTTCTACAATAAACTGGCCGAGCACAAACTCGTTTTGCCATAACACGGCGTCCACTCCACCGCTCACCAGTATCAGATAATCCCGCTCCCGCTAACCTAAATACCTACCCGCCTCATCATCTGCACGACGCCCGCATCGTCATCTGTCGCGTGCCATTGCCCGCCATGACAGCCAATTCGTTATACTGCAATTACTCAGAAGCACATTGCATTGCACCATGCCGCGAAAAACCAAAAATATTCTTTTTATCATGTACGACCAGCTGCGCTTTGATTACCTCAGTTGCGCCGGTCATAAAACACTGCACACCCCCCACTTTGACCGGGTGGCAAAGATGGGCGTGCGTTTTTCGCGCAGTTATGTTCAGTCACCGGTCTGTGGCGCCAGTCGTATGAGCTTCTACACCGGGCGCTACTGCCACAGCCACGGTGCCCAATGGAATGGCTACCCGCTAAGCGTCGGCGAACAAACACTGGGCGACCACCTGCGTAACATTGGCATGGACTGCCATCTGATCGGCAAAACCCATATGCGAGCCGACACCGCAGGCATGCAAAGGCTCGGCATGTCAGAAACCTGTGACATCGGCGTTCGGATGTCCGAGTGCGGCTTTGACCCGTACATCCGCGAAGACGGATTAATGGCAACCGGGCCAGATGGCTTCTACGATGCCCGCCGATCCCCCTATAACGAATACCTTAAAGACAAAGGTTACGCCGGCGACAATCCATGGCACGACTTTGCAAACGCCTCTATAGATGACAGCGGCGATATCGCTTCGGGTTTTTTAATGCAAAATGCCATGCTGCCAGCCAACATCAAAGAGGAAGACAGTGAAACCCCCTGGCTAACCTCACGCACCATTGACTTTATCGAACAACAGACCGACGACAAACCCTGGCTCGCACACGTTTCCTATATTAAGCCGCACTGGCCCTATATTGTACCCGCCCCGTACAACGACATGTATGGACCAGACGACATACAGCCACTCAATCGTCATGACTCGGAGCTCGACTCACCCAACCCTGTTTATGAGGCGTTTGCCAACAACGGTATCGGCAAAGCCTTTCACAAAGCAGAAGTACGAGAGAAAGTAATACCCGTCTACATGGGCCTGATCAAACAGTGCGACGATCAACTCGGCCGCTTGCTCGACTACCTCGACAGCACCGATCGCATGAAAGACACCATGATTGTGCTGACCTCCGACCATGGCGACTACCTCGGCGACCACTGGCTGGGTGAAAAGGATCTGTTTCACGATGCTTCAGTACGCGTACCGCTTATCATCTACGACCCATCAGAAGCCGCCGATGCAACACGCGGCACCGTATGTGATGAACTGGTAGAGAGCATTGATTGCGTGGCAACGTTTATTGACACGGCCGGAGGAGAAGTGCCGAACCATATTGTAGAAGGTCGATCACTGCTCCCGTTTATGCACGGCAATGCACCCGATGACTGGCGCGAGTTCGCCGTCAGTGAATACGACTTTGCCGTTACCCCGATGCGAAAGAAACTTGATCTGTCACAGCGAGAAAGTCGACTCTTTATGATTGCCGACAAACGCTGGAAATTTATGCATTGCGAAAGCGGTTGCAAGCCCATGCTGTTCGACTTGCAAAACGATCCGGACGAACTGAATGACCTGGGCAAAACCGACGAGCATACAGAAATCATCGACCTGATGTACCAGCGCCTGGGGCAATGGGCCAGACGCATGTCACAGCGGGTTACACGCTCGGACAAAGAAATTGAAAACATGGCCGGAAAATCCAGACGTCGCGGCATCCTGCTCGGCGTATACGACGGTACTGAACTGGACGAAGAGTTGCTTGTAAAATACCAGGGCACGGCACCCGGGAACTATCTGAACGAGAGATAGCAAAGGCTGGCCTTATAAAACCGGAGACTCGAGTATGGCAGAGCTTAAAACGACGCAAACCCAGGTATCACCAGCTGAATTTGTAAATTCAGTTGAACACAAAACGCGGCATAAAGATGCAACCTTTCTGCTGCCGTGGTTTACCGAGATTACCGGCTTCGAACCTGTCATGTGGGGCCCCAGTATCATCGGGTATGGGCGCTACTACTATAAATACGACACCGGCCACGAAGGCGAGTATCTGATTACCGGCTACTCGCCCCGCAAGGCAAATCTGGTGTTCTACATAATGCCCGGCTATCGCGATCTGTCAGAACCATTAAGCAGGCTCGGTAAACACAAACTTGGAAAGTCGTGCCTGTATGTGAACAAACTTGCAGATATTGATCTTGAAGTGCTCGCAGAAATCGTCACTGCGGGTGTAAGCTATATGCACAAAAACTATCAAACCTGGGACAAGTAAGTGATTTAAACCACAAAGAGCCGGTGCACATCGCACCGCTCAGAGCACACTACCATCCTTAGTTACTCCTTGCGATGTTATTGGATGCCCGCTAAGTTGAATCGCCGATCGGGGAACACCTCCCCCTAGTAATAACTCGCATCTCCAAGTGCACGTTTTCTATCTGCAATAAATACCTGCAGTGCCTCGTCGGTGGCAATATCCAGCGTCGGCTCTGTATATTCATCAAGTAACCTGGTGACTCGCAGCGATGCTCGCTGTGCCGCATCGGTCGCGCCCTCAGCGTTCCACTGCTCATACGAATTGGCGTCGGATGAGGTCGACTCGTAAAACGCACTCTCGAAATTCTGTTGTGTATGCTCGCTACCCAGAAAGTGCGCACCCGGCCCGGTCGCCTTGATTGCCTCAAACGCCATTGCATTTTCTGACAAATCGATACCTTCAAAAAAGCTGCACACCTTGCCGCACAGATCTGCATCGATCACTGTTTTTTCAAAGCCGGTAACCAGTCCGCCTTCAAGCCAGCCGGTAGCATGGTTAATCACATTGGCACCGGCAAACATCGCCATCAATAAACTCCAGGTACCTTCTTGTTGCGATTGTGCGTCCGGCAATTTCGATGCAGACAAACTACCTACCGTATGCAACGGCACACCCAGTCGCCGTGCCAGCTGACCGGAGGCCAGTACCATTTTTGCCGCCTCCGGTGTGCCAAACGTAGGCGCGCCCGACTGCATAGACATGGTTGACGCAAAGCTACCCATCAGACACGGTGCACCCGGGTTAACCAGTTGTACCAGTGTTAAAGTCGCCAGTGCCTCCGCGAGTACCTGCGACAGCGTGCCCGCAACGGTGCATGGACTCATCGCACCGGCTAATACCCATGGTGTGCAGGCCACAGGCTGACCTGCTGCTGCATAGGTTTTTAATGCACCGGACATATTCCCATCCATCACCAGTGGCGCATTCGTATTGGACACACAGTACAGCACCGGATCAGCGCGCATAGACTCATCACCAAAGACGATCTTCGCCATCTCTATCGCATCTGTGGCTCTCTCAACACCGATAAATGCACCCATAAACGGTTTGTCCGAGTAGCGTATGTGCGCATGGAGCATATCAAGATGACGACTGGTAGCTGGCAGATCTACCGGCTCACAGACAACCCCGCCGGAATGATGCAGATACGGAATCGTGTGGTGCAACTTCACCAGTCGGATAAAGTCATCGTAGGTTGCATATCGCCTTCCATTGGTGTTGTCATGCACAAACGGCGGCCCCCAAGACGGACACAGCACTGGATTGTTACCGCCAATAACCACTGAACGGTTGCTGTTGCGCGCACGCTGAGTAAACTGCCTCGGTGCGGATGCCTGTATGGTTGCCCGACAAAAACCAGGTTCAAACCGCACCCGCGTTCCATTTACATCAGCGCCGGCTTCACGAAACAGTTGCAACAGAGATTCATCATCATGAAACTCCATGCCCACATCGCGCAGCAATTCATCGGCCTGATGCTCTATGATTGACAAGCCCTCTTCCCCCAGCACATTGAGCGTGTCAATCTGCCGCTTGATATAGGGCGGGGACTCAACGCGAGACTGCATTCGCTGTTTGCGTTTTTCGTCGCGGGAACTGCCACGCGATCTATCTCCGTTTCTCCTGCGCGAACTGCCCCGAGAACTGCTAACTGAACTGCTGCCACGAGTGCCTGGCTGATTGGCCATCGGCGTGCCTGCAGCATCCACCGCAGTGTCGCCCGAATACTGTGCCCCGCCCTCCGCCGCCTGATCACCCTGACCGGTTTTACGACGCTGTTTGTCGCTCTCGTCTGCCATTGGCTGCCTGTGTGCTGGACTGTTGCATCAACGCATGGTACACCAGAACACTATGAAAACGACTACATCAATTTCTGACAAAATAAACGCTGACCCGGACCGGTATCGCGCCGACACAGACTGGGATACAGACGCAATCGTACGCCGACGCGAAACCTATTACGCGGCATCACAGCGCGCCTTTGTGCCTTACTCCACCCCATTAATTTTTAAACGTGGACAAGATCAGTATCTGTGGGACGAACAGGGCAACCAGTACCTTGACTGCCTGAGTCAAAATCTGTGTGTAAGCATTGGCTACAACAACCCGGCTGTCACCCGTGCGGTACAACAACAGGCGGAAGCCATACAGCATTGCACAACGATGTTCTTTCATCCGGTGCCCGCCCACCTGGCTGAAGAGTTAACAGCAAAGTTTCCGGCATCTGAAGACTGGGTGGTGCACTTTACCAACAGTGGCGCCGAGGCGATTGACTTTGCATTGTTACTGGCCCGCTCGCATACCGGTAACAACGATGTATTGTCTTTACATAACGCCTATCACGGAGCCACCTTCGGTGCTCAGTCTGTCACCGGCATCAGTGGCTTTAGGCACAACATCTCGCTGTTAAACGGTATTCAGTTTGTCGCCAACCCCGACCAGTATCGAGGCATACACGGCCCGGGCCTGCAACCGTACCTAGACGACATCGACCGTGCTATCCGCTACGGTACTCCCGGTCAGATCGCCGGCATGTTTATCGAACCGATCCAGGGCTACGGTGGCATCGTTGCAACACCCCCGGGTTATCTTGCCGGCGCCTTCGAGCGGGTACGCGCCGCAGGTGGCATCTGTATTGTCGACGAAGTGCAAAGCGGTTTTGGACGCACCGGCAAAAACTACTGGGCATTTCTGGCAGACGATGTAATACCCGATGTCGTCGTACTGGCCAAAGGCATTGGCAATGGTTATCCACTGGGTGCAGTGGTGGCCAAACGCCATATTGCAGAGGCCATGGCCGACAAGTTTTACTTTAACACCTACGGTGCCAACCCCGTCTCCTGCGCTGCAGGGCGCGCCGTGCTTCGTGTAATTGACGAGTGTAACCTGATCGAAAACGCCAACCAGGTTGGCACCGCCTTGTTAAATGTGCTGAAGAAAATGCAGCAGCGCTACGACATCATTGGCGATGTACGAGGCACAGGCCTAATGATGGCCGCAGAACTGGTTCGCGATCGCCAAAGTAAAACCCCCGCCCCTGAAGAAATGCATCAGCTGTTTCAATTCACTCGTAAACACGGTTTGGTTGCATCAAAATCAGGCGCCAATAAAAACGTACTGAGAATCTGTCCGCCACTGTGTATTCAAATGGAAGATGTGCCATTCTTTGAGGAAGCCATAGACGCCAGCTTTAAAGACCTGTACGCAGACAATGCCAGTCTCTGAGCAAGGTCATGATCAAAGCAATGGCCAACGTGACAACGCGAGAATTGTCATTGCCGGTGGCGGCGTTATTGGCTTAAGCGTTGCCTTCCACCTTGCACGTGCCGGTGCATCACAGGTAACCCTGCTCGAGCGTAACAGACTCACCAGCGGCACATCATGGCACGCCGCCGGTATCGTGGGTCCGCTACGTTCAAGCCAGAATCTGACGACACTGGCACGCTATGGCATTACTCTGTTTGCCCAACTGGAAAAAGAAACCGGTCAGCCAACTGGTTACCAACGCACCGGTGGATACTGGCTGGCACAGCACCCGCAACGATTGCAGGAACTGCAACGCATCGGTGCAATGGCTGAACTGAACGAACTGTCAGCCAGCATCATCGGCAAAGAAGATCTAAAGGCCCGACTACCGCAACTACAAACAGATGATCTGTGTGGCGCACTGTGGGTGGAAGAAGACGGCCAGATCAATCCGGTCGATCTTTGCAATGCGTACGCAAAAGGTGCACGCGATGCCGGCGCCACCCTGCGCGAACACGCAGCCGTCACCGACCTAAGCATTAAACACAATGCTCCAAAGTCAGTCACCGTCAACAACGATGAATTAATCGACTGCGATATATTCATCAACTGTGCAGGCTTATGGGCTGGAGAGGTCGGCAAACTCGCCAGTGTTAACATACCGGTGCAGGCAGTCGAACACTACTACCTGGTGACAGAACCCATTGACGATCTGCAACAGCCCTTCCCCATACTGCGCGACCTCGACAGCGATATCTATATCAAGGGCGATGCGGGCAAGCTGGTAATAGGAGCGTTCGAACCGAATGCCAAACTGTGGCACCCGGACAGCGTACCGCCCGATGCAGACTTCCTGATGTTTAATGAAGACTGGGATCACGCCGCGCCCACACTTCAGGCCGCAATGCATCGTATGCCCGTCGTCGAGAATACCGGCATACGGCAATTCCTGTGTGGCCCCGAAAGCTTTACACCAGACACGCGCCAGCTCATGGGCACGGCATCAGAGCTGAACAACTACTATGTCGCAGCCGGATTCAACTCGATAGGAATAATGTCATCCGCCGGTGTCGGCAAGGCGATGGCTGACTGGGTACTGTCAGAAACCGCTCCTATGGACTTATGGGAGGTTGACCTTCAGCGCTTTGACGCAAGCGACAGCGAACCGGAGTTTCTGTCCGCTCGCACAGCAGAGTCAGTGAACAATCAGTTTGCAATGCACTGGCCCGGTAAACAGTACAAAACTGCGAGAGACCGCAAGCACTCTGTATGGCACAAACAGCTCGCTGCCGAAGGCGCTGTGTTCGGCGCACCTACAGGCTGGGAGCGACCGCTTTGGTATGAACCACAGCGGCACGACCAACAACGCGACAACCACCGAGGCACAACCAATCAGGGCGCCGGCCATACAACAGACAAAGCAACAGGCAAAGCAACTCACTACAGCTATGGTGACCAGTACTGGTGGCCCTACGCAGAACGCGAAGCACAAACCCTGGTCGAACAAGGTGCTCTGTTTGAATTGTCACCCTTTTCTAAAATTGAAATATGCGGTAACGAGGCGCTCGCTTTTTTGCAGACCACCTGCAGCCGCAACATGGATATTGCCAATGGTCAGATCGTATACACGCTAATGCTCAACGACAATGCGGGCATCGAAGTCGAATGTACAATCAATCGCCTCAGTGAGTTAACTTTTCTGTTAGTCGGCGGCGCTGCAACACGATTACGAGATATAACCTTTCTACGACGATCCAGCCATGGCTTTTCTGATGTGACCATCACCGACAGAACCGATGAGTACGCCTGCGTCGGTGTGATGGGCACGCAAGCACAGTCTGTGTTGCACGAGATGTTTAAGCAGGCTGGTTCGCCCGATGAACTCCGCTTTTCAACTTCGCGCTATTTTGCCTATAGCAATGTTGACTGCAGCGACAGTCAGATACGAGTTGCACGCATCAGCTATGTTGGCGAGTTCGGCTACGAACTATATGTTCCAACTGCCATCGCACAGTCATTCATGCAACAACTGCTCACGGTAGCAAAAGACCTGCAGATGATACCCGCCGGTCATTACTGTCTCGACGCCTGCCGACTGGAAAAGAACTTCCCGCACTGGGGACACGATATCGGTCCCGAGCTCAATCCGCTGCAGGCTGATCTGCAATTTGCAGTCGATAGAAACAAACAGACTGTGTTTCGCGGACAACAAGCGCTGCTTGACCAGTTCGGCCAGCCGTTAACGAAAAAGCGAGTGTTATTCAGCGTTGATAGCAACAGCGATGACAACAACAGAAAACCGCTACTTCTGCACGATGAGCCCATATACCGGAATGGCAAATTGATTGGTGCCACCACATCAGGTGGCCTCGGCTTTCGCACAGGAACCGCTTTGAGCATGGCTGTTGTAGGTGTAGATAGCAGGGTCGGTAAAGGCCACAAAAAAAACCACGACCAAACCGACTTACAACACTGGCTCAACGATGACGCTGAGTTCCAAATACGACTGGGCGACAAGCTGGTACCAGCCACCTTACTCAAACAGATTCCGTACGACGCAGATAGAAACCGCCTGCTACCTGATCGGCTATCAACAAATGTGTAGTGATCGCAGGAGTCGTTCAAAAAAAGAGAGTCGTGGTTAATGGAAAAAGAAACAGAGGTCGTCATTATCGGTGGCGGTGTCATGGGCTGCTCCCTCGCCTATCATCTAACGCTATACGGCCTGACCGATGTGGTGTTGCTCGAAAAGAACGAGCTCACCGCCGGTTCCACCTGGCACGCCGCCGGTCTCTGCACACACTACGCGCACAACGCCACCATTATGAATCTGCGTGCTCACAGCGTCAGGCTCTATAAAGGCGAGCTAACACGCGATACCGGCCAGCCCGTCAGTTTTCATGCAACTGGTGCACTGCGTGTTACCAGCAAGCCCGATCGTCTTGATGAATTCCGCCACGTGCAGGGTATTGGCAAGTTCGTCGGCCATGACTTTAATATCCTGACTCCGGCCGAACTCAAACAAATCTATCCGCTGGTCGACACCAGCAACCTGGTCGGCGCCATACATGAACCACACGATGGCTACGTTGACCCCAGCCAGGCCACTCATGCCTTTGCTCATGGCGCGCGAAGCCGAGGTGCAAAGATCTATCGGCAAACACAGGTAACCGACATCAGCCGTACTGCACAAGGCTGGACAGTCACCACCGACAACGGCTCAATCAACTGCAAACACATCGTCAACGCCGCAGGCACCTGGTGTCGTGAAATCGGCAACTTAATGGGGGTGGATTTACCCGTCGTACCAATGCTCCACCAATACATCGTCACCGATAAAATTGATGCATTCGCCAACCTGCCTCGGGAACTGCCGTTTATCCGCGACCCGGATGAAAGCTGGTACTTAAGGCAGGAACGCGATGGCGTCATCATCGGCCCCTATGAAAAAAACGGACAGCCCTGGTCGATTGACGGCGTGCCGCCGGAGTTCGGCATGGAGCTGCTGCCACCAGAACTTGAACGGATTGAAGATATCGCAACACAGGCAATGCAACGCGTGCCAGCGGCGTCAGACGGTGGCATCAAAACCATAGTAAACGGCCCTATCACCTTTACGCCTGACGCCAACCCGCTCATTGGTCCTGCCTACGCTCTGACCAATGCCTGGTTACTTACCGGCTCAAGCATGGGTGTAATGGAAGGCGGTGGCGCTGGTGATTTTCTCGCCAAATGGATGATCGACGGACAACCGCCAGCCGATGCACTTGCCATCGACGCCAGACGCTTTGGTGGCTACGCCGATCGCCACTTTCGCATAGCCAAAGCAGTCGAATGTTTTGCCGCCCAGTTCGGCATTCACTATCCCTTTGAAGAACGCCCGGCCGGTCGCGAAAAACGACTGACTCCGGTACATGCTCAACTCAAAGCAATGAACGCAGAGTTTGGTACCGCTTACGGATGGGAGCGCCCCAACTACTTCGCCAACAATGCCAACGCGCAGCCCGCCACCCTGTCATTTAAAAGGCCAAACTGGTTTCAAAGTGTCGCCGATGAGTGCGAGGCTGCATCAGAACGCGTTGCTATTGCAGACATGGGTATATTTGCGAAGTTCGAGATCAGCGGAAAACCAGCCACATCGTTTATTAACAGTATCGGATGTAATACCGCACCAGCCACAGGACGAGTAAATCTTAACCTGGTACTCACCAACACGGGGGGCGTACAACTGGAATTCTCAGTAACCTGCCTGACTCCCGAGCACTACCTGCTAATTACAGCAGCAGCCGCCGAGCGACTGGCAGATGACTTTCTTCGCACCAGTGCAACACTGTTTGCTTCACAGGCAAACAGCAATTCACTGGTAATTAAAAACCGTACAGAATCACTCTCCGCCATCGCACTGATGGGGCCGGAAGCCGAAACTGTACTGCAAGGCTTAACCGACACCAGCCTCACCCAAACCGACTTCCGCTGGTTAAGCGCCCAAACCATTACCGTCGCCAACATCAAAGCTAGCGCCCTGCGTGTGTCATACATCGGCGAAAGCGGATGGGAGCTCTTTATTCCTGCCAACCAACAAGCAAAACTGTTTTCGATTTTGACCGACGCCGGTAAAAAATACGATATAAAACCCTATGGTGCATTTGCAATGAACACCATGCGGCTCGAGAAAGGCTACCGCGCCTGGGGTGCTGATTACACTACTGAGCGCACGCCACTTGAAACGGGGATGGACCGCTTGGTTAAAACTGACGGCAGGCAGTTTCCCGGGCGAGCAGCCATGCTACAGAGGGCTGGATCTACTGATCACTGGTCAATGCATCTATTGTCTCTGGATGTTGGTGATGTTGATCCGTTTTATACGCATCCGGTTATTGAGGACGGACAAGCCATTGGTGTTGTTACATCCGGGGCTTATGGGCATCGGTGTGGGATGGCCCTGGCACTGGGGTATTTTCAGCGCGAGCCAAGCGGCGAACCGTTATCCATTGAGATTCTTGGCAAACCTGTCAGTGCGGCCCCGCTCGATCAATGCCCGTATGATCCGATGAACAGTAGATTGATGAAGTGACAATCATTCGACTGAGTCACCCACTCACAGGTAGACTCTTGATCCGAAACAGAATTGCTGTGAAAGAAATCGGGTGAATATTCCTTGCCATTTGAGAAATTCACCATTGCAATGGCTTACTATTCGAGTTTACGTTTTTAGATATTGCCCGCTTTCTCGATGTAGCCAATCGGCAACCAGCCTGATCAATAGGTCTGTTATTGTAAATGTAACACGCATCGATTAATTTCAATTACCGCCAGCCCGCTTCCGCTATAGCCGGCTGCCAGTAGCACATCTACAGGCCTTTTATGTCAACCAGTTCCATTGGACTTTCCGATCAGCTTCACGACTATCTGTTATCCGTGTCTGCACCGCCCGATCCGCTATGGCAAAAGCTCAACGACGATACCGTATCAGCGGTAGGCTACAACATGCAGATCTCACGCGAACAGGCGCAGTTTATGACTGTGCTGATAAAGCTGATGAATGCAAGCAATGCTATAGAGATAGGCACTTTTACCGGCTACAGCGCACTTACTATTGCCCGCGCATTGCCTGGAAACGGACGCCTGATGGCATGCGATGTCAGCGCCGAGTGGACTTCAATAGCGAGACGTTACTGGAAAGAAGCTAACGTTGATCACAAGATCGATTTGAAAATTGCGCCGGCACTGGACACTCTGGATAATCTGATAACGCAAGGCCAGTCTGACTCCTTTGATTTCGCATTCATAGATGCGGACAAGTCTAACTACCTAAACTACTACGAACGGTGCCTGACGTTAATACGGCCAGGTGGCGTTGTCTGTGTCGACAATACTCTGTGGGGAGGGTCAGTAGCTAACCCTGACAAAACCGATGCCGATACTACTGCAATACGTAACCTAAATAAGATTATGTTCGAAGACGAGCGCGTGGAATCAAGTCTGATTCCCATTGGAGACGGCCTCCACATGGGCCTGAAAAAGTGAAAACACGCCCGCTTTCAAGGATGCCTTATGTGACATGAGCAACTTATCCATCAGTATCCGCAGAATCAAATGATCGAAAAGAATATTTCATCGACACTATTACCGCGATGAATGCGCATCGTCTGCGATTTCTTTAAAGATCCAGTCACGAAAGGCAATCACTTTCGGTGTCGAGCGATGCCGTTCCGGGTACACCAGGTAGTAACAGAATGCTGTCTCTTCAAACACGGCAGGCGGAAATGGACGAACCAGCTTGCCACTTTCCAGTTCGCGTGCAACCACTGCGTGTGTGATTAGAGCGACGCCCTGGCCGGCAAGCGCGGCCTCGACCAGCATATTGTCATTGCCAAAACGAGGACCAGGTTCGGGGTCAACTTTAGTGGCACCGGCAGCTTTCAACCACATTCGCCAGCCGGGCACCGAATCGGATTCGTCTGTCCAGATTGAGTGCAACAACGTAACGTTGGCCAGATCATTCGGGCAGGTCAAAGAGGCCCCCGCCTCGAGTAGCGCGGGGCTGCAGACGGGAAACGCGTCAGCCGCCAGCATACTTTCAACGACATGCGGGTGATAGTTGCCCAGTCCATAGCGGATGGCTATATCGACACCGTCATTGGTAAAATTCGCAAGGCCATCTTTCGCATCGATTCGAATTTCAATTTCCGGATGGGCATCGCGCAAACGCTCCAGCCTTGGCACTAACCACCGCGCACCAATCGAAGGCGCTACGCTGACCGTCAGATAGTCTACCTCCCGAGCCAGTTGCATGGCATCCACTCCGGCCTGCAGGCGATGAAACCCATCTGCTAGGTGCGGCAAGGCAGCCTTACCCGCTTCGGTGAGCTCAAGTGCCCGCACCCGACGATGAAACAGGGCGATGCCCAGCTGCTGCTCAAGCGACCGTACCTGCTGGCTGATTGCCGCTGGCGTTACATGCAGCTCCTCTGCCGCCTTACTGAAGCTCAAATGTCTGGCAGACACTTCAAAAGCACGTAAGCCATTGAGTGCTGGCAAACGATTGCTCACGAATAGGCCATGAACAAGTTTTTCTTGTTCGTCACTGCTGAATTCATCATTTGTAGAGTCTCGTGTTCACAGCCAGAGTAGCACCTCAGTTCTTTTGTGCATTAAAGCACGGGGATAATTTCAACAACAACAGCTGTCGCTTGTTGCAACCTGGAGAGAACCCGATGGGCATTGGATGGCTCTGGATATACACACACTCGGATAACCCGGAAATGCTGGCCAAAGCAAATGAAAGACGCGCGTTCGCTATCTACTCACGCTGGCGAGCGATACTTCAGTGTACCGGTGACTTCTATGCAGCTATCTGCGCCTATTATCACAGGCTAGGCGCCCGCCGAACCCTGTTGGCACTGTCTGACCATCTACTTCGCGATATCGGTATGTATCGAACAGGCAGTGATGTGCGAGTAGAAGAACAGCATAGATTAGCGCGATGGAAAAAAGCAGACGCAACACGCGCGAGAAACGCTAACAAAAACATCAACCATGATCAATCCAGAAGTGCTGAGATCATTGAAATTGATAGCATTCAGAACAAACGAAAAGCGACGGCGTGCGAGCTTAAGCTAAAAGCGCAACACTGACGTTATATAGAAATCGGCTATGCCGCCTTCTTGATGGCTGTTTGTGCAGTCCACAGGAGCGATTAATATCAACATGCCGCGGGACTGGTGCGGTTCGCGGCGCTCACTGACACCCTACTTCTTTGGAGCTATTATCAAGTTGGAATAACACGCCGGTACACAGGAGACACATCGCTTTTGATCTATCCCCATTTAGTCAGTTATGAGATGGATCGAGTGAGGGGGCCGGCGCGCCAGCGATGGCACAAAGAGCGCTGTGAGCCGATGTCAGCCATAGACGACTGTTTGCGCGGTCCGTTCATCTTCCCTACTCCTCAACCCACTTCCCTTCAACACACACATAGCCGTTGATATTAGTGCCTTCCGGATAGGCAGCGCCGTCGATGACACAGTCAGCCATTACGGTTGTTGAAACTATGAAAAGCACAAACGATAAACACCGTACGATAAACATCATTTTCTCCGCTGATTCAGGTTGATGATGGTTGTGCAGTCTTGTTGGTCACAACTCTTTTTTCGCAATAGCGATTGCCCTTGATCTTCGCAAACCACTGCACGGGATTTTGCTTAGTCATAGCTGCGGAATCAGTGTCATATTCAATGTTGCGACCAAGGCTTTGCAACTCGCGTTCAACCGGTGGATCAAGCCGCACTTCATGCAAGCGCTCCGCGGCGTTTAAAATGGCAGCTAGTGCAGCGGCATGTCCATTGTCGGATAACGCGAAATTCCTTACCGATACTCCACGCAAGTCAACATACGACAGTTTCGTTCCACTCAGGCTCGGTGAGGCGCCAGACAGCACCGCGCCGGCCATTGATGTGCAGCTTATACTGGTTTTCTCCATCTTCAGGTTGTTAAACAACACGTTTGAAAAGTCAGTGTAGCGTATAAAGCCTTTTTCAAATTGCCCGTTAATGGACGCACCGGCAAAGGACATATCCTCAAACAGGACCTTCCTGAATGACCCGTGAACATTGCCGTTTTCAAACGATAATCCGCGTGTTTTGACTATTGGTATCGGTGTGCCGGCCAGGAACTCATCACCGTATTCATTTGCCAGAAAGCTGAATAGTTTTGAGCGGATATGTGTATCACCAATACCGGACAACATAAATTCGGCCTGTACAGCGAGGAGCTTTTTGGCTTCTTTCTGCTGCGCAGGCGGTAAGTTGTTGATGGATGGACCGGTTTGCAACGCTCGAACGTCTTTTAGAAAATCATTAAACAGCACTGCAGCCGTTGAGCGGCGTTGCATAGCCATCTCTTCTTCAAAGTTTACCTTGGATGACTTCATCTGATTCATCGTCAGTACCAGCGCTAGAACCGTAGTTGGCAATCCGATTATCACGGAGATACTGGAAAGCAGCTGATGATTTTCCATTAGCCAGTGACAGATACCACCCTTTCTCTGCAGGGTGTGTGGCGCCGGAGACTCTGTTCGCGATCGCTCTTTCGGAGCCACTGAAGAGGACCTTTCCGGGGCAGCCTCAATCACCGACTCATAATCAAACGCTGTGTTGGGTTGCTGTTCGTCTGAAAGTAACTTCTCGGTCATTCAGTTGACTCCATGTCAGTTTTACTGCGCCCAGCGCCGTATCAATTACGGCGAACAACCGTCAGGATAAAGCCTCACTTCTATTTATTAGATAGTTCAATAATGTCAATAAAACAACTAAACTTGCGAATGTCTGGCAGATTATCGGCACGCATCAGCGCAGATGTTAGTGAACTTCACACGCAGCCCTGAGTGTTACAGCTGTTAATGTCGGCAGGCTTAAGTTTTTCGCTCCGGCATGCATTACGGGTGCGAGTGCTGTTCTGTGCATTTGCATCACTTCTGCTAATGATTAATAAGCAGGCACCCTCTCATTGAACCACCAAGTGTCCCCGCCAGCGGCCTTCAGTCACGTCAGACACTAAAATCTGCCGAATGATGTTATACACAGTGCGTGATGCGCTGGTCAGTGGGCGCAGGGTCGGGATGGCCAGTGAAACTGTTCTCGACAAACCCGGGTTAACGATAGAGCGAGCATCCAGATAGCCGGCGTCCCAGATATCCGCCATTGATGGCCAGTGCATAACTGTTGAGCCAACACCCGCGCATACCATGCTTCGAATGGTCAACAAGGACTGCTGCTCGTAACTGACAGTGAGCTTGCGCCCGGTCTGCATGAGCGCCTCTTCTACTATCCGCCGTACATGCACCTTACGCCCCGGCATGATCAGCTTTAGCGATTCAAGATCCACCAACGGCATGTCTGACATCACTGGTTTAATTTCCTGTCGCTTTGAAAAGACGAACAGATCTTCCTGCAAAACAGGCTCAACCAATACATTGGGAAGACTGCCAACATCTGAAATGATACCGAAGTCCACTTTACCAGCTTCGATCAGTTCCCCGGTTTGATAGCCCAAGCCATCAACTATGGTGATGGTTAAATCAGGGTAGGACCGTTCCACCAGAGCGACAATCTTCGGCGCTAGAAACCCGGCGTATCCGACCGGAATCGCAATACGGATTTCTCCGATTAGATCTCCGGAGCTCTGTCGGGCATCGGTACTGGCGATTTGAATCTGCGCCAGGATGGTTCGCGCATGGCGATAAAAACGCTGACCGGCCTGGGTGACAGTTGTACCACCGGGGCCACGATTAAGCAGCTCAACACCGATTTCGGCCTCCAACTCTGCTATCTGACGACTGAGCGCGGGCTGTGCGACGTTCACATCCCTGGCCGCAGCAATAAAGCCGCCATTTTCGACGATGCTGGCGAAGTACTTTAATTGAGTCAGTTTCACATTCAGCACCCATCGTTCTATTGGGTCATATCTGTATGATATGAGGTAAGCACAGTCACAACACGCTTCCAGCGCGGTTCGGCATAACTATTTTGCACTAGCTGCAATCAAACGGCATTTATCATCCAACACAATTCCTGCTTATACCATGGGTGCCATGCCGCTTTGTTATCACCATTATAACTAAAATGAACTAGCCAATCCGCTTTAGATAGTTAGACTGGCCAAAGGTCGCTGCAGAAACTTGAATAACGGAGGATGTTTATGAGATTTCTAAAATCGCTCGGCAAAACCGCAATTAGCACAGTCATCGCGCTGGGTCTGGCAGGTAACTCGGCAATGGCTGCAGAGTATCCGGACAAGTCAATTGAAATGATCATTGGCTTCAAGCCTGGTGGTTTTTCAGACGCCATGGCACGAAAGATTTCTGAACCACTATCCGAAAAGCTCGGCCAGACCATTGTGCACACCTACAAAGGTGGCGCCGGCGGCAGTATCGCCGCTACCGCCGTGAACAAAAAAGCGGCGGACGGTTACTCACTGGTGGTCGCAACCAGTTTGACGTTTGCGTTTAACCCGTTGCAGGGAAAAGTCACCTATGGCATGGAAGACTTCGACTACCTGCTGACCATGGCACGCTTTGAAACGTCTTTTGTTTCTATGGCGAGCAAACCATGGACGGATTTCGACTCCATGATTGAGCATGCCAAAACGACCGGTGAACCACTAAGGTTTGGCTCACTTGGCCCGGCCGACCGTTTGCAAATTGATGCAATCACTGCAAAAACCGGTATCAAGATCATTCCACTGCCGATAAAAGGCGGTGCAAACATGATGCAGTCACTGCTGGGCGACCATGTGGATTTCGGCTTAAGCGGCGGCCCCCACGTGCAATACGTCAAATCAGGTGAGATGATTGTGCTCGCCGCCTCGGGCTCGGAACCCCTGAACGCCACGCCAGATGCACCTACCATGTCGAGCCTTGGCTACCCTGCCGTCAGTTACAACTCTGTGATTGCAGCACCCAAGGGCTTACCTGCCGATGTCAAAACAAAGCTCGAAGAGGCACTTGTTGCATCGGCAAATGATCCGCGCTTTCAGGAACTGGTGCAGGCACGATACGTTGGCATTACACCAATGGGCGGTGATGAGACCAAAGCGTCTATCGAAAAGATAGCCGTAGCAATGAAGGCGGTGATGCCTTAAGCCGCATTAATCTTCAGTCGCTTTTGTAATAGCAATTCGTTTATGACAAACAGACAAACCCTATCTGTTGTCATTATGCTGCTATGCGGGGTGGCGTTTTATGCCATCCCGCTACAAACGGAAGACGGTGAGAGCGCTTTTTTGTCGGGCGCGTCTTTACTGCCTGACCTGGCTGTGAGTCTGATCTTTGTTTTCACCGCTCTCGAACTGGCCCTATCGTTGTTATCACGTCACCGTTCACCAAATGATGTTGCCCCCGCTACCGACAATAAAGCTACAGACAGTAAAACAGCAGATGTGACCATTGGGCCTAGCCAGATCATGGGTGTTGTCATTGTTGCCGGCCTGCTGGCGATGTATGCATTCTTCATGCTGAAAGCAGGCTATGTTGTATCCTCTGCACTGCTGCTTATCGGCCTTATGTTTTGTGCGGGAGGGAGACGCCCTGTGTTAATGATAAGTATTGCAATTGCCATATCCACGATTTTATTCGTCGGTCTGCGCTTTGGCTTTGGCACCAATATCAACGCCTTTCCCGGCTTTCTGGCTTAACCCGCATTATTCACAAGGCGACAAGTGAAAATTTACGAAATGTCTATGTACGAAGCTCGAAACGCTGATTCAGGTGTCTTTTCTAAAACGGCAGTGTGTCTATTCACCATTAGACGTAAATATTGCTGCACATCTCGCCAGATCAGGCTCGGCACGTGGTGGGTCACGTTTCACTCTCGATCAGGCGACCTGTTTTCAGTATTTCCGCTGAATGGCGAATCCTCGTGAATAATGCGGCTTAACTGACTGGCACTATGGACGCGTTGATAGCCGGCATTGCCTCCGTGATGACCTTTGAACCACTGCTTGCGATAGCAATTGGTGTTGCTATCGGCATATTCATGGGCGCCATACCAGGACTGCACGCGGCGATGGCCATTGCGTTGCTGTCGCCCCTGACCTTTGGCATGCAGCCCATCACTGCCATTGCTTTTCTTACAGGCATCTATAAAGGCGGAACCTACGGCGGCTCTATTTCTGCCATCTTGCTAAATACACCCGGGTCGCCTGAAGCCACTGCATCAGCGTTTGACGGTTATCCACTGGCCAAAGCGGGTAAAGCAAAAAAAGCGCTGCAAATGGCACTGTATGCGTCAGTTGCCGGTGCGCTGCTGGCCGATATTCTGCTCTATCTGGTGGCCGCACCTTTTTCAACATTCGCACTGAAGTTTGGTCCGACCGAGATCACCTTTGTTGTACTTTTCGCTTTTACCTTTGTCGCCGGCCTGACTGGTGATTCAATGCTGAGGGGCTTGGCAGCCTGTGCATTTGGCGTGCTCTGCGCCATGGTCGGACTGGACCCGATGTCCGCTACTCCCCGGTTAAACTTTGGTTTTATAGAATTGCAGGACGGATTACCGTTACTGCCCATTGCAATTGGTATGCTCGGCGTTACCGAGGTTATGTTTGCCGTTGAACGCGGCCTTGAACGTCGACGTCTCAGTCGCGGCCATAATCAAAATAACGATCGAGATAACAGATCAACCGCTGTGCCGGAACCCATTAGCTCAACGGGTGGAGAGGCATTGAGCATCGCCGAGTTTCTGGGCCACTGGAAAACCATTCTTCGCTCCAGTCTGATTGGTTCGGGTATTGGCGCCCTGCCCGGCATTGGCGCTGCGATGGCAGCCTTTCTGGGCTATGGCACTGCCAAAAAATATTCGCGTACGCCGGACGAATACGGCAAGGGCACACTCGATGGCGTTGCCGCGCCTGAAGCTGCAAACAGCGCAGTTGTCGGCGGCAGCTTTGTGCCGTTACTGACACTTGGCATACCCGGAAACGTCACCACAGCATTGTTAATTGGAACGTTTCTGGTGCATGGCATTGAACCCGGGCCTCATGTATTCAAGACTCAGCCAACCCTGATCTATGGCATTTTCACCATTCTGTTTGTGGCGAATTTTTTTAACCTTCTTATAGGTCTGCTGGGCAGCAACCTCTATAGCCATATCGTTAAGGTGCCAGAGTACATCACCTATTCGGTGATAGCGCTGACCTGCGTAGCCGGGGTGTATGCATCATCCAACGATTTTTTTAATATCTATCTGATGATCATCTTTTCGATTGTCGGTTATCTGATGAAAAAGTTTGACTACTCCTTTGTGGCGTTCCTGATCGGTTTTGTCCTTGCGCCTGAATTCGAGGTGGCTTTCAGGTCATTTCTGTTGGTCGCCCAGGGCAACCCGATTGGCCTGATGGTTAAAAGCCCGATAGCGCTGTTTTTCTTTGCGTTAACGGTTATGGCTATCGTTCGTATCGCCTGGACCGCTGGCCGCAAGGCAAAGCTATAATCTACAGGCCTGTTGCAGGCTGCTTTAAAAAAGAACCGGAAAAACACATGAGCGACGTACAAAAAATTCGCGGAGGTCAGATACTGGCTCGGGCATTTAAGGAGAAAGGTGTGGAAAATACTTTTACCCTTGCCGGCGGATTTTGCAACCCTGCGCTTGAAGGGTTTATGGAATGCCAGATGTCAGTAGTCAACTGCCCGCACGAGCAAGTCGCCGGCCATCTGGCGGATGGCCACACTCGGGTCTCACGCAAGCCTGCTGTGTGTCTGGTGGGGCCAGAAGGTTTTGCCAACGCGGTACCAGCCATGCTGGAGGCGTGGGGAGAACGTTCACCGGTTATCTTTGTTACCGGCTCATCAACCCTGAAACGCCAGGGCTCGGGCGGTTTCAAGGAGATCGATGATGTAGCCATTGCAGCACCGCTGACCAAATATTCCGTGCAAATAACCGACGGTGAAAGAATCAGCGAATTTGTTGATCGCGCCTGGACAGCGGCCACCACAGGGTATCCTGGCCCGGTACATCTGGCCTTGCCGGTAGATATCATGTTTTCCTCGTTTGATGAAAAGGCCGGCAGACACGAGCGCCCGTTTAATCGCAGTGACAAACCGGTACCTCGTGCATGGCCGGACCCGGCTGCTTTAAGCCACATTATGGCACTGATCAATCAATCTGAAAGACCGATCATCATCGGCGGGCACGGTGTCTGGTGGTCAAAAAGTGAAAGCAAACTGGAAGCCGCTGCAACAACACTGCGTATTCCTGTATTTAACGTTCCCTATAACCAGAAACTGCTTGGAGAAGAGAGCGAGGCGTATATGGGTCTTGCTGATTTTCATCAGTATCACCCGTCAAAGCAGGCTATTCACGAAGCCGACCTGATCCTGATGGTTGGTTGCCGACTCGACAATCAGATGAATTTCGGCAACCCGCCGTTTATACCCGAGCACAGCAAGCTGGTTTGCATTAACGGCAGTCACGAAGAGCTCGAAAACAACGTCGGCGCCGACGTTCAGCTGCTATCAGACCCGGGCGCTTTCTTCGATGCACTGACCACGGTCAGTAAAACCTGGAGCAACTGGTTCGATCTGCAACGCGAGCGACGCGGCATCTGGGTAAACGAATGGAAGACGCACATTGCCGAGGAAACAGCCACCGACCTGAAGGAAGGACGGAAAATGCATCCGCTGCAACTGGGGCTGGATGTACAGGCTGAAATGGCCGATGGAGACTGGCTGGTTTTCGACGGCGGCAATACCCATTTCTGGAATGAGATTGGCGTCAATATGGCGGGTTGGGATGGCAAAAAACTGGGGGGCATCATGCACCCTGGAAACTATAGCCTGCTCGGTGTAGGTGTTGCTTTCGCCTTGTCTGCAAAAAACCTGAACCCGAATAAAAACGTTGTGCTTATCACTGGTGACGGTGCATTTCTGTCTGGCGGGCTGTCTATTGAAGCTGCCTTCCAGGAAGGGCTGCCAATTATTGTGGTGGTTGATAACAACGGTGGCCTTGACTGCATCAGCCAACAGCAGGAACGTCTTTTTGCCAACGGTCAGCACTTTGCAACAGACTTTCGTGATATCCCCTTCCACGCCATGTTTGAAGGTCTGGGCGGACACGGAGAACTGGTCACCAAACGCGAGGAGTTTGCCCCGGCTATGCAGCGCGCGCTTGCCAGCGGTAAGACGGCTTGCCTCAACGTCAAGTGCCGAGGGGTCATCAGTCCTATTGTGGCAGCAACCTCGGATAAACGCGACAAGGCCTCGATCGAATAATGCCTGCCGCAGCTCATCAGGACTGACTAAGCCACATGCCTCTCGCTACACCGGATGCCTCGTTTCTCGATCACCTGAAATCAATTGTCGGGCACACCGGCTGGCTATCACCCACAGATGCACAGAAGTATTTTGTCGACCTGCGCGGGCAATTTACCGGCAGTGCTGCGTTGATTGTTCGCCCGTCAACAACACTGCAGGTTTCGCAAATTCTGGCAAGCTGCAACGAGGCCTGCATAGGTGTTGTTCCCTTTGGCGCCGGCACCGGCGGTTCAGCCGGACATATCAACATAAGTTGCAACTCTGTGGTGGTTATGTCACTGGAACGCATGACCACGATACGATCAATCAGTACCGACGATAACGCACTTGTTGCCGAAGCCGGTTGCGTGCTTGCTGATGTGCAGTGCACTGCGCGCAGACACAATCGTCGCTTTGGTCTTTCACTCGCCTCTGAAGGCAGTTGCACGATCGGTGGTAATCTGGCCAGCAATGCGGGCGGCATTCAGGTAGTAAAATACGGTAACGCGCGCGACTTATGCCTTGGCATCGAGGCTGTGATGCCCGATGGTTCTATTCTTGATGATGCCAACACCCTGCGTAAAAACAACACCGGCTACGATTTACGGCATTTACTGATTGGCTCGGAAGGAACACTGGGGATCATTACAGCGGCGTCCGTCAAACTTTCTCCCCGCCCTGAACACACCACCACACTGATGTGCGCCATAGCGTCACCGGAAGTCGCTGTGACATTACTGCAC
>CALGNZ010000076.1 GCA_937957915.1 uncultured Granulosicoccaceae bacterium | reverse complement strand
GACTGCCCACCGTCGGAGTCTTCTGCCTCGGAACTTGCCTGCTCGCCATCACTCTGAGGATTGGTAGGGTTGGTTTCTGTTGAGCCTGCGCCGGAATTGCCGCTTGTGTCTTGCGGGGCACTGGCGCCGGTCTCGCCTTCTACCGACACAACAGGGACTGACTCAGCAGGTTCAGATTCCGTGGAAACCCCCTCGGTACTGCTATTTGTGGAGTCAGCGCCAGAAGGCGTAGTCGCTTCGACGGGCCCCTGAGTATTACCAGGGGAGGTGGTGTCGTTGCTGCCGGATCCACAGGCAGTTAACAGACCTCCGATTAATGCCCAGGCACACAAGTGGAAAGGTTTTTCAATCACTTCGATATCTCCAACTTCACAGGGCAGCGGGTAGCTATCACGCCGCCCCACGATTCCAAAAAATATTATGTGTAATGACACGATAACACATAAATGCTACGCTTCGAACCTGTAATTATCAATGAGTTAACCGGCGATCTGTTCGATATATGAGCAATAGACCCTGCTTCCCCGCGATAAAATTTGGGATTCGATTTTGGGTCCGGTCGGGATCTGGTTCGTGATGCGCACTGGCACGGTGGCACGATGGCTGGCGTGCCTGATGGCGGCAGGTGCCGTGTTTGCAATGCTGCTGGTGCCACCATTTATGCACTGGAAGCAGCAAATAGATTTTGCGGCGTCAGCGCGCTCAACGGCGCAGGATGCAGGGTCGTTGTCTGCTCGGCAAGCCTTTAACGGATTGGCTTCCTATTACAAATTGGGTGACCGCGATGCCAGGCCGGAAACGCTGCAATTATCGCTGAACGAGAAAGATCTGCAAAAGCTGACGGCAAGGCGTAACGACGCGCTTGCACAGGGCTGGATTACCTCAAAACACAAAAAGCAATTACCCGCGGTGGTTAGCGTCAACGGTCGACAAATGAATGCCAGCGTTCGCCTGCGCGGCAATCAACCGGATCACTTGTCCGGAGATAAGTGGTCACTCAAAATTTACCTGAAGCAGGGCGCCAGGTTTAACGGGGCACGCAGGTTTTCACTGCAGGCGCCATACACTCGCAGCTTTCAGTCAGAAGCGATCATCTCGGATGCAATGCGCAGTGTCGGTGTGTTAGCGCCGCGCATCGACTACGTCGAATTAGTTATAAACGGTGATCGTATCGGTATTATGCAGATGACCGAAGAGTTTGACACGCCGCTGCTTGAAACACAGGGGCGACGCTTCGGCCCGCTGTTACAACTCAACGACTCACCTGTCTGGAAGATGGTTCGCACCGTTGAGCGTTACGCTCAAAGCAGTCGTAAGGAAAGCAGCAGTAAGGAAAGCGGCAATAAAAGCGGTGAGCGCTTTGACAAGCGTGCGTGGTGGAATCTTTACTCCGGTTGGCGTACAGCCAATCCGAAGGCCTATGGCAAATATGGCAAGCGCAAAAAGCGTGAAGACCTGGACGCTGCACTGTCTCGGTGGATGGCATTTACCGACAATCAGGTGAATCCATCGGACATTTTTGATATCGATGCCTTTGTCGATTTCTATATTGTCTGTGAGTACTTTACTGCACACAATCTGGCGCAATGGCAAAATGTTCGTCTGCACTACAACACGATAACCGCGCGCTTCGAACCAATTGCCTATGATGCGGATGTTAACTTTAAACCCATGCGCAGCGAACCGCTAACTTGCCTTAACCCGCGCAATGCGCTTGCGCGCACGCTAATGCATGATGACGCCTTTTCCTCTCAGTGGGAAAGGCGTATTAGAGAGCTGGACAGGAAGCCAGCGTCAGCAGAGTTTGCAGACTTTATCATCGAACGGGATAGTTACTATCGCCGGAAACTCGCGGCAGACTACCCGGGGTTGCCTGCGTTTGATTTTAGGGCGGCACAGCGGCACTGCCAACGACTGTGTGCCTTGGACAGGAATGACTTTGCGTTACCAGCCGTGGGTCCAAAATCAATACCGATGGAGAGTAGCATTCCGCTTGATGAGCTACCGCCAGTGGTTGAAGCTTATACAGGCAAGGATGACCGTGGCTCCTTTTTAACCCTGCGCAATCGCATTAATGCAGATATTGTTGTGAACAGTCTGGCGTATGAAGACCCGGTAAACAAAAAGCAAATTCCGCTGGTCGGCATGAACGAGACAGGTACAACCCGGTTACCAGTGACTCTGAGGTCGATTCAGGGTGGCACAAGCGGTACCCGCGTAGAACTAGCGGGTGCGACTCTTACTGATGATGACAGCTTGTCATTGCAGGTCGATGTTGAAGGGCTCGGTACGCAGCATGCCGTAGTGAAGCCATTGCCATTGCCGCAACCCAAAGCGATACCGCGACCGATTCCTGTTGAGGCACTGCTGCAGCGCTATTCTTTTTTTACACTGGATGATTCGGGTAAAGTGCTGCAGATTAGAAGCGGTCAATGGCAAATCGATGACCTGGTGATTCTGCCTCGCGGTATTGCCCTGGTCGTCAATGTGGATACGCGGCTGTTGTTTGCGCCGAACGCCGGTCTTGTGCTGAATGGAGACCTGACGGTAAGCGGTACTGCCTCGGCGCCGGTTTTTTTCGATGCCAGTGAAAAGGCGTCTGGCTGGCTCGGCATTTTTTCACATGGCGTACACAGTGAGGTGTCGATAACCCATGCAGTGTTCAACGCGACTCGCGGCTTTGAAATGCCCGGCTGGCGTCAGCCTGCGGGTTTGTTGTTTCATCGCGCGTCCGTCGTGCTCGAAAATGTTGCGGTAAGCAACAGCTGTGCAGACGATGCCATAAATCTGATCAGATCAACTCTGAAATTCAACAATGTTCAGATCAGCAACAGTTGCTCCGATGCGATAGATATCGACGCGTCGACGGGCACGTTGTCCGATCTGAATTTGCACCAGTCGGGTGGTGACTTGCTCGATATCTCTGATTCAACGGTGTCGTTAACCAGCAGCGTTTTTGGCGGAGCCGGTGACAAGGCAATTTCAATCGGTGAAGCCAGTGATGTCGAAATTTCCGAGGTCGATATCAGTGAATCGACGATCGGGTTGGCGGTGAAGGATTTGTCTCATGTATCGATAAAACAGACAGACTTTACCTCACTCGACATTGGCTTGATGGCTTTTCAGAAGAAGGCCGAGTACGGGCCCGCAGTCATTGTGGGCAACGAACTTCAGATAGATGCCAACCAGCGTTATGTATTGGAGGAAGGGTCAGGCATTGTTTTGGAGGGAGAGAATCTGACGGTTACGCCGTTTGATCTGTCAGATTTCTATTAGCAGGTGTGGAAAATGGCAAGGCACTACATAACGGGCGAACCCTGCCGGGCAACGATATGCGAGCAAGCAAAAGCGCAAGTCGGGTTATAAGTGGCGTTTATCTGTTGCGGTAGAAAATAGTGAGCTTGGCAGTTTGCCGAACCAGGTTGATCTCATCGAATTCTACATGTTGAATGTTCAGCCCGGTTTTCTGGCTTAGGTCGGCGATCAGTTCGTCGGATTTTTCCGGCTTTAACAGATCCATTTCGTTGTACAAGACTTTTTTGGTTGAGTAACCGGCTCTGTTAGTAGTTAATTCTGCGATTAATATTCCGGCGAAAACCAGACAATTTAAAATTATAACCAGTAATGTGAGGTTGGAAGTCAGATACAGAGTGTTCATAAACGGGATAGTGATAAAAACAAATATGTAAGTCATTTGTTTTAGCGGAATAATATCGGTTCGATATCTCAGCAAGGAAAAAATTGCGAACAACCCGAACCCCACTCCGACAGAGAGTTCGATATCGCGCAGTAATGTGGCGATGAACACCATCAGCACACTGAACGTGTAGAAGGTAAAAATGTAGTGACCGCTTGATTTGTTGTTGCGACGATAGATGAGTTCGACTATCGCTGTCACGATCACTGCATTCAAAAGAAGTGCTGGTAATAAGTGTTCTATCATGTGCCGGGGCCACTGCTCTGGAAAATTCGGTCAGTATTTGCGAGAACAAATTCTTGTAAGCTGTACAGGGGAAGTCGATGCTGACTGACCTGCATATGATAGCGCATTTCACTATTCGGCCGAGTAGCTTTGCATAACCGATGATCTCGTCTATTTTGCTTTTGCTTAAATCCGCTCATGGTCATAGCGGCACCGTGCCTGTATGCCTGTCCGGGAATCAATGATCTGTGTGGGCGCGGCTTTTCAGTCCGCTATTGCGAATAATGTTGTCCAATATGATTGATTATTCACCATTATTGATCGAAATATCTGCCTCGGAATCGATATCTGCTGTCGCGTAACCAGTGATTGGCGCAATAATGATGTGATCTGTATCGTAGCACTGCAATTGTCCCTGAGAACCTTATGAACGACGAAGCAAACCCCGCCAGCCCTTTGCGCCCGAACTTTCGCGCCCAGCCATTCTGGAATCCCACTCATATTCCGGATCATGAAGTTGGTCAGCGTATTGCCCGAATGGATCTGAATGAATGCCCGTACCCGCCGTCGCCAAAAGTTATCGAGGCGATCAGTGCAGCTGCCAGTGGCCTGAATCGGTATCCTGACGGTACGTGCCCGAAACTCACAGACGTGCTGGCGCAACGTCTTGATGTACCCGCTGAACGCATCTGTTACGGTGGTGGCAGCACGCAGCTACTGACATCCATCGCTGAAATATCGGTTGCCCCCGGCGAACAGTTGTTGTCACCGGAACTGATCTGGAAGCGCTTCTCCGGTGTCTTTGATGTGGTTGCTGCGCATCACGTCAGTGTGCCGAATCGTGAGGACGGCGCTATCGATGTCGAGCCACTGCTGGCGGCTGTCGGCAGGAACACGCGATTGCTCGTTGCGCTAACACCCAACAACCCAACCGGGATGATGTTATCGCAGGCAGAGTTAATACGTTTGTCCGAACAGACGCCAGACAATGTATTGCTGTTTGTTGATGAAGCCTATTTTGAGTTTGCAGTACACGCAGGTGGTGCTGATGCGCTCGATGTGTTGAAGCGGCGCAAGGGGCCGTGGGTAGTAACACGCACTTTTTCCAAAGCCTACGCACTGGCCGGGCTGCGGCTGGGTTATGCGATCTGTAGCTCTGAAGAAATCGCCAATGCACTACGCCTGGTGACCAGCACATTTAACCTTACCGGTGTTGCCGAAGCAGCCGTTTTGGCGGCTCTTGATGACACCGAGTATACCAATATGATTTTATCAACCAATGCGATCGAGCGTGACCGCATAACGGAGGGCTTGAAGAAACTGGGGTTCTCACCCATGCCATCGGTAACGAATTTTATTGGCGTGGACGTGGGCAAGCCCGCAGCGGCAGTTGTGCAGGCCATGCGGCAACGGCGTGTGCGTGTTGCCACGTTTGGCTTCGCCAGTGCCGGATCATGCATTCGGGTTTCAACAGGTACGGCAGAAGATACAGACGCATTTCTATCGACATTGCCTGAAGCGCTGGCTTCGATTTAAGTCACACCATGGCTGATATATTTTCCGTAAACTGCATGACGGTGGTGGATGCGCAAGATTATCCACCCTGCAGACGATGGCAGGGTGCGGTTGGTAGGGGGTGCTTACAATGAATAGCCTGGCGACTTACTTAAACCGGATCAGTACTGTATCAGAGAAATCGCTTACACTGCTGCAGGCAGGCTTTGTATTTGATGAGCTGAAAAAAGGTAAGAATGACGCGCATCAGAGTTGCACTATAGTGGTTGCGCTATAGTAGTTGTGCAATAGTGGTGTGGTGTTGGCGCTGCAGTGGTGTGGTGTTGGCGCTGCAGTGGTGTGGAAGAGGGGCTGTTGTACGGCATTTAACACGCGCCACCAAGTGTGAATTGAGTGACGGGAACCACGGTTACAAGCTGATTCCCGTCAGTCGTCGACTATTTGATTTCAAAAACACCGTCAATTTCTACCGCGCAACCTAATGGTAATGCATTGGTGCCAACCGCAAAGCGCGCGTGGCGACCGGCATCGCCAAATACCTCGACCATCAGATCAGACGCACCATTGACGACTCCCGGTTGTCCGTTGAAGTCGCTCTCACTGGCAACAAATGCACCGAGTTTGACTACCTGTACTACACGATCGAGATCCCCATCGCAGGCGACTTTGAGTTGCGCTATAAGGTTAATGGCGCAAACACGAGCCTGACCCTGTGCTTCTTCAACTGAAACATTGCCGCCCACGGTACCGGTGACTTGTAACTTGCCATCAACAAACGGAACCTGCCCTGAAATAAAGACGAGGTTCCCAGTCTTCACGAAGGGCACGTAGTTGGCAGCGGGAGCGGGAGCATCGGGTACGGTTATACCCATATCGTTAAGCTTTTTTTCTACCTTGCTGGTCATAGTTTGATTTCCGGTTTGTTAATTTTTGCTCGCTGGCCAACACGACAGGTCGGTAGGCGGAGTTGAAGTATACGGGGCAGGTCGCGCGTGCTCAAGTAGAGCAAATAAAGTTACTGCCACTGAACAGGGTTGGTTTTTTACCTACTCATTTACTTGCCTCCTCTGCTTGCCGGGAGGGGGCTGTGGGGCTCTGCGGGGGCAATTCGATGATAGTTGGTGCGGCTTGCTGGCATGCCTTATTGCGATTATTCAGAGCTTTACCTCACCACGAAACCGGCACCAGGTGCGCCTGGCAAATGCTTATGTGGTGGTGAACAACCGATGCTTCTGTCACTGCTGCTTTGATTTACTGCCCCTCTTCGTTGTCCTGGCTTTTAGTTCGAGATGCGGAAGTATGTCATCGATGCGGATATTGCTCATCGGGTGTTGCTGGTCAGTGTGCTGAGCCTTGCGTGAGAGGCCAGCATAGCCATGAAGCAATGACCAAATCATGATTTCTGTTGCTGCCGGTCCGGCAGATCCGTGTTCAAAAGGTGCACAGCCATCGGCAAGAACCTGATAGGCCAATGCAGAGGCACAAGTCAGATTGGCATTAGAGAAATTTACACGTTCAGATGAGAACATCAGGTTGTACAGCGATCCATTCTGCTGCGAGAACTGCAGGTACCCGTGGCATATCGCCACCAGTCGCTCCCTCGGTTTGTCAGCTGAATTTTCTCTCTCCTTAATCATTGTTTCAGTGAATAGTCTGAAGCCGCGGGCTGCAATCGCCGTTAACAAGCCTTCCATACCTTCAAAGTGATGTGCCGGTGCAGAGTGTGAGACACCGGCGCGTGCAGCACAGCCTCTGAGGGTTAGGCCGGCAACACCGGTTTCTTGCAGAATTTCAATGCCCGCATCTATGAGCGCCTCATACAAATCACCATGGTGATGTGGTGTTTTCTGTGTTTTCCGGTTAGTTGTTCTACTCATAGTGCCATTCTTTAGTTTCAACTTGACAGTGTCAAGTTGAACTGTGTATTGTGCTTAACTTGACGCTGTCAAGTTAAGTGCTAATACGCCGGAGTCGGGTATGACATCGAATAAAATGGATCTGCTATACCGGGTAACGTCGATCCTGGTGGCTGTTGTATCCCTGAGGTTTTTGGTTACCGGTCTGGATGCGGCTTTTGCAAATGTGCCCCATCAACTGGAGCTCAACCGATTACTGTTTCTTGTGCATGTGGCTACGGGGCCCGCCGCTTTAGTGCTCGCCCCCTTTCAGTTCTCGCAAAAAATTCGGTCGAGTAAGCCCCGGCTTCATCGGTGGCTTGGGCGAGCCTATGTGCTGATGGTGCTGCTGGCCGGCCTTTCCGGTTTAGTTGTTGGCTTTGACGCGATGGGTGGTGTCATTGCGCAAACGGGGTTCGTTTTGTTGTCAGTGCTGTGGCTTTGGGTTACTGCAATGGGAGTTATACATGCGCGTAACAAACAATTTGCACAGCACCGCGTATGGATGATCCGCTCGGCGGCGTTAACATTTGCAGGCGTAATGTTAAGAGTGTGGTTGCCATTGCAGGTAGTCGCCGGCGTGCCATTTGAAGTGGCCTATCTGATTGTGGCGTGGGCCTGCTGGGTTCCTAATCTGTTGGTTGCCGAGTTTGTTTTGCTAAGGCAGGCTCGATCGTGAGTTGAATGGCAGAGCGCGGACCGGTGCTGTACGTTGCAAGGGTATCGTCTGCGATACGGCCCCGGCCGCTGAAGAATCATGACAGAGCGATGGTTGCAGTTACCGGGCGCCGCCGACCTGCTGTAACCCGCTTTAGCTTACTGCACTATCTCATCCTGCACAATCTCATCCAGCACGGAGCGCAGTTCCTGCTCGGCTGTGCGGCCACTGAGTGTGTTGCGCATTTGGCCGTCAGCGTCAAATAAAACCAGATCAACAGCTCCGGCCTGTTGTTGCTGGCTAAAGCGTTGCCCTGTTGGTGTGGCAATATCTACCGCGAGGAATTCGACGCTATCCTGATAATCTGAACGCACCTTGTTGAGCAGCTCCATCATTTTGGTGCTGCCGACAAGGTTCTTGTCATGGACCAGCACAAGGCTTACCTTGCCCTGACCAATGAGTGAGAGGTCATCCTTAAAGCCTTTGGGGAGCATGGTAACGGCAAACGCGAGGATGCCGACGATAGCGAAAACAATGGCGAGTTTGACAACGCTGGCAGCGCCAGTCTGATTGCGGTGTATGTCCGGATTGTGGTTCATGTAAAGGCAGGTTCCCTGCGTAGAAGTAGGTGATAGGGTGAAATTGTCGGTTGGCGCATTTTGTATAAATTTTACAACTGTTTGGTCATGATGCGAAGCGTATAAGTTCAACTGCCTGTTTGCATCATTGCTCTGTGCGATTGCTCTGTGCGATCGCTCTGTGTGATCGCTCTGTGTGCGATGACTCTGCGTATGCGATCTGTTTCAGAGCACAGGCGGTTCCATCCAGATCTTTCAGATTGTTTGTCTGTCGAGCATGCGGCGCACTTTGGGAGGCTCTGATCCCTGGTGCAGAGCGTCGAGTGCAACCGTTGTCTCTGAATCGGAAACGGTGCGGCGCTGGTTGTGGCGTATGTATTCGACCCAGGTTGCAACGTAGTATTTCTCAGTCCAGATGTTAGGCTGCTCCAGGTCTCGCAGAAGCGACCAGCGGCGTGCCCCGTCTCTTATTCGTATACGTCTGCGCTGTGACATTGTACTCAGAAACTCCGGTATATCGTCGTTGGCGATATCGAAATCCACGGTAATCATGATCGGCCCGGTGCGTTGCTTGAGCTGTACTGCGAGTGTGGGTTCTATGAAGCGGTTTAACGGCTCCAGATTGAGTCGATGATACTCCGGCAGTGCCAGCTTGTACCCGACCATGCCGCCAATTACCAGTGCGGCGGCAGACGCGACAAGCGCCATTTGCAGTCCGTGTGTTTCTGCGATTAATCCCCACAGCCAGCTGCCGGTGACCATACCAAATGCATTGCTCATCAGGTAAAACGACAGCGCTCTGCCGACAACCCATCTTGGCGTTGACAGCTGTAAAGAGACATTCAACATTGAGTTGGTAGTCATCCAGCAAGCGCCACAGACGAGTAACGCCAGTGCTGAAAGGTACAGGCTGTAACCGCTGGCCAGTAGAAGTACCGCAATGGCCATGGTGATAAATGCGGTGCGTACTATGGTTTCAGTGTTGAACTTTGATCGGGTACGGGCATTGGTCAAAGCGCCGATCACAGCACCAACACCAAAACACCCGAGTAACAGTCCGTATGTTGATGCGCTGCCGGTCAACAGGTCTTTGGCAACCAGTGGTAACAGCGCCAGCACTGATACGGCGGTAAAGCCGAACAAGCACCCGCGTAAAATGATGCGTAACAAATTGGGTGACAGGCCAACATAGCGTAGCCCTGCAGTTGCTGCCTGTGCGAAGGGTTCGCGCGGTAACGCCTGTTCAGCGACAGGCTTTTTCCAAAAGATTAGTACCAGAATAATGGCGAAGTAACTCATGGCATTAAAAGCAAATGCCGCGGCAGCACCAAGCGCTACGATAATAAATCCGCCAAATGCTGGTCCGACACTGCGCATGAGGTTGAACGACATGCTGTTGGCCATGACAGCTGCGGGCACCTGATCCTTAGGGACAATATCGCCAATAGACGCCTGCCACGAGGGCATGTGCAATGCCGCTCCACAGCCGATCAGGAACGTGAATGTCAGTAACAACCAGGGTGTCAGTAAATCAAACCAGGTGACCAGTGTCAGACCTGCCGAAGCCGCCAGCATCAATGACTGTGCGACAATCATGATTCGCCGTCGGTCATAGTTGTCGGCAAGAACACCGGCAAACAATGACAGCGTCATGATAGGCAGTGTCGTGGACGCAGTTACCAGGGCCACCATTTGTTCCGAGTCAGTCAGCGTGGTCATTGTCCAGCCCGCCGCGACAGCCTGAACCAGGCTGCCCAGATTAGACAGCAGCGTTGCAAGCCACAGGGAGCGGAAAATTGGGCTGCCAAACGGTGCTAGCGCGGCAAGGCCTGACAGTTTAGGCATAGTTGGCTGTAGTTATTGTGCAGGTAGTGCGTGCGCACTGGCGAAAGAATGTTTGTGGCCAGTGTGAACCGAGGTGCGGTTTTTCACAAGTGATTACGCGAGTTGGCAGGGCTTTATTTTTTGTTTGCCGGGTTTTGTTGTGGCTGTGTATATGGAATAGAAGATAGTTTGTGGTTTTAGGCTGCGTTTACCTGTTGGTGGATGCGCAAGCTTATCCACCCTACGGCAGAACTCGCATGGCAACTGT
Source organism: uncultured Granulosicoccaceae bacterium (assembly GCA_937957915.1). Lineage (GTDB taxonomy): Bacteria > Pseudomonadota > Gammaproteobacteria > Granulosicoccales > Granulosicoccaceae. The sequence continues at coordinate 1,852 of CALGNZ010000076.1, read as the reverse complement.
GCTGCAAAAGTGTAGGGTGGATAAGCTTGCGCATCCAGCGAGTGTCTTATACCAGGATCAGATTACAGATGCTGAAACAAAATGGCGATGGACTAATGCAAGTCACCGTAGATTTTTGGTAATTATGACGTTAGATGCGATGTTGTGGATAAGCTTGCGCATTTACCGAGTGTCTATACACCAATCCGCCACAGATTTAATTAACAAATATACGGCAGACAATTTGGGTCAGCTTCTTCGTATGCGCACAACCTTCATAAACTCGAAGTCCATTCCGGCCACCTGTTCTGTTTGGGGGTAGTAAGTAAGATTGACGGAAGCGCCTTCCAGATTTTTATATTTCTTTTTGCGGTTATATTTAAACGGCACTTCATAGTCCTGCAACATGAGCGTGTTTATAATCCATTCACCACTCTCGCGCTGCACATGGCTAATGACTTTAATTGCATCCAGCTGGTTTAGCTGCGCGTTTTTCTTTAACAGTTTGTCAACGTTAGATTTCATGCTTGCAGAAACCCTGGATAGTTAGAAAAAATAGAGTCCCGGGCCGTCTGGCTCCCTGTTGATGGGCCTCGCGCACTGCATGTGCTTACAACTCATGGTGTTTACTATACTGGCAGCTCAATTGAGCAAATGACCAACGGCTATACTTTATCACATTGGTTCATTGATTGATGTTGCCGGGGCATTGTGGGCCCATTGCTCGGGAATCGCTCGCCAGAACTGCAGTTTGTCGATTTCGGGAAATCTGTTTGCGCGGCCGTACTGATCAAAGTTATTTTCATTCTATATTGGTGACCCATGCTGCTCAATTCCCGCGTTAATTGACTCCCGCGCTACTTAACTCCCGCGCTACTTAACTCCCGCGCTACTTAACTCTCGTGCACTTAATAATGGTAGAGGTCGACGGCTGGAGCTGGAAAGATCTCGGATCGGCAAGGCTGCCCAGCAGCATTTTGATGATGATCTCAGCCGCATTTTTGTGTACGGTGAGTAATAAGAACAGGAGACCAGCATGTCGGCTACAACCAGGTGCGCAATGATTACCGGCGCGGCAGGGGGAATTGGTGTCGAGTTAGCTCAGCGGCTTGCCGCAGACGGGTGGCGTTTGCATTTGTGCGATGTGAACCAAGCCCGTTTGGAGGAGATGTGCAAATACCTTCCAGACAATACCACCATTTGTGAAAGTCAACTCGACACACCGGAGGCCTGCCTTGCAGCGCTGCCGGAGTCACCCGATGCCGAATCACCTGAATCTATTGATGCACTGGTGCATCTTGCCGGTATCTTTGAGTTTCACGAACTCGATGCAGAAGGTCGTCATGTTTACGACCGCACCATGCAACATAATGCCACCAATGCCTATGATTTGTCGGCTGCAATCGTACCGAGAATGAAGGCGGGTGGGCGGATTGTTTTTACCTCGTCTCTTGCCTTTAATCGGGGTTCGCCGGATAACATTTCGTACAGTATGGCAAAGGGAGCACTGGTCGGGTTAACCAGAGCGCTGTCTCGCAAGCTTGCACCGGAGGGTATTCTGGTTAATGCCGTCGCCCCGGGGTTAATTGAAACGCCAATGCTTAGACATGTCATGTCACAGCGCGATGAAAAAACACTTATCGCGAGTGTACCGCTTGGCCGCTCGGGCAGGGCCAGCGAGGTTGCCGGTGTCATGGCGTTTCTGTTGTCTGAAGACGCTACTTATATTACAGGGCAGTTGATTAACGTAGATGGTGGCCTGATCAACAGCTAGAGTGCCGGAGTATCTTCAGCGGCAGATTACTGCTGAAGCAACGGGTCAACCGATACACGCTCGTACAGTCAGTTAGAACTATGCAGGTTTAATTGTGGT
>CALGNZ010000075.1 GCA_937957915.1 uncultured Granulosicoccaceae bacterium | reverse complement strand
GGCCTGCTCCTGATCTCCCCTGCTTTCCACAGCAGACTCAATCACTATTTGCGATGGTCAGGCCTGTATGCAAAGTTTAAACCCTGGGTTTTTGGTGGCATGATCCTCGAAGACAACCCGATAAAGTACAATTCAATACCGGTTAATTCCGGCTGGCAGTTTTATAAAACAACGAGAGCTTTAAAAAACAGGTTACGAGGCAAGGCACTCGATCTTCCGGTTGTTCTGGTAAATAGCGCCAACGATTCAGTAGTCAATACAGAGGTGGTGCGATCCATGTTCAGAAAGCACTTTACCAGCACGCACTTTACTAACAAAAGACGCGCTTTACTGACCTATCATGAGAGCCCGCTGCCAACCCCGACAGCGACAGAGTTGTACCGCTTATCAAGTGTTGAGGGCACCAGAATTCTCAATCAGTCTCATCTAGGGCTCATGTATCGCGACGACAACCCCTTGTTCGGAAAAGACGGTAGCGTCCTGGTCTGCAATGGCAACGAGTACCCTGTGTTTATGGCATGTATGCGGGCCAGAAACCATTGGCTTGGGGCACAGCACACAAAGTCACCTGATGGCACACCGGTCGCACGAATCACTTACAATTCAGACTTCGACTATATGATGTCGGTGATAGACGATCAGTTGCTGCACTAACGGCAAGCTCACCCCTTTTGCATAGCAGGCATCGCTGGCTGACAGCGCTGTACGCCATCCATGGCACGCCAACCCACATTCTCAATGAATCTCACAACTGACTAAAAGCGGGCAGATCAAGAGCAAACGGAAAAAAAAGCGCTTTGCGTTTTTCTACCTGGAATTATTCTTAGTTTGTGCAACCGCAGGGTGGCAAAAGCGCCTGGCGCATCCACCACCATGCAGCTGGTCTGTTTTATGAGGGCGTGTTGCCACTTTTTTATAATAATCGGAAACGCAGGGCGCACGTGAGCGACACGAACGCAACCCAAACTGAGTTGCAGAGATGCAAGCGCGCAGACTCCTGACTTGATATGGCGAACTAAAAAGCATACTTTTGTCCAATGCCTAAACTGCTGTGGAGTCAGTAGGCGAAATACCACATGGTCCGGACACTTACTTTAAGTTCAGATTTACCAACACAATCTTGTTCACAACACGGAAGATACCGTTATGCCTTCTATGCTTCGCGCTATTATCAGCTGGGCCATTGTTCTCTGGACCTGTTATATTTTTCTCGCCTCACTACCCTACAAATTCACCAAACATCCTGATACCCAGCACATTTTCGGCACCATTGGCGAATGGATGAGCAACACCATTGCACAGCCACTGGGTGAGCTTTTCGCGGCGTTTGGTTCCTACGTTGTTGGCAGCTTTGAGTTAATCACGTCACTGGTACTGCTTGCACCAGCACTGCTGTGGCTGATTAAAAGACTCAGCGGCAATGCAACAACCGGTATCCGCCCGCGCTGGCATGCCTTCGGTGGTTTAATGGCCAGCGCGGTAATGGCGGGAGCGGCTTTCTTTCATCTGTTTACACCACTCGGTATCGAAGTGTTGCACGAAGGTCAAAGTGACGGTGGATCACTGTTTTATGCAGCGGTATCCATATTGGTGCTTGGCGTGGTGTTGTTTCTGATTAACATCGGTGCCGCAAGACAAACTCTCTAACGGTTATTGCCAAGGCAGCCTGCCTTGGCAATACTACGCGGCAATGCTCCGTGGCAGTGCTCCGTGGCAATACTACGCGGTAATGCTCCGTGGCGGTGCTACGTGGCGGTGCTACGTGGCATGCGCCTACTGGTTTATCTACCAGCGATCAGCACTGGCCAGTTGCCAGTGCTGTTGCCAGTCGTCTGGACGTTGGTCATCGTCAAGCAATGAACCAGGAGCAATGGGCGGGTACAACTCGGCGTAGGTCTTAACCTCTGTACCCTGCACTCGTCTGTTGATGTGGCGTGGCTCCAGCTCAGACAGATCTTCGAGCCCTGCGGCCGCCATAAGCTCAGTCAGGTTTGCAACCGTCTCTCTGTGGAAATTGGCTACGCGTGTCGCCTTGTCGCTCACCACCAGCCCCCTGGTGCGCGCAGGATCCTGAGTGGCGATACCAGTCGGACAATGGTCGGTATTACAACTACGCGCCTGTATACAACCAAGCGCCATCATCATACCTCGTGCAGAATTTACTGTATCGGCGCCAAGTGCCAGGGCGCGCAGAATATGAAAAGCTGAAAACATTTTACCAGAGGCTATTATTCGAATTTCATCGCGCAAATTGCTGCCACGTAAAGCCCGGTCAACAAAAATCAATGCATCGCGAAGCGGCGTTCCAACTGAATTTGTCATCTCGGTAGGCGCCGCGCCGGTACCGCCTTCGCCGCCATCGACGGTAATAAAATCAGGCTTGATACCGGTCGCCAGCATGGCTTTGCAAATACCCAAAAACTGTTCGCGCTGACCAATACACAACTTAAACCCGACCGGCTTGCCACCGGATAACACTCTCAATTCACGCACAAATTCCAGCAGACCCGTCGGTGTTGAAAAGGCGGTATGCGCTGGCGGGGATATCACATCCTTACCCATTGGCACGTTTCGGATTTTGGCGATTTCTTCAGTTAGCTTGGCCGCCGGCAATATGCCACCATGACCCGGTTTCGCCCCTTGCGACAGCTTGATTTCGATCATTTTTACTGCATCGCGTCGCGCATTGGTTTTGAACAGCTCGGGATCAAAGCCACCACTTTCTAGTCGACAGCCAAAGTAGCCGGTTCCAATCTGCCAAATGATGTCGCCGCCTGGCTCAAGGTGATAGGGACTGAGGCTGCCTTCACCGGTGTTGTGCGCAAAGCCGCCCATTTTTGCACCGCGGTTCAGGGCAAGAATCGCATTCTGGCTCAACGACCCAAAACTCATGGCAGAAATATTCAGTGGTGAAGCCAGGTAGGGCTGCTCACATTCGCTTCCGCCAAAACGCACTCTTGGATGCATGTCGTTGGCGTGCTTCGGATCCATAGAGTGGTTCACCCACTCATAACCAGCCCGATTTACATCGAATATAGTTCCAAACGGTCGAGTATCCCGGTCACCTTTGGCCCGTTGATACACCAGTGATCTGAATTCTCTCGGCACCGGTGACCCACTGGTGTCAGACTCAACAAAGTACTGCTGAATTTCTGGTCTGACCGCTTCGAGCATGTAGCGAAAGCGCCCTAGGAACGGATACAGGCGACGCACTGTATGGCGTGTTTGAATCAAGTCGATCACACCCAGGATGACCACAGGCAACACGATAATTAACGCCCACAGAATCGAGGGCCATTTAAGACTCGCCAATAGAATTGTAACGGGGGCAGCAATTGCAAATACGATGAAGGACTGTCGAAGCGTCATGATGGTGACCCTGGCCTGGTTATCTGCGACTTTGATATTCTTATCTGGCTGTATGATCAGTGAATGCCTGGACAGTTCAACCGAGCATCGTTAGCCTGCTGCTGAAGCTTAACAATCCGGCTCGCCATTCGCCATGCACGCGCGGCCGAAGTGTTAAGCTTGCTGTCAGCCCAGTCAGTATCCACATGTAACGCACTTTTACCATATAGAACGTACCAATAGAGCGAGCCTGCAATGATAGCGGTCATATTTGAAGTCTGGCCAAAACCAGAACACCGGAATAACTACCTGGAACTGGCAGCCACTATGCGCAATGCCATAGAGGAAATAGACGGATTTATTTCAGTTGAGCGCTTCCAGAGTATTGTCGACGAAGGCAAGATGTTGTCGTTGTCATTTTTTGAGAGCCACAAAGCGCTCGACGAGTGGCGCAACCTTGCTGAACACCGAGTGGCACAAAAGGTTGGCCGGTCGCAGTTCTTTGCCAACTATCGACTGCGTATAGCCAGCGTCGAGCGAGATTATGGCCTGACAGACCGAGCACAAGCGCCTGCCGACAGCAATTCAGCGCATAACTAAACGCGTAACTTTACGCATAACTAAAAGCATCGCAACGCTCAAAAAAACGATCGCCAATCCTCGCAACTGGCAATTACCCCGGCACTATTGAAGGCGATTGGATCGATACTGCCGATGCTCACCAGAGCGTCGTTCAACGTTCCATACCATCTGGTAGTCATTGTCCAGAAACCATTGATGGATAGTTCGTCCGTCAGGCATTTTATCGCCTTCGCCCTTGCTGTGTATTTCTAAAAAAATGTCGCGAGGCGGGTTGCTCTGCAGCAGTTCAGTCATGCCTGCCAGCACCTGACCCTCCGCACCTTCGACATCGATCTTGACCAGATCGGGGGCATTGTCAGCGTCAGCGGCGAAACCGGACCCGGTCATCAGCGGCACAGTAATCGAATCAGTCGCGCCTTTGGCCTCACTGATGGAATGCCTGCCCTCACCCGCATCGCCCCGAATGTGCAGCGCTGCCTCACCTTCAACCGCACCGAGCGCCACACAATGAGTGGACACGCGCTGCTGCAAGTCGTTGATCACAACATTGCCGTTCAACTGTTTGAAATTTCTTGGCTCGGGCTCAAAGCTGTAGATTTTGCCGGCCGACCCGTCATCCTGTTTCGCTAACAATACGGTGATCACACCGATATTAGCGCCAATATCGTAGACGACATCACCCGGCTTCAGTGCTCCACACATGCGTTCGATAAAATCGAGTTCGTGGTGTACCGCGTGCGCGCGACGTATTTCCCTTCGAGCCGTCACTGACAGAGAAACCGACTGGCCAGCCAGCTCAACCTGAAGATTCGTGTCTGCACCGGTGAGCTTATTGATGAAATACTGAATGTAATGCCCGCAACGCTGGCCAATCGGCAGCCGGGCGGCCTGTGCCGTTGCCCGAGGTGGGGCTGGTGTCGGCGTATGTGGGGCTGATGAAACGGTTGAAGGCATCATAAATCACTGGGTTTAGACTCACGATGCAGCATAGCGCTGTCGCCATACCCGGTCCAGCCGGCATCAACCGCGATAGCTGACAGTCTGCACAGATTGCAGACTGTCACTTGCTCTAACCGAGCGCAGCTTCGGGACAAATGCTGTCTAATGCAGCAACAGCCCCCCGTCGACATCGACGGTGGTGCCAGTCATAAACTCATTTTGCACGACAAAAGTGATACCACTGGCCACTTCATCAGCCGTACCGGGACGCGGAATTAAATGTTGTGCTGTCATTTTCTGGTAAAAATCCTTGCGCTCCTGTCCCTCAAGCCCAACCATCGGTGTGTCTATCAATCCGGGGGACACCACATTAATGCGGATTGGCGCGATTTCAGCAGCGAGCGCTCTGGCGAATGACTCCACCGCCCCACCGACTGATGACAAAGCTATTTGGCCGGGCTTGCACTTTCGCGCCGGTGTGCCACTGACCAGTACAATGGTGCCATCTTTTGGTAAATGCCCGGCACCGTGGCGGACGATATTGGTGTATCCCCAGAGTTTGTCGAAAGACGAGCGGTATCCCGCCATATCCATCTCCATAAACGGACCTATCGCACGGCTGCCACCGGTGGCGGCACTGATTAAAATATCGTACGGCGCCTGCGCCGCCAAAAACGATTTCACAGCTGCCTCATCGGTCACATCACATTTCGCCAGCTGCACACCGTCCGGCACGTCACCCGCCCGATCTGGATCTCGGCTAACAGCAACCACAGTTGCACCTAACGCTACCAGCTGCAGTGACGCGGCCAGGCCAATACCGGATGTACCACCAAAAATAATTGCTTTTCTACCTTTAACATCCACCTGACACTCTCCTCGTTGTTCGAAATTGGAAATTGAAAATTTTTTCGCGATTGATGAGTACCCTCGTCGGCGCTCATCAGCGCGCTCTTTGCACCTTACCAAACTTCGCATTGCTGATCGCCACATTTGTCAACCACAGCAGCATCATTACGGTTGACAAGGCACGGGTGACAAGGCATCGCAGATTCCCTGGTATTCATTCACTCGGGCAACGGTGCAAAGAGTTTGGCAACACAACTTAAACCGCGGTCGTCGAAGGCATGTTACAGCAATGGTACCTATGCAGCCCGCCTCATACCGTTGAACCCTTATGACTCTACGAAAACAGTGTTTTGTGACAACTCAGGACCCTGAATAATTACCACCATCGATGCTATACTCTGCGCCCCCCGCACCCAACAGCAACTGAAGTGACAGACAGTTCAAATCAAGTAGTGCTCATCAATGTGTCAGGCCGAGACCGACCCGGTATTACATCCGGCCTTGTTTCTGTGCTCAATAACTACCCGGTAAACATACTGGATATCGACCAGGCGGTTATCCATAACCGACTGTCGTGGGGCATGCTGGTGGACGTCAATCCGGACGGCGCATCGCCCTCCACCTCTGATGCGTTGTTCAAAGAACTGCTTTTCGCTGCACATGATATGGATCTCGACATTCGATTCACACCAATCAGCGATGCCGAATACAACGACTGGATTGCCAGCTCCGGCCACGACAAGCAGTTAATTACAGTGCTGGGCCAACGGCTTGGAGCAGATGTATTCGCAAAAGTAACGCAACTGGTCAGTAGCCAGAACTGGAATATCGCAAGTATTCAACGCATATCCCCACGTGGCGGTGTAGGTGCCGGCCCCGCCCGCTCCTTGAGCGCCGTTGAGTTGCGCATTAATCGCAAGCGTGGCGAAGTAGACGATTTGCGAGCGGCCTGCCTGTCGCTGTCGACGCAAATTGATGCAGATATCGCGATTCAGGAAGACAACATCTGGCGTCGCAATCGCAGACTTGTCTGTTTCGATATGGACTCAACACTGATTCAACGCGAAGTAATCGACTTAATGGCAGAGGCTGCCGGCGTTGGTGATGAAGTTTCCGCAATCACCGCCAGCGCTATGAACGGTGAAATAGATTTCAGCAAGAGTTTTGAACAGCGACTCAGTTTATTGAAAGGGCTGCCTGTCTCTGCCCTTGAGCAAATCGACAAAGAGATTGCGATCACCGATGGCGCAGAAAGTCTGTTACGCAATCTACGCAGGCTCGGTTATACCACGGCTATTATTTCAGGCGGGTTCACCTGGTTCGCTGAGCGCCTGGCGCAACGTCTGAAGATTGATCGGGTATATGCAAACGAACTCGAGATTATTGACGGACAACTGACCGGGCGTGTGATTGGCGACATCGTCAACGAAGCAAAAAAAGCAGAATTGATGAAAGCCATTGCCGTAGATGAAGGCGTCAAACTTGAACAGGTTATCGCGGTTGGCGATGGCGCGAACGATATACCAATGCTGACTGCCGCCGGACTGGGTATTGCATTCCATGCCAAGCCCGCGGTAAGGGAAAACGCCAACACTGCATTCGGCACCGTCGGTCTGGACGGCATTCTGTATTTAATCGGGATGCGCGAATCAGATATAGATTCAGGTGACTGACACAAACCGGTAATACAAAAACCGCTCACAACACGCTACCGTGTGCGAAGAACTATATGGACTGAATCTCAAATTCGCACTGGCGTTTTACTGAACATCTGGTGCCTGCCAATAACAACTGAGTAGAATTTTCACAACGCCTCGGCCCACACCCAAAGTCATTTATTTGACACGCATTGACTCAAAAACATCAGCTTCGCCCCAACGATGAGGTTGGTCAATATTGGCCCCGGACATGGTCTAAACTACGACTTAGCATAAATAGAAACTACAATCGTAGTTCGCCACATTCATCAGCTAACCACTACTTTTTTGGAATCTCCAAGCGCTATGATCAATGCAATAAAAGAATCATCCCCAGGGGTGTTGTTAATCAGAATTCTCGTCGCCGCTATTATCGTTATCGGCACGTACAATCCGTCTGGTAAATCGGTCTATCACTGGGTTACCAACAATGAAAATCCTATGGATGCATGGGTAATACTGGTTGCTATTATCGCCATTCTTTTAAACATCGGACTGCTCATCGCGGCATGGAAGGCGCTTGGCATGCTCGGCACCACGATCATTCTTATATTTTTTGCTGCGGTTGCCTATTTGTCGCTTCAGGAAGGCTGGATTTCGCCTGACAATGTTGACTCGGTCCAATGGGGTGCACTCATTCTCTACAGCGTGTTCCTTGGCATTGGACTGGCTGGCGCAATTTTATGGCGACGAGCCACCGGTCAGGTTGTTGTTGACGAAGCCGAAGAAGGCCAGTAGCTAATCCGAATGCTTCGACCTGCGAATCGTTGCAGGTCGAACAAGCGCGGACGACTGGTCTGCGCTTCACACTACCCGCCGCAACTGATTTCCAAGCTACTCGCAATCTCCCTTGCAAACAGGTCTGATCACCTGTAGACCTACTGTGCTTATCCCCCGCTAATGCCAACCAAATGAAACCAGCCAATGCCTTCAACAACCCGTATTTCGTGCTGGTTATGGCAACCCTTTTCTGGGGTGGCAATGCAATTGCCGGAAAGCTTGCATCGCTGGACTGGCAGCCCTTTACAATAACATTCACTCGCTGGCTAATCGTCGCGATTATCGTGATTCCGTTTGCTAAAGACCACATTCGCAAAGACTGGCCTGTAATAACGAAAAACTGGGGCGTCCTGTGTCTGCTCAGCGCCTTTTCAATGGCGTTATTTAACCTGCTGATGTATCTGGCGCTGCACTTCACCAGCGCGATAAACGTCAGCATTGAACAGGCATCCATGCCAGCCATGATCATGCTGGCCAACTTCCTGATACTGTCGCAGCGAATTACCCTGCTACAACTGATCGGACTGATATCATCTATTGCGGGCGTACTGGTGATATGCACGAGTGGCGACGTTACATCGCTAATAGATCAGGGAGTGAATCGCGGTGACGCTTACATGCTGCTCGCGTGTGCATTTTACGCAGCGTACACCTTCGGCCTGCGCTGGAAGCCGGAGCTGCACTGGTTGAGCTTTATTTGGGTGCTGGCGATTGGTGCCACTGCCATGTCCCTGCCCTGGGCCGCCTGGGAGTGGCACACCACAGAAATATCAATGCCGGGGGCGACCGGTTGGCTGGTGCTCCTGTACATCATCGTATTTCCGACAATTGTCAGTCAAATCTTCTACGCACGCGGCGTACAGCTAATCGGTGGAAATCGGGCCGGACTGTTTATCAATCTGGTGCCTATCTTTGGATCCCTGCTAGCGATATTAATTCTGAGGGAGAAATTCCATTTTTTTCACGGCATCGGGTTAGTTCTGGTGGTAGGTGGAATCATGGTTGCAGAGCGGTTTTCATCGCGTTAGGAGTTTGCTCGGCAGATGAGTTCAGTTAAAGATAAAGCGTCGCCGGCCGTACCGAACAGCCCGACCCAGACAAAAATCGCTTTTGCGGTAAGCGCCTGCTCGATCGCCTATCTCATCTATTTGCTCACCGCACAGGTAAGCCCGCAACTGGGCGGTTGGGCAGACCCACCGCACCTGTCCAGTTCAGTGTTACTCGCACTGGCACTATCAACGGTCTTGTCTCGCCATATATCAAGTGACTCGCTGCTTGGCTGGTGGACAATAGTCACAAGTACCCTGTTCATCATCGGTTTTGAGTGCCTGCAGCTACTTACACCGAACAGGGCGTTCGAGTTTCTCGACATCGCCCAGGGCATCGCTGGCGCTGCCATTGCTGCGATGGTAGCGGTAGCAATCATCAGGGTAATTGGCAGACCTGCCTATGTGTGGCTTGCGATAGTTGTCGTGATCAGTGTGCTAATCACCTCTTTACTACTCCTGCGCACCGAAGAGCCGGAAAGCGAAGTCAGTTGTGCACCACCAGTCAACGCACAACCAAACTGGGACCTCGTGGTGGTCAATACATTTATCCCTGATCAGCAAGACGACATACTGCTGTCCTCGAGCATCGGACCGTTGTGTTTTTTCGACCAGAATTCAACCCGCGCCGTGATTCAATTACCAGTGGAAAAAACGCAAACCACAACAGACAATGGCAGTCTGATACTAAGCGGATTCGGCGTAGTCTCATCGGAACTAACCGGTTTACGCCAGGCATTATCACGCAGTCGAGAATTAACTTTTGGTATCAGGTTTAAAACCAACGATCTGGAAGTGGGTCGGCCGCCCAGACTCGTCGCATCAGTGCAGAGCATTGACAAACCACTTTCACAGGTTGCTCGCTTGCTGCAAAACGGACCCAATGCAACGGCCACTTTCAGTTTTCAACCATGGCAGGGCAGCAGTACAGTGCTGGCAAACAGGCTCAGGAACCAGTATCAGGAAGTCGTACTGACCTATGATGGGACCGTGCAAACCACCTACCTCGACGGAATTCCGGTGGGCACAGAAACCACCAATATTGAAGCAATTGACGCATCTGGCGGTGAGTTAATATTGAATATAGGCAAACGCGTCGACAGACGCTGGAAGCCATTTCTTGGGGAAATAAGTGCAATTGTGATTGGCACAAAGAGCGTGAGTGCTGACAAAATTGCGACCGTTTTTAGCCAATAACAAATAATTGTGTTAACACTAACCGCAACGGCTACAGCAGGCCAATAGCTTGTGGGCTGTGCGGGAAGTTCGGTAACAAACTTTTCACAGTTACAGTCGTCAGAGCAAGGCGGAAAAATGCAGGCATAGCAGGGCCTACGTCGAATTTTTCTAACGCAGCTATGGCGGCTGTGGCGAAGAAAAGTGTTGGCGAATTTTCCAAACAGCCCACTAGAGCTCAACCGCCGAGGCGGCAGCCACTTTGCGATATAAATAAACTGCACTGGCTGTGATAACAAACTCAAATATCAGCCCGCTGGTATTAAAGCCAGACAACGATTGCTCCCACACGACACCCAGCAACCGGCACAGAAAAACACACCCGACCACGAGTATGATTGCCAGCAGCGCGCTGCGGTGATTATTTCTGATCAGCCCCAGACCAGTAAGGTAAATGGCAAAGCCAATTTGGAATCCACCATAGGTTGCCCGAATATCTGCCAGGCCGGATGCATTCGCCTGCAATCCTGCCAGCCCGGCCAACAGCTGTGGCGAAACCGCGTAGATCACACCGAACATTGCAAACATTGCTGCAACAAATCCGATAAATAGTTTTGTCACGCTTGTCATAGACAGGTATTCCGCTGTTGGATCAGAAAAATCAGATAGTTCATCGAACTACCGTATAGAGAGCACCAGGCTGGAATTACACAGTCGCCTTGTGCAGTAAATTTTCTACGTGACTCTGGTTAATCTGGCTCCAACTATTTCTTCAGTTACTTTTGCAACGGTTTGATTATCAGCATCCGGATAGCGAGTTATTCCCGCCTGAAATAACTGCATCGCTGTCGCTGCGGTGAACAGGGGCACACCGTGCTGCCGCGCCAGATCCATGCTAATGGTTAAGTCTTTATACATGGTGCTGATATGGCTGCCGGTATCCTGAAATTTTCGGTCAATAACATTTTCAAGCGCAGAATTAGTGATTCCGCATCCAGCGGCAGAGGTGCTAAACACCTTCAACAGAGCATCGGCATCAACACCCGCGCGCGCAGCGAGCACAGAGGCTTCAAAGGTCGCACTAAAAATGGAACCAATCAGCGACTGCAAACAGCCTTTAACGGTTTGCCCCATGCCGGCTTCCTGCCCGACATGGTGAATGGTGCCGCTCACCGGCTGCATCACCGATTCCCATTTTTCAAGCAGAGCACTCGGCGCGGAGGCCATTAACGTCAGCGTACCGCCCTGTGCACCAGGCCTTCCACCACTAACCGGTGAATCAATCAGATCAATATTACTGCCCTGCATTGCACTGGCAATCTCTTCGGCTTCAGTGGCGTGTATTGTTGCAGTCAGCAACACAACTCCGCCTGCACTCATGGTTGATAGCAAGCCCTCACCGAGAATCACGGACTTTGCCTGATCTCCATTCATCACCATGACGTAGACTGCGCTCGCTTCTTTTCCAACCGCTGCGGCATCAGCCAGAGGTCGGCCACCCATCTGTGCCAATGCATCCATTTTCTCGGCGATAAGATCATGTCCAACAACATCGAATCCGGCTTTTAACAGATTCAGCGCCAGGCCGGACCCCATATTGCCAAGACCGATAACTCCCACAGTTTTTTTCATTGATTTTCCATTACGCGTTTATCCAAAACAGGCGTTTCGTGGGCAGCCATTGCAACAGTGCAGGCTGCATGTGCGACCGATGTTCTTTGTCAGGGTAATTCTTGTCGTGTGTGCGTGAGCTGCATCAATGCACTTTACGACAATCAATCTCTATTTGACATTGAAGCCAGTGATAACGTTGGTGTCAGCGCATCAGGGTTAACCTGAATATGTATTAGTGCCGGTTTTCGGGAGGTCAGCGCTTGTGAAAACGCTTCCGTAAATTCACTAATGGTACCCACGGTTGATGCAAATATTCCGTATGCACGCGCTATCGCCGCGAAGTCCGGATTAAAAAGATCTGTGGCGGAGACTCGCCCTGGAAAATGCATTTCCTGATGCATGCGGATTGTTCCATACATGCCGTTGTCTATCACAAGCACAATGATCGCAGCATTTGCCTGCACAGCGGTACCCAGCTCCTGACTGGTCATCTGAAAGCAACCATCTCCGGCAAATGCCACTACTGTTTGATCCGGCTTTGCCAGTTTGGCCGCTATTGCGGCGGGTAAGCCGTAGCCCATTGACCCACTGGTCGGCGCGATCTGCGTTCCATACTGCCTGAACCGCCAGAATCGCTGTATCCAGCCTGTATAGTTACCCGCTCCGTTGCAGAGAATAGTATCAGCAGGCAACGTACCGCCAAGATGCTCCATAACCCCTCTCATCATATCGCCTGATGCAACAGTCTGAGACAGCGACGACCACTCCAGATATTCCGCGTGCGCCTGCTGTGCCTGCCCTTGCCATGGCAGTATCTGAGGCACCTCAAGTGCCTCGCACAGTGTGCAGAAACTGCCAGCACCTGCCTGTATGGCGACATCAGGCTGATACAACTTACCAGTCTCTTCAGCGCCACCATGCACATGAACGAGCTTTTGATGGCTTACCGGCAGACCGATCAACTGATAGTCCTGAGAGGCTACTTCAGACAGTCGCGCACCGATCAGGATTAGTAAATCGGCATCTTTAACGCGCTGCACCAGCCGGGGATTAATACCCAGACCAATATCGCCCGCGTAATGGCTGTGTTCATTATCGAATAACGTCTGGCGTCGGAACGAGCAGGCCACCGGCAGATCGAATCGTTCGGCGAGTTGCTGAAACTGGCTTACCGCTTCACCACTCCAGCGACTACCACCAAGAATCACCAACGGATTTCGGGCGTTATTCAGGAGCAATTGCAGCTGCTGCATTTGCTGTGCTGTGGGTGCGGTTTCGTGCTGTGTCCAGGGCTTTAGGACAACGGCATTCGCAGTATCGGCCAGAGTATCCTCTGGCAATACCAGTACGACCGGACCCGGCCTGCCACTGGTCGCGGTGTGCCATGCACGAGAAACCATCTCCTGCACCCTTTCGGCACTGTCTATCTCGGCAACCCACTTCACCATACCGCCGAAGAACTGCTGATAGTCGACTTCCTGAAACGCTTCTCTATAACGGCTCTCTGACGCAATTTGCCCGACCAGCAGAATCATCGGGGTTGAGTCCTGTGCCGCTATGTGCACACCGGCGGAGGCATTGGTGGCACCGGGTCCGCGAGTTACGAAGCATACCCCCGGCGTCGAGTGCACTTTCCCCCAGGCTTCCGCCATCATCGCAGCCCCGCCCTCCTGACGACAGACGGTCGCTTCAATTGAGCTGTCATAAAGTGCATCGAGCACTGGCAGATAACTCTCTCCCGGCACACAAAACACCCGGGAAACACCGAAGTGTTCCAGCGTATCGACAACCAGCTCGCCACCGTTTTTCATTGCGTTACTCTTGCAGTAAGGTCGAAGTGAATCGAGCCCCTGCCCGACACTCCCATTGTATCTCGCCGACAGCAACAAACCGACTACCTGTCTTTGACGAAATAACCGCCACAAATCTGACAAACGTTGCTGGCATTCCCAAATTGATCTGCTATAAATCTTTGTAACAGGTAAACGCTGGAAATCTGACAGATCGTTGACCAATCACATCTGCACGATGTACTAAGAAACACACACGGGGAGTTGGGAAATTATGTTGGGTTACTACAACAGGTCGGGATGGAAATTACCGATCGCCACCAGAGTCATTAACAAGTACCGCCGCTTCCGGCAGCAAAACAAGCCTTATCATCCGGCTGCATTTTTTGCACTTGACACGATGCTGGGCGGATTAAAGGTTCTTCCTGTGGCTGTCGCTTTCGTTATTATCTACAGTCAGGTCAGCTAGCCAGCACGCCGGTTTTCTATAAAAGCCTGAACACGGGGACCAGTTAGCAACCTTTATCTGGCAGGCGACTGGTTCCTCTGATCACCAGCGGAGACGGTAAAATCACAGCGCGCTGCACCACCGACTGACTTTCAATCTGCTCGGTCAAAATCGCCTGCGTCGCCTCTATCATTGCCTCTCCCTGTTGCGACACCGTGGTTAAATCGTATCCCTTCCATGATGCCTGGGGCACGTCATCGTAGCCCACAACCGAAACATCCTCCGGCACCCTCAGACCAAGCTCCTGCCGCAATACATCCATTACCGAAAAAGCCATATGGTCGTTGGCAACAAACACGGCATCGGGTTTTTCGTCGCCCGAAAAAAGACTGCGTGCGGCTTCGGCACCACCTTCAAATGTGTACCCCCCAACTACCCTGCCCCAGACAGTAATACCGTGCTGCGCCAATGCCTGATAAAAGCCCGCCTCGCGATCGCGATTGGTCGATGAATCTTCGTCGCCGGCGATAAAAGCTATTCGTTTGTGCCCGCCTCGCACCAGAAAATCACCGACGCACCGAGCCCCTTCAATGTTGTCAGAGGTAACACTACTGGCAGGCGATGAAGGGACATACCGATTAAACATCACCACAGGTATACCGGTTTGTGCACATTCCCTGGCAAGGGTCGAGGACATGGTTGCAGAGGCCATCACTATCCCCTCCACCTGGTACTGCATGATTTGCTGCACCACTTTGTCCTGATCGCCCGGGTCCGTCATGAACAGCAGCACGCTATAGCCATCGTCTTGCAGCCGTCGCGACAGTTGCTCGAGCAATAACGGGTAAAACTGATTGTCCATGTAGGCGGTCATCAGCGCGATCAGTCTGGAGCGACCGCTGATCATCGCTCTGGCCAACGCGTTCGGGCGATACCCCAGATCTCTGGCTGCCTCGTGAATTCTTTCGCGAGTTTCAGGCGCGACACTGGCACCGGGTGTAAACGCACGACTCACAGCAGACTGCGAAACTCGCGCCCTGCGGGCGACATCGCCGGATGTAACCACATTTTTACTCATGCACAAATAATCTGCTCTTTTTCGCTCTCAGTCCAGCAACGACCCGGAAACGACAAATACCGGCTGGATGGCAGGCGAAAAAAAACACGATTTCCTACGCCTCTGGATACGCTGGAAACCGTGTTTTGTAGATTTCGGTCAGAGACCGACATCAGGCCGCTATGAAGGGCGCCTGGAAATCGCCGCGAGAGTAACTACTGAAATCGCGATACATGAGAACACTACTAACATTGGGGGGTTGCTCTGGATTGCAAGTGAACTCGTATTATGACCTTTTCATATTTTCTTTTCGAGTATTCGTTAACAAAATAGATCAAGCTGTACGAAATATTTACAATGCGGATAACCAATTGATTTTTGGTAGAAATAACTGTCAGTTTTGCTGGTTAGCCAGTTTTAAGTCACAAAATCGGGACACAAAAAAACACGGTTTCTACGCCTCTGGAATACGCTGAAAACCGTGTTTTTCTGTGGTCGGACACTGCCTCTGGAATACAGTGTCCGGCTTTGAACTCTGGCGCGCTGCGCTAGCCGATTATCGTCGGGAAATCGCCGCTTGTGTAACAATGGAAATGGCGATGCATGCTAAAACAATTGACATAATTGGCTGAACTCGTTGAATAAGTGATGCGTTTATTATGCTCATCTCGGCCATCAATTTCTCAGACACCGTTAACATTTTGAGTCTTTTTGCTACATTTTCTTTACACTAACCTTCCGATACTGAAAAAGTAAAGATCGCCTGTTCTCTCCATTCCTCATCAGGTCGCACAATGGTTGGCGGGTACTCTGGATGGTTGGGCGAATCCGGAAAATACTGAGTTTCAAGACACAGCGCCCCCTGATTGCCGTAGCGAGCCCCTGACTTGCCCGCACAGTCAGACAAGTTATTGCCGGAGTAAAATTGCACACCGGGTTGCGTGGTCTCAACAGTCAACCTTCTGCCAGTAACCGGCTCGCCGACCCTGGCCACTCGCTTTAACTCCCCGGCGGGTCCACTGGCTACCCAGTTGTGGTCATAGCCCTTGCCATTTTCCAGCTGATCGTGTGCCTCCCGAATACGAGCCCCAATCCTGGTCGGCTGCCGGAAATCAAACGGAGAGTTATTGACATTCTGCAGGCCACCAAGCGGGATTCCGGCATTGTCCGAAGGCACGAAACTATCAGCCGTTAAACAAAGCTGATGATCAAGCACACCGCCGGACACCGCATGCTGATGCCCCTTCAGGTTAAAGTAACTATGGTTAGTCAGGTTAACAATGGTTGGCTTGTCGGTCACTGCCCGGTAGCTAATTTGCAGCTGATTGCGTTCAGTCAGGCGATAGATCACCTCGACTTGCAGGTTGCCCGGGTAACCGCCATGACCATCAACGCTGAGGTAACGCAAAACCACAGCCGAAGACTCTGAAACTGTTTCAGCCTGCCAAACCACTTTGCCGAACCCGGCTGAAGCGCCGTGCAGATGATGTGGCCCGCGGTTCGTCTCCAACTGATAGCTCTGGCCATCAATGGCGAAGTGCCCCTGACTAATACGATTAGCATAGCGACCGGTGATGCAACCGAAATGAGCCGGGCATTTTTCATACTCTGCCAGCGTGTCGTAGCCGAGCACGACATCGTCGAATACCCCGTTTCGGTCAGGCACACGAAGACTGGTGATTATTCCACCGTAATTTATAATTCCAACCTCAACGCCATTGGAATTGGTTAAAACATAATGATCAATGCTGTCGCCATTGGTTGTAATACCGTAAGGGGAACAGGAAATTCCAATGGTCAAGCGAACTGCCTCTGGTTAGATTTCACCGCGAATATTCAGCTCGAGTTTGATGCCATTCGGGTCTCGCAAAAACAACTGAATTAGCCCGACTGCCGGACGCTCTACTTTGTTGTAAAGAACGCCATGTTCATTTAACCGCTGCTCAAACTGCTCGACACCACTGGCATCGAAGGCCAAATGATCAATTGGGCCGGTCACATCACCAAGCGACTCGCTGACAAAGTTAATATGCAATGCCGGTTGATCATTTAACAGCAACCAGGTACCGGGCGACTGCGACGGCGGCCGCAGCCGAGCCCCGTCTTCCATGCCCAGAATCTCGCAGTAGAATTTGACCGTGTCCTCCGGACAAGCGGTAGAGATATTGAAGTGATCCAGACTGTTAAGCTTCATATACCGCGTTTCCCGTGTAAAGCTGCTGAAACAAGAGACCTGAAGCCAGGCTAAACAGATTACCCGGAGCCCCACAACCCGCGCCCCCGCGTAGTCTATCACCCTGTAAGCTCAGGTACCCCGACTGTCACTGCTGTGCGCTTCAGTTTATGGCAAACTCGTTCCGCATACCACGGCACGAACCCACTCCAAATTGGTAGCATCATTGGCACGGCGCAAACTACCTGCTGCCTCAGACTGAAGACCTGCTATGCAAAACGTCTTTACAATGGATGAGTTCGCTGGCGCTGCAATTTGCAAAACTCTCAATAAAACTCTAACAAGGGCGTAGAAGTGAAAACAATTGGCTTGCTGGGCGGCATGAGCTGGGAGAGTACCGCCCTGTACTATCGATTAATTAATGAAGATGTCAAAGCCAGACTGGGTGGCCTGCACTCAGCCCGAATCGCAATGGTTAGCGTCAATTTTCAGGAAATCGAAGCGCTGCAGCATCGCGGCGACTGGGACAGTGCGTCCACCCTGCTCTGCAACGCAGCCAGACAAATTGAACTGGCCGGGGCCGATTTCCTGCTGATTTGCACCAACACCATGCACAAGGTTGCCGATCAAATAGAAGCATCTATTGGCATTCCGCTGCTGCATCTTGCCGATGCAACCGCTGAGCAAATAAAATTACAGCACATTGACAAAGTTGGTTTGCTCGGCACAGCGTTTACTATGCAGCAGGAGTTCTACCGAGGCCGCCTTGCTGATCGACATAAGCTCGAGGTGCTGGTACCAAACGAATCTGATATTGACGTTGTCCACAACATTATCTACGACGAACTATGCCGTGGCGTCGTGCGACAGGAATCACGGCAGCACTATTTAAGAATAATGAATGATCTGCATGCACAGGGAGCGCAGGCAATCATCGAGGGCTGCACGGAAATCGTACTACTGGTTCAGCAGCAACATACTGATATACCACTTTTTGATACCACGGCAATTCACGCACAGGCGGCAGTTGAGTGGGCGCTGAATGACTAACCTGATTCACCGGCCACTCAACACTCTGTCCAGCCAAAAGGGCAGCAGCGCGGACGTGAAAATTTGAGCCAGACAGTTCGAGCAACTGAAGTGAATAGTCATTTCTGTATGACGATATCTCTCGCTATCGCCGGCCCTAAGGTTGGGTGCACTACAGCCCCTGTAATGTCGCGCAAGTACGTTATGCGGAACTCCTCGGTGGTAAAACAGATTGAATTGTACTCAGAGTGCCTGCCGAGGTGACAACACAGCCGACACAAAAAGCGAAACTACTTTCGCAACATTATTACCACGATAACTTTAACGAGTTGATAGCGTTTGTCAGCGACAACTACTGGCAACTGCTTGATGATCGCGAAAAACATTTTTTTACCGCCTATCAGTCGATTGGACCTTCCGCGCAGCAACTCTATTGCCGCCTTCTTATGCGCAAGCGCGACCATTTCAGAGTCAGTAAAACGGTATATCCGGAAATAAACCAGGTAGCTGACGCGCTGACTGAATTAGCTGATCAGCAGTTTTGCATCCCCGCTGACACGAACAACGTGCAGAGCTGGGCAGAACTATTTAACCGCGAGGAAATGCACAGCGCCCTGCCAGTGGCAGCGCCCGCTCGGCGCAGTCAATGGTTATCAGACTCCGCTGAAGCCTGTGCCATGCTGTTACAAAAAGATCTTTTTGGCTGCTCACCGGTAGATTTACTACTGCGAACCGACAGTGTCTTTCGAGTTGCCTACAAAGATGCTTTCATCAATTTCCAGCTGCTGTTTTTTGGTGATCTGTATCAGGATATCAGCGCATTCGTACTGCGCGACCTGGGTTTCACACGCTATGAAACAACACTGCATAAAGACCTGCCCCTGCCCTTTAGCAATCGAGCACAATTACTGGCCCACCGTCACTACTACGCATGTATTGACAATTACGACGATACGACAAAATCAGACCCTGATGCACTGCTTGAATTACACCAGCAGTTACTCGCAATACCACCAGAGATCGTATCTTCTGACAACGCTCTCAGGCGTCGTCTGCAAAAATGGTCAAACAGAATTGCCCGGCAACTGGAAAGACTTGACGCTGTCGAACACGCCACCGCAATCTATCAGACAACCGATCGGCCCCCGGCACGCGAGCGACTGGCAAGAATCCATGCAAGGCACGGCCACCCTCAGCAGGCATTTTCAATCTGCAAAGCAATAATCGACAACCCTCATGACGCAGCAGAACTTGACTTTGCCGAGCAATTTGCACAACCACTGGCGAAGACACTAAATGCAGACTTTAAAAAAGTAGAAAAGTATACTCCGCCGATAGTGTCACTGACGCTACCGTCATTTGGCTTGCCGGTGGAATATGCCGCCGCACTGCACTACGCAAAAACAGGCAAATGCTTTTACGTCGAAAACTCCCTGATTACCGGAATTTTCGGACTGGTGATGTGGGATATTATCTTTGCCCCGATCGAAGGCGCTTTTTATCATCCTTTTCAAACCGCTCCTGCCGATTTCAGGGAAGCCGAATTCACCGACAATCGCAGGCACCTGTTTGAAACACGTTTGCAGCAGATACAACACAACGGCCTGTCGTCACTTGTACTGCCAAACCTGCACACGAAACAGGGAATAAGCAATCCACTGGTGAACTGGTACGTTGTGAGCAGACAACTGGCTATCCTCGCAATAGCGAGAATTCCGCTCGCACACTGGATAACTCTCTTTGAGCAACTGTTACGCGATATCCCCGCGCACCGCAGCGGGCTCCCTGATCTTATCTATTTTGCAGACAGCGGCGGTTACGAACTGCTAGAGGTAAAAGGCCCGGGTGACCAACTGCAGAAGCACCAGCGCCGGTGGATGAAGCACTTTGCTGCCAACGATATCCCCCATGCCGTTGTCGATGTTAAGTTCGCCGAAAGCGAAGGTCTCGCAGTTGATGGAACACAGACGGAAGCGTCCAGCGCACCGCTAACTGAAACCGAATCAACAACTGAGAATAGCTCTACAACAACCGATAATAAAAACGCAGCAACACGATAGCGATCTATAGTGCCGAGAGTAAAAACCTACCGAGCTTCAATTAAAAAATTCGTCGACTTCGCCTGCCGAAGTGGTGATCTGGTGCACACAGGCCCGGCCGGACCAACCGCCCTCGAGGGGCAAATAGCACACAAGAAACTACAACAACAAAAAGACAATGGCGAACAGGCAGAAGTCAACGTAACCACGTCAATTACACGCGACAACCTGACCTTAAAGCTCGGTGGTCGCGTGGACCTGCTCAAAATGCCGGTGAACAGCTCTGATACCGCGTCAGTGGGAGAAATAAAAAGCTGCTATGCCCCACCCGACAAACAGCCACAATCGACGGTCGATCTACACTGGGCGCAATTAAAAATATACGGCTACTGTGTGCTAGCCGATCTAAAACAGGCACAACGCAACGTTGCCGATGAAAGCGATAACAACACTAAAGCCAAGAGTCAACAAGCAACTGCCAGTGCTTCTCACTCCTCCATTCATTTGCGCCTGATCTGGATTAACCTGCATACAGACGAAATAACGGTCGACTCGCGAATTGTACAATTTTCCGAGTTAGAACAGTTTACTCAGGATGCCGCCAAACGATATCTGCAGTGGATGGAGCGGATAACCAAAACCCAGGTACAGCTCCGGCAATCTGCCAGAACGGTGCAATTTCCTCACAGCAATTTTCGCGATGGCCAGAGAAAAATGGCGGCCTCGATCTTCGTAACTACTCGCGACAAAAAAACACTGCTATGCGAAGCACCCACCGGCATTGGCAAAACCGTCAGTGCGCTATTCCCGGCCATAAAATCGATGGGGGAAAAGCACATAGAAACGGTGGTCTACCTCACCGCAAAAAACTCTGGGCGCCAGGCGGCCAATAGCTGTATACGTCAACTGGAATCTGCCGGTGTCGCCCTGACTGCAATCACCATCACTGCAAAGAAAACCACCTGCCATTGCAGCAACGGCACCTGCGAACGAAATGCCGACGGACGCTGCCCGCTCACAGTTGGGTTCTTTGATCGATTGCCTGAAGCCAGAGCTGAGTTACTCGATATGGGAAGCGTTGCCCCGTCTGATGTAGATGCGATGGCACACAAACATCAACTCTGCCCGTTTGAATTAACTTTGCAAATGCTGCCCTGGGTTAGCGTTATCGTTTGCGACTACAACTATGTATTTGACCCGCTGGTCAGGCTCACACACTTTACCGAAAATGCCGGCAGGCAACTGCTGCTGATCGACGAAGCTCACAATCTGGCAGAACGCGCCCGATCAATGTACTCAGCCAGACTGGTCAGGGCAGATATAAAAATTGCAGCGAGTGAGTGTTCCGAGCAACCGCTTATGGCAAAAGAACTTGAGCGTGTCATCAGAGCAATTGACCGCTGGGCAAAAACTCAGGATGGAGAAGAATCAGCCAGCGCCGAAGTGCCACAGACTATTAGCAAAGCGGTAGACAAGTGCGTTGACTCACTCAGCGCGCTGACAGAAAACAACGTAGCTTTATCTGAAAAAACCATTGATGTGGCCAAAGAATTATATCGCTACCGGGCAATCGCCGACTTGTTTGGTGATCACCACCGCACCATCACCCACAAACCTGCGGCGAAACACAAGCGATACGCAAAGAATATTACAGTGCAATTGCGTTGTCTTAACGCCACACATCCGCTGTCACAGTCATTTAAGCAGTTCCGCTCAACCACTGTATTCTCTGCTACGTTGCGACCGCAGCAATTTTCCAGAGATTGCCTTGGCTTGCCCGAGGACACTTATTGCCTTGCACTCGAATCACCTTTTCCACCTGCAAATCAGGGGACGTTTTTGTGCAACTGGATCGATACGCGCTATCGCGCCAGAGACAAAGCGATAGAGCCGCTAGTCACCCTTTCAGCACAGGTATATAAAGCAAAACGGGGCAACTACCAGATATTTTTCCCTTCATACTTTTTTATGGAGAAAGTGTACGACGAATTTCGACGCAGCCACCCGGACATTCCTACCATTATTCAGCAACGAAATGCAGATGAGTCGACCCGGGAGCAGTTTCTGCAAAGCTTTGAATCAAACGATGCAATACTCGCCTTTTCAATCCTCGGTGGCATCTACGGTGAAGGTGTGGATTACACAGGCGACAAATTGATAGGTGCCATAGTAATAGGCACAGGATTACCCTCACTGTCACTTGAACAAAAGTTAATTGAACAGGACTATAATCGCCAGGGAATGAACGGATTTGACTACGCCAGCCGTTACCCCGGCATGACCCGCGTGCTGCAAACGGCAGGCCGCGTTATTCGATCTGAAAACGACAAAGGTGTCGTCATCCTTGTGGACCAGCGTCTGACGGAGCCATTCTATCAAACGCTCTTTCCGTCACACTGGCAGGTTAATCAGTGCAATGACACAGATAATCTGCAACATGCCCTTACCCGATTCTGGAATAACCTGACCGACAACCCTAACTCCAAAGCGACTGCCGACAGTCACTATGATACTTTCCAGTAAACATCACACA
Organism: uncultured Granulosicoccaceae bacterium; assembly: GCA_937957915.1. Classification (GTDB taxonomy): domain Bacteria; phylum Pseudomonadota; class Gammaproteobacteria; order Granulosicoccales; family Granulosicoccaceae. Next base: position 35,241 of record CALGNZ010000075.1, on the reverse strand, counting down.
AGCAATACAGGTCAGTTGAATGATAAAAATACTGGGTAGTGACTGGACCCTGCGACGGGGTGACGATTGCCCTGCGGACATCGACATACCTGATGATATCGACCATGCCCCGTTCTGCGTGCCGGGTGATGTCCATTCCGCACTGTTAGAAACAGGCCATATTGATGATCCGTATTTTCGCGATAACGAACTCGTCGTCGACTGGGTCAACCGCTGTGACTGGATCATAGAGCGGAAATTTGAAGTCGACTCATCGTGGCTTGATGACAATGCAATACTGGTGCTGGATCAGGTAGATTGCATAGCGGATATTTATATTAACAACATCCGCATTGGCGCGACTCAAAGCCAGTTTGTTCGTTATACCTTTGATGCCGGCACTGCTCTGACGGCCGGGTCAAATACCATCCGCATTCATTTCCACTCGGCGGTAAAATTCGCCGCACAGAAAGCCGCAGAGTTTCCGTTCGAGCTGCCACACAGTGCAAATTGTCGTTTGCCACATTCAAATCTGCTACGTAAAACACCTTGTCACGCAGGCTGGGACTGGAACATCTGTCTGATGCCAACTGGCATTTACGGGCAAATAAAACTGGTGCAGCAAAAAAATGTCTGGCTCGAGGAAGTCAAATTAGAGCAACAGTGCAATACAGCTACAGCAACGGTTACAGTAACAGCCAGAGTACACGTGGCGAAAGCGCACATCGCAAACTGCAAACTGACGCTATGTGGCGTAGAGGCACGACAGGAACACCCGCTGATTGCAGGCAGTCAGGAGGTGACTCTGACGGTCGAGATCAAGAAACCGAAGCTCTGGTGGCCAGCCGGCAGTGGCCCACAGACACGTCACTTGCTACAACTGGACATTGATGATCAACACCATCAACAACTCATCGGACTGCGCAAGGCTGTTATTGTTTTAACACCTGACGACCCTGTACTTCGTGAGCCTGCACCTGGTGGCCATGCACCTGGTGACCATGCACCTGGTGAGCCCGCGTTTGCTGAAACCGCGACTGACAAACCTGCGGCGAGCGAGCATACCGTTCAATCACCAGGCAGTGGCTTTCGCATAGACATCAATGACCGACAGGTTTTTATGCGCGGTGCAAACTGGATACCAGCTGACGCTCTGCCACAGCGCAGCACCCCCGAAGTCACTCGGGAGTTACTCCAGTCTGCGGTCGATGCCAATATGAATATGCTACGGGTTTGGGGCGGCGGGCAATACGAAGCAAACTGGTTCTACGATCTTTGCGACGAACTCGGGATCCTGATCTGGCAGGACTTCATGTTCTCGTGCAATCACTATCCAGCCGCTGATGCAGACTGGTTAAATCTGGTGCGAACCGAGGCGAGGCAGCAGGTATGGCGCTTGTCATCCTACGCGTGTGTCGTGCTCTGGTGCGGAGACAACGAAATTGTAGGAGCGCTCAACTGGTGGGAAGTCACGCGCAACAATCGCGACCGTTATCTGGCCAACTATGTGCGCCTGAACCACGCACTGGAGGAAATAGTTGAACAGGAGCTGGCCACTACCAGCTTTTGGCCTAGCTCTCCGTCAGTGGGCAAACTCAACTATGGCGATGGCTGGAAAAACGATGCGGCGGGCGATATGCACTTTTGGGATGTATGGCATGAGGCAAAACCGTTTTCCGCCTATCAGGACATCCATCCTCGCTTCTGCTCCGAGTTTGGCTTTCAGTCTTTTCCATCACTTGAGGTAATAAAAACCTTCACCGTACCAGATGATCGAAATGTGTCGTCACCTGTTATGGATATCCACCAGCGCAATGTCGGTGGCAACGCCAGAATCGTTGAAACTCTGGTGCGCTACTTCGAGTTTCCGGACAGTTTTGAGCGACTGCTTTTTCTGTCGCAATGCCAGCAGGCCATGGCCATACGCACTGGCGTTGAATACTGGCGCTCGCTGCAACCACATTGCATGGGCACACTGTATTGGCAGCTAAACGATACCTGGCCGGTTGCGTCGTGGTCTTCACTGGAATATGGCGGCGGCTGGAAGCTACTGCACTATGCAGCCCGGCGCTTTTATCAACCGCTACTGGTCACTATGGTACCTGGCCACTCACGATTCGGCACGGACGGGCAGCTTTTACTAAAAGCCGTCAACGATACCACCAGCGCTCAAAAACTATCCATTGTGATGCGCGCGTTAACCGTCTTCGGAGAAGAGAAAAAACGCTGGCACTTCGACATCAACGCAACGCCTGGCTCAGTCAGCGAAATTATTAACCTTCACCCGGATGAAATACCCGACCACTGTTTTGTGTATTGGCAGTGGAATGACAGTCAGGGAACCCAGCTAGGGTACAACGAATACTGGCTGGCACCCTACAAAAACTACCCATTGCCCAAACCGAACATTAGTTTTAATATCGACGAGCAACACGAAGGCCGGAATCAGGTCATTGAATTACACACTGATGCGCCTGCATTTTTTGTCACTGTAAATCTGGGCGGCCAAACCGTTTATACCGACAATGGATTTACCTTGTTACCCGGTGAACCAAAACGCATAGGGGTCAGCAAGACACTAAACTCCAAGCAGGTTCCTGTTGTTACCGGCAACACAATACAGTTCTTATAGAGCATTTGGTGGATGCGCAAGCTTATCCACCCTACACTCCGGGCTTACCCCAAATTACCGTAGGGTGAATATGCCTGCGTATCCACCGCAACACAACAATATGCAGCACAACAGAACCTGGTACAAAAGAGCCTGGTACCAAAGAGCCTGGTAGAAAATCTATTCGCGGATAGCAATCCAGGAGGCTGTCCGAGAACCAATAATCTACTGCGGACGTGATCTTTTGGCCAGCCAGTCCGATCAATGTCGTTAAATATGAATGACTATTCGCCTCTATTGATCGAAATATCTGACTCAAAATCTCACGCCATCGCTACGCCCCTGATTCTCGGGCAGCCTCATAGCCTGGATTATTCATAAGGCGATAAGTAAATATATGCGAAATACTATGTATACAGTTCCAAATCACTTTTTGGGCACCTTTTACAAAATAGCAGTGTGTTTATTCGACGCTAGAGGAAATCTGGCGTCACATCTCGGTCCATCCTCCTCGGCACCTTTTTGGCACGTCAGCGGGCCACGTTTCTCAGACGATTGACCGACCTGTTTAGCCAGATTTCCTCTGGACGCCGAATCCTAATGAATAGTCCAGGCTAGGAGGCTGCGCGATAGAAGTCTGCGTAGCGAGAACGTGCCATGGCGAGGGCGTTTTTACGATCATTTAAGGCGCATAGTTATTCATACGTAACGAAAAGGATCGATAAAAACGCACCGTCAGGGCGCGTTCGCAGTAGCAGAGGTTCTGCCGCGCAGACTCCTAGGCCCCAAGCAATGGCAAGTGCTTTACCCGGTGATAGGTTAGCGCCAGCGTTATGCAGTGCTTGATCGCAGCCTTTGGTAGTTTTTCTCGCTTACCAATCAAAATCGCTCGGACCCCGGAAAAGCGCAACTCATCTGAGTACAGCTCTTTAAATGTTTCAACCAGGCTGGTCTGACAATTAAAATATAAACCGATATCATCCGGGCTTTTTTCACTCCAGCCAATGCGTACCGTGCTGCCCTTTTTTACCAGATAAGACGGCTCACCCCACTTTAGTGTTTCATCAGGAGTTTGCAAATCGTTGTCGCTGGCACAATCGAAGATCAGTTGCCGCAGTTGTAGTGCTTTGCGCTTAACCTGATCCGGATAGCCATCATATACTGCAGCGACATCTGCAGACTCAATCAGTAATTCAGGCATGGCTTTGCATCCTCTAAAAGTTCAGATCTCTATGTGTGCGCCGCGTTTATTTTTGCATACCTTCGCACACCCGCTCTTCGAACTACGGTCAATTTCAGATTCGCTCCATCGGGTAAGCTAGAGCACCATTACATTTTTTGCCGCACTTAGTAAGTCAGTCAGTTCATCGGCGGTGTTTGCACAACCAAAAACGTAGCGATCTGATCGCACCAAAGCCGCACCAACCTTAAGGTCGGTTAATATCTTCGCAATCTGCTTGTTTCCATCGGCTGATTGCACAGGCACACCGTGTAACGCCGCTTCTCCGGCCTCACACAATAACTCATCGTTTATAAGCAGCACCGGATTGTACCCGGCCACGTCGTCAAGCATAACTCCGTCGAGCACAGCCTGCGGTGCCAGAGTACCGGTATGTTGATCCGGCACACCTTCAGCTGTTACTTCGGCATTGGCTACGAAAGCCAGACCACCCCCCAGCCGTGGTGCAATACTCTTCATGGTCGGCGTGCCGTCATCGTTCGACATCGCCGAGCGCAGGGCTTCACCGGTCTCACACGAGTTTAACAGCGTACCCAGTCTGATCGCGGTATCGATGTAGGCGTGCACATGCGGGTGCCGCTCAGACTGGTAGCTATCCAGTAGCTGCTCGCTGTTGCCGCGGGTGATGCACTGGTGAAGCTTCCAGCCCAGGTTGGCAACATCACGAATTCCCGCACACATCCCCTGCCCCATAAACGGCGGCATCTGATGTGCAGCGTCTCCGGCAATCAGCGTGCGCCCGCATCGCCATTGCCTTGCTATCATAGAGTGAAAGGTATAGATCGCCGCACGCTCCAGTGTGGCTTGCGATGGTTCTATCCAGTCCTTTAACAGGTGCCAGACAGTTTCTGGCTGTGTCATGTCCGCCGCCGCTCCCGGCTGCATCGCAATCTCCCAGCGCCTGCGATTTTCAGGGCAACGCACGTAAGTTGCCGGTTGCTGTACATTGCAGTACTGGATAGTAAAATCACCGAGTTGCTCCATCGGCTGATTGAGCAACACATCGACGACCAGCCAGCTTTCGCGAAAGCCAAGATCCTCGGTATCGGTTTGCATCAATTGCCTGACCGTCGAACGGCCACCATCGCAACCAATCAGGTAGCTGGTACTCACCTGCAGGGACTGATTCGTGCGCAAATCTATAAATTGCACCTGATTCACGCTGCCACGCTCAGTGAATCCAGTGAACTCACACTGACTGCGCACGGTTACATTTACATAACGCTCAAGACCGCCGCGCAGGATCTGCTCCAGATCCGGTTGATGGAAGCGATAGCTGGAGTGCCAGCCACCAGGTCCGATGCCAGCGGGCCTGGGCCAGTCCAGTAGAATCGTTCCACTGTCGTCAACAAAACGCATGCCCGGGTTTACTCGAGCGACCTGCTCGACCAGATGCGCCAAACCAATGGTTTGAAACACGCGCATCACTTCCTCGTCAAAATGCACTGCCCGTGGCAAGTGATATACCGATGCCTCGCGCTCCAGCACGAGCACTCTGTGTCCATGCATACCAAGCAAATTGGCAAGTGTTGCACCTACCGGACCGTAGCCAACAATGACGACATCAAAATCGGCATCGAGCCCCACGATGTTATTAACGGCGTTATCAGCATCGATACCCTGTTGAGCGTGCCTGGTTGGTGGTGTCATCGCCTGAAGCTGAACCTGACTATTGTTACTTGTTAATCTGCTGGTACAGCCAGGGGCAATCGACCACTGCCGGTGCCTGCAAGCCCTTTGCCGCGGCATTAAGTCGCATTTCGCGCAGCCGGGTACGATCCGCATTTTCCAAATACAATCTCTCGTGCCCCCAAAAACTAGGACCACAACTGGTTTCATGCGGCTGCCATGTAGCAGGGTCGATCACTCGACCTCCCCAGCCACTCTCTATAAAAAAGCCAGACGGGGTATGCGAGTAAAAGGAGGTCATATAGTCATTGGTATGTCGACCGAGCGTATAGGCAATACGATTTTCATCCTGCAGTGCAAGATCATAACCCTGACCCACATCATCAAGGTTCTGATACTCGACCATAAAGTGATGCAGGCCGGTAGCGCCACTGCCAATCATCGCGAAACTGTGATGCCGGCCGTTAACGTGAAAAAAGTACATCGGATAGGGATCAAGACCATAGTCACTGACATTAAAACCAAGTGCATCCCGGTACAACGGCAACAGCGCCAGCACATCCTTCACGTTGAGCACTGCATGCCCCATTCCGTAAGCCCCGGTGGTAAAGCCGCTTATTGGCCTGCCAGGTACAAACGGATCACTGCATCGATGTGGATTAAACACAAGCTCCACACGATTGCCATCGGCATCGTGGAAATACACCATCTCATCGACACCACGCTGCTCACACAACGCACGACTGGCTAACTCAACTTTCACCCCGAGCAACTCAACCCGCGCCGCCAGTTCAGCGAGGTTATCCGCCTGCTCGACTTCCCACCCCATAAACGCGAATGCACTGCCGCCTTGCTCACTTACCATCAGCCGCTGTGCACGATCGTCCATGCGAAAAGAGACATGACCACCGCCCCGATCAACCTGCTGCATACCCAGTCGTGTTGTCGCAAATGACGACCAGTCAGACAGGTCAGGTGCACGAACGCCAAGATAGGCCAGCGCCACTATCGCCATAGGATTTCCATTGCTTTTGTCAAAACCGGCTCCCGCCAAAACGAATCTTGCAAACACATTGGTGCCGTGCTGCTGTTTGATACAACGCTGGGCCGGCATTTTCGCATTAGACCACAACCACCCACAACTCGAGCAACAGCATGCCTGACACATCGCGCTGCTGCCACTGCGTCTTGCGAGCAGCTTGTCGCCTTTTCTACAGATTCGACTTGTGTTGCTCAGCATTCAATCGGGTACAATGCCGGTTAATCTACCGGAGAGAAAAATGAAGAATACTGCTCGTCTGCTTGCATCAGCATCAATGGCACTGTCTGTGTCTGCCAGTGCCATTTTGGCAACTATCGGCTTTTCCGACGCTTCGCTGGCCGCTGACCATACCCTGACAATTTCCAGCTGGACGCCACCCACTCATGGCATCAACGCACAAATGTGGCCCGGGCTGACAAAAATGATCGAGGATGCGACAGATGGCCGTGTCACCACCGAATTGAAATTAGGCCTCGCCCCGCCTCCAGCGCAAATGGACCTGGTGATGGATGGTGCGGCAGACATGACCATTATTTTCCACGGTTATCAACCCGGTCGCTTTGTTGGCACAAAGCTTATAGAACTGCCTGGTTATGAGGGTAATGCCGAGGCAGCATCAGTTGCTTACTGGCGGGTACACGAAGCACATCTTGCCGCCATGGACGAGCACAAAGGCGTAAAGCTGGTAGCGCTAACAACACATGGCCCTGGCCAGATCCACACCAATGCCGATGTAAAGTCACTCGCTGATCTCGACGGACTAAAAACCAGATTAGGCGGTGGCGTGTCAGGTGATGTCGGCGCTGAGTTGGGTCTTGTCGGTATACGCGTGCCCGCTCCCAAGGTATATGAAACACTGGCATCAGGTGCAGCCGATGCAGTAGCCATGCCCTATGAAGGCCGCAAGGGTTTCAAACTGACAGAAGTCGCTAAAAACGTTTACGAAATGCCCGGCGGATTCTATCGCGGTTCATTCGCTATCCTGATGAGTCAGGAAAAATTCGACTCTCTGCCTGCGGACATACAAAGCGCGCTCGATGAAAAAGTATTCGGTGAAGCGGCAAGCAGAATGTTTGGTGCCGTCTGGGACGAGATCGATCAGACAGGGCGCGATGTTACAGCCAGTGCGGAAGGTAACTCTGTAACCATCGCAAGCGATGATGACGTAGCCGCCTATGCTGAAATCGCAAAGAAAATAACGGACAAAATTCTTGCTGAAATAAAAGAAAAAGGTGTAGATGCCCAGGCCGCTTACGACATGGTCAAATCGGAAATGGCGCAGTAAGCCCCGACTCCACATTTACTGGCAACCCCGGTGCCGATAATAGTGAGGTACACGCAGCAGTCGATCTGCCGCCTGACTTTTCTTTGTCGTACCACCGGGAGTCCGGCCAGGTGACACCAGAGGAGCTAAAAACCCCCTCGTTCAACAACCGCTGGCTGCAGCAGTCAATCTGTGAAGTAACCCATGCAATAGCGTACATAGAGTCAGAGCCATCGCCTCCAACACTGAATCATCACTGACACGTCTTCTGCACTGGGCAAACCGGTTAGCAATTCTGCCCGAGTTGCTTGCCTGCGCAACCTTGTTTGCACTGATGCTCATGACCTTTGCAGATGTCGTTCTGCGCTCGGCATTTAACGCACCCATCGAAGCGGCAACGGAATTAACCCGATTGTTTATGGCTATTATCGTGTTCTCGGTTTTGCCAGTGCTTTCCAGTCGTGGCGGCCACATTGTCGTCGACTTGCTCGACTCAGTAGTGAGTCACCCTGTGATAATCAGAATTCGCGATAACCTGATGTATGTTATCTGTGGCGCGTTGCTTATACTGCCCGCTGAACGAGTGTCAGTGCTGGCAGAGCGCGCTCGATCATACGGCGACAGAACGGAGTACCTGAATATACCGCAGTTCTATATTGCCTGGTTTATTGCCGTAATGACTTTTATCACCGCGGTCGTGTTAATTCTACGCGGGCTTACCGGATTGTTCGCTCCGGCACTGTTTCAAAACGCCAGCCCTGGCAATAATCACGGTGCAAACCACGTAAAAGACCACAGCGCAGGCCACCTGAATGACTGAAGGACTTATCGGGTTTGCCGTTGTGCTGTTTCTGGTTTTGCTGCGCATGCCAATCGCCTTTGCCATGGGATTGGTGGGCATGGTCGGCTATATGCTGGAGACAAGCTATCGCGGTGCAATTTCAATGGTCTCACGACTGATCATTGATGCCAGTCAGGACTACGGCCTGAGCGTGGTTCCATTGTTTATTTTAATGGGGCTATTCGTAAACAAGGGAGGCATCAGTAAAGAGCTATACCGGGTATCATTTGCATTCCTTGGTCATTTTCGCGGCGGCCTGGCTATGGCTACCATTGTCGCCTGCGGCGGGTTTGCCGCCATATGCGGATCATCGCTTGCCACCGCCGCTACCATGTCAAAGGTAGCGATGCCACAAATGCGCCGCTACGGATACAGCGATAGCCTTTCTACCGCATCCATAGCCGCCGGTGGTACGCTCGGCATACTCATTCCACCATCCGTCATTCTGGTTATCTATGGCCTGTTGACCGAAACCTCTATTGGCAAACTTTTCATTGCAGGCATAATCCCCGGTTTAATGGGAATACTGTTTTACCTGGCTGCAGTAAAGTTCACCGTTACCCGAAATCCGAAATCCGGACCGGCAGGGGAAAGAACACCCTGGCCTGAACGCGTGGTGGCGCTAAAGGGTGTCTGGGCTGTTTTACTCTTGTTTTTTCTAGTCATCGGCGGGCTTTACGGAGCACTCGACTTCTGGCCATTGCACCTGACCTTCTCACCGACCGAAGCGGCTGGTATGGGTGCATCCGGTGCATTCCTTATTGCCCTGTTCAGAAAAGCGCTAACGGTGAAAGACACCATCGCCGTATTGAAAGAAACCGCCTTCACCACCGCCGCCTTGTTCAGCGTACTTATCGGTGCATGGATATTCTCTAACTTCATTAATATAGCCGGCTTACCCGAGTCACTGTTGTCGTCAGTCACCAGTTACGACGTCGCGCCGTGGGTGATCATGTTAATGATCCTGCTGATCTATATAGCACTCGGCTGTGTATTCGAAAGTCTGTCCATGTTACTGCTCACTGTACCTATATTTTTTCCTCTGGTACGCGACCTCGGCTACGACCCGGTCTGGTTTGGTATTGTGGTGGTGGTGGTCACAGAGATTAGCCTGATAACGCCTCCGGTTGGTTTAAATGTATTTATCCTGAAAGGTGTGGTCGGTGACGTCAGTACCGGCACCATTTTTAAAGGCGTTACACCATTCTGGATAGCAGATATTTTTCGCCTCGCAATACTGGTGCTGTTTCCGGCAATCGTTTTATTTTTGCCCGCCGCTATGGGATGAACTGATCAGCGTTCTGACCGGTCGCCCCTGCCGTATCGCTAAAAAACACAGGTACTTTGCCAATGCAAGAACCACCACTTCATTTTACCCGTGCAGAGTACGAGCAACGTGTAGCCAAAACGCGCACAGCTATGGCCGCAGCACAGACTGATGTGTTGATAGTCACTGATCCGTCCAACATGGCATGGCTGACAGGATATGACGGATGGTCATTCTATACACATCAATGCGTAGTGCTTGGCATGGAAGGCGAACCTGTCTGGTGGGGGCGCGGCATGGACGCGCTCGGTGCTAAACGAACCGTTACGATGAGTCACCAGAATATCGTTGGCTATGACGACATCTACGTGCAAAACCCGCAGCAGCATCCCATGCTCGAGCTGGCCCGGCTGCTCATGGAAAGAGGCCACGGTAAGTCCAACATTGGTGTCGAGCTCGACAACTACTACTACTCGGCCGCCGCTCACCAAACACTGCTATCCAGGTTACCGAATGCGAACTTTAGCGACCAGACCGGTCTGGTCAACTGGCAGCGTGCAGTGAAAAGTGATGCAGAAATTATTTACATACGCCGCGCGGCACGCATTGTAGAAAAGATGCATCAGCTAATCCGCGAGCGCGCCAGACCGGGGGTAAAAAAACACGAGCTGATTGCCGACATCTATCATACCGCCATTTCTGGTGCGGACGGTCACTGGGGCGACTATCCGGCAATTGTACCGATGGCGCCGTCCGGTCTTGACGCCACAGCCCCGCATCTGACCTGGGATGATCAGCCACTGAAAAATAACGAGGGTACATTTTTTGAAATTGCCGGCGTCCATCGCCGCTACCACTGCCCTCAGTCACGTACTGTTTATCTCGGGCAGCCACCAGAGAAAATCATCAATGCCGAAAAAGCAGTGCTCGATGCGGTTGACGCCGGGCTTGAGCAGGCAGTACCGGGCAATCGCTGTGAGGACATTGCCAATGCCTTCAATTCAACACTAAACAAAGCCGGGTTCGAAAAAGACAGTCGCTGTGGTTATTCAATTGGCCTGTCCTATCCACCAGACTGGGGCGAACGCACAATGTCATTTCGCGATGGCGATCGCACCGAGTTGCAACCGGGTATGGTTTTCCATTTCATGCCGGCGTTGTGGCTGAGCGACGGCGGACTCGAAATCACAGAGCCTCTGTTAATCACAGAATCCGGCCCGGAATGTCTGTGCGATACGCCAAGGCAGCTTTTTATCGTTGACTAGTAAGCCAGTCGACAACTGCGCCTGAGACCACCATTGATGGGTTGGCGCCCCTGTGTGGCACCTGATGGCGCAACTCATTTAAGAATTTGGCCAAAATATTGCAATTCTTCGCAGTTTTACGGCTTCTGTGCCCTCAGAATGCCCTCTCCGTTTACCTTGTGGGCTCTTAGTTGAGTCCGGGCTTGTAGAATTAACAAATTCCTCTATAATGCAGAGGTTTTCCAAACGACGATTTGCGTGCCGTCTGCGGTCGCTTCATATACGGAAGACAGCTGCTGCACCGGCTATGACAGGCGAAACCAATACTGCAAATTTGATTTAGCCAACAACAAACCCCAATTTATCCGCTGCCGTCCACGTGCATGCAAGCGAACTTATCTCTTAAAACAGATCCTGTTAACCCCGGCTCTGATCCCGTGAACTTTAAGAAGTGAATTTTAAAGAACATGAGAGTAAGTTAGGAAGATGAATCGCCGTGCGACGACGACAGAACATGCATTCAGATACTCATGAATACCGGAGTTTTATTCTGTCAGTGTGAGTGTGTAGTCATGAGGCTGAATTGCCAAAAGTGTTAACGGCGAACATCCATTGCGAACTCTCAATCATCCATTGCGATCTGTATCTAAAAATTACCAACAATAACGAATGAACTGCCGCGCTACTGCGTGCATTGCCGTTCGTCACTATACCGAAGAGAAAACTGTGTGAGTCAAACGAAAGAAGATATGCAACTTCAGGTCTGGAAAGACCTCGCTCTGCAAAAACAACTTTTAGCCAACGAAGTAATCAAGGCTCTTGATCTGGATACCACCAGCTCAGCGGCTGTCATCAAGGACGAATTGAACAAACTGCTCGATCGCGCAAGACACGCGGACGACAACATCAAAGCGTCTCGACAAAGAGCTGACGAGGCTATCACCGAACTGCGTACAGAATTCAAGGCAGAGCAGAAAGCTCGCAATGCCGCTGAAGGCGCAATTGATTCTGCTCTTGCCGCACAAAAAGCGGCTGAGAATGCGCTGGCTGTTGGCAGAGAAGCCAATGCAGAAGGTCTAAAGAAGGCAAAGGAAGAAGTTGCTCGTAAGGACAAAGAATTAAAGACCATCAATACGGCCCTGGGCGACTCGCCAGAGAATGTTGTCAAAAAGCTTAAAAATCTGAAAAAACAGAAGCTTGATGAAAACACTGCCAGAAAGGCTGCTGAAACCAGCGTCCGCAAGCTGAAAAAAGAGAAGAAAGATCTCGAGGACAAACTCGACGAACGCAAAACTCTGCTGGAACAAAGCGCCACGCTGATCGAACAGTACCGTGAACTTCGCACCATCGCTGAAGAGCATCTCGAGAAGATCAATGAATCTATCTCTGACGACGCAGAAAAAGCGAAACTGCCCGAGCAAGATGACAAACTGCTCGAGAGCATTGAAATGGCTGCGACTGTCGAAAAAGACGACTAGCGTTTACCCGTCGCATGCGCGGCAGAGCATCTTCTGCGGCACAGCACGGACAAGCTACAAAAACACAGATGCCACTCGCTCAGAGTGGCGCAGTCTATCTAATTCGACTCGCCCCCTTCCTCCCTCCGCAACAGCGCTTTCTACGGCTATCATGCTCGCAGTGGCAACCTTTCTGCAGCTACACCGAACAGCCCACTTCAGTGCTTTTCACGGTAATGCGGTAACCCTTGCAGCTATCGACCGGTAAACTGCGGCTTTCTTTTTTCATTAAACGCCGCTACGCCCTCGAGCCGATCCCTGGTTGGAATCAACCGATTGTACGCTGCAAGCTCAAACGCATAACCCGTCTTTAAATCGGTTTGCGCAGCAACCGACACACTTTTTTTAATTTGCGCAACTGACAGTGGCCCCAGCTGAGATATTTCTTCTGCCACTGCCACCACCGCATCCAGCAACCCGGCAAGCTCCACAATCTCGTTCACCAGTTGCCACTCGTGCGCACGAATTGCATCGAACAGCCGACCGGTCATAATTAACTCTTTTGCCCTGCGCTCACCAACGGCCCTCGTCAAATTTTGTGTACCACAGCCACCCGGCATGATGCCAAGCTTGCCCTCCGGCAGCGCGAAACGCGCGTTATCGGCTGCATAGATAAAGTCACAGCACAGAGCGACTTCGAGCCCACCGCCCATGCAATCACCATTAACCGCCGCAATTACCGGTATCGGGCAGGCAAGAATGGCCTCAATGGCCTGCTCCAGTATTGCATGTTGCTGTTGCCACTCCTGATCAGTCATCGTATTGCGCTGCTTTAAATCGCCACCGGCACAAAATGCCTTGTCGCCTGCGCCGGTCACCACAACCGCACGCAACTCCCCGGCGTCAACATACAACTGCTGAAACAAGTCACGGAGCTCTGTCATCATTGCCGTATTGAGCGCATTGCGAACCTCCGGACGATTGAGAGTGACAATCGCGACCTGGGGTTGGGACACATCTATAAGCAATGTTTCGAAGGGTGTTGCTGCAATATCAGCCATATCAATTTCTCGCGTTGTGCATCCTTATGCGGACACTGTAGAGCTACCGGTGTCTATACCTTATCACTGCCACTTGTTGCATACACCGATTGCGTTGCCTGCCGCCAGAGCTCCGCTACCCGCTTATCTCTGTTACTTCGCAAAAAACGGGCGCGGCTGTGTAACCTGATCTACGATCCGGGGAACTATACCACCAGGCTTTTCACTTCGCGCTTAAGCGTATTCCGGACTTGCACACCGCAGGGAATCCGGCTGACTTGTCATTGAAAGAAAGCGGATACATGGTAAGACCCTACAGCTATCGCTTTGACAGCAAAGCTATGATTGCAGCAGTCTTGCGGATCGAAACCAGTAAGGTAATCAGTCAACAAGAAAACACCACCTTTCGACCGGGAATAACTTCAGACATTCAACAGACGCGACAATGTAAAGGACGCACTGCCTGTTACGTCTAGAAGAGCTCTATCTATTGGAAGAGCGCTATCTGCTGGAAGAGCGCCATCTGCTGGAAGAGCGCTATTTGCTAGAAGAGCGCTATCTGCTAGAAGAGCTCTATCTGCTAGAAGAGCTCTATCTGCGCACTGGTTATAGATGCGTAGCTGGACTCAAAAAAATGCAGAATGCCATCGGCAACGGGCAGTAACTGCTTATCAGCATAGTGCTGATAGTCTAACTCGGACTCCCTCTCGTCGACCGGTTCCGGCCCGTTGACAGTGATAACGTAACTGACCCACCCTCCGGGCCGCGACTGTTTTCGCGCAGCCTGCACATGCGGCGGGATATTCTTCTTATAATCCGCCAGCTTTCGTCGCAGGCGTTTGCGGTAAATCAGTTGATCGTCCAGTTTTCCTGACCACAAATCCGATGTTATTTGCTTAATCAGCGCTTCCACTGGCTCATCATTAAAAACCTTTTCATACAAGTTGCGCTGAAATTCACGCGCCATTGGTGTCCAGTCCGTCCGCACGGCTTCAAGCCCTTTGAACACCACTGATGTACTTCCATCTGATTGACGAACCTGACCGGCGTAGCGCTTTTTGCTGCCCGACTCCGTTCCCCGAATGGTCGGCATCACAAAACGCAGATAATGCGTCTCAAATTCCACTTCAAGACAACACTCAAGCTGATATTTCAGTTGCAACTCTGACTGCCAGTGCCTGTTCAACGTCTCTTGCAGCTGATTGCCAATCTTGCCGATTTCATTGTCATCAGAGTCACCGCCAACAAGCACAAAGAGCGAATCGGTATCACCGTAAATAACGCGATATCCCTGTTGCTCGATTAGCTTTTGGCTGTCCAGAATAATTTCATGACCGCGACGGGTAATGCTACTTGCCAGCTGATGATGATGAAATCTGCAGCCGCTGGAACCAAGCACCCCGTACAGCGAATTCATAATGATTTTTATTGCCTGAGACAACGCACTGTTGCGATTGGCTTTGGCCTCGTCGCGCCTGTTCCATAGCTCCTCTACCAAGCCAGGCAAAATGTGATTATCGCGTGCGAACACCGCCCCTTCAAAGCCGGGTACGGTGTTCTCTCTGGTATCTGCATCGGCTCCCAGTGCCAGCCCTAACGGATCAATGAGAAAGGTTCGAATAATACTCGGGTACAGACTCTTGAAGTCGAGAACAATAACGTTCTTGTAGATACCAGGCTGCGAATCGAGAACATAACCCCCCGGACTATTGCGCCCTGCACTTGCCTGCGGTGCCGGCGCCACATAGCCTTTGCGATGCAGCCTTGGCAAGTACAGATTATCGAAGGTCTGCACGGCACCACCCGTTTTATCAACCGGTAAACCCGTCATCTGCGCGCGCTGTAACGCAAAGTTCACCAAATCTGCCTTGCTGAAGATCTCGGTAACGAGACGGCAGTCTTCGATGTTGTATCTGGCAAGTGCTAACTTGTCGGATCGGTAGAGCTCGTTAATCTCGTCGACGCGATTGGGCGAGGTAATTGTTTTGCCACGACCGAGTAGTTCCTGCGAGACATTCTGCAGCGAGAAACTCTCAAAGCTCCAGAACGCGGCACGCAGCATATCCACGCCATCCAGTATGGCTCGACCTGGTGTCCGTGCAATGCGGATCTGGTTGGCACCTGGCTGCATCACGATAGATTCGTCGGTGCCGCGGCCAAAGGCAAAAGGAACCCCGAGTTGCTGGCATTTTCGATATATGAAATCTAAATCAAAATTAACAACGTTCCAGCCAATCAACACATCCGGGTCGAGTGTATGCAACGTGCTGAAAAACGCTTCGAGCAGTGCTTTTTCATTATCGAAGTAGCGCAGCTCAAAGCCTTCAGCAAGCGGTGCACTACCCTGTGCAATCATCAACACCAGGGCCGTATCACCACTATGTACAGCAATGGAATAGAGCTGCGTTGAGAGCCCGCGTGTTTCAATATCAACCGAGGCCAAACGCAACTCGGGCAGATAGTCACTGGGTTTGACTACAGGATTCGACATTTGTCGATAACTACCGTAATCAATCAGCTTGCCGGTTGCACGCACACCGGCGCAGACAAAGCGCTCCATCAAATAGCGATCCGCAGGTTTTATATCACTTTCGTAGAGCGCACCAGTTGCAGCGTATTGCTGATGTAACTCTGACATCGCACGTTGAGACTGAAAGTAGAGCCCGTCAACCGGATTACCCCCCAATGCTGACAACGACAGGGGTTTACGTTCAAATGACGTCGATGTTATCGGCCGCTCACGATCAATAAAGCACACAGGCTTTTGCGCCGGCACACATAACCTGACCGGGCCGCTCGCTGTCGACAACCAAAATGACAGCTCGACACCATCGCCAACGTCACGCCATTGGCGAGAAAGCAAAAACCCGTCAATCGACTCCTGCTCAGCCAACAGTGTCGAGTCCCAATGGAGATTGGCAGTTAGATGTGCTGTTGTGACGTTGCATGCCTCATGATAACAACGACCATGCGCCGGTAACAGGCTGTAATAAACACCACTGACAGCGGGTTGTCAGTTATCCGACATTTTTGCCTGCTTATCAGCCTTGCAATACCTGCAAGCCAGGCGCCCCGGACAAACCTCGGCAACGCTTTCGATGGCCTGCGCCTCTGAAGCGCAGACTTGATTCAGGCACTTCGGGGTTGTGAACCGAATGGATGCACAACCAGTGCGGATTAGAGCCGGGGCCTCAGTACGCCAGCGCTACTCAGCGGCCAAAACCTCACAATTGTCGAAAACGCCCGGATTTTCGCTATACAGCACCACTGTGCCAAAGATTGTTGCATCGGTAGCGGTTACCGAGGCCGTATAGTCTTCAAAGCCTGTGGACTGCACGGGCAATTCCTGGCCATCCACCGGCGCGTAGCTGCTGTCGAGCATGGAAAGCGAGGCGCTGGTATATAAACTCTCGTCGGTTCGTTTTGCCCTGCACTTCATGTTGTAGGCCACCCCGGGTGTGACCAAAAACTCCTGATAGATGCAACCACCACCATTGACGGCAAGCGCACCTGCACCCGTGTCAGCTTCGGTAGTTGCGGACAGTAAACTTTCCGCTGCACACGAATTCCAATTGTTGAGACTGTCCTCAAAGCCACCATTGCTCAACAAATTTGCGCCTGTAGCTGGCGTCTCCGGGGGTTCCGTAGTTGTACCTTCGCCCTCAACAAGTACACAGGCATCTACCAGTGTGTCGTCCTCACTGTAAGCCAGCGTCAATGCATAAGCTGCATCAGCTGGCGCCGCCCCGCTAAATTGATAGCTTCTAAAATCACCACTGGTATTTACCTGTTTCATATCCTTTGACCCAAGCACACCGTAGTTGGCATCCAGAAACGAAAACTCGAGTATGGTCCACGCGGTTCCACTTCTCTGCGCGTCACAGCTCAGACTGTAAGTCGTGCCAGGGGTCACCGCCACTTCCTGATACAAACACCCTCCGCCGAAGATTCGCAGTGCACTACTACCTTCTGCGCTCGCGCTGATAGTTTCAGTTTTGCTCGCATCACCGCAATTTGCCCAACCGGCCAGTGACTGCGCGTCTTCAAACCCGCCGTTGACCAACAGGTTGTCACCCTGAGGCTCTGGTGCTGGTGGCTCTGGTGCTGGGGGCTCTGGTGTCGGGGGCTCGGGAGTAATCGGGTCATCACTGGTGATAACCTCTATACGAGGCCCGGACGAATGCCAGATACTAGCACCTTCGCTCGCCCTGTGAGGTAAGTGCGATACATACCACATCACCAGATCTTCGCCGTCAATGCTCTCGGCCGGGTTCATAAAGTTGTCGCCGATCTCTCCGCGAGCACCAAGCCGCCAGCGGCCTACTTCATTGCTATTGAATTTTCGACCAGCAGCGTCCCACTGCGAAAAGTTATCTGGCTCACCATCATCTTCACTCGGAATCAGCTTAACCCTGGTGGTACTGGCAGGGTCTTCAATCGTCCAGTGCGTCACGTTAGCAGTCAGATCATTGAACTCCGTTGGCTGCAGCTCTGAATCACCGCGTAATATCCTGTCGTTTTCTGAATCACCGATATCAAAATCAAACATCCAGTGCGCATGGTGGCCATGATCAATTATGCACTGCAGCCCCCGGCTATAGACGCGCGAGTCGATAGTGCCATTCTCGCTGAAGTAATAGGTTTGGTAGATTTGATATTCACCGATCTGCCAGTTGGAACCGATTTCAAACTTCTTTTCACCGTCCTGCGTAAAGCTCCGACGACACACAGACTGGTTGTCACAGAAATCGTTGGGTGCTCCGGTATTGGCGGGCTTGAGTCTTGAAGAAGACAATATGTCTGCGTAGGGGCCACAAATATCGTTTTCATACTCCACTCGCATCACGGGCATGCTCGCTTTACCGAGAACAAGCTCTCCGTTGTAGCTGACATTGGTTAGCACCAGCCCGGATGAATTGCTACTGGTACTGTAGTCAAAGCTCCAGCCTTCCCAGTCTACGTCCGCAGCGTGCCCACTGGATACACCTGCGATCGATAGTGCAGCGATTAATATACTTACTATTTTCATCACTATCTCACCAGACCACTTTCGGTCACTGAACCGTTACTCAAATTCACGAGTGCGCTATACACTGGTATCGCACCGTCCCCCTGCCCAAACGTTACGTACAGTAACCGTTCCGAATAATAGTGGCGGTCTGTACTGGCAATTTGACTTATCTGCGGAAAGGCAAGCATGGCAGTCCCTTCCAGACCGGCAGTTTCATAGCCATTTTCCGCAAGACTTGCCTGACCAAGCGCGATAGCTTCAACCACTTCGTCACTGTGCTCCGGTGGCTGCCACTCACTGGCGGGAAACACCTCATTCACAACGTTACCCGCTCGGGTCAAACGCGCTTCAATGGTCGTATTATTGAGGTAGTTGTAAAATAGAAAGCTCGCAGTGATATCGCTTTTGCCGCTGCCAAGCGACCCATCAAACTGTCGATAGTTATTCCCCAGCACCTCTCTGGTCTCAGGGTTATTCATCAAAGCGCGCCGTGCCGAGTCTATAACGCTTTGCTCCGCACCACTGCGTGCGCTGGCCGGATAGCCTTCTATATTGGTAATTCCAAGTGGCTGCGGTGGCCAGATACCCTGTTCAACGTCAGTATGGGCCGTGTGGTTCGACGTAACATCAATATCAGTATTGGTATTTTTAGTGACAGATAATCCACTGGTATCGCTACAAGCGACCAGTGCCAGCGTCATCAATACACCAGCAGGGAAAATCAGCGCGTTTGTTCTTATTCCCATGGAAATTCCTGAATAAATTACAAAAAACAGATTGGGATATCACCGAGCCGCCTTTGTCAGCCGACCGCCCACGCAACGCAACAACCGTACCGGTGCCGGCAGGATGTCGTCCATTTGCAAAGGGGTGCCGCGATTTGCGTGTCAGCCATATTCCGACACTGTGGCAGCAAAATGACACAACTCACCTATACTCCTTCTATGAACGGTCAGCGCAGAACCATCATCCACGAGCAATTTCGCTTTGTTGTCAATCACGATTGCAGAGCCGATCCGCTGTGGGGTATCGAAATCTGGGTGTGGTTCCGCAACGAACCATGCTGTGATGACAATGGACATCAGTATCGACTGTACCTGCCACTGGGAGTGAAAGATTCAACGATAAGCGACTGCTGCAAAGCATTCTGCGCAGCCAGACATTGCACCACAATCTCCCTTCAAGCCTGCTAGAACAGACAGTCCAACGCGCGGTATCACAGACCGCGGTATAACAAATAAAGCGAAGTCGCGCCAACAGGTGGAATGGTGCAAGATCGTGAGCACACCAGATAAATACTGCCTGACCTGAGTCAGGCAGTCGAAGCAACACTTTCCGTGTGTGTCGCAGAACTGCGCTTGTTATATTTATTCGTGCGCGCGGCCTATTTGCCTGTATCTTTTCCGCAGCAATTTTGCCTGCAAAAAATCACGGACGTGTCAGAGAAAGCTAGTAAAATTAAACGCAGACAAGGTACTGAAAGGTAATTCGAAAGTGCAGGGTACAGCGAAAAGCCGTAGCAAGCCATGAGCGCTCTTTGTCTGCCAGTGATTGAGCGTTATCGCTATCCAAAAAAACAATACCGGGGCATAGCAACCGGTGACATGAAGAGATTGGCTGTTGTTGAAATGGTATTGAATTCAAAATAGATACTGGTTCGAGACAATTCTCATGGAGCAATTCTTGTGCACGAACAACACTTGCCATCAGGACGACAAGACGAAACTGTGTGTTAGCTCAAATACAAAGACCAGGAATAAAAAAACTTATTTCTCATACAAATTGTTTCGCAGTTTCGCTAACCCTCTGCCTTCTCAGCACAGCCAATACACAAGGTAACCGCGGGGTTGAGTTCCAGCCTGCCACGAGCTATGTTTTCGCCACACTCATCGCAGTAGCCAAAGGTATCAGCGTCAAGTCTTTTTTCGGCCTTGCGCAATTCAAGCAGTTGCCGACTGTTACGTCGTAATACCTCTTGTTGCATTGCCTGTGTTTGTAACGCATCCATTCGCGACAACCTGCCTACCCTGCTTTGATCCAGCTCAACGGTACCGGCACTCTCACGTGCTGATGAATCCTGACCCGCAAGCGCTTCTATATGCTGGTTGATCAGTTGCCGCCAAAAGCGGTCCTCGTCGCCTGTATCGGACATGGGCCGTTAACCTCTGCCAAACTCAATAAATTGCCTGAGTACCTGGTGACAGTCAATATTGACCGGGCACTGAGTCAGCTATCAATCGCTTACCCATACTGGACACCTCGTCAACCGTGTAACCCACTCGCTTGTAGAATTCGATTACCGACGTATTATCAGTTCTGACCTGCAAATTAATTTTCGGGCAACCTACCGCTATCAGCCGGCGCTCCAGTGACGAAATAATAGCCCTGCCACATCCGCCCTGACGGTGCTCCGGGTCTACAGCCAAATAATTCATCCAGCCACGATGACCATCATAGCCACCCATCACGGTACCGATAATCCGGCCACCCTGCTCACAAACAAGAAAGAGATCCGCCCCGACTGATTGCTTGCGCAATATATCGAGTTGCGGGTCATTCCACGGGCGCAGCAAACCGCTTTTGTTCCACAGCTCAATTACTGCTTCTGTATCACTGCCCTCAAATACCCGTATATGCATAGCTGTCGCTCAGTCTCATGGCTGTGGCTATCTCATATTCGATAGCCTGTTTGCTAACAGACTCACAAACTATAAACGTCAGATATTTTCTGCGTTTAAACATTTTCAGGCAGATACTACAGTGAGTGATCTGGTAAGAAAATTAGAATGCAGGCCACTTAGGATTGGTGTGGTTCGCGTCGCTCACCAACACCCGACGTCCAGTCGCAGAAACTCTTTGGGTCACTCCTCGCCCGAGATGACAAAGAAAAAAAGTGACTCCGCCTGAAGGACATGTTTTTTTGCTTCGTTTTTGGTCTTTCTAAAAAAATGCGCCCTGGCAGGGATGTCATACTTGTAAAGCCAACCGCCCGCCAGGCCATAACCTCCCTAGTCGATTAACGCCAGTAGCTCACCTGTCTCTATCTGGCTGCCCGCATGCACATAGATATCATCAACCTTTCCCGATTTCTCGGCGTACAAAGTCGATTCCATTTTCATCGCTTCGAGCACCATCAGCGCCTGACCTTTCTCAACCTTGTCGCCAACAGCGATTGCCACATTCACCACCATGCCGGGCATCGCCGCCGCAACGTGACTGTCATTCGCAGGATCAGCCATTCGATGCGACTCGACCGCTGATGCCAGTTGTCGATCCGCCACGCGAACTTCACGGGGTTGGCCATTAACTTCGAAAAATACTGTTCTTCGGCCATCTTCATGGGCGTCGCTCATTGTCAGGTATTTAATGATTAACGCTTGCCCACGCTCCTCATCTATCACTATCTCCTCACCAGGTCGCAACCCGTAGAAAAACACCGGTGTTGGCAGTGAACTGGTGTCGTCATAACTATTCTGATGAGTGACCAGGTCATCGAATACGGCCGGGTATAACACACTGGCGATGGCATCTTTCAAGTCGGCATCTTCCCGCCCCTTGCCCTTCAGCTCTTGAATCACTGCAGCGAAATCTACCGCTGGTAACGTACTGCCGGGCCTGCCCTTGAGTGGCTTCTCGCCTCTGAGAATTCGTTGTTGTACTTTCCTGGGAAACCCCTGATAAGGCTTACCCATCATGCCTTTGAATAAATCCACCACCGAGTTGGGGAAAGCCAGTTCTCGATCCTTGTCCATCACATCATCCACGTCAAGATCATTGGCCACCATAAACAAGGCCATATCTCCAACCACCTTGGACGTTGGTGTAACTTTCACCAGATCGCCGAATAACTGATTAACTGATGCATACGTTTCACAGACCGTAGTCCATTGGTCAGCAAGCCCGAGCGCACGAGCCTGTTCATAAAGGTTGGTGTATTGGCCACCAGGCATTTCATGGCGATATAAATCTGCCGTAGCAGGCAATGTTTCACTCTCAAACGGTGTGTAGAAATCTCTGACCAGGCGCCAGTAATCGGCAATGCTATCGAGTGCTGTGGTATCGAGTCCGGACTTGCGTCGGCCAAAACGAAGTGACTCAACGATGGTGTTCAGGTTGGGTTGCGATGTGCCACCCGACAATGGCGCCATTGCAACATCTGCTATGTCGAGCTTTACATCGGCGGCATTTAGAATGGCGGCCGCCTGAATACCGGCGGTATCATGGGTATGAAAGTGAATCGGAATATCGAGTTCACTTTTCAACGCCTTGGTCAACAACACTGCAGCTTCGGGTTTACACAGCCCTCCCATATCCTTGATACACAATATGTGTGCGCCCATGTCCTGTAACTGGCGGGCCAGATCAATATAGTAATCGAGCGTGTACTTGGTCCGCTCAGGGTTAAGAATATCACCGGTGTAACAAATAGAAGCCTCACAAATACCACCATACTTCTGCACACTCTCCATGGTAACTTTCATGTTTGGCACCCAGTTAAGTGCATCGAAGACGCGAAACACATCCATGCCACTGTCTACAGACTGCTTTATAAACGCTTTAACTACGTTGTCCGGGTAGTTAACGTAACCCACAACACTCGATGATCGAACCAGGCACTGGAACAGAATATTCGGAATTTGCTCACGCAGGAGCTCGAGCCGCTGCCACGGATCTTCTTTCAAAAAGCGCATTGAAGTGTCAAAGGTTGCGCCGCCCCACATCTCTATAGAAAAGAGATCGCTGCAATGATGTGCATAACTGCCGGCAATATTTTTCATATCCGCCGTGCGCATACGGGTTGCAAATAATGACTGATGTGCATCGCGGAAGGTTGTATCGGTAAGCAGTAGCGGTTTTTGTTTCAGAATCCACTGACTGAATTCTTCTGCTCCCAGTTTTTTAAAGATGTCGCGAGTTCCTTGCGGGGGACTCTGAGACAGATCAAGCGGCGCTACCTGTGGCGGCACCGGCACTGAGTCGAAACGACGAGACACCGGCCTGTCCTTCACCAGTTCATTGCCATTGACTACTGTATCCGCAATATAGGCGAGCACCCGGCTCGCACGACTGGGCTTGTCGGTAAAATCAAACAGCGAAGGCGTATTATCTATAAAACGGGTATCGCATTGGCCGGCTCGAAAAATCGGGTCATCAAGCAGACGCAACAAAAACGGTATGTTGGTTTTGACACCACGTACACGGAATTCGTTGAGAGCCCGGCGCATACGCACCACTGCACGCTCGAAGTTTTTACCACGCGCGCTGATTTTCACCAGCATAGAATCGTAGTACGGAGTGACAACCGCACCAACAAATGCACTGCCTGCATCCAGCCGTATACCAATACCACTGGCAGATCGATACTGACTAATACGACCGTAATCAGGCATAAAGCTATTGGTCGGGTCTTCCGTTGTAACCCGACACTGCAACGCAAATCCAATCGTCGAAATACTATCTTGCCCGTCGATGCCAATGGCAGCACCAGACAGTTTCTCACCTTGCGCCACCAGTATTTGCGCTCTGATCAGATCAAGCCCGGTGACCTCTTCGGTCACTGTATGTTCAACCTGAATACGCGGGTTTACCTCAATAAAGAAAAATTTACCACTGTCGGCATCTACCAGAAATTCAACGGTACCTGCGTTTTCATAGTTGGCACTGTTAGCGATAGCACAGGCCGCGTCACAGATTTGGTTACGCAGCTCAGGGTCCAGATCAGGTGCAGGTGCTATCTCGACGACCTTTTGATAACGACGCTGAACCGAGCAATCGCGTTCATAGAGATGCACCAGGTTGCCATGGCTGTCGCCAAGTATTTGCACTTCGATGTGTCTGGCATTGCCAACGAAGTTTTCGATAAACACATCTTTGCTGCCGAACGCCGCAAACGACTCCCGCTGTGATGCCTCCAGCGATTCAATGAATTCACTTTCCTTGTGCACCACACGCATGCCGCGGCCACCGCCGCCATGCGCCGCTTTCAGCATGATCGGGAAGCCGGTTTTTTTCGCTTCTTTCAATCCGGCAGCCGGCGTCTTGATCGCTTTTTTGCTGCCACCAAGTACAGGCACACCGGCTTTTTCGGCCAACTGACGCGCCGAGGTTTTATCGCCCAGTGCATCGAGCGTGTCGGTTGCAGGGCCGATAAAGATGATGCCCTCTTCTCTGCAGCGACGGGCAAACTCCGGATTTTCCGACAAGAAACCATAACCCGGATGAATAGCATCGATGTCGTGCTTTAGGGCCAGTGCCAGTATCGCTTCTATATCAAGGTAACTGCGAATGGGCTCACCCGGCACACCCACCTGATACGCTTCATCAGCCTGGAACCGATGCAATGCATAGCGATCTTCGTGGCTGTAAATGGCAATAGCCTGCATGCCTAGTTCGTGGGCGCTGCGAAATACACGAATTGCGATTTCACTGCGATTGGCAACGAGGATACGTTCTATTTTTCGACGAGTTTGATTCACAGCTTGTTATTGTCCTGTGGCTGAAACGATGGGACAGAGGAAACTATTTTAAGCAGCAGTACTGCCGTTAATTACTCCAGCGACGATTTCGGGCCGGCAATCATCCGGATTGCACACCGCTATAACACTGATAAGCGCTATGTCTGTTTAGAGCAATTGCATAAAAATAGAGGTTGGGTCGATGGCGGCTGTCGTTTAATGCACCCGCAAACCGCGGGCGAATTGCAGCTGGCGAACCGGCATCCGTTAGCTGTAAAGCCGCTGTGCACCAAGCCGATCATGAATGGCATTAGATTGCTCTGGCGTTATTCTCAATCCTTTAGCCAACGCATCAAGATAGGCAGCTTCCGTTTGATTATCGAGTTGAATTGCCATCAGCGACACGCTGTACACGTTTTCCTCGATACCTCTGGGTACCGTATGAATAAACGCATTAACGTCACAACCTTTGGCCATTTCTTTTTGTATAAAACTCTTTTCAGCCTGACCAATATTACCGACCTTGTTAATGATCGCCTGCTGCTCCTGCTGATCGATTTTACCATCAGACAGGCCGGCCTGAATCATCGCTCGCAGATACACTTCAGAATGCGCATTCTGATCGACAGACTGCGTCTGTTTTGGGGCTTCAAACGGGTTATTACCACCCCCAAACGAACCGCCTCCAACTTTTCCGCCACCGGTGCCGGCATTGCCAAGTTCCTTCAGGGCTTTACCGAGTAAGTCCCCGAGACCACCGCCACCGCTACTCGATGTACCCTGCTGCTGGCCGCCGCCAAACGGGTTATCTGTTCTGGCTGAGGGCGAACCGGCACTGCCGCCACGTTGCCCGCCTGAGCCAACGCCGAGTAAATCCTCGAGCATTTTCGCACCGGCATCACTATTTAATGATCCGTTGCCACGGCCTCGGCTACCGCCCAGCAGTTCTCCCAGAATTTTGGTTGTATCTACCATTGTTATTTCTCCGTCTGTGTGTTGCTAACGTTTGTTTTCTGGAGCACATTTTATCTGCAGCGCACGATGAACCAGAAAATGGTTTTATGTAAAGCTGCGGATCGCGAACGCATTGGCAGGCGCCGGATGCGCGCGCGACTCAGGTTTCGCCTGACCAGCCAGGATGCCGGTTTAAACACAGGCTTTTTTACCCTGAATTAAAACGGCGTCTGCTCGATGCGAATGGTTCTGTGTCACGGGTGTTACTTATTCTGCGCAGCTCGCTGCTCAAGACGTGGTCGCAGAGCCTCCAGCGAGTAACCGGCAGACGCCGCAATCTGCAGAATTTCATCAATAGACCGATGCCCCGCCTGGCTCAATGCCCACAATACGGTGCACCGCGTGCCAGTGCGACAGTAGGCAAGCATCGGCATCGGCAGATTCTGCAAGTGCTCGGCAAAGTCGTCGATATCCTGATCGCTGATCAGGCTGCCATTTACGGGTTGAAACTCGATTGCCATCCCCAGAGCATCTGCTTGCTGGCGAATATTCTCGTAAGCCGGCTGCTCCTCTTGCTCGTTGTCAGGTCGGTTGCACAGAATAGATCGGAAGCTCATGCCGTCAATTTCTGCAACATCTGCCGCTGTGAGCTGCGGCGCTACGTAAATATTCTCTGTTAGTTTGCGGACTTCCGCCACGATAGGTATCTCCAATAATTTCTCTAATTATGCCACGTATCAAGGCGATGAAGCAGTCTATGCAACCAATGCGCTATCGAAATTTACCTTCACAATGTTTCACCGCACGTTACACTTGCGTTTTCATCAGTCACTACAACCGGAGAGCAACATGTCTGAAATTAGCGGCCGCTGCCTGTGTGGATCAGTTAAGTACAGCACCAGCGCAGAACCATTACGCATGGCACAGTGCCATTGTAAAGATTGTCAGCGCGCGTCTGGAACCGGCCATATGTCACTGGCATTTTTCAAAGCCGAAGACGTATCTATCACCGGCCAGTACAAGGAATATTCGTCAAAAGCCGACAGCGGCAACGAGAATATAAGGGCATTTTGTGAAGATTGCGGCGCCCGACTGTTCGGTCGCAATTCAGCTCGCGCCGGGTTAATGGCTATCGCTGTGGGCACCGCTGACGACAATAGCTGGTTTAAGCCTCAGGCAATTGTGTACGACAAGGACAAGCCGCACTGGGATCAAATGGACAGTGAGTTGCCCACGTTTGAATCAATGCCACCACCACCGAAGTAGCAATACGCAGGCGGGTTTAGCAACTACAGCGCTGCACCTGAGACCAATTGCACCTGAGACCAAGTGCATTCTCAGGTTCAGCGCCGCCGGGCCTTGCCAACAGAAACTGCTAACAGAAAATGTTAACAGGCAACAACAGACAGACGATAGAGTAAAGACGGCCAGAGCATATCCGGCCACGGAGAATCAGCGCGAGTGAGGGTAGAGATAACTAACCACGTCCTCGATACGTTGGCACCCCCTGATCGGCAACCCAAACGCCATCAGGCAGCTCGCCATGCTGAAAAAAAACATCGATAGGTATGCCGCCCCGTGGATACCAGTAGCCACCCAGTCGCAGCCATTTGGGCTGCAGCTCATCGATCAATCGACGCGCGATACCAACGGTACAGTCTTCGTGAAAGGCGCCGTGATTGCGGAAAGAGGTCAGGTAAAGCTTAAGCGACTTACTCTCCACAAGCTTGCCGGCGGGCACATAGTCGATAACCAGATGGGCAAAATCCGGCTGCCCTGTCATTGGGCATAGGGAAGTAAACTCCGGCGCCGTAAACCGCACACAATAGTCTACATCCGGGTGAGGATTAGCAACGGTTTCGAGTTGAGCCTGCTCCGGCGAGGTTGGCATCGAAACCGGTTGACCCAGTTGTTTCAGATCTGAGTAGATGTCACTTTTTTCGTTCACAACAAATCCAGTAATTGCGTTGCGCCATTATAACTCAGCGCGCCACGAATCTCCCTGTGGCCACAACCCTGTGTATTTCCAGACTATCAAATATCATCAGGGCTCAGCGCCGTGGCACAATTCAGCGTAGCGCTGGTTCCGCCGCGCAGGCCGATTTTGCAACGGTTACAATAACCCACTGTCGAAGACACATCTACCGGAACAAACAGTACTCAGGGCATATCGAAAATGACAAAAATGAACGCTGACAACCTCAGATCAAAGCAAGATCTCGAAATCTCCAGACAGCTAATGGAAACAAAAGCCGTCAAGCGTATCAATGAGGCCATCGAAAAGCGCGAAGAAAAAGGCCCGATGGGTACACGCCGCAGACTGCTTGCAACTTCGGTACGTATCAGCCGTAACATGGCGCCATGGCTACACGAGATGGCCGACGACTGCATCAAAAAGCTCGGCGTGGAAATTCCACTGGAGCTGTATGTCTACTCCAGCCCCAGCTACAACGCCGCCTGCGTTAAGCCGGAAGAGGGCCGACTGTTTATCATGTTTTCATCGAGCCTGCTTGAAGCCTTTGAGGGCTCGGAACTGCGCTTTGTACTGGGACATGAGCTTGGTCACTATCTGTACGGACACCACGATATCCCCATTGGCTATCTGCTTAAAGGCCAGGCTAACCCGGGGCCCAAGCTCGCTTTACAACTCACGACATGGTCTCGCTACGCAGAGATATCTGCAGACCGTGCCGGCGCGCACTGCGCGCAGGATTCAATCGGTGTCGCCCGCGCACTATTCAAACTCGCCTCCGGACTGAGCGGTAAGCTGGTGCAGTTCAACATCGAAGAGTTCATGCAGCAGGTTGACGAAATGCAGGTTGAAGACGCCGAGCCCGGTCAGGGCGCACCTGCGGAAGACTGGTTTATGACCCATCCATTCAGCCCGTTGCGAGTCAGAGCACTAAAACTGTTTGACCACTCCGAACTCGCTGTTAAAGGCGGCAAGAGCATCGACGAGCTCGAAGCCGGTGTGCAGGTACTCATGACCATGATGGAGCCGAGCTACCTTGAAGGGCGCACAGACACCGCAGAGAACATGCGACGGCTGCTGTTTGCCGGCGCCATTGCAGTCGCGAATGCCAAAGACAGCATCACCGACAGAGAAATCGCCGTTTTTGAAAAATTTTTTGGTCCAAGGACCTTCAGCACGGATCTCAATATCGACCAGCTTATCGAAGGCCTGCCAGCCAGAATCTCCCAGGTGCTGTCGATGACCACCGTCGCCCAGCGCATGCAGATTATCCGCGATCTGTGTACCGTCGCCCGAGCAGACAAAGTGGTCAACCCGGAAGAGATAAAGGTCATCGAATCGATCGCCTCTCAGCTCGAAGTGCCGGCGCATTTTGTATCGCAGGCAGTTGAACTCGAGATAGAGCTCGACTGATTTTTCGGGCCCCCGCAAAGGCGATAAAGCCGGCAGCTGCAATAAGTTGCCGTACTGACACAAACGCCGTAAATTCCGGTAGTATCTGCTTTCAGCAGCGGTTGCGGCGCATTGTCAGTACGGCAGGCCGAACCACGCATCACGCCTCGACCGGCAACTCCGGTCAAGGTACACGGCAGCAGGTTTTTCGCCGCGGCCAAATGATTAGTACACCGCTAGAGGAGTCACCCATGGCTGACCGACAGGGCATTACCCCTTATTTGACAGTCAATCGAGCTGATGAGGCAATCACCTTCTACGAAGCTGCGTTTGGCTTTGTCGAAACCGGGCCGCGGCTCGAAGATAATCAGGGCAATATCATCCATACCGAGCTCAAGCTCGATGAAAGCAGCATAATGCTTGCGGAAGAAATGCCGAAGTTTGGCAACAAGGGACCCAAGTCACTGCGCGGCACCAGCGTCCGTATCAATCTACAGGTTGAAGATGCACACGGCATTGCCAGTCGAGCGCAAACCGCCGGCGCAAAGCTCGAAGCACCGATAACCGACCAATTCTACGGCCATCGCTCAGGTCGACTGATCGACCCGTTCGGCCATGTGTGGATAATTTCTCAGGAAATCGAAAAACTCACCAACGAAGAGATCAAACGACGGACTGACGATTACTTTTCAGAGCAGGAGAAAACCGAATCCTGAGCAGCAGTGTTGAACCACGGTTTCGAACCGCGGCATCGAAGCACAATATCAAACTGCGATATAGAACTGCGTTATAGAACTGCGTTATAGAACCGCGGCATCAAACATCGCGGTACTAACATGAGTACCGCGATTTCAGTCATTTACTAGACTTCCTGTCCAGCCAAAAACAACCAGGTCTCGACCACGGTATCCGGGTTGAGAGAAACGCTGCTAATCCCCTGCTCCATCAGCCATTTGGCCAAATCAGGGTGATCCGACGGCCCCTGGCCACAAATGCCGACATATTTACCCGCCTTATTGGCCGCAGCAATGGCAGAGGCCAGCATCTTTTTCACCGCCGGGTCGCGTTCGTCGAACAGATGTGCAATTAAGCCTGAATCACGATCAAGCCCGAGAGTCAGCTGAGTTAAATCATTCGAGCCAATTGAGAAGCCATCAAACTTTTCAAGAAATTCATCGGCCAGTATCGCGTTGCTGGGTACTTCGCACATCATCACCACATTGAGATCATTGCGACCGCGCTCAAGGCCGTTTTCACGCAGCAATTCCAGTACATCGTCGGCTTCCTGTAGCGTGCGCACAAAAGGAATCATGATCCAGACGTTCTTCAGCCCCATCTCGTCACGTACTTTTTTCAGCGCGCGACACTCCAGCTCAAAGCACTCTCTAAACGATGAAGAAATATATCGCGACGCACCGCGAAATCCGATCATCGGGTTCTCTTCGTCAGGCTCGAACAACTCGCCACCAACCATGTTGGCATATTCGTTCGATTTGAAATCGCTCAAGCGAACAATAACCGGGTGTGGCGAAAATGCTGCCGCCAGAGTAGACACGCCTTCAACCAGCTTCTCTACATAAAACTCAACCGGAGACGCGTAACCCGCTGAGCGCTGATCAATTTCAGAGCGCAGCGCATCATCCATCATGTCGTAGTTCAACAGTGCTTTTGGATGAACACCGATGGTGTTGCTGATCATGAACTCCAGTCGCAACAGGCCAACACCATGATTAGGTAAACGCTGAAAATCAAACGCGCGCTCGGGATTGCCAACGTTCATGGTTATCTTGAATGGCAGATCCGGCAGTTTATCAAGCAGTATTTCATTAACGTCGTACTGCAGCTGGCCTTCGTAAATTTTGCCGGTATCTCCCTCTGCACAGGAGACGGTGACATCCAGACCGTCGCCCAACAGCTCGGTCGCATTGCCGCAACCGACAACTGCAGGCACACCCAGTTCACGGGCAATAATTGCCGCATGACAGGTACGACCGCCACGGTTGGTAACAATAGCCGATGCGCGTTTCATCACCGGCTCCCAATCAGGGTCAGTCATGTCGGTAACCAGCACATCACCTGGCTGTACCTTCGACAGCTGATCAAGACTGGGAATATTGCGGACTTTGCCAGCACCAATACGCTGACCGATGCTGCGACCGGTTACCAGCACATTGCTGCTTTCCTGGTTAAGCTCGTAGCGCCTGATAACGTTTTGATCACTTCTTGACTCAACCGTCTCCGGTCGGGCCTGTAAAATATAGAGCTTGCCGTCGTCACCATCCTTGCCCCACTCGATATCCATGGGTCGGCCGTAGTGGTTCTCGATGGTAACGGCCATTTTGGCGAGCTCGGTGACATCAGCGTCGGACAGCGAAAAACACAGTTGCTCCTGCTCGCTGGTATCAACAGTGTCGACAGCCGTGGCCTTGCCATACACCATTTTGATCATTTTACTGCCACGGTTACGCCGCAGAATTGCCGGCCTGCCGGCAGCAAGTGTTTGCTTGTGCACATAGAATTCATCAGGGTTTACCGAACCCTGCACGACACATTCTCCAAGCCCCCACGATGACGTTATAAAAACCGCATCTTTGAAGCCGGTTTCTGTATCAATCGAAAACATCACACCGCTGGCGCCGATATCACTGCGCACCATGCGCTGGATACCCGCCGACAACGCCACATCGGCATGCTCAAAACCCTGATGCACCCGATACGATATCGCACGATCATTATAGAGTGATGCAAACACTTCCTTGATTCTGGCCATCACCTCTTCAATGCCGATGACGTTTAGAAAGGTTTCCTGCTGCCCTGCAAAGGATGCTTCCGGCAGATCTTCAGCAGTCGCTGACGACCTCACCGCCACAGAAATTTCTCCATCGGCCTGAAGCTTTGCATAGGCCTCGCGCACGGCTGATTCGAGCTCGGGGGGAAAGGGGGTTTGCATAATGGATTCACGTATACGGCTACCCACCTGCGCTAATGCATCGACGTTCTCGATGTCGAAGTCTACCAACAGCCCGTTTATTTTATCTGCCAGACCATTGTGTGCCAGAAACACATTAAATGCGTGCGCTGTTGTGGCAAAGCCACCAGGTACTGTTATGCCCGCGCTGGCCAGATTACTGATCATCTCACCAAGAGATGCGTTTTTTCCGCCGACAACAGGCACGTCATTCATGCCGAGTTGATCAAACCAGATTACGTAATTGTCCAAGGCTATATCTCTTGTGCTTGTTACAGATCAAGTGTCGAATCTTTCACATATTGTACCGCCTGACCGCGCTGTGAGCACCAATAATGCTAACCACATCGCTTTATGTTCACGCTAATTCACAGGAACTGCTTAGCCGTCATTGGGTACAGTGCTTCTCAGAGTTTCACACGGCCAACTGTGCGCTATAGTTGCTAGCACTAATAGTTGAGTCGCAGTCACTAACGTCGATTTTTTGTCACGCTATCTAATCAGACAAACGATCTCACGGCGTTAGACCATCAATTGGCAGGACTACTGATGCAAAAACGTTTTACCTACGTTATATCGGATCGAACAGGCCTCACCGCCGAAGCTCTGTGTCAGAGCTTGTTGAGCCAGTTTCCACAGGTTGAGTTCGATATCGAAAACCTGCCATTTATTGACACACCGGAAAAAGCCCAGGCAACCGCCACCACACTAAACGAGAAGGCGCTACAGGGGCAAAAGCCACTGGTGTTCGCCACACTGGTTAACGACGAAATTCGGGAAATTATCGCCAGCGCCAATATTGTCTTCTTCGATCTTTTCGATACCTTCATCGGCCCACTGGAAAAAGAGCTTACTGTCGACTCGTCGCATTCCGTTGGCAAATCTCACGGTGTACTCGATTTCGCCGAGTATTCCTCTCGCATGAGTGCGGTCAATTTTGCAATGACCACTGATGACGGCATGGAAACGGATCACTACGCTCGTGCCGAGGTGGTGGTCATTGGCGCTTCCCGATCGGGCAAAACCCCGACCTGTCTCTATTTGTCACTGCAATTCGGTATATTCGCTGCAAACTATCCACTGACAACCGAAGATCTGCACACCACGCAATTGCCACCAGCACTGGCACCGCATCAACACAAGCTGTTTGGCCTGACCATCGATCCCTTTCGACTGCAACAGATTCGTCAGCAGCGATTTTCCGGTGATACCTACGCATCGCCAAAAACCTGTCAGTTCGAAGTAGCGCAGGCTGAGGCAATGTATCGCTCCGCTGGCATTCCATTTGTTAATACTACCAAGAAGTCTGTAGAAGAAATTGGTGCCACCATCCTGCACGAGGCTTCGCTGCGGCGAAAGCTGTGATACAGGGTTCGAAGAGCCAACTCACGGCAACAAAGACCAGCTTGTAATCGCAGTTCAATTCTGCGTTTGCAACAAACAGTTATACTTGAGCAACTCATATAAATAGTTGCACTGGCCGATAGTGGCCATGCGCACAACGGAAATTCTTAGAATATGAAAGTACTGGTCACTGGCACGGCGGGGTTCATCGGCTCAACACTGGCGCATCGACTGATCGATCGCGGTGATCAGGTCGTCGGCATCGACAATGTCAACGATTACTACGACCCTTCACTCAAGCTCGCCCGGCTCGATCGCCTGCTGGAAAAAGACAGCTTTATTGAAGAACGTATTTCTATCGAAGACAAAGACGCGATGGAAAAGGTTTTCAAAACCCACCGACCGGATCGTATCGTACATCTCGCCGCACAGGCAGGTGTTCGCTACTCGCTGGAAAACCCCTACGCCTACATTGATGCCAACATCTACGGTTTTCTAAATATCCTCGAAAACTGCAGACATGTGGGCATCGAGCACCTGGTGTATGCGTCCACCAGTTCGGTCTATGGCTCACACACCAACATGCCATTTTCCATCCATGATCACGTTGACCACCCGGTCAGTCTTTACGCCGCAACCAAAAAATCCAACGAACTGATGGCGCACACCTATAGCCACCTGTTCCAGATACCGGTAACCGGGTTACGCTTTTTCACCGTGTACGGCCCCTGGGGTCGGCCCGATATGGCGCTGTTTTTATTCACCCGAAAAATTCTCGCAGGCGAGCCAATTGACGTGTTCAACCACGGCAATCACAAAAGAGATTTCACTTATGTCGATGATATCGTCGAGGGCGTCATACGCACGCTCGACAACGTCGCCACCGCCAACCCGATGTGGGATGCAAGCAACCCGGACTCCGCAACCAGCGCCAGCCCGTATCGGGTTTACAACATCGGCAACAGCCAGCCCGTCAACCTGATGCACTATATCGAAGTGCTCGAGTCCTGCCTCGGTAAGACCACAGAACGTAACCTGCTGCCATTGCAGCCCGGCGATGTACCAGACACCTACGCCGACGTCACTGACCTCACCCGCGATGTCGGCTACAAGCCAGACACCAGCGTTGAAGATGGCGTAGCCCGTTTCGTTGAGTGGTACCGAGACTACTACCAGGTATAACCGCCCGCGCCTCGGCATACCCGGGGTGTGCATCGTGGCGAACCAGCAGCAGATCGGCTGACGCAAGGCTATGGAAACCCGCAGCGTCAGCAAGACCGAACCTCATGTGCTCGCTCACGCGTCGGATTTCCAATTAACCTAACCTCAGCACTGACTCGAACCGAGTACCGCAAAACAGTTCACCTCGACTAGCCTGGGCAAGCATCAGTGACGAACCAACCGCAGATCGGCTGACGCGAAGCTTTGGAAACCCGCAGCGTCAGCAAGACCGAACCTCGTGTGCTCGCTCACGCGTCGGATTTCCCATTAACCTAACCTCAGCACTGACTCAAACCGAGTGCCGCACAAC
>CALGNZ010000074.1 GCA_937957915.1 uncultured Granulosicoccaceae bacterium | reverse complement strand
CAGGCAGAGTTGCTGTGCAATTCTACCTTACGGGAGACAGCGGCATACGTTCTGGCACGAGGCTTAAATCAACGAAAGATATTCTGATTAGTTTTTTGATGTTCGGAGTATTGGGAATTCAGCTTTTGTTAACGTGGCTCTATTCGCTGTCGATTATTGAAGCTCAGGTTGAGCTCGGTGCAATAGGAAGTGGGGCAGGCATTGCACTTTGCCTTGCTGGTATTGTGTTCGCAAGTTATGCCCAAATTGTCATGGGAAAAGAATGGCGCATTGGAGTTGACCCGGATGAAAAAAGCCAATTGGTAACTACGGGTATCTACGGGAAGATAAGAAACCCGATATATACCGGATGTATTATCCATGGCGCCGGCATAGTGTTTTTAGCACCTCATGCTTTTATTTTTTTAGCCGGCATAGTTGGCTATTACGCTGTTCGTGCGTATGTTAAGCACATTGAGGAGCCATACCTGATCGCGCTTCACGGTGACGAATACCGGCAGTACATGAGTCGGACGGGCTCTTTTTTTGTAAAATTGGGTCGAATGCCGAATGGTCCTGCCAGCTAAGGATTTGAAATCTCGTCAATGATCGTTGGCTTGGGCGAGTTCACCTGTCTGGTGGCGAGTCAAATACTTGTAGCTTTTTAATTACCGGGCAAGTGACTTAACGTCTAGAGAATACTGTACACGGTCAGGATCGGCATGTGAATGGTTCAGGTAGAGAGTACGAGCAATTGAGTGATACCGGTAGAACGATGGAAGTAGGCGGTGTAAAGTAGGGTGTGGTCAACGTGATTGTGGTGGAGGTTGCAACTTAAACGACCACTGGCTCCACGCAAACACGTATTAGCGGGCAGGTTAGAGCTGAGAATCAGGGAATTACCTATGTTAAAAAATATCAACCCTTTACTGAATGCAGACGTCCTTTATGTGTTGCGTGCGATGGGGCATGGCGACTATCTGGTAATCGCTGATAGCAACTTTCCGGCAGACACCGTAGCGAAGCAAACAACCCATGGCAAGTTGCTGAGAATGGATTGTGAGACTGCGGCGCAAGCGGCTGAGTGTGTGCTGTCGCTAATGCCACTTGACACTTTTATCGATGATGCTGCCAAGCGCATGGAGGTGGTCGACAATGCTGCAGAAATTCCACAGGTGCAGGCAGAAGTACAGCAAGTAATAGACAGCTCGCAGGGCAAGCCCACGCCGCTGCATGGCGTTGAGCGCTTTGATTTTTATGATACCGCCAAGCAGGCGTATGCTGTAATCGCAACGGGTGAACGCAGGTTTTATGGCTGTATTATATTGACCAAGGGCGTGCTTCCACCCGACGACGTCTAGAGCCGTTAACAGGGCTGTTTTCCCGGGCCGCCAGAGTGCAAAACAGGGCGTTGGCACAGAAACTCACGGTATAACGCCAGGTGCAAAGCAACCCGTTTCGCAAAAATACACAAGCGCGAGAGTGTTATATTGAAACTGATACTCAACCAAACGCAGGAAAAACTGTGAAACCCGATTCCGCCCGCGTGCGAAACATTGGTCAAATTGCACAAAAGCATGTGTCCTCCGGCGAGTTCAGTAGTATTGAATGGGCCGTCGATTACGCTGGCAAGGCGCTCAGTCGTGGTGCAATTGGACAGTCTGATGCACTGAATTCTGTACCATTGGCAGACAATCCGGTGTATCGAATCTACTCGATGACCAAGCCTGTTGTGTCTGTGCTGGCGCTGCAGCTGATTGAAGAAGGTTTGCTCGGGTTAGGCCATCCGCTTGCATTGTATTTGCCAGCTGCCGGTAAATTAAAGGTACTTGTCGACGGTCGCGAGCAACCTGTCAGCAAGCCTGTCACCATTGAGCACTTACTGACGCATCGTGCCGGTTTTTCGTATGACTTTTTACCAGATTGTGCCGTTGCTGTGCTGTACGGCAAGCAGCGTCTGGCAGAGGATGGTAATCGCACACTGGCCGACATGGTTGATGTAATTCTGACCTGTTCTTTGACTGCCGAGCCGGGCAGTGAATGGCGTTATAGCTACTCGATCGATGTATTAGCACGAGTGCTTGAAGTGGTTTCTGGCAAAACGTTGCAGCAACTTGTTGCTGAGCGCTTACTTGATCCCTGTGGTATGGCTGATACCGGGTTCAAAATAGCCACTGATCAACAGCATCGAATGATGCCCATGTTTGGTCAGAAAATTCTCGGTGACCCGATGACTGTGATCACCAAACCGCAACAGCTCTATGCCATGAATGTCGATGCGGCACACCCGCTTGACAGTGATACCTTTGCTCGAGGCGGGCATGGATTGTATTCGACGGCCAGTGACTACATGCGATTCCTGCCAGTGTTGATGTCGGGCAAGACCAATGATGGAACCGTACTGTTGTCCGCGCCTATGGTAGACATGATGTGGCAAAACCGGATTCCCGAATCACAACGTCCATTGGCGGTCGGCATAAATCCGCTACCAGGCTATGGCTGGAATCTGTTTGGTCGGGTGATGACAGACACCGGCCAGGCTCTGTCATTGACCTGTGTTGGAGAAGGGGGTTGGGCGGGCGCTGCATCGACCTATTTTTGGGTTGATCGCGACAGACAACTCAGTGGTGTTGTGATGACTCAGTACCTCGGGGCCACTGTACCGGTTGGCGATTTCATTAAATCGGCAGCCTACCAGGCGCTGGTTAATTCCTGACACCTTACTAAGGTGTGGCCGTTGTTCGGGTAGCTTTGTACTGCCATAGATTCAGGGCGCTTACTTCAAGAGCCTGCGCCGGGAGCCCAGTACCGGGAACCCTGCGCCTGGAACCTTGCACCTGGAACCTCGGGGCCAGAGCCTTACAGCGTGACCTCTGCATTGATCTAAGACCATTGACCCAAGACCATTGACCCGAGACCTTTGAATTGAGCCAGAAAAATTCGCCTGCCACGCTCGCAGCTGCTGAAGAAAATCGTGTGATCTGGCTGGTGGTGGCCGTGCAGTTTATCCACATGGTTGACTTCGTGATGGTTATGCCGCTGGGGCCTGACTTTGCCAGAACCATCGATATGGATGCGTCCGCAATTGGCATGGTCGGCGGCGTATTTACACTGGCTGCAGCTGCATCGGCGCTGATCGTTTATCGGTTTCTTGATCGATTCAATCGAAAGCGCTCGCTGATCATCGCAGTGCTTGCCCTGGCCATTACAACAGCAATAACCGGACTCGCCTGGAACTATCATTCACTGTTACTGTTTCGAGCATTAGCAGGGCTCGCCGCCGGGCCGGTCACCGCACTGGCGCTGGCCACCTTGACCGATGGTGTTGCGGTTGAACGGCGTGGCCGCGCATTCGGTCTGGTTGTTGCGGCTTTTTCAGCGTCGGCCGTTGTCGGGGTTCCACTGGGCCTGGAGTTAGCTCGGTTGTTCTCGTGGCCGGTGGCGTTTGTTGCGGTTGGAGCTGGTGCGTTGGTTGTGGCGTTTTGCATCTATCGGTATATGCCGGAACTGGGGGCTGCATCAACTCGGCCGGCATTATCCTTCAGGCAGGTTGCTGGCAGTCGACGCCATCAGTTGGGTCTGGGGGTTATGTTCGTTGCGGTGTTTTCAATCTTTTTGGTGATACCTCAGTTGTCCGGGTATTGGCAGTTTAACCGCGGGTTTCCGCGCGAGTACCTAAGTCTCCTGTACATGGGCGGTGGCGTTACCGCTTTTCTGCTGTCGAGTGTGTCCGGCAAGCTTGTTGATAGCAAAGGTGCGATGTTTCCGCTGGTGATCTTTGCCAGTGGTCTGATCGTTATTACCTTTGTTTCTTTTACTCTGGCGCTTGCGATTCCAGTGGTTGTTATTTTTGTGTTGTACATGGGTTTTGCCGCAGCGCGCTCAGTGCCGTCGCAAATGCTGTCGAGTATGGTGCCGGCGCCGCATCAGCGTGCGGGCTATATGGCACTGCAGTCAGCGACGCAGAGTCTGGGGGCTGGTATCGGCTCGGTGCTGTCCAGTATGATGGTTTATGAATTACCGGATCATAGTCTGGTAAATATTCCGCTGGTCAGTGCGGTATCGATCTGTTGTCTGTTACTGTTAATCTGGCTATGCAGTCTTTTAAACGTGGAACTGTCCCGATCCTGATCATGACTCATTGTTGTAGAGTGAGGTTAGCGCAGTTGAAAAAAATAAAGAAGGTTTGCAACAGGAAGGCTCATGCAATACTGGGATGATATAAAAGTCGACTCGAATTTTAAAACCGGTTCAATAACCATTGATGCCGCTGCCATTATCAAATACGCCAAAGATTTTGATCCGCAGCCCTACCACCTTGACCCGGAGGTGGCTGAGAAATCTATTTTCGGTGGCCATTGCTCCAGTGGCTGGCAGGTGTGTGCTCTGATGATGAGGCTGTTTGTTGACACACTAAGACGCGAAGGGATACCGACCGCAGGCGCCACAGGTGTTGAGTCGCTACGCTGGTACGCACCGGTATTTGCCAATGACACCTTGCACGCCACCATTGATGTCGTCGGTCTTAATCGTGCCGACCAACACAATAGTCACGGTGAGATGCACTGTGCCGTAAGTGTCTTTAACCAACTGGATAAAAGAGTGATCAAGCTCGATACCTGTATGCTGGTGCCGTATAAGCCAGAGGATGCAGCAGATGAGTGATATAGAGCACGTCTATCGATCGCGCTGGTTTGAGGATATTCCGGTTGGCGAGTTCCATGTGTTCGGAAACCATACGTTTGGCGAGAAAGAAATCATAGATTTTGGCCTGGCCTATGATCCCCAGCCCATGCATACCGATATAGATGCGGCCCGTAGCGATTTGCATCTGGGGTTGGTTGCATCCGGATGGCATATCTGCGCTATCTGGATGCGGCTGATGGTCACTTATATGGAACGCTATGCTACTGGAGTGCGAGATGGCCGCAGAAATGGAGCGGGTATAGGATTTCAGAATATGCAGTGGTTGAAGCCGGTACGTCCGGGGCATAACCTGACTTACACCTATGAAATTGTTGAGAAGCCAGACAAAGTCATTAAAGACAAGTGGGGCATTATTCGCAGTCGAAACGAGGCGTATAATCAGTACGGAGAGCTGGTGTTTTCGTTTGAAATAGACATACTGGCTGAGCGCCGCCCGGCGACAGAGGTTGCGAAATTTCAGGCAGGTGACAGCGAATAAACAGGTAGCTATTCAGCCTGTTGTAATAGAACGCACTCATAGCGGCTTAATAGTTAAGTGAATTGTGGCCTTATAGCAACTGCGGGCTGGTAAATACCGTTTAAGAAACGCGTATGATGTATTTATAGCGGAGCTATTATGCAAGGTGAAACCGAAGTTCAGCCGCTACGCATCCATAGCGATGTAGTGAAGCCTGAGTGGATCGACTATAACGGTCATATGAATGATGGCTACTATGTAGTGGCATTTACCTGTGCGACCGACGCGTTGCAAGACTACGTGGGTCTGGATAAAGATTACCGGGAGAGTACTGGTTGCTCGATTTACACTGTCGAAGCGCACTTGCAGTATTTAAGGGAGGTGAAGGTTGATACGCCATTGCGATTTTCAACTTACGTACTGGGTGTTGATCACAAAAGACTGCACCTGCTGCATGCGATGTACAACGCCAATGAGCACTATTTGGCGGCATCCCATGAGTTGATGTTGCTGCATGTCGATCAGGCACAAGGCAAGACTGCTGCCATGCCGCCGAAGATACAGGCACAACTGGGCGCACTGTCAGTGGCCCATGCAACACTCACCACACCGGTTGCGACAGGTCGAGCGATTAAGTCAGTTGAAGAGTTGCATCAGCGGGCAAGGTAACAGGCCCGGATTCTGGTCAGTCAGCAACAAATTGCTATGTACCCCTCGTGGGCCCGGGGTCACCCTTAAGTAACTTATATAACGATGGATGCCCGCTGCTTGTTCGGCTTAGCCACCGCAGCGGGTTATATCCGTTAGCTGTTGCTGTCGCTTATCAACTGGCTTCAGCGAGTGCCGGTTCCGCGGAGCCTTCGAGCTTAACGCCTTCCAGTGTGATTCGGTGCATCAGGCGTCGGTGGCCCTGATAATCATTCAGTGCGCAGTGCCAGGTTGATCGGTTGTCCCAGATAGCCAGTGTGCCCTCTGCCCAGCGCAATCGGCAGCTAAACTCTGGTTTTTTGGCATGGTTGTAAAGAAACCCGAGCAGGGCATCTGATTCGTCTTTGTTCCAGCCTTCGATACCCACCGTAAACTGCGGGTTGACATAGAGAATCTCTTTGCCGGAATCCGGATGTTTGATAATCAGGTTGTGCACGGCATCCTGTTTGGCTTCATGTGCATTCGTTATACGGCCTTCGATGTCCGGAAAAGCGTCTGGGGTAAGCACACCAAAGACATGGCGACTGGAGTGCATTGCACGCAAGCCGGAGAGTGTTTCTTTCATTCCGTCAGACAACGTCAGCCACGCGGCGTGCATGCTGTTAAACAGCGTGTCGCCGCCGACCGGAGGTATTTCTTTAGCGTAGAGAATTGACCCCAGTGCCGGTGCCAGGTCATATGAATGGTCTGTATGCCAGATGGCTCCGATGTTCATTTTTTGATGCGGCTCTTTGCGCACTTCTGCAATCAGCGGATGCTGATCACTTGGCTTGAAAAAACGGTTGATATTGATATCGCCCCAGCGCTGTGCAAACTCGACATGCTGCTCGGGAGTCAGGTTCTGCTCGCGAATGGCGATGATGCCATAGTCAACAAAGGCTTTTTTCAACTCGGCGAATTGCTCGTCACTACATTGGGTAACATCAACACCCTGTATTTCTGCGCCAATGTAACTGCTCATCGGTTGCGGTGTGATGGTTTTAAATTCAAAAGCCATGCGTTCTTTCCTGCCTGTCGGGTCCAACAAATACGGTTGTCTTAAGCGCTGACTTGGACAACGCCATCAATTATGGCCCTAGAATACGGGAACCTGTAAAAAAATTCTAATGCGCCGATGGCCCTGTCGGTGATTGGTGTCTTTTGTTGGCAGAAGTCGTGAACGGGTTGCCATCTATCATGGCACTCAGGGTGCAGTTGCGGCCAGTGCATCGGCTCAGTATTGGCGACCATTGGCTGAGTTTTCGCGCAACACGGTGAAGTGCTCAAATCTCTGTGCTGAAATCCGCTGTTCTGCCAGTGCATCCTTAACCGCGCAGTCGGGCTCGTGTACGTGGGTGCAGTTGGTAAATTTGCAGTACTGGGCGGCTTCGCTGATCTCCTTGAAACCCGCCTGAACATCCGCCTGTGGTATGTGATCAAGCGAGAACTGACGTACGCCGGCTGAATCAATGATGGCACCGCCTTCGGGGAGCGCAAACCAGGTGGTAACCGAAGTGGTGTGCTTGCCCAGGCCTGACTGTTTCGATAACTCACCAGTGCGGACGTCGAGATCAGGCACTAGTTTATTTAGCAGAGAAGATTTTCCTACCCCGGATTGCCCGACCAGAATAGAAACATGATCGTGCAGGCAGCTGATGAGTGTGTCAACGCCCTCACCGTTGGTCAGGCAACAGCGCAATACGCTGTATCCAATACTGGTGTAAAGCGCTTCGATCGCATCAGCTTCGGCAGAGCTGTTGCTATCAAGCAGGTCAGTTTTGTTGATCACAATGGTGACGTCTACGCCAATATTGCGAGCGGCGACGGTGTATCTGTCGATCAGCATCGGGTCAAAAGGCGGCGCCGGTGCGGTAACCACAACGAGTTGTGTCAGATTTGCCGCGACAGCCTTGATTTTGCCACTGCGATCCGTGCGCGACAGTGTGGTGCTGCGATCTTCGAGTCTGCTGACCCGCGCTGATGTTGATCCGCCCTGTGAAGTCACCGTCACTGATACGTTGTCGCCACTGACGAGCATGCCGATGCGTTTCAGCGGAGTGGCGATTATTCGCTCACCCTG
Source organism: uncultured Granulosicoccaceae bacterium (assembly GCA_937957915.1). Lineage (GTDB taxonomy): Bacteria > Pseudomonadota > Gammaproteobacteria > Granulosicoccales > Granulosicoccaceae. The sequence continues at coordinate 38,447 of CALGNZ010000074.1, read as the reverse complement.
ATTTGTCAGTAGTTCGACATCGGCACCATAGTTGGCGATCACCCGCGCAGAAACAGTATTGGCGGCCTCTGCGGCAGCATTAGTGTGTTTTTTGGTCATCGCGACAGGTTTGCCGCCACAAGCCGTATTTCAATCGAAAACGACCCTGATGAATATGACGCTGATGAAAACGGCCCGGACGAATACGACCTTGAAATGGAGCTTACGTTAAACATGCTGTACTCTCGCGCGATCTTTCATTAACTGTGGCAATGTTCACTGGAGCGTGTCTGGATGAGCCAGATCTCTGCAGCCAACCTGATATGGATCGATCTTGAGATGACCGGTCTTGAACCCGAGAGTGATCATATCATCGAGATTGCTACCATCGTTACCGATTCAGACCTGAACGTGCTGGGTGAAGGGCCGGTTGTGGCAATACATCAGTCCGAACAGATACTTTCGGGCATGGATGAGTGGAACACCAGCCATCACACGGCATCCGGCCTCGTCGAGCGCGTGCGAAAAAGCACCTTTTCGGCGCAGGACGCGGAGGCGCAGACGCTGGATTTTCTGGCTCAGTGGGTGAAACCGGGGCGAAGCCCGATGTGTGGCAATAGTATTTGCCAGGATCGCCGTTTTATGGCGCGCGAGATGAAAGCGCTTGAAGCGTTCTTTCACTACCGAAATCTGGACGTCAGTAGCGTGAAAGAACTGGCAAAAAGATGGGCGCCAGGCATTGCCGAAGGTGTCGTCAAAAAAGGAGCACATCTGGCGCTCAGCGATATACAGGACTCAATCAGTGAGCTCAGGTACTATCGAGAACATTTTTTTCGTATTCCAGCCTGATCCACAGCGCTTTGCCGCAAACCCTGCCGTGCAAAAGGTTATAATCTCGTATCACCACTGTCGGGCAGGCCGCCTGCCTGCCGGTTTTGTGCCTTGGTAGCCGTTAATAAAAAAAGCATGATCATCTCTGAAACTATACAGCGTCAGTACAGTCATAGTCTCCGAACGCTCGCATTGGCTGTCGGCCGGTTATGAGTGAAAGAGAGATCGATCTGGCGTTGGTGCGCCGTGTGCAGGGCGGAGACAAAAAGGCTTTCGATCTGCTGGTTCTCAAATACCAGCACAAAGTAGCGAGTTTGGTATCCCGGCTGGTGCACGATCACTCTGAAGTACAGGATGTTACACAGGAAGCGTTTATTAAAGCCTATCGCGGATTGAAGAATTTTCGCGGCGATAGTGCGTTTTACACCTGGCTTTATCGAATATCGATCAATACGGCAAAGAACCATCTCGCTTCGATGAGCCGAAAAGTCACCGATGGTACCGACATTGCGGATGCCGAGCACTTTGAGTCTGCGGCTGCATTGCACGACATCGCAGACCCGCAACGCGAGTTGATGACAGACGAGGTGGCAGACACCGTGCAGCAGACTATATTGTCGTTACCTGATGAATTGAAAGCAGCGATCACGCTGAGAGAGCTAAAGGGAATGTCTTACGAGGAAATCGCGGAAGTGATGGATTGTCCGATTGGTACTGTCCGATCCCGAATATTTCGGGCCAGAGAGGCAATCGAACATAAGCTCCACCCGTTGATAGATGAAACTGGTACACCCCTGAACTGACACGACCTGACAACACAAGTTATATCTACATGGCAAAACACGATAACGAATTTTACGAAAAGCTGTCCGCTCTGGTTGATGGTGAAACCGCGGGCGCTGATCAGAGCGAGATTGACCAGCTGCTGGGGCAGGTGTGCAATGATGACAGCAGCCTGAAAGCCTGGCAGGCGTACCATCTCGCAAGAGATGTCGTACAGAAAGACTATCACTCTGCATTACCGGCAGATTTCTGCGCCGGTTTAAGTGCAAGGCTGGCTGGCGAAGAGACCTACTCGGCTGCAGGCGCGGTCGATCAAATCGAAAATATTGCTGCAGACGACCATGCCACTGTGCTGCCATTTCAGAGGCGAGCGAAAGCAAAAACTTCGGCTGATGTCGGTGCACTGGCTCGCTCCAATCGACGCTGGAAGTCAGTTGCAGCATTGGGAATGGCTGCATCAGTGGCGCTTGCCAGTGTGGCAGCCCTCCAGTTGTTTAACAGCCAGGACACCGGCAGTGCGGCAGGCGGACCAGAGATTGCGCGCCTGGCTCCCGGATCATCGACGGTAACCCCACTGGCTCTGAGCGGTGGCGTTGTGCCAGCTGTGCTGACCAGAGGCGGCACACATTGGCGAGATAGCGGCAGCAGGGAAGGCCATGCTCTCAAAGTTGAGCAACAACTAAACTCGTATCTCACAAACCATCTTGAAGATGCGGCCATGGGCAAAGTGTCCGGGATGATCTCGCACACGCGGGTGGTTGGTTACGACACAAGCGAGTTAAGAAGCGAAAGTTTCTAGGTGACATGATAATTCAACCCAATCGACCAGCACCTTTGATGCGCACAGAGCCGCCGGCCACTCGGTTACTGCTGAGTATCGATAGCGTAAGGCAGGCATTCGGCATCGCGTTGTTAGGTTCATTTGTGTTAGCTGCGCTGCTGGCCAGTGGTCGTGCAGATGCTGGCGGCGATGCCAGAGACTGGATCGAGAAGATGTCGATCGCCATGCAGGATCTCGACTACAACGGCACGTTTGTCTACCTGCACGATGGCGATATCGAGTCGATGAAAATTTTTCATCGGAAGGTGGATGGTGTCGAGCATGAGCGCCTGGTTTCACTCAATGGCGAAGCACGAGAGATCATTCGTAATGCTGATGACGTGGTCTGTATCTGGCCAGGCAGCAAATCGGTAATCGTCAGCAAAGCCAAGCCGAGGACGCCTTTCCCGCGTTTTGAACCGGCGCAGATGCAGTCGCTGCAGACACATTACCGCTTTAAAGAGCTGGGGCCCGCAAGAATTGCAGACCGCCCGGCACGCACGATCGATATCAAACCGCTTGACGAGTACCGATATGGATACCGCCTGTGGATTGACAAAGAAACCTCATTACTGCTCCGATCTGCGATGAGCGACTACAATGGCGTGGTGCTGGAACAGGTAATGTTTACGGAAATTGAACTCGAAAAATCCATGCCCATGGAACTGTTCCAGGTGTCTGCGCAGGACAATCGTTACGAATGGCTGGCCAGTTCCGATTTACAGGAACGCTTGCAGCCCGAGGTGCAAACTGACATACCTCCCGTCAGTAAATTGGCGTTGCCGAACGGTTTTGAGCTTACCGGTGAGCAAATCAGTGCGGTGGCCGGGTCGTCCAAACCAGCGAGACGATTGATGTACACAGACGGGCTTTCTTCTGTCTCTGTCTTCATCGCTGAAACCGGTGGCGGCAGTGGTGACTTGCTTGGCACCTCGACGATGGGCGCTGTCAGCGCGTTTGGCATCAACGTCGGACAATGGCACGCTACTGTCGTTGGTGAAGTGCCCGTGCACACCGTAAAAATGGTGGGCGAATCCATTGAACTCGGGGTTCCTTAGGTCTTTGGTCCTGATTCTCGCGGTTTAGTACGTTGGCGACCTGCCATTTATGAAAGCTGAATCTGCCCAAATGCAGCGCAGCCCTGTGAATGTTCGATCGCAGAGTCACTGCGTGGCGACAATTATTGCGGTAGACACAGCAAACGTTGATATAAAAGTTGATCAGGAGCGCTGCAAGCAATGCTCCGGGGCATGTCTGATGCGATTGCTGGGGGCGGCTGATACCGGGCCTGTTTCACTTGCGCGTTCACACTTTTCGTCATCGCGTCATCAATTGCCAAATCAATCGCCAAATCAATTGTTGCCGGGAAAGCGTGTGGAAGTTTCTTTCTCCACCGGGTTGCTGCTTGGTCTGTCAGCGGTGGTCTATCTGGTTCCTGTGTTTGTTATGCTATTATTCGCTATTGGCAGTAGCCTTGCCGCCCCTGATTCCGAAATACTATTGCTGTTCGCGATCATTGTCGGGCTGGCGTTAGGATTGCTGGGTTCAAACTTGCTGGTACGGTTGTTCGAAGCCAGTGCAAAAAGATCATTGGTTTGCTGCCCCATTGAATGAACGGCGGGCTCTCTGCCAGATTCCCCAGACTCAGATCTTTCGTGACACGGTAATCTGTTGATGCTGCCTGATCGAGTGGCAGGTGTCAGGATCGTGAAACAGCTGTAACTGATCAGGCTTTGGTAATTGGTTTGTATAATCATGGGTTGTGGCAATAAGTCACGGGGCTCACCAGCAGTCGTGTGATGATAGCTGTGACACGTTGACAGGGCTGACGCGTACATAGAACAGTTGGTCTGGTAAGTGGCTGTTAATCGACTTGGACGATGGCCGAAAAATTTCGGAGAAAATCATGATTCACTGGTTGCATAGATGTTTCGGGAGATTCGTACTTGCGTGCGCTCTGATTCTGCTCAGTCATTCGGTGTTTGCGGATCTGCCTGACTTTACCGAACTGGTTGAGAACAATCACAAGTCTGTCGTCAATATCAGCACAACCAATGGCAAGAAACCGACGGCGGGTGGCGGTAGTGATATGCCGCAGCTTGATGATTCTCCTTTTGGCGAATTTTTCCGCAAATTTCTGGAAGAGCAATCCCCGGGATTTAATGAACAGCGCTTTCAACCGCAGCAGTTTGACTCTGATTCGCTCGGATCGGGTTTTATCGTCTCCGACGATGGATATGTATTGACCAATAACCACGTGGTGGACGGCGCTGAAGAAATTATTGTGCGACTGCACGACCGCCGTCAGTTTGTGGCCGAGTTGGTCGGCAAAGATGCCCGAAGCGATGTTGCTGTACTGAAGATCGATGCATCCGGTTTGCCCGCAGCAACAATTGGTAAATCCAGTGAGCTGAAAGTCGGTGAGTGGGTACTGGCCATCGGCTCACCATTTGGTTTTGATTTCTCAGTCACTGCCGGTATCGTCAGTGCCACCGGGCGCTCATTGCCCCGGGAAAATTACGTGCCATTCATTCAGACTGATGTGGCGATCAATCCAGGTAACTCGGGCGGGCCGCTGTTTAACCTCGAAGGCGAAGTAGTGGGTATTAACTCGCAAATCTACAGCCGTACCGGTGGGTTCATGGGTTTGTCTTTTTCTATCCCCATAGAAATGGCTATAGACATCGCTGATCAACTCAAAGACAACGGCAAAGTATCGCGCGGCTGGCTTGGAGTGATCATTCAGGAAGTTACCCGCGAACTTGCTGAATCGTTCGAGATGAAAACCGCACACGGTGCTTTGATTTCTCGTATTCTGCCGGAGAGTCCGGCTGCCAATTCGAGTCTTGAAGTGGGTGACATTATTGTTTCTTTCAATGGTCAGTACGTCGACAAGTCGAGCTCGCTGCCACCGCTTGTGGGGCAGGTTCGCGCCAATAAAAGCGCTGACGTTGAAGTCATTCGCAAGGGCGAATCTGTAAAGTTCGAAGTACTGATTGGTGAGCTTCCCGGGTCTGAGGAATTAGCCAGCCGCGATAAGCCGGAAACGGCAAAAACCAGTAATAAACTGGGTATTGAAGTAGCGCCGGTTGATGATGAGTTGCGTTCAGCATTGTCTCTCGATGCCGGTGAAGGGGTTGTTGTCGCAAAAGTTGGCGAGGGGCCTGCCAGAATGGCGGGTATCAGAGAGGGCGATGTACTGACAATGATCGATAGCGCGCACATTGAAACTGTAGAAGACTTCGACAAGGCAATGGATGGTGTAGCCGATGGATCGTCGATCGCTGTGCTGGTTCAGCGAGCGCAGGGTCCGATCTTTCTGGCCCTTACTGTCGAGTAGCAGTAATAATTTATCCAATCGAGTAAACTGATTAAGGACTCATCGCGACAATCACCTGTCGAGCTGGAAGTGTACAGTCGTTATGGGTGCCATCTGTGCGAAGACATGCTGCAACTGCTGCGTGAGTTTCAAACTGATATGGCCTACACCGTGCGGGTGATCGATATTGATGATCATCCTGCTCTGGTTAAGCAATACAACGATGCGGTGCCGGTATTAACCCTACGCGGCGTAGAAATCTGCCGCCATTTTCTGGACCTTGAGGCACTACAACAGGTCGTTGACCCGGAGCAACGCGTTAACTTATGCAGCAATCAAACATAAGAAATTTTTCCATCATTGCGCATATCGATCATGGCAAATCAACGATCGCTGATCGTTTTATCCAGCATTGTGGTGGCCTGGCTGACAGAGAAATGTCAGCGCAGGTGCTTGATTCAATGGATCTGGAGCGCGAACGTGGAATTACCATCAAGGCGCAGTCTGTATCCCTTGAATACACCGCGAATAACGGAGAGACCTATCAGCTGAATTTCATTGATACGCCTGGCCACGTCGATTTTTCTTACGAGGTTTCCAGATCATTGTCGGCGTGTGAAGGCGCGCTGCTGGTAGTAGATGCTTCGCAAGGGGTGGAAGCGCAAAGTGTCGCCAATTGTTATACCGCCATCGAGCAGGATCTTGAAGTTATACCGGTACTGAACAAGATCGATCTGCCTGCCTCAGACCCGGAGCGGGTGGTAGACGAAATAGAAGAAATCATAGGTATTGAGGCGCACGACGCTGTTCACTGCAGTGCCAAGACCGGTGAGGGTATCGCCGAGGTGCTGGAGATGCTGGTCGAACGCGTACCGCCCCCCATTGGCGATGCCGATGCGCCATTGCAGGCGTTGATTATCGATTCGTGGTTTGACAACTTCGTTGGCGTTGTCACGCTGGTGCGTATTGTCAGTGGTTCATTAAAGAAGCGCGACAAAATCCGCATCATGTCGAACGGTAGAACCTTTCAGGTTGACTCGGTCGGGGTCTTCTCGCCCAAACGCAACGAGCAACCAGTGCTGGCGACAGGGCAGGTTGGCTATATCATAGCCGGTATCAAAGAAATTGACGCTGCACGTGTGGGCGACACAATCACTATCGAGAGCGCACAGTGCAAGGAGCCGCTAGAGGGCTTTCAGGAAGTTCAGCCCAGAGTTTTTGCCGGCTTGTATCCGGTCAGTTCCGATGACTACGAATCCTTTCGTGATGCATTGCAGAAGCTGCGATTAAACGATTCCTCACTGCACTATGAACCGGAAACATCGGCAGCGCTGGGCTTTGGCTTTCGCTGCGGCTTTCTTGGCATGTTGCATATGGAAATTGTGCAGGAGCGCCTGGAACGTGAGTACCATCTTGATCTGATAACCACCGCGCCAACAGTGGTGTACGAATTATTGAGTACGCAGGGCGAGGTGATCTACATACACAACCCCTCGCAGTTGCTTGCACCCAACCTCCTTGAAGAAGTACGCGAGCCGATCATTCAGGCGAATGTGCTGGTGCCGCAAGAGTACCTGGGCGATGTCATTACCCTGTGCATTGAAAAGCGTGGTGTGCAAAAAAACATGCAGTATATGGGGCGTCAGGTGGCGTTGACATACGAATTGCCCTTGAGTGAGGTGGTGCTGGACTTTTTTGATCGGCTGAAGTCGGTTAGCCGTGGCTACGCGTCCTTTGACTATAGCTTCCTGCGGTTTCAGGCGGCCGATCTGGTGAAAGTTGATATTCTGATTAACAGCGACACGGTAGATGCCTTAGCGGTGATCGTGCACCGTGACAGATCACAATCGCGTGGTCGTGAGCTGGTCGAAAAAATGAAAGAGCTGATACCCCGGCAGATGTTTGATGTTGCGGTTCAGGCTGCCATAGGCACGCACATTATTGCGCGAAGCAATGTTAAGGCGCTGCGCAAGAACGTGACGGCCAAGTGCTACGGCGGCGACATCACAAGAAAAAAGAAGTTACTCGAAAAACAAAAAGCCGGCAAACGGCGCATGAAACAGATTGGCAGTGTGGAAATTCCACAGGAAGCGTTTCTTGCGGTGTTGCAGGTTGATAACAAGCCCGGGGGTTAGGCGCAGCGCCTTTTAATTATGAATATCGATTTTTCTTTATTGCTTGTGTTGTTCACGCTGGCTTGTGGAGTGATCTGGCTGATCGGTGCATTGGTCAGTCGTCCTGATAGCTGGCCGGTAGAGTACGCCAGATCGTTTTTTCCGCTGTTGCTGCTGGTGCTGGTGTTACGGTCCTTCGTCTTTGAGCCTTTCCGGATTCCGTCCGGCTCTATGAAACCGACCTTGCTGATAGGTGACTTCATTCTGGTCAACAAGTTTGCCTATGGCGTGCGTCTGCCGGTTGTCCACAAAAAGATTCTGGCCACAGGCGCCCCTGACCGTGGTGACGTTGCTGTGTTTCGCTTCCCGCGGGAACCACGGCTTGATTACATCAAGCGTATTGTGGGTGTTCCGGGTGACCTGATTCGATACGAAAATAAGCAGTTAACTATTAACGGTGAGCCCGCCGTGCAACAGGTGATGGGCCCCTATGACGATCCTGATAACGACAACTCAAATCTTATTCAGATTGAAGAAGATATTGACGGCTTACTTCACCAAATTCTGAACTCCAGCGGTGCCCGCCGTGGAGATCTGGAGGTAGAGGTGCCCGAAGGAATGTATTTTGCTTTGGGAGATAACCGAGATAACAGCAACGATAGTCGGTTCTGGGGATTTGTACCTGAAGACCATCTGGTTGGAAAGGCATTCATGGTCTGGATGCATTTCAATTGGGGTAGTGGTGATGGCGTACAGTGGAGCAGGATCGGCAAAGGCATAAACTAGGGCAGAGAACTATGATCAAATGGCTGAGTGTATTGGCAATAGTATTTGTTGTCGGGGTGACTGGCATGCAGCTGGTGCCGGTGTACATGAGCAACTATGCGGTCAAGCAAATTGCTCAGAATGTGGTTGCTGACGCGGCACTCAAATCCAAGCCGAAACGCGAGATAATGGCGCAGTTGAAAGGCCGGTTCAACGCGCAGGATCTGGATCACCTCGATCCGGGCGAAATTGTGAAAGTTGCGCGCGACAACAATGGTGATCTGGTGCTCGATATCAAATATGAGGAGCGCCGCAAATTGATGTACAATCTGGAAATCGTCGCAGGCTTTGATGAGCAATTCACTAACTAGCTAGTGCGACGCAACCTTGCTGTGACATAACCGGCTTAATCTTCGTTAAAAGCCGCTGACGGTCCAGCACACTAGAATTTGAAAACAGCGCAACGTTTTAGCTCCAGTCAACTCAACTATGAATTCTCCGATCCGGCGCTGCTGACTGCAGCGCTGACGCATCGCAGTGCCGGGTCGCGCAATAACGAACGACTCGAGTTTCTCGGAGACGGTGCGTTGAATTTCGTCATCGCATCAGAAATCTATCAATTGCGACCCGACTACAACGAGGGCCAGCTTAGCCGCCTGCGTGCCACTCTGGTGCGTGGCACCACACTGGCTGAGATCGCCCGCGACATAGGTGTTGGAGATCATCTAAAACTCGGTTCCGGCGAGTTGAAGAGTGGTGGTTTTAAACGCAGCTCCATACTTGCTGATTCCATCGAAGCGCTTATCGGCGCGGTCTTTATCGATGGTGGTTATGAGGCTGCTGCCGAGCTGATTCGTCATCTCTACCGCGAGCGGTTGGCGAATCTGCCGCCCGATGAGCCTCAAAAAGACGCCAAGAGCCGATTGCAGGAGCATTTGCAAAGTCGGAAAATTCCTATTCCGGACTATGAGTTGTCCGGCACCAGAGGCGAAGCCCATCAACGTGAGTTCACGGTGATCTGTCGCGTGGCCAGTTTGTCGATTGAGTCATCTGCTATCGGTTCCAGCCGGCGTCGTGCAGAGCAGGCTGCAGCCGACAGGGTTCTTGAACAACTGATCGGGAGCACTAAAGCGATCAAGACGAGCGACGCATGACCAAACGATGTGGCACCATTGCAATTGCCGGTCGGCCTAACGTGGGTAAATCCACGTTGCTGAATCGTCTGATTGGTCAGAAACTAAGCATTACGGCGCACAAGCCACAGACCACACGCCACGCGGTTTTAGGTATCAACACGCGCGACGAAACACAGTTTATTTATATCGACACACCGGGCATCCACGGCGGCGGTAAGCGAACCTTAAACAGGGTACTGAATAAAACCGCTTCGTCGGCAACCACTGGTGCCGATGTATTGTTGTTGGTGGTGCAGGCTCTGACGTGGACGGAAGACGATCAAATGGCTTTTGAGATCGTGCAAAGGCAAGAGCGTCCGTGGATCCTGGTGGTGAATAAAGTTGATCGGGTCACGCCAAAGGAAAAGCTGTTGCCGTGGCTGCAGCAATTGTCAGTCACCGAACACGCACATGCTGTTATTCCTCTGAGCGCCAGTAAAGGTCACAACCTCGATGCCCTGCAAACGCAGATCGAACAGCTGCTGCCGGAAACTGATTTCATTTATGATGAAGATTCGTTTACCGATCGTTCATCGCGCTTCCTTGCCTCTGAACTGGTTCGTGAGCAACTTACGCGCTTCCTGTCGCAGGAGTTACCTTACTCAATCAGTGTCGAAATAGAGCAGTTTGAAGACAGCGGTAAGATGCTTAGTGTGTCTGCCGTGATCTGGGTTGAAAAGCAAAGCCAGAAATCCATTGTCATCGGCAAGGGCGGGTCGGGGCTCAAGGAAATGGGGAGTCGCGCCAGAAAGGAGATGCAGCTGATGTTTGATCGCAAGGTTCATCTCAACCTGTGGGTTAAAGTCAAGGATGGCTGGTCCGATGATGCCAACATGATTCGAAGCCTTGGCTACGAGACTGACTGAGCTTTTGTATGATCACCGCGGCTGCTCGTTGTGATCCGGTATTCTTTACGCGGCGTCGACTTGTCGCCACTTATAACTGTTTTGCGTTGATCTTTGTTGTGCTGATTGTGCGATTGCCACAGGACAAACAGCAATGAGGCAGCAACTGCAGCCCGCCTATGTCATTCACACACGGGCGTTCCGTGACACCAGCATGATTGTCGAGTTGTTTACACCGGAGCACGGTCGTGTTTCGTTACTTGCCCGAGGTGTAAAAACCGGTAAAGCGAAAAAATCATTGCTGCTGCAACCTTTTCGCAGTCTGCATGTATCCTGGGCCGGGCGCGGCGAGTTGCCCGTTCTTGCAGCGGTTGAGGAAGCGGGAAATTCAATACATCTGCAGGGACAGTCGCTGGCGTGCGGATACTATGTTAATGAACTGATCTATCATTTGCTGCCGAGAGATGATCCGGCGCCAGGCTTGTTTGCAAATTACTGGTCGGTTGTCTCGGCACTTGATGACCCTGCGCGCCGCAATGCCGTATTGAGACAATTCGAGCTGGAGTTGCTGGTGCAAATTGGTTACGAACCACTGCTGGACCACGACTATGCAACCGGTGAGTGTATCGACAAAGACACGATGTATCGCTACCGTGTGCCGGAAGGGCCATACGCAATCGGTAGTCACTCCGATGATGATAACGCCAATCTAGAAGGCCCAATGACAAAGCGGCAGCAGGGCCTGCAGTTGTGCGGGCAAACGCTGCTCGACCTTGCTACCGGTAGTTTTGATAACCCGGTCAGTCTGCGTGAAGCACGTGATCTGATGCGGCTGTTGATTCACTATCAACTCGATGGTCGAGAGTTGGTATCGCGAACACTGTTTAACAGCTACAGCAGGCTGGAGAAGTCAGGTAGCCACACATGACGAATGATATCTTTGAAATGGCGTTGCAGGCGCTGCGTTGCTGCAACTTTTCTCTGAAGCAGTCGAAGGTCGCAAAACTTTCACAGCTTATCAATAGTGATCACTTTGCCTGTGATTCAAGCCGGGTAACGGTTGAGGCTGTGCCGGATCCGGGCAGACCCTGTGTTCCTGTACTGGTTCATCCAACACAGGTACCCAGGCGCAGGCTGGGTAGTGTGGCCGGTCGAGTCGGTTTAATTCACGCCATAGCGCACATCGAATTTAATGCGGTCAACCTGGCGCTCGATGCTATTTATCGTTTCCGCAACATGCCACCGGACTACTATCGCGACTGGATTCGCGTTGCCAGTGAAGAGGCGGTTCACTTCTCGCTGTTGAACAATCGATTACATGAATTATCGAGTCAGTACGGGGATCTTCCGGCACACGGTGGCATGTGGTCTATGGCGGTTGAAACCGATTACGATGTTATGGTCAGAATGGCTTTGGTCCCACGGGTACTCGAGGCCCGAGGGCTGGATGTAACGCCCGCTATGATCACCAAATTATCGGGTGTTGGAGATACCGCTACGGTTGCCATTTTGCAGCGGATACTGGCAGAGGAAGTTGATCATGTACGAATAGGCAATCGCTGGTTTAAAACACTGTGTGAGCAGAGAGGCCTCGATGCACTACAGACTTTCAGCGTGTTGTTGCGCAAACACGGACGTATCGCATTGCGCGGGCCGTTTAATCGATCAGCACGCTTGCAGGCCGGATTTACCGACGCAGAATTAGCCGAGATCGCCGAACTCGAGCTGGAATTTAAAAACCAGCTACTCGAGCAAAAGGTGCCGGCGCCGATGCAGACGTCGTAGCCTGTGGTTTAGTAACACGCTTTAAAATACCGTCGCTGACACGCAGTACCCGTGTTTTGGACCCCGTGTTTTGGACCCCGTGTTCAGGTACCCGTGTTCTGGATAGGGAACTAAGCAAAATGCAGTCGGTTAAATGGTGCCTACGTAAATGCCTCTGAGATCTCCCGTCCATTCCACTTGACCAGATCGCAGCGGCTATCATCGCACACCGCAACGATTGCGTGATCAGAGTGCCAGTCGCCAAGTACCAGCCGCTCGATTGACTTACCCTGTATCGTATGTTGATGTGCAGCAGGTCTGTGGGTGTGGCCGTGTATTACTCGCGCAACATCGTATTCACTGACAGTGTCAGCGAATGTCTCCTCATTGATGTCAGCTATGCCTTCGCGATGTTGCCTGTTGCCATGTGCTTTACTGGTGCTGCGTATCATTCGCGCGGTGGCTTCTCGTTCGCTGACTGTTTTAGCCAGAAAGTCTGCCTGCCAGTCAGGATTGCGCACCATACGCCGGTAGAATTGATACTGGGTGTCATCGGTACACAAAGTGTCACCATGCATGAGCATGGTTGGCACACCGCCAAGAGGGGTAATGTAAATGTCCTCTCTCAACAGCGTGCCGCCAATGTCCTGCACATAGTCTTCACCGAGCAGGAAGTCGCGATTGCCATGCATAAAAAACAGCTTTACGTTTTTGTTTGTCAGGCTTCGTAAATAGCCTGCGAGTTCAGTGGCGATGTTGTCGCAGGCGTCATCACCGATCCAGTACTCAAACAGGTCACCGATAATAAACAGTTGATCGCAATCTGATGCAACGTGCTCAAACAGGGAAATTGCGAGCGTCGTCAGTTCAGGACGTTTGGCTTGCAGGTGCAGATCAGAGACAATCAGCGTACGCATTGGGTTGCCTGTATTAAGCGTTTGCGTCGATTTTTTCGGCGCGTTCAATAATGAGTGGCTCAACAGGAACATCACTGTACGAACCGGAAGTCGATGTTTGCACGGTGCTCATGCCAATCACCAGGTCCATATCTGACACGACCTTGCCGAACACACAGTAGCCCCAGCCTTGCTGGTTCTTGCCGCTGTGATTCAGAAATTCATTGTCGTTAACGTTGATAAAAAACTGGCTGGTGGCGGAGTGTGGGTCACCTGTACGTGCCATCGCGACAGTGCCAGTGTCGTTTTTCAAGCCGTTATCAGCTTCGTTTTCGATCGCCGCTGCAGTGCTTTTTTGCTTCATGTCTGAGGTGAAGCCGCCACCCTGAACCATAAAGCTCGGAATCACGCGGTGAAAAATAGTGTTGTCGTAGTGTCCGCTGTCGACATACTCAAGGAAATTTTTGCAACTGACAGGAGCCAGTTCTTCGTTGAGTTCTATGTCGATGGGGCCTTTGTTTGTGTGCAGCCTGATCATGGTTTTCTCTATGCTCTACTAAACTGTATATGGTACCGGGTTACGCCGTTGTTTCTATTGCAGCGTCGAGTCTACTCGCTTATTACCGTGGCGCTCTCGATGGATACGGCCTCTTTTGGAACATCCTGTCGAAAAGGCCCGGATGCGCCTGTTTTTACCTTGCCAATTTTCTCGACCACGTCTTGTCCACTGACTACTACACCGAAGACCGCGTAGCCCCAACCGCGCAGATCCTTCGCCTTATGGTTTAAAAAATCATTGTTCGCTACATTGATAAAAAACTGCGCCGACGCTGAGTGTGGATCCTGCGTTCTGGCCATCGCGACGGTAAATTTGTCGTTCTTCAGGCCATTGTCTGCCTCGTTGTCGATGGGGTCTCTGGTGGTTTTCTTTTTCAGATCTGCATCAAAGCCGCCACCCTGAATCATAAATCCGTCGATAACCCGGTGAAAGACGGTGCCGTTGTAGTAGCCGTCGCTGACGTACTGAACAAAGTTGGCCACAGTAGCGGGTGCTTTGTCCGCGAACAGATCAAGTACGATGTCGCCATAATTGGTCTTTAACAGCACCTGGGTGGCTGCGCCTGGCTTAGCGACGATTTCTGCAGGGGCCGGAGTCTCATCTGCGGCGTAGGCGAAACCGCCTGAGAAGGCCAGCGAGATTATCGCGATGGTAGTGCGCAGGAAGCATTCAGAGCGATGGAATAATTGGGGTTTCATTGTCATTGCCGGTAAATTTTGTCACTGTGAGAAAATGATGGTGTTTAGGGTTCAAATTGCCCAGCCAGCGGCAGCAAAATACTATGCATCAAAATACTACGCAGCAAATTACATTGATGCGATGCAGGCTATCGCAGTGTTTATAGTACGGTACTGGAACAGCAGTGTACTGGATCGGGCAAAGTGCACAAATCAGTTGATTCGGCCACAGGGTGTATTTTAACCATAGATTGTCAGTCGGTTTGACATAAGTGCGGATGAGAGTTCCCCGAGATGCAGTCCACTCGGGTTGCCTCTGACGATTAGGTGTCTCAGGTCCGTTAAGTTAAACCCCGATGCTCGCTGTAAAACGCGATACGATGCAAATTAACAGTCAAAACGAGCTTTGCGAATGTGCTCTTCCTCCTCAGACTTCTACCGCGCAAGCTCCCGGTCGATTACAATCCCCGGGATACCCTGTTGAACAGTCTGCTCGCCGGGCAGAACTGGTTTGACCTTCTAACACCGCTGGAATCTCGATAGTCATGCAAAAAAGTCGCGGAAGTGTTGCGAAACGAAGACGCAATGCTCGGCAAAAGGCCATGCAGGCACTTTACCAGTGGGATTTCGACACGGAGGCGCACAGCATCAGTCACATTGTCGACCAGTTTTGCGACATGCAAAACATGGACAAAGTCGATGTTGAGTATTTCAGGGAGCTCTTTTTTTACGCTGCCAAAAATCTGCAAACAATCGACGATCTGATCGAGCCGCATTTAGACAGACCAATGGAGCGTTTGGATCCGGTAGAAAAATCCGTATTGCGAATTGCCTGTGCGGAGCTGAGCAGTCGACTCGATACACCGTACAAGGTGGTTGTCAACGAGGCGGTAGAAGTTGCCAAACTGTTCGGCGCGCAGGAAGGTCATAAATTTGTCAATGGTATCGTCGATAAACTCGCGGCCAATGTCAGGTCTGTCGAGTACAAAAAAGAAGTCGCTGGCAAGACAGCCAGTGTGCCTCAGCCGGTAACAGACGGAGCCAAGGATGCCGATGCAGCTAAAGCTGACGATACAGATGCAGATGAATCTGCGTCGGGCTAACCAATAGCCCTCCGCAGTCCTGGCGTTATGTCCATTATTCTGAGTAAGACTTATCAAGACTGATCACCCTGCAGCCCGAAAAGATCAGGCCCTGCCACTGACCGGCAAGGACTTGTTGCGCTCACCAGCGAGTTTCCTGGCCCTTGGCTTTGGCTCCGGGCTGGCACCGGTCGCACCGGGCACCGCAGGCACTTTGCCTGGCGTGTTGCTTTGCCTGTTGTTGAGCGGCCTGTCGAACCCCGCTTATATCGCGATAACGGCTCTGGCTGCGGTGGCCGGCGTGTGGATCTGCGACAGGGCATCAAAGGAACTGGGGGTGCACGATCACGGTGGCATCGTCTGGGATGAAATCGCAGGGTTTCTGGTAACAATGATTGCGATTCCAGTCAGTGCTGTAACTCTGGTTGCGGGCTTTGTTTTGTTCAGACTATTTGATATCTGGAAGCCCTGGCCGATTAGCTGGCTCGACCGGCGCGTTGGTGGCGGACTGGGCATCATGGTGGATGACATCGTTGCCGGTGCGCTGGCGTGCGTTGTGTTGCACGGGCTGCTGCTGGTGTTTCCCGGCATTTTCTGAGGAATAGCTCTCGGAATAGTTCCTGAGTATAGCCCCCTGAGTATCGCTGGCTCTTTTTTAGGGCAGAGCATATACGGTAGAGCAATTTTTACGGTAGAGCAATTCACCGCAGAGCAAATCACAACCGGGTAGAAAGCTTCGGGCGTGCAGGGCCGTGCAACCGCCTTCAGGGAATGGCAATGCCCAGTTCATCAAGGTACGTTGACAGCCGTATGAGCGGTAGTCCAATCAAGGCGGCCGGATCGTCGCTGCTCATTGACTCAACCAGTGCACTGCCGAGGCTTTCCGATTTAAAGCTGCCAGCGCAGTTGTAGGGTTCATCGGCATCCAGATAGCGCTCGATTTTGTGCGGTGTCAGTGTTCGGAACACCACTCTGGTTGGCACCACGCTGCTTCGGGTCTGGTCAGTTGAGTGGCGAGTAACGGCCAGTCCGGTGTAGAACACCAGTTCTTTGCCAGACAGTGCCTGCAGTTGCTCAATAGCAGCATTGCGGTTTCCCGGCTTTCCAAGAATCTGCCCATCCAGATCAGCCACTTGGTCTGAGCCGATAACAATGGCCTCAGGGTTGGTGTCGGCAATGGACTTTGCCTTGTTTATTGCCAGTCTCTCAACGAGTGCGGTGGCAGATTCGTTGTCAAACGGGGTTTCATCGCAGTCCGGCGCCACCTGTTCAAAGGGCTGGCGTAACTTTGCCAACAATTCTGCGCGATACACAGAGGTAGAGGCGAGAATAAGCTTGGGTGTCATAGAGAGAGGCTAAACTGAAAGTGGAATGAATTTTACACCTAATAACTGGCCGCGCAGGTGGTTGAAAACGGTAAAGTGCACATCAGCTTGTCAATTACTTATTGAAAGCGTGGTTATTTAGGCTATAACCAGCGCTTTCCTGAACAAAAATATTGCCGACCCCAGGCGCCCACAACGGTTTTCAATGCCTTGCAAAAGTAGACTTTCTGTTTTGACTAATTGGCGAAATCGTTTTACTATTGAAGGTTTATGGAAAATCGACTTCCGTCGAGGTTTAACCCGGTAGAGTTCGCACGCAACAGCGAGGCGGTTCGGTTAGTCCTCCCAGTATCTCACTTCAAACGCTTCAGTGCACTGCTGTCTGATGACAGTGGTGAGGTAGCTGCGCGAGCGAGGTTTTATATTGGCACAGACAAGGTTCCGATTGCCGAGGGCAGCCTCAGCGGTCTTGTGAATGTTGTTTGCCAGCGGTGTATGAAGCCGATGGTAATCGACATCAACTGTGATTTCGTTTTGGCTTTTGTCTCTGCTGAGGATCAGGCCGAAACACTGCCGGAAGACGTCGATCCGGTGCTTATGGACGAGCACAATGAAATTAGCGCTATTGATTTTCTGGAAGATGAACTCATCTTGCAACTGCCTTTAAGTACTTTGCACGTAGACGAAAGTCAGTGTGATGCACCGGCAGCGGTAACGGTGAAAGAAAATCAGCAGGCAGAGCCAGCAAAGACCCACAAGCCTTTCAGCGAGTTGGGAAAACTGCTAAAACACTGAGTTTGGAGTGCCAGCATGGCCGTACAAAAACATCGTAACACCCCCTCACGCCGCGGCATGCGTCGTTCGCATGACGGGCTGAAAAATCCGGCATTGTCCACTGATCCGACTACTGGCGAGGTTCACCTGCGCCACCACGTAACACCGGACGGGTACTACAAAGGGCGCAAAGTAATTGACGATGTCGCCGAAGACATCGATGAGGATGACGAAGACTAGACGCTGCGTCACTTGCATTTACTGATGCGGGCTTTGCGGCAGGGCTCTTTACCCGGTGTTTTGTCTGGTCAGGTGGCGAGCGGGTTGCGCGCTGTCGGATACGCTCCGGGATACGCTCCAGGATGCATCGGCGCGTTGGCGCTGATTACACGCAGCGCAATACAAAGCTGCTCATTGCCGAGTTCGCGGCAACACCGTTGTCGTGAGCTTCGTATCGACATTCCCACGTGGAATTTGAGCGCGGGTGCAGCGGGTGTGGTAGTCGCCAGCCGTCTTGCAGCGCTGCTTCCGATCGCATTGCAAATAATTGTCCCGGGACATTCCCAACAACATGGATAGCAATGAGATCGATGGCGATCGCAAGGCGAGCGCCGTAGTCGGGACGCCGGATGCCGGGCCAGCTGAAAACACCCTGCAGAACACTTCAGATAAAGTCACCATTGCTGTTGACGCAATGAGTGGTGACCTCGGTGCCTCCACTGCGGTTGAGGCTGCAAAGTCGATCACGCGTAAACACAGTGACCTGCGTATTTTACTGGTGGGCAAAGAGGCGGAACTCGCACCACTGCTCGGCAACCACGGCGACAGTATATCCATTCACCACGCGTCTGAAGTTGTCATGATGGAGGATGCACCGGCACAGGCGCTGCGTTCCAAAAAAGACTCCAGTATGAGAGTGGCGATCAACCTGGTTAAATCAGGTGACGCTGCAGCCTGTGTGAGTTGTGGAAACACCGGTGCGCTGATGGCGATGGGGCGATTTGTCCTGAAGATGCTGCCAGGTATCGACCGGCCGGCGATCATTGCCGCAATACCCAATCTTGGTGGCCATGTTCAGATGCTTGATCTCGGAGCCAATGTCGATTGCACTGCTGAGCATCTGTATCAATTTGCGGTGATGGGGTCAGCGCTGTCTTCAGCGGTTGATGGTATCGACAAACCCAAAGTTGGCCTGCTCAATATCGGCTCGGAAGATATAAAAGGCAATGAACTGGTCAAAGAAGCAGACAAGCTGCTCGAGTTGGCGCGAACAAACGGTGATCTTAACTATGTCGGGTTTATCGAGGGTGATCAAATCTACATGGGAGATGCCGATGTCGTTGTCGCCGACGGGTTTGTTGGCAATGTTGCGTTGAAGAGTTCGGAGGGCGTCGCCAAGCTTATTCGCAGCTACCTGAAAAAAGAATTTACCCGCTCGCCTCTCAGCAAAGTAATGGGACTGATAGCCTCTCCTGTGTTAAAACGGCTTGGCAAGAGGATAGATCCCCGCAGATATAACGGTGCCAGCTTGCTGGGTTTGCGCGGGATAGTAATCAAGAGTCATGGCAGTGCCGATGCGTTAGCACTGGAAAATGCGCTGTCGATTGCGCGACTCGAGGCGAAAAAGAACCTGATCTCTTTGATCAACACCCAAACAGAAACCAGACTCATACAGTCGAGTGCTTAGTGAAATACTCCAGAATTGGCGGAACCGGCAGTTATTTACCTGAGAAGGTGCTTCTTAATTCTGATCTCGAGAAAATTGTTGATACAACTGATCAATGGATTCGCGAGCGTACTGGCATAGCCCAGCGCCACATCGCCGCTGAGGGCGAAACCACCGCTGATCTTGCCGAAGCGGCAGCCAGAAACGCACTTGAAGCAGCGAATCTGCAAGCTAACGATGTCGATCTAATTATCGTTGCAACCACCACCCCCGACTGTGTGTTTCCCAGCGTTGCCTGCTTATTACAGCAGCGACTCGGTGTTACTAATAGCTCGCCTGCGTTTGATGTACAGGCGGTATGCGCCGGCTTCGCGTATGCCCTGGGCATCGCTGATAACTTTGTCCGTGCTGGCACTGCCCGTTGTGCATTGGTCATCGGGGCGGAAACATTTTCTCGCATACTTAATTGGGAAGATCGCAATACTTGTGTGTTATTCGGCGACGGCGCTGGTGCAGTGGTTATCACCGCATCGGATAGCCCCGGAATACACAGCACCCATCTGCATGCCGATGGCCGCTACGAAGAGTTACTACACGTACCTGAAGGTGTCTCTCGCGGTTATGATGCCGTGCGTCAGCAGCAAGCCTTTGTGCAAATGAAGGGTAGTGAAGTGTTTCGTATGGCGGTGTCGAAACTACGCGAAGTCGTCGATGAGACGCTCGCAGCCAACGATCTGGATAAATCTGAACTCGATTGGCTGGTACCCCATCAGGCCAATATCAGAATCATTAAGGCGACCGCGCGTAAGCTCGACATGAGTATGGATAAGGTCGTGTTGACTGTGCAGGATCATGGCAATACCTCAGCAGCATCAATTCCCCTGGCGCTGGACACGGCGGTTCGAGACGGCAGAATCAAGCGCGGTGACAAGCTGCTTCTGGAAGGCTTTGGTGGTGGCTTCACGTGGGGATCAGCGCTGATCACCTACTAGACAATTGTGACAGCCCGACCTGTTTTACCGTAATATCACTTCTGTTACTGTCAGTAAGGCACCGGGGCAGTTTTTTTCCAGATGCCGTCCAAAACTAATATCGAGCTGGAAAGATCAAGTGCCGCTTGCTGTGGTGCGGGCGCTACCATCACCGCTTATGTGCTGGTGAAACAAGTACGGAAAGCAAACGCTTTGATTCCCCGAACGTAGTGAACGAAATTTGAAGTCACAAAAAAAGCCCTTTTCCAAGAAGCACAAAGTGTTGCTGGTCGACGACCATGAGCTCATCCGCTACGGTGTTCGGCTTATAGTGGAAGCGCTGGGTTGCACCGTACTCGAAGCCAGTACCGGCGAGAAAAGTATCGATTTGGTCCGCAGGCAGCAGGTGGATCTTGTGTTTATGGATATTGCACTGCCCGGTATGGATGGGATCACTGCCTCATCCCGGTTATTAAAGTTTGATCAAACCCTCAATGTAATCATATTGACCGGCTTGCACATGACTGCGGTGCCGAAAGCGCTGTTGCAATCCGGCGTGATGGGGGTCATGACAAAGTCCGCGGCGGCAAAAGAGATGGAGCAAGCCATCTCTCAGGTGCTGGCAGGCGAGATGTATCTGTCGCCATCTCTTTCCAACCAACTGGCGCTTGCGTCCTTTCAAAGCAAGCATAGCGATGAGTCGCCGTTTGCCAATCTGTCCGAGCGGGAGTTTCAAGTAATTCTGCTATTGATGAATGGCTACGGAAATGGTGATGCCGGCGAGCAACTTTTCCTGAGTGAAAAAACTGTCAGTACGTACAAGCGCCGCGCCTTTCAAAAACTCGGGGTTAGCAATACCGCTGATTTGACGAAACTGGCTATAAGCTGGGGATTCGTTGAGCCGTAACTTTTCCAGCCTGTTGCTGTCAGCAGGGCGCCACTTCAGTCATAATTGCTACAGCACCACTGATAAAAGCAGTGTTGTTACCCTCCCGCAACGGTTGAAAGCGGCACACCATGGCAACGGATGCGATAATCACCGCGATGAGTGCGGAAACGACGGATCAAAACGAGGTCAACCAATCAGCAGAGGCTGAGTCTGCTCGTGCGCAAGTGTCAGATGCTGGCAAGGCCAATGCGGTAGCCCCGAATTCAGTTAAATCAGAGTCTGTTGATGCTGTTTCTGATAAGCCAGAGCCGCCGGTGGCGTTTGATAGCGCGGCTTTTCTGAAAACGGTGACTCAGCGGCCTGGCGTCTATCAAATGCTGAATGCCACCGGAGACACCATCTACGTTGGCAAGGCCGGTAACTTAAAGAAACGGGTGTCCAGCTACTTTCAAAAGGACCCGGGTTCTGCAAAAACCAGGGTCATGGTGGCGCAAATTGCGTCCGTCGAGTTAACAGTAACCAACAACGAGATTGAAGCCTTGTTGCTGGAAAACAATTTAATCAAGGAAAAGCGGCCGCGCTACAACATATTGCTGCGCGACGATAAAAGTTATCCGTTTCTTTTTCTGTCGACAACCCAGGACTTTCCGCGAATTTCGTATCGGCGTGGCGGGCGTAAGCAAGAGGGAAAATATATTGGTCCATACCCTCATGCAGGTGCGGTAAAAAAGACGCTCCGATACATACAGAAACTGTTTAAAGTTCGTCAATGTGAAGACTCCTACTTTCGCAACAGGTCACGACCATGTTTGCAGTATCAAATTAATCGTTGCACTGCGCCATGCGTCGGTTTAATTGATGAAAAAGCCTATCGGCGCGATGTAGACATGACGATCAAAGTTCTTGAGGGTCGAACAGGGGAGGTCCTGAAAAGCCTGGTGCAGGATATGGAACAGGCTGCAGTTGAATTGCAGTTTGAGCGCGCTGCACGCCTGCGAGATCAGATCAAAGATCTCAAGGCAGTCAATCAATCCCAGTACGTTGAAAACGGTAAAGGTGATATCGACGTTGTCGCCTGTGCGCAAAATGGTGGCATGAATTGCATACAGATCTTCTTTGTACGCAACGGTGTTAATCTGGGTAACAAGTCATTTTTTCCTGCGGCGCCGGATGGATCAACCGTCGAAGAAGTGATCACCGGATTTGTTACGCAGTTTTACTTGCAGCATGAGGTGCCACGAAGGATAGTGACACATTGTGCTATCGAAGGTGTTGCATTGTTAGGCGAAGCGCTTGCCCAACGCGCCGGATACAATGTCGAGATTGTGCATAATGTTCGATCAGAACAGCGTCGGTGGGTAGAAAACGCTCAGGAAAATGCAAAGCTGGCACTTGACGCAAGATTAGCCTCTCGTTCAGGTATGGCAAAGCGTCAGGACACATTGCGACAACTACTGGATCTTGATGAATTACCACAGCGCATGGAGTGTTTCGATATCAGTCATCTGGCTGGTGAAGCAACGATTGCATCGTGTGTGGTGTTCGGTGTCGAAGGCCCGGTGAAGGCTGAGTATCGACGCTTCCAGATTAAAGACATAACGCCGGGTGATGACTACGCTGCGATGAGGCAGGCGCTGACTCGAAGATACACCAGGCTACTCAAGGAGAATCAGCGTATCCCCGAAGTTCTCTTTATTGATGGAGGTAAGGGGCAGGTTTCAGTTGCGCAGGAGGTGATCGCAGAACTCCAGCTTGAGGATATTCAGATCGTCGGCGTTGCCAAGGGACCGGAGCGCAGGCCGGGTGAAGAGACGCTACTCATTTGTCGCACCGGAAGTGAAATGCATATGCGTCACGATTCACCTGCACTTCATCTGGTACAGCAGATACGCGATGAAGCGCATCGTTATGCAATTGCAGGGCACCGCACCGCACGCGGCAAAGCACGTCGCAAGTCAGTGCTTGAAGACATAGCCGGTCTCGGACCAAAGCGCAGAAAATCACTGCTTACACATTTTGGCGGCATCCGCGCGTTGCAAATGGCCAGTGTAGAGGATATCGCTCGTGTGCCTGGAATATCCCCGGCGCTTGCGCAACTCGTTTACGACTTTTTTCATGATCAGTTAAGTTAGTGTTGAGACCCGATGACTCTTAATATTCCAAATTTATTAACGCTGGCTCGCATACTGTTGCTGCCTGTTATTCTGGCGTTGTTCTATTTGCCGTTTAGCTGGGCGCGGCCGCTGTGCTGTGCAGTATTTTTACTGGCCGGAATCACTGACTGGCTCGATGGGTACCTCGCGCGAAAGTGGGATGTAGAATCAGACTTTGGTGCGTTTCTCGATCCGGTTGCTGATAAGTTGATGGTGGCGACGGTGTTGATTCTGCTGGTTGAGGATGCGTCGCACTGGTGGCTGACAGTGCCAGCGGTGGTGATCATTGGCAGAGAGATCACTATTTCTGCGCTGCGCGAATGGATGGCCAGTCTCGGCTCGCGAGCAAAAGTTGCGGTAAGCTATCTGGGTAAACTTAAAACCACCCTGCAGATTACTGCACTTGCACTGCTGCTGTTCAAGTATCCACTGTTTACATTGCCGGTGTACGAAATCGGCATTGTGGCGCTTTACATTGCTGCTGCCATTACCATTTGGTCGATGGTTGATTACCTGATGGCCGCACTGGCTGCCGCCAAAGAAGTTGCGTTGAAAGCTCGCTAGCAGTATTTGTTATTGAATTTGTTTGCGGGTCAAAACAACAATCATGGCAAACACCGCAGGTATGCCTGGAGTCTGCGAGCAGACTTGTGCAACTGCGAAAGCGCTCTGACGTGCCATTTCTTATCAATCGCTTGCGTCGCGTTAGAATAACCTGTGCGCCACAAGCGTGCTCGCAAGAGCAGAGCCTGGCCATGGTACGCTCTTGCCGCCTGAGCAAATTTACCAGATTTCTATCGCGCAGACTCCTGATATCCATTGTCGAAACCGGAAAATAATATGAACCAGAAAACTCACAATATTCTCCTGACTGTCGGGACAGCAACGCTATGCACGCTGTTGTTCAAGCGGGGCCTGCGCAACTGTTTTATTCAGGGGGTCTCGCGCTTAAACAACGACAACGTGCGTATGGTGGGTCCGGCTTATACATTGCGTTATATACCTGCGCGTGAGGATCTCGACGGCATTGAAGTATTCAAGGATCCTGAACACCCGCAGCGCGCAGCCGTGGAAAAAATACCCGAAGGGCATGTGCTGGTAATGGATTGCCGTGGCGATGCGAGTGCCGCATCTGCCGGCTCAATTCTCGCCACCCGCCTACAGGTTCGTGGCTGTGCCGGTGTCGTAACTGATGGCGGGCTCAGAGACAGCAACGATATCGCTGCGCTGTCAATGCCCGTCTATTGCGCCGGAGCATCGGCTCCAACCAATCTCACCAAGCACCACGGCGTAGATCTGAACGTAGCGATCGGGTGCGGGTCTGTTGCAGTCTACCCCGATGACATTATGGTCGGTGACGGAGATGGCGTCGTGGTGATACCCGGCGAAATCGCTGATGAAGTAGCCGAAGAAGCGCAGGCGATGGATGTGTTTGAAGGCTGGGTTACTGAGCAGGTCGAGCAGGGCAGAAGTATTATCGGTTTGTACCCACCGAATGAAAGCACACAAGCCGAATTTGAACAGTGGAAAAAATCGCGCTAAAAATCGCGATACCAGTGCCCCGGCTGCGAGCGCCTGTCTGATGCAATGCACTTGATACAGAGCGGCCGTCTGTAAGACCAACTGTGGCTACCCGCGTGTATTTGGGGGTTGCCAGACGCAGAGCGTTTCTGTCTTTAAATTGTTTGCCGTTATACGCAGTAGTCAACCGTCTATTATTATGGCTACCAAGTTGCGAAGCGGCCCGTCAGGCCACGCGCTGTCCCTGTCGCCAAACTGATTTAACAAACGGTACGTTGTCCTGATAGCTGACACGGATCAGATCGGCGTTTAATCCGGTTTTGATCTCGCCGCGGTCACTCAGGCCAACGGTTTCTGCAGGGTTACTGGTTACCAGTCTGATGGCGTCTGACAGTGACATAGCCTCTTCTTCCATCGCCAGAACAAATGGAGCATGCAACAGACTGGAAGGAACGTAATCGGAAGACAGTAAATCAAGCAGGCCGCTGTGAGCGAGATCTTTGGCGGCCAGATTGCCTGAATGCGACTGGCCACGAACAACGTTGGGCGCTCCCATCAGTATTTTCATACCGCGTTTGTTTGCCTCTGTTGCGGCGGCTCGTGTGGTCGGAAATTCAGCTATCGATACACCAAAGCCCAGCGCCTCATGGATGTGTGCAATATTGGCATCGTCATGGCTGGCCAGGGTGATATTCCGGGCTTTGCACGCGGCCGCAATGGCCTCTCGATGTGGCTGTGAGTAGATCTCCGAGTGCCTGACTCGTCGCTCAACCAGCGCCGCGTAGGAGGATGCATCCATACCGTCTTTCTTGCGGTGGTACTTTTCAAAGATGGCCATGTCCTGAAACTGGCGCTGCCCGGGTGCGTGGTCCATCAATGATGCCAGGCGAACTCGACTGTTTTTATCGAATTGCCTGAATTCAGCTAATGCATCCGGCGCTGATACTTCGCAGCGCAAATGCAGCAGGTGCTCTGCACGCAGTCTGCCCTGAGTTGTTGCCAGCTCCAGTGCGTTGGCAAGGTTTAGCATTTCGCCGGGGATGAACAGATCGTCTTCGTCACGACCGACTCTCAGGCAGTCAAAAACAGTGGTGATGCCAGATGCGGCGATTTGCGCGTCGTGTGCCTGAATGGCGGACAGGGTATGCCAGCGTACACCTGGTCTTGGTGCAAAATGGGATTCAATGTGATCGGTATGCAGTTCTACCAGACCGGGTAGCAGGAAATCCTGTTGTAGATCCTCGCCAGTGGCCGAGTGACCGCTGTCTACGGATGTGATTTTGCCATCGATAACCTGGATTGATCCGGAGATAACCTCTCCGCGAAGTACCAGGCGAGCGTTGGATAGCGACAACTGAGCGCCGGTTTTTGCCTTGTTGGCCATACCTTTGTAAAACTTTCCCTGCTGCGTGCTCACTTTTGTACCTTGCCCGGGCACAGCCTGCTCCGTGCCGGAGTCTGCCGATGTAGCGTGAATAGCCGTCGGGTTATCCTCGGAACTGAGATTAAGCGATTGCGTTGAAGACCTTTGCATAAGTGCCCTACACTAAAAACATCGTTGGGAGTCCATCTCCACACTTCAGGTCAGTCCATAAAACCCGGCAGGATAACTCCCAAACATAATTGAGAGGAAACAATTCACAGCCTGCATGGCGGTATTGCATGGCGGTTTATATGGACGCGCGCTTAAATGGTGCCCGCAACGACGAGACCAGTCGTTGCCACAGATCTTATAGTATAAATATACAGCCACGTTTAATGGCAGCCCAACTGTGAACATTCCGAATTTCCCGCAGCACGCGCGGCCAGCCAAACAGACGCTCAACATGTGTGCCACCGGCAATGCGTTGCCGTTACAGACCTCATTGTAATCTCAAAGTAGCCAGTGAAATTGTGGTTGCCTTCTACTGTCGATACCCGCGATTAGCGTCGGAAACCTTGCCAGTTGGAAAATACCTATGAGAATCAACAGTTTTGGGTGTTGCACGCCTGCATTTTCAAAATCTACTGCTATCTTTGATGGTTCCGGCACGAACTGGAAGCTCGTTGGCTATGAAAATAAAGGGAATGCACGAATTGACAATGCTTCGGTCATCTGTGCCGCGGCTGGCGCCGTGGTTGCTTGTGGCATTACTTTCCGCCTGCACTGATAGTGCGGTTGTAAGCCAGGTCGCAGGCTCTGCTGCCTCCGCAGGTAATGCGGTAATCGTCGAAGACCCTGCCACAGAAGATCAGCTCGGTGCTGAAATAGCTGATAGCTCAGTGCTCAACGAGGCAACCGACGCTGCACTGGATGACCCCGATTCTGTTGTCCCTGCAGACGCAGACGCTGCTATAGAAGGGACCCCGGTGCTCAGGATTATGGCCGTAGGTGATTCGATAACACACGGCGTCGGTGGCGCCACCAGCTACCGCAAGCCTCTGCTCGAACTACTGCAGTCATCCGGTTGCCAATTCGAGATGGTTGGCTCCATGACGCAAAACCTGCCAGACACCGGTTTCGAGTCACCACACGAAGCCTATTCAGGTCATCGCACAGATTCCTTCCTTACAGGGCAGGTATCGTCCTTTGGTAACAATCAAGGGATTAGCGAGAGCATGCTGCAATTTATGCCGCAGCTGGTGCTTTTAAAGATAGGCACCAATGACATAAGTCAGAATCGGGACGTCGACGATGTGGTAGCAAATGTCGACCAGATTGTTGCACTGATTCTGGATGTCGAGCCTTTGGCGCAGGTGGTCATCGCCACGCTGGTGCCTTTCTTCAAAAGTGCGGATCCTGAAGATGCTGTGAATAGCAGGCTGGAGCGATTTAGCACGGCGCTGGAAGCCTGGTTTGTGCAGGCCGCAAACCCCGCTGTCCATCTGATTGACACGCGTGACGGTTTTACAGCAGAGATGATGTTGCCAGACCTAATCCACCCGGGCGAAACCGGAGATGCGTTTATTGCAGACAAGTTTCATCAACGCATTGAGGAAAATGATTTGTGTGGATAGCGCCGTTTTGCGATCCGCGGCAGATCTGTTGAGATAGTCGTTAGCTATCCATCATTAACAACAGCCAGAACCAGGACGGGTCCATCGCCATGTAAGTCCTTGACTCGGTTGTACACCATTATTGTTACACCTCATCTTCTACGCCGAGCCCTGTACATTGAATCTCCAACAAGGGCTCGCGCACGTTCCTGAAAAAAGTACAGCCTGTTCGAAACCGTCACAGCCGCTCCGGCACACGCAGGTGCTTCAATTCTCAGGCACCCTTGCTCTGCAGCTATTCGCCACACGCAACAGTTCGCTCTCTGTAGTGGCAGCCGAATCTGTCTGGTAGCTGTGACCCCGAATACTAATTGTTTGCGTCAGGCCGTCAGTGCAGATAGCAACGCCGGGAGCTGGCACATTGTTTGATCCTTTTATCGATGAATCCCACAGTTTTAATTGATGGTCTTAATCCGGTAAAATCCGGACTTAGATCGAGACAGAACTAACTGACTGTGGCAGGCTCTACAGTACTAATGAGTACTTCTCTCCAAACGTTGTCATTGTCATGGCTGTGAACCCCGTAGAAAGCGTTGTAAAAAGTACAACCTTTACGCGATTTTCAATGAACCTGGGTCTGTTGTTTGTTGCCGTCTTTTTACTGCCGGTGGCAGTCAGTGTTGCCCGCCATACCATCAGCGACAATCAGCAAAAGAGCTGGTGGGAGCTGCGGCGTGACAGCTCCATGCAAGCTCCGGCACCTGCAGAATTCACCGATGCGGTTATTCAGGTATACGCAGCGCGCGCAGCTCGCTGGCGTGGCGCATTTGGCGTACATACCTGGATTGCAGTAAAGCCCAGTGGTGCCAGCGAGTACACGCGTATTGAAGTGATGGGATATGCCTTGCGGTGGAGCGGATCCACAGTGCGTATTCGTCGCGGATCACCTGATGGTTACTGGTTTGGCAGCAAGCCCTGGTTACTCAGAGACATACGTGGAGGCACAGATGTCGATGACATGATCGAGCGACTAATCAGTGCGGCGGAGAACTACCCGTACAATAAAGAATACCGCGTTTGGCCAGGCCCCAACAGCAACACTTTTATTGCCTCGCTTGCCAGAGAGCTGCCCGAACTGCGCCTTGAGTTGCCTCCGACCGCTGTCGGTAAAGACTATCTTCCAAATGGACAGCTCATTGCTGATGCACCCAGCGACTCCGGTGTGCAGATTTCAGTAAGAGGGCTGCTGGGTTTGATGATCGCAGCGGAAGAGGGCGTGGAGATGAACTTACTGGGCTTGACCGCCGGCATCGACTTTTCACCGCTTGCTATCAAATTGCCTGGCATGGGCAGAATCGGCAACAGTGACTATCAGGGGCGAGAGATAGACTGAGAAGTGGCATTCGCGTTGGTGCCGCTCTACGGGTGCGTGTTTTCGGCTGTAGATCAATTCTTAGCAAGGCAGGCATCCTAGTACCGACGGAAAACCGGTTTCTATCTGGCAGCGATTTACCTTTCAGCAGCATAATGCTGCGCCAATGGTTATCTGAGCTTGCTCCACGCAAGTTCGGCAGCTTCAATGTAGGGTTGCACGTCATCAGTAGCCATCCATCGGTCTCTGCCTTTGGCGGCATAAAACAAATAGAGTCGATCGCCAAAGATTTCCCAATGCGTGCCATCGGTTTTGAGTAACCCCTTACCCAGGCTAAGCGCATTGGCGCAATGGCCATTGTATGCTGGAGAGTACTTTTCCGGTTCTGTGCGAAACTTGTTCGCAGACGCCTCACTGGCGAAACGCCACTTAGCTCCCTTCCATTCGACGGTATAAGTCTTTTTTCCGGAGATGGCTTTTTCATGTGGATCCGCTGGTAATGCGTGATAGGCGACCGTGTCGTGACCACCGATCGCCACGCCGCCGAGGCGTGACTTTGCAACAGGCTCAGCGGCAAACACCGTTGACGTGGTCAGCATGAAAAGGCAGGCCAGCAATGCTGTAATGGCGGCTTTGCCGGTGCTGAAGCCCGGCAGGCGTTGACTGATTCGAACGCCCGTTGCCGCCATTGCGGCGCGAATGCCCCGTTGTGGCTGGTGTATCTGATTCATCGTTTTCTCCTGAGGTTCGAGCGCACGTGATGGCGCTGGGTTTGCGCCGTCAAGTTACCTGTCAAATAGACTGGCTAAGTGGGGATATAGTTCATCGCTGATAACATCAGGCGGTTGTTTGCGGTGGGTTCGATGCGGCGCGATACCTATGCTCGATATACGCTCAGCTACTGGGGAATTTTACACACGCGGCTGCAGAGGCATTTTACACACATGGCTGCTGGGGGATTGCCCGGTTCGCATTTTTCGGGCAAGGTCATGGATAGTCTGCTCATGCCTTGCTTCTTTGGGGTGGCTGTTTACGTCGTTGGCCGACGGCGTCTTGTCTGGTTGCTGTTTATGAATTGGTCAAGGCGGCAGGTCGGCCTGCAATTCAGCCAGAGCGGCAAACGGTTGCCTTTCACAATAACAAACCATTAACCAGTTGATAACATCTATGACAAAGCGACTCGATCTTAAGCTACACGCCATGGCGACTGGTCAATACACCCCGGAAGATTTCATCATTGCCGATGCCAAAGACGGAGATATGGCTTACGGTGTGCTGGCAGCCGGGCCTGATGCGCAAGGCAACCCGCGAGCAAAATCGGTTTATCTGCAGGCCATGCGGGAGATGACTCGCTCAGAATTGGTAGATATCATGTTGATGTCTGCTGGCAGTGCCGAGCAGTTATCGTCTGAAGGGTTGTTCGCGAAGTCGATGGTGACGCAGGCTGTGCGCATGAATGACACAACCGATATATGGGTGGGGCGTCACGCCAGTTATCGCGATGAACCTTCGCAACCGTTTTCGACCGCAGACCTTGAGTCAGTTAAGCCTTTTAGCGACCTGGGCCTTTATTCCATAACGTTTTCCAATCAGCTTGAAGCAGATCTGCGCAGCCTTAATGCGTATCGTGATTTTAGACTTGCAGCCAGAGACCATGGCTTCAGACATTTTCTGGAAGTATTCAATCCTGCATTTGATATAGGCATCGCCGAGTCTGATCTTGGCCACTACATCAACGATATGATTTTAAAAACACTAGCCGGGGTCACCCGCGCGACGCATCCGAAGTTCCTGAAAATTCAGTTTAATGGTGCAAAATCGATGAGTGATCTGAGCACCTATGATCCGGAGAATCTGATTGTTGGCATACTGGGTGGTGCAAGCGGCACGACCAGAGATACGTTTGAACTGGCGCTGCAAGCCGAGCAGTCAGGTGCCAGGCTGGCGCTATTCGGGCGTAAGATCAACCTGGCCGAAGCACCGCTGGAACTCGTTCGCTTGTTGCGCGAAACGGTAGAGCAAAAGTGTGATACCGAAACTGCGGTTCGTAGCTATCACAGTTATATGAAAGATCAGTCCATCACACCACAACGATCACTTGAGCAGGACTTGCAGGTGACTGATCCGGTGTTAAAGCGCAGCTAATTATGCACCGTTGCCACTCAATAAAAACAAAGTAACAGCGTATGTCTTCAGCCCGCACTTTAAAACAGTCGTGGAGGCACGGTATCGTTTGTGGCGGTTGCTGGACGCTCGATCGAATCAAAATGATTGATCGGTGGCCGCAGCAGGAGTCGCTGGCAGTAATCAAGGAAACTGATCGGCAGGGCGGCGGGTCAGCCCACAATCTTGGTATCGATATTCGCAAGCTTGATCCATCGATACCGGTTGAAGCGATCGGTATGGTTGGCAAAGATGCGGATGGTGATTTTCTACAAAGCACGGCTGTAGACCATGGTGTTAATGTTGAGCAGCTTCATCGCACGGACAAGGCAGAGACTTCCTATACCGATGTCATGGCTGACGAGACTACCGGTAAAAGAACTTTCTTTCATCATCAGGGCTGCAATAATCTGCTGACGCCTGATCACTTCGATTTTTCGGCATCGCAGTGCAAACTGCTGCATTTAGGCTTGCTTGGGGTCCATCAGCAACTTGATGACGCATGGGGGGCAGATGCCAACGGCTGGGTCAGTGTGCTAAAAAAGGCGAAGGCGGCAGGCTTGCAAACGAATGTAGAGCTGGTATCGATAGACCCCGAACGCATCCGTGAACTGTGTCTGCCCTGTTTACCGTGGCTCGATACCTTGATCGTCAACGACTACGAAATTGGCGCGCTGGCAAATATAGAGACGATGCATGCTATTGAGCCTGCACATGAAACATCTGGCAGTCAAGATAACGGATCGGCTCCGGCGCAAAGCAAAGCGGCCGTACCGGCGCAATGTGTTGCTGCCGCCCGACAGGTTTTACAGCTTGGTGCTATGTCGCTGGTTGTAGTGCATTATCCGGCGGGTGCAGTTTGCGTTTGCCGTGATGGACAAGTAACGGAAACACTGTCTGTGCAGGTAGATTCGGCGTCGATTGTAAATACAGTAGGCGCCGGTGATGCTTTTGCCGCAGGCATGTTGTACGGATTGCACGAGAGCTGGTCTGTTGATGCATCGCTGCAACTGGCGCATGCAGTGGCAGCGGCCAGTCTGCGATCACGCACTACTGTTGGTTCGGTAGAATCGGTGGAGCGTTGTCTGGCGCTCGCCGATCGATAGAGCGCGGTCTGTCCGTATTCTCGGCCAGTCGGTTTTTGCTGTGTAAAGTGGTAGAAAGAGCATGTGATTAACGAGCCCGTATAGCGGACAAGGTAGCTGTCATCGCAGCTTATCGCTACCCTGTCAAAACAGACAACAGTTGTAATACATTCTTATTATTGCGCTCAGTGACCGAGAACCTGACAAATGACCAACCCGCTTCCTGATCAAAGCACCATAGAGCAATTCGAACGAGATGGCGCGGTTGTATTGCGTGGCCTGTTTTCAGAGTGGATTGAGCCGCTGTCAGAGGGGATCGAAACCCTGATGGCCGATCCAAGTCCGCTCGAACGTTCGTACAACCCGGCTGATGGCAGTGCGCCGTTCTTTCAGGACTTATGCAATTGGCAGCGCATCGAGCCATTTAGTGACTTCGTCCATACGTCGCCTGCGGCAGCAGTTGCGGCATCACTGATGCGGTCATCAACGGGCCGTTTTTTTCATGACCATGTATTAGTGAAAGAGCCCGGCACTTCCATCGTCACGCCATGGCATCAGGACCAGCCCTACTACTGCGCGCAGGGCCAGCAGAGTGTCAGTTTCTGGATACCGCTTGATCCGGTTGCCAGGGAAATATCTCTGCAGTGTGTTGCAGGCTCGCACCGGTGGGGTAAGCTGCACAAGCCGCAGCGCTTCGACGGTACTGATCTCTATGAAAACGATGATTCGGAAGCAGTACCCGATATAGATAACAATCGCGACGACTACGAAATCCTGAGCTGGGCTATGCAGCCGGGTGATGCTGTCGCATTTAATTTCCGCACTGTGCATGGTGCCGCTGCGAACACAGGGCAGGGCTCGAGACGGCGTGTGTTTTCTGCTCGATGGGTTGGTGACGATGCACAGTTTATAGATCGCAAAGGCAAAGGGTCACCGCCATTTAAAGACCTCACTCTGCAAACCGGTGAGCCGCTGGATGGCCCGCAGTTTCCCGTCGCCTGGCGTGCGTAGAAATCATTACTCACCGGCCGCATAGTGAAATGGTTGTGTTATTGGTCACTGAAAGTAGTAACGACTTGAAAGAGGCAAACGACAGGGTGCTTAATCTGTGTGCCCTGAACTAACGCTGATGCGGCGCATGGTGCTGGCTATGCTGGGTATAGTGGCTGTAGCCGCTGTTGGCTGCAGCCCTGATTCTGATCAGCAACCGAGTACATTAAACCCCTTTAGCAGTGATGGCTGCTCTTTATTTCCAGACTCATCTGCAATGACCAGTCACGACTGGTGTGACTGTTGTGTGCAGCACGACATTACCTATTGGCGTGGCGGCACTGAAAAACAGAGAGAGCAGGCGGATCAATTGTTGCGCGAGTGTGTCGCTGCCAAAACCGGCAACGGGGCTTTGGCAACACTGATGTACGAAGGTGTTCGCGTTGGTGGCAGTCCTTATTTCCATACCTGGTATCGCTGGGGATATGGCTGGACAGCAGATCGGCACTACGAGCCGCTTACCGCTGCAGAAAATGAGTTGGCCGATCGCTTGATGACTGAGTATCAGAATAGTGAATCGATATCGGTTTGTGAAACGGAGGGGTAAAGGGTTTGTTCCGGTGGGCGGTCGCACAGCCAGAGCTGGGCGAGTACCCGTATGTGCAGATGGTGCTGAGGTGCTGCCCTGCAGACTCAAAGTATTCTTGCAGCTAGTGACCAACGCGATCAAAAAACTGTCGGTGAAAAGACCGATATCCCGGTTCGAGTTGTTGCAAATGTCTGGCTGACAGTGCATGTGCCTCGGGCAATCTAAAAAATGGAACGGCCGGGTACACATGATGTTCTGTGTGATAGGGCATATTCCACGCAAGGCGCCGCACAAGCGGGTTAGTCAACAGGGTGCGCGTGTTTTCAAATCGGTTGTCTACCTCGGGGCAGGCGGCATGTTCTGCCAGCAAATATGCCCTGAGAAACGGTTG
This sequence comes from uncultured Granulosicoccaceae bacterium, assembly GCA_937957915.1. Lineage (GTDB taxonomy): Bacteria > Pseudomonadota > Gammaproteobacteria > Granulosicoccales > Granulosicoccaceae. The sequence goes on along the minus strand of CALGNZ010000074.1, from coordinate 3,973 downwards.
CCCCAACAGCAGGGGAATCAGCCACACGGTGAGTATTTCAATGGCACCTGTTGCAACCGACGCAAGTACAGCCAGGAGATACAAGCCAAGCATCACCACGGATTCGAGTCGCACTGCCTTTCGTTTGCTTGCTGGTAAAAAGTCGTCTGTACACTCTCGATAAGCGTTTCTCAGCAGCGTGCCAAATTGACTTTTCCACACTGGAAGGCCAGACAAATATGCGGCGTACTGATAACGAGTGGCTGGTTTAGGAGAAGCCAGCTCCGGGTCTTTTTGCGGGTCCTGGGTAAAGCGGTGGTGGGCAAGGTGAAAGTATCGAAACCAGACTGGTGGCAGTAGCAATATCAGCCCGCAGCAAAAGCCGACGATTGTATTTACGCTGCGTGTTTTAAACGGTGTGTAGTGGGTGGTTTCGTGCTGCAGGGTAAATAGAAAAACCAGCAATATCCCCTGTACCAGCATCGAGGGTAATAGCAGCCACGGAGATAGTTCTGCAGTCGCTATCAGCCATCCAGCAACTGCAATAAGCCCCGCGTGTACAGCCAGGTGCTGCAGTCCTTGACGGTCAGACTTTTTTGTTAGCCGTTGCCTTTGTTGCTTGCTCAGCGAGCGTAGCCATTCACTGTGGTTGATCGTCATAGGTGCTGTTGGTTCAACGTGGTGGGCGGCACCGCCTGAATGGCACATCAGGGGCTGACAGACTATCCACGCATAATAGCATCTGATTTGATCGTCGCCAGTTTCAGACGTAGTCCGCCAACCGAATACGTGTGTCATGCGACTCTCGTCACTGAATTTAACCAGCAGCCCCTGCACACAACAACAATGACCGGCGACGGTGTTGCAAGGGCGAGCGATTCCCTGAGCAAGCAGGTAAACTCGGGGTATAAGTCACTATCCGAGGCCTCTATGTCTGCTGCCGAAAAAAACCAGTTTCAACTCCAGGTGGTACCCGTTACCCAATTACAGCAAAACGCCATGATCTTCTGGTCTACCGAGACACGCAATGCCATTTTGCTTGATCCGGGTGGAGACGTGGATCTGCTGATGGAGGCGATTGGAAAACTGGAGGTCACGGTAAAGGAAATCTGGCTTACTCACGGCCACATCGACCACGCTGGTGGTGCTGCCGAGGCCAGGCGCCGATTGGATGTTGAGATCATCGGGCCCCACATAGATGATCAATTTTTACTCGATGAGTTAAAGCCTGGTACCTACGGAATCGCAGAAGCAGAAAGTTTCACACCAGACCGTTACCTCGACGATGGCGATACCGTAGCGCTGGATGGCGTGCAGTTTGAGCTACTGCATTGTCCCGGGCACTCACCGGGCTCGGTGGTGTTCTTTCAAAAGGAAATGGCGTTTGCTTTTGTCGGCGATGTGCTCTTTAGTGGCTCCATTGGTCGCACGGATCTGCCCGGCGGCAATCACCAGCAATTAATTGATTCAATCACCCGGAAGTTGTGGCCTCTGGGAGAAAAAATACAATTTATGCCTGGCCATGGACCCGGATCGACCTTTGAGCAGGAACGCAAAAGCAATGGCTTTGTCGCGGATTCGGTGCTGGGTACCTGATTGCCAATCACTCACAGCATCACCACGGCGGTTTATACAATCACGGGCTGAAAATGCAGCCCGTTTGATCGACGGGAAAATCGAAGTAACGCGATATCCGTAAGAGAACTGCCGATTGCTCGTTAGTTAAACATACCTTTGATCGAACCCCAGATACTGCTTTTCCCTTCTGTTTTAGTTTGCAGGCTTGCGATGGCCTGAGGTACAGAAACTTTGTCTTCCGGGGCTGCAGTATCTGCTGCTGCGGCAGGCACTTCCGGCGCTTTGTAATCGGGTGGCAGGATTGATTTTGCGACTACCGCCTCGTCGACCTCGGCAAAAACGTCCATTTTCGCCATGGTGGCGGGGCCGACTATGCCATCGGCATCGAGCCCGTTGTCAGTTTGAAACTGTTTCACTGCCGCTTCGGTTCCACCACCAAAAATGCCATCAGCATCGAGGCTCAGTTGTTGTTGAACCTTTTTAACGCACTCACCACGAGAGCCTTTGTGAACAATAACCAGTTCATACAACCCCATGCTGGCGAACGTATCCGGTCCGGCGATACCGTCAACAGCCAGTCCATTGCCTGACTGGTAGTCGCGCAGTGCTTTATCAGTGCCTGCGCCAAAAATTCCATCTGCAGTAACCCCGAGCTTCTCCTGCAGCAAACGCACAGGCTCCCCGCGAAGTCCCCGTTGTAGTAGTGGCATGTATCTATACTCCAGTAAGCAGTCTGTATTGACGTGTGCCGGAATATACCCGAAACACGTTGGATATAATATATACGGCGAGGTTAAGGTGGCGTAGTGATATGGCGGCAATCGCTGGCGATCAGTAGAGTGATTGATCGATGGGTGGCCAGATTCCGTTCGTCATTCGCCACTGGTTAATAAACTACTCCGGTGCTCGGGCGGGCATTATCGAAAGGGTATTCGGCAAATGAAGGGGACTTGAAAATTACCGATTGTCGCTGCTGTCTTCAGGAATATGCACGGGCTTCGCCAACAAAATATATCTAACGATGCCCGCCCACAGCCGGGAAAGCTCCATTACAATTGACGGCCTTGCCGCAAATACGAGTTTCAGCAAATCCCAACCACTCTGGAATTATCAAAAGCTAAACCTTCTTGCAGCCGAGTTAGTCAGGCCAAAGCACTCGTTGCGGTGTGCTGTGCGCACGCTGTTCAGGACGGACTGGTTGCACTCCAGTTTGTGTTGTTGCCGGTGCTTGCGCAAAGTCTTGGGCTTAACTACACACAGGTTGGTGTATTGAAGGCTTTTTCAAATCTGGCAATGTCAGCGCTGGAAATACCCGCAGGGATTCTTGCGGAACGAACTGGAGAAAAATGGCTGCTGGTTGCCGGGTTAACGGGGGCCGGACTCGGCTACGCTGGCGTATCTGTCTCTCAGTCAATCGGACAGTCGTTTGCACTGTTGTGCCTGTTCTTTCTTCTGGCTGGATGTGGTGCCGCGTTTCAGCATTCACTCTGTTCGTCGTTGATGGTGAAACGGTTTCAGGGAGCACGGCGCAGAAAAGCGCTTGGTACCTACAACGCATTTGGTGATGTGGGCAAATTAATGTACACCGCCTCTTTCGGTCTGATATTAGGTTTTGGAGTTGGCTGGAACGTGGTTGTGATGATTTTGGCGGTATCAGCGATCATCTTTGCAGGCGTGGTTTGGTATCTATTGCAAAGTGCGCAGTCGATCACTGACGCGCAACAATCAAGCCCTGTCCTGAATGACCATGAGGCAGCCAGTTCACAGGTACACAATGCTCAGGCAAGCAGCACTCAGTTAAACAACCTGCGGGAAAAGTCACAGGCAGACCAGAACAACTGGGGCATTCTAAACCCGGTTCGATTTATTGTCGTCGGATCGGTCGTTTTTCTCGATAGCATTGTACAAGCTGTGTTTCTTGTTTTTATCGCGTTTATTCTGATCGAGAAGGGCTCGACCGCAGATGTCGCTGCATTCGGAGTGGTATTAACGTTAAGCGGTGGAACCGCTGGGAAGTTTGCCGCTGGCTTTCTTGCGGCCCGCTTCGGGGATCGAGTCTCGTTTATCAGTATTCAACTTGCTACCATAGCGGGGATGATCGCAGTCATAACATTGCCGCTGGTTCCGCTCTTGTTTGTGTTGCCTCTGATCGGGGTTGTTGTACAAGGATCGTCAACAGTGTGTTACGGGTCGGTTGCGGATCATATAGACGAGAACAAAAGCGCGCGTGGCTATGCACTGGTTTACACGCTGGCAAGTCTGGCTGCGGTGGTGGGCCCGCTGTCGCTGGGTTGGGTAGCTGATAGCTATGGTCTTGAACAGCTGGTTTGGTCGTTGATGATCATCACGGCTATCACCATTGCATTTGGCTTTTCATTCTATCCAAAGCTGAAATCAGTTACTGCCTGAAGGTCGG
>CALGNZ010000073.1 GCA_937957915.1 uncultured Granulosicoccaceae bacterium | reverse complement strand
GCGTCACGCAAGCCGTCACCAAGGTAGTTGACCGACAACACGGTTAGTGAAATGGCAATGCCGGGTAGAATGACCCGTTCCGGGTATTCTTCCATTCGTACAACAGCGTCAGCAAGCATTTTTCCCCAGGTGGGAAAGTCGGATGGAAATCCTACGCCAAGGAATGACAGCGCACTTTCGGTAATAATTGCAGTGGCAAGGCCAAGCGTGGCAGAGACCATAATAGGTGACATCACATTTGGCAGCAGGTGTCGCAGGATCAGTTTGTCTGAGCGTGTACCAATTGAGCGCGCTGCGAGCACAAACTCGCGTTCCTTGATGGCCAGAATATCACCGCGGACAATACGTGCCATTGGCATCCACGATGTGATGGCTATCACCGTCACAATAAGAATAAACATACCGCCCTCAGGGCCAAACTCTGCACGCAACGGTTGTCTGAACAGCGTTACTGCAACCAGTAACAATGGCAATATGGGTAATGCGAGAAACAGATCGGTCAGACGCATTAAAACACCATCGAGCTTTTGATAAAAACCTGCCAGCACACCGATGAGTGTGCCAATCAGAACTGACAACAGCATGGCAGCCCAGCCAACGGCCATCGATGCTCGACCGCCAGCCAGCATTTGTGCAAGATTGTCTCGCCCCAGCTGGTCTGAACCCAATGGCTTGTTCCAGCCAGTCTTTGCAGCGTTGTCCCACAGTGCTGTGTAGACAGGTCGGAAGTTTTTATTGCGAATATCGATCTTTTGCGGATCGACCTGATACAGGTAAGGGCCGACCAGTACAGCAAGGGTAATGAATATTAAAAACCCCATGCCGAACATTGCACCTTTGTGCTGGTACAGCTGCATCCATACTTCGCGCCAGACGCCACGTACGGGCTGATTCGGTTCGGCATCCTGCAGCGCTTCTATTGGCACTTCAATCGGTACTTCATTTGGCGCTTTTTTTGGTACTTCATTTGGTATCTGGGGATCAGTCATAACGGATTCTCGGATCGAGAATGCCGTACAACACATCGGCGATCAGATTAAACAACACAATTAGTACCGCAAAGATGAAAGTGAGTGTCATGACCATCGGCAAGTCGTTGGCAAACAATGCGGTTAACAACAGTTGCCCGATGCCGTTCACTTTAAAGACGTTTTCAGTAATGATGGCGCCGCCAAAGATTGCTGGTACGCCAAGCGCTATAACCGTTACAACCGGAATCATCGAGTTACGCACCACATGAGACATTACAACGATCGCTTCGGTTAATCCCTTTGCGCGTGCGGTGCGCACATAGTCCTGATTAAGATTATCGAGTGTTGAGGCACGCATATAGCGACTCAGTTGAGCGGTTATCTGCAACGCCAGCACCATCACCGGCATAATCATTTGCTGCAGTTGCACTTTAAAACTCTCCCAGTCACGCACCACGTGTGTGGTGTCGTAGATGGAAGGTAACCAGCCCAGTTGTACCGAGAAAATTACGATCAACAGCGGTCCGGTAAAAAAAGGTGGTATAGAAAAGCCAATCATCGTGACGAAGGTACCTGCCTGATCAAATACCGAGTACTGCCGGTAAGCAGAGTAGACGCCAATTGGCAAAGCGATCAGGATTGCAACCACGTAGGCCACCCCCACAACCCAGAGCGTTTGTGGAATGCGCTGAATCACAATGTCCATCACCGGTGAACGCGTCTGCCAGGAGATTACTCGCAGTTCCCCCTGATACAGGTTGGTGTCGGGCAGCCAGCCTAACAACGCACTGTCACGCGTAAGCCAGTCAATAAACACTTTGGGCTCTGTCCACCCCACCTGCACAAGCCACTTCCAGTATTGCACGTGCGCCGGCTCGCCAAGCCCCAGCGCTTCACGCATTTTTTCCTTAACTTCAGGCGGGACTGTCAACGGCACCTGAGCCATCGGATCACCGGGGGCCAGTTGCAGTAACATAAAAATGGCGAAGCTGATAAAAAGCAGTGTCGGTATAGACAGCAGCAGTCGTCGCGTTGCGTATTGGAGCATGCGGTGCCTGAATCGGGTAAGTGCCAGCCCTGGCTATGAACAGCGGACGACCGATCTACGGTGTCCGGGGTGTTTCACGACAAGGGGGTTCACAAAAAAGGTGATTCGCAATGAAAAAGGGGCCAGCAAATACTGACCCCTTAACTGACTACCTATTTGATCCGATACCAATCGGCGACGTTCCATAGCTCACTGTCCCACACATTGAGCAACACACCTCCGAGGCTGTTGGCGTGAGCGGACAGGCGGCCACGGTGAACAAGCGGGATCATGCCGCCGTTTTGCACAATCATATCGTTTAGCTCGCGACCGATTCGGTTGCGCTCAGCCATGTCGGCGGTCTCTCGCAGTTGTGCGTGCAGTGCATCGTACTCTTCCATGCAGAAACGCGAGATGTTTTCACCCTGCCATTGGGTTTCCGGCCGCGGCGCTTTGTCACACAATCCGTTGCCCAGATACGACTGCGGATCAGTGCCATTAAAGGTGTTTGCGTACATTTGTACGTCTGCATAGAACTTCTGGAACGTATCGGGAGAGCCCGCATCACCACCAAAGAAAACCGATGCATCAATATTACGCAACTCGGATTCGATGCCGATTTCGCTAAACCATTCTTTGATCAGCGCCTGAAAATCCTGCCGCACCGCGTTGGTTGAGCTCTGGTACAAAATAGACAGAGGTACGCCGTCTTTCTCGCGAATGCCATCGCCGTCGGTGTCTACAATACCGGCTTCATCGAGCAATGCATTGGCACCGGCAATGTCTTGTTTATCACAGGTCATGCTGGTTGAATTGAATGCCTCGGGTGCCGGTACCCAGTTACAGGTCACCTTGCCAGCTTTTCCATAACCAACCTCTACCAGCAACGGGCGGTCGATCGCCATTGACATGGCCTGGTACACTGCCGGGTCAGTTAAAAACGGGTGTGGTTCAGCGGCGGTTGAGCGCACGTCGTCAGCCAGGTCAGGAGACGGGTTAGTTTGATTTAGCATCAGGCGCTCGACCAGCGGGCCAAAACCTGCCACCGGCACGCCTTTGCCACCCTCGGCCATTTTTGCAATAACATCGGGAGCCAGCTGCAAATTCCACCCATAGTCGAACTCACCGGTCTCCATCACGGCAGTACCAGATGCGGCAGCGGAACCACCGCCTTTGAAGGTGACTTTGGCAAACGCCGGCTTGGCTGGATCACGATAGTTCGGGTTGGCAGAAAAGGTAATCACATCGTTGGGCTTGAATTCGTCTACCACGAACGGGCCGGTGCCAATCGGATTGAAGTTGGCCTCGGTACAGGTCGATGCTGCAGCACCAAGACACTCAGCAAATTGTGCCGCCTGAATAATCGGGCTTTCGCCACCCACAAAGGGGCCATAGGGATTCGGGGTTGGCTTTTCAAAGTTAACGACAACGGTAACGTCGTCAGGCGCCTCAACAGAGCTGACCCCTTCAAACTTTGTTACTTGCGCGCAGCCGCCCTCCGGGTGAGTGCAGTATTCATGCGTAAATTTAACATCCGCCGATGTGAACGCAGAACCGTCGGACCACTTCAGACCTGGCGTTATTTTCCAGGTGATGCTGGTCAGATCTTCACTGACGCCACCGTTGCCCACTGTCGGGACCTCCGCCGCCAGCCACGCCACCAGCTCACCATTTTCGTTGTAGCGCGCAAGCGGTTCGATAACCAGCGAGGCACTCTCGACGTCTTTGGTACCACCCGACAGGAACGGATTGAGTATCGACGGGGCCTGCCAGTAGATAATCTTCACTTCGCCATCGGAAGCACGTTCGGCAAAAGCCGCCGGGGCCAGCACAAGGCTGGCGGCGGCTGTTAACATCAAGGATTTAAATTGCATCGTAGTCTCCCGTTGAGCAAATTAGTCACTGGTTCGGCAATGACCGGCGCGGACGCGAGCACAGGAATTCAAACTCGTAACCATCGGTCAAGAACACCCCAGTCGTAAGGGCAAAGGTGCGACGGTTCGAAAAAAACACCACACCACCGCTCGATCATAATACCCTTGGTCAGTAGTCACAATGGGTAACACAGATGCCGTTAACCGCTGTCGCCGATAATTCCGGCGCAATCGCCAGCATACAAAAACTGCAAGTCACTTTCGCCACCAGAGACGGAGTCGTCACCGGGGTGGAGGACGTCTCGTTCGATATCCACGCCGGGGAGACTGTTTGCGTCGTTGGAGAATCAGGCTCTGGCAAGTCCGTATCGTCGCTGTCGCTGATGCGACTGGTCGAATATGGGGGTGGTGAGATTGCACGGGGTCAGATGCTGTTTAATCGGCGCGATGGCAATCAGCTCGATCTGGCGCAGGCCAGTCAGTCTGCGATGCGCGACATCCGCGGTAACGAAATCGGCATGATTTTCCAGGAGCCGATGACCGCGCTCAACCCGGTGTTCACTATAGGCAGGCAATTAACCGAGGGTATGCGAGCGCATCTGGGTTTAAGCAAGCAGGCGGCAATTGCCCACGCGCTGGAATTGTTAAAGGAACTGCGCATACCCGAACCTGAGCGTCGTTTGCAGCAGTACCCGCACGAGCTGTCAGGCGGAATGAGACAGCGGGTCGTCATTGCCATGGCCATGGCATGCAGGCCCCGGCTGCTGATTGCTGACGAGCCAACAACCGCACTCGATGTCACGATCCAGGCTGAGATTCTGGCCCTGATGGACCGTCTGAAACGCGAGACGGGCACAGCCGTTATGTTTATTACGCACGATATGGCGGTGGTCGCTCAAGTGGCAGACCGTGTCATTGTGATGTTTCGCGGTAACAAGGTCGAAGAGGGAACCGTCGAGCAAATTTTTTCCAGCCCTGAACACCCCTATACCCGTGCGCTGTTAGCAGCTGTGCCCAGGCTTGGCGACATGCGCGGCAAAAGTTTACCAGAGCCGATGAAACTGTTCGGTCATACGGACCAGGTCATCCAGTCGATTGCGGGAACCAGTGAACCGCTGTTGACCGTGAAGAATCTGACCACTCGTTTTCCGGTTAAGGGAGGTTTTCTTCGTCGTACTGTAGCCAACGTTCATGCAGTTGAAGACGTGTCATTTCAGATCAACAAAGGACAAACACTTAGCCTGGTAGGTGAATCGGGTTGTGGCAAATCGTCGGTCGGCAAATCGCTGCTGAGACTGGTCGAGCCGATGTCGGGTTCTGTTGAACTCGACGGTAAAGATGTTCTGTCGATGTCAGGAAAAGAACTACGCGACACTCGCCGCGATATGCAAATGATTTTTCAGGATCCGTTCGCCTCACTAAATCCTCAGATAAAACTGGCTGATCAGGTGTCAGAGCCGCTGATTAACTACGGTTCTCGAAGTGCAGACGATATTATGGAAGTGGTAGCGGGTTTGTTTGATCGTGTTGAGTTGCCACGCAGTTATATGAATCGATTTCCGCACGAGCTTTCCGGTGGGCAACGACAACGCATTGCTATTGCAAGAGCATTGGCACTGCGTCCAACACTAATCGTCGCCGATGAAGCCGTCTCGGCACTTGATGTATCCGTTCAGGCCCAGGTACTGAATTTAATGATGGAACTACAGGCCGAGCTCGGCTTGTCGTACCTGTTCATTTCTCATGATATGGCGGTCGTTGAAAGAGTGTCACACCATGTTGGGGTAATGTACCTCGGTAGAATCGTCGAGATCGGTCCCCGACGTGCGGTGTTCGAAAATCCGCAACATGCCTACACACAAGCGCTGATGGAGGCGGTACCCGTAGCAGATCCGGCGCAGCGCAAATCTGAAAGCGACCTTAACTTCAAGCCTGTCCCGTCACCGATGCATCCAACAAATTACCAGCCGGTGCCGTCGCTCTATAAAGAAGTGGGCCCGCAACACATGGTGCTGGTGTCTGGTGATGAGTATTAGCTGCGTTGGCTCATCCGCTTTTTGACACCACTGCCGGCCTTGTTTCACAACCAACCGCAATCAGGAGTTAAGATTCCATGTTTGATCATGTGAAGTTTGGGGTGGCTGATTTTGCACGTAGTAAAGCCTTTTACCTACAGGCGCTAAAACCACTGGGTGTCACCGCGGTAGTCGACTGGCCACCCGATGGTGTTGAGTTGTATGACCCCGACGGCGAAGAATCTTTGTGCCTCTACCAAACACAGGAAAAGCCCGCACATCTGCATATCGCTTTCACGGCTGAAAAAAGAGAGCAAGTCGACGCGTTCTATACTGCTGCGATCGCTGCAGGCGGACAGTGCAATGGCCCGCCCGGGCTGCGACCGCAGTACAGCGGAAAGTACTATGCTGCATTTATTATTGATCCGGACGGACATAACATTGAGGCAGTCTGCCATGAATCAGAAGCATGAATCAGAAGCATGAATCCGAAGCCTGATTGCAGGCCAGCCGCGGCGCTTTGTGGTTAACTGATTAAGCTTTTTGAGATTTCCATAAAGCGGTTAAGTCTTCCCATGCTGGCTGCTTTTCAAAACACGGCAGCCCATCATCGAGTTTCAACCAGGGCACTGAGCTCTGAGTCCAGATATGAGCGATCGGACTAAACCAGTGTTGCTGAAAAAAGGTCCCGGTAAGAATGGTTGCGGTGGCGGGGCGGCTTTCGAAATATAGATATAAATCTGTTCCACAACTTTGGCAACAACAGACGTGTAATTGATCATTATTGTGCGAATAGCAGAGCTCAGCAGCAGAACCGCTGACCAGGCTAATGTCGGCGGTATCAACAATTATATTACTGGTAAACGCCGCGCCACTTGCACGCTGGCAATCTGTACAGTGGCAGATGTAACAGCATTCAGGCTGACCGGAATAACAGTAGGTTAATTGTTTGCAATGACAGCCAAATTCGTACATGCCCGCTTCCCTTTTTTTACCGAATTAGATTCTGTCTCTCGTTGCGAACAGAGATCCGGGTACAAGTAGTCAATGAAATTCTACTCCATTTTATCCTAACGGTTTAGCCTTGTGATTCTTCAGGGCACCAGTGCCTTCTCCTGTTGATCTGCCTGTGATTCGACTCAGGCTGACAGCAGATTACTGCTCTACCGTTCGGCTGTCGTTCGATGTAGATGGTTACGATACTGGAGAATGCCGTGCGCTATCCGGGCACTGTAGCGGATGATGCCCTGGAAAAAAAACGTTGATCTCAAGTATTGTTGAGCTTGTATCATCGAGCTCCAGATATCTCATATGCGTCAAATTCTGAATGGTAGACATGCCACACCGGGTAATATTGCACACCGACAGGTGGCCCATGGCCTTGAATAGTTCACTCATCACATGAATGCGTATTCCCCCTCCAGTTATCTGCCAAAGTTTATTCTCGCGAGCGGAATAACAAATCTCGCTGATGGAATCGCCCTGGTTACGTGGGCATGGCTTGCGTCGTTGCTGAGCCGTGATCCGATTTTTGTAGCACTTATGCCCATGATGCTGCGTCTGCCGTGGTTTATATTTGCGCTACCGGCCGGAATCATTACGGACAGAACGGACCGTCGCCGTTTAATCCTTGCGATGGACGTAGTAAGGGCAGTGTCGTTTGGTGCAGCGGCTTTGATTGTGTGGACCTCGATGCCGCTGTCTGCGCCACTGGAGAACGGCACTGCCATGCCAGTGTTGTTTGGCACACTGCTGGTGCTTGCATTGGTGATGGGAACCGCAGAAGTGTTCAGGGACAACGCCGCGCAAACGATGCTGCCGGCGATTGTTCCTCAGGAACAATTAGAACGAGCAAACGGACGGCTTTGGAGTGTTGAGTTGGTGGGAAACGCTCTACTGGGACCAGCGCTTGGTGCTTTTCTTATTACGTCGGTGATCTGGCTCCCTTTCGCACTCAATTCTTTGGCGTTTGTGTTGGCGGTATTAGTGATGATCAGGGTGAGAGGGCAGTTTTCTCCTGATCGGGTAAATACGCGTAGCTGGCGTGCAGAGTTGCAGCAAGGGGTCACCTTCCTGCGCAATACGCCACTGCTGCGCCTTCTTGCCATACTGACCGGGGTGTGGAATCTATTACATCAAATGGTGGTTATCGGCCTTGTCCTGCATGTGCAGGAAAACCTCGGGCTTGAGGCATGGGGCTATGGCCTGGTCATTGCCGGCGGGGCAGTCGGAGGTATCGTTGGCGGTTTTGTCGGTGATCGGATCGTAAAGTGGATGGGGCCGGGCACTGCAGCCCAGTGGATGACACTGGCTTCGGCGTTGGCATTCATCGCAATTCCGTTTTCACCTAACGGGTTTGTTTTGGCACTTGTCTTAGCTGCTTTTGAATTTACCGGAATAATTTGGAATACCGTTTCGGTATCTTACCGACAAAGAACGATCCCCGATGAACTACTGGGAAGGGTGAACAGCATCTACCGACTCCTGGCGTGGGGGATGATGCCGGTGGGGCTACTCCTGTCGGGTGTCGTAGTCAGTGTGGCGGAAGCAAGTATGACTCGCGATCTTGCACTGACGATGCCGTTCATTGTCGCTGCGTTTGGTGCGACACTATTAACAGTGTTCGCGTGGCGGCCTTTGGAGAAAGGCTTTAGGGAGTTATCGGTGCAATAGAGGTATCAGGGAGTCTGCAAGGCAGAAGCGCTGCTACTGTGACGGAGCTCTGAGTCTAATATATCAGGAATCAATCATTTTCTGCCTGAAAGGCTCGTCTAACATTTTATTGTCTGCCCGCTATAGTCACTCAGCTTTTGCAATTCGGTTTTATCGGCAACCAGTTGTCGCGGATCGTTTACCTTGTGTTCCATGGCGGCTCTGAATCCGAATTTGTCAAAAAAACGATCGTACATATCTCCGCCGTAACTGCCTGTTGCGTGTAAGTCACCGGTGGTGTCGTCGTATTCAAGTGCTATGGCAGCCAGTGGTTGCGGGGCAGGGCCACCTAACACTCTGGCGCCATCTATCGGATCATAGACGCTGCGCTCCGAGCAACAGGAAATCAGCTGTGCGCGTTTTTCAGACTTGCCATCACGGCTATAAAAACTGATTGGATCGTGACGATAGTTTATAAATGAAATTTCCTTTGCCGGATGACTCATCTTGTGACTGCAGATTGCGGAGTAGGCAACGATTGAGTTATTCGGTCCGACACCGCCGACCCACTCGTAGCTTTCGCCACTGTTGTCGGCCAGTTCCGATCGATTGGCGGGGACCCCGAGATCGATTAAGAAGCACGGTGTTGAAATGTAAGGGTAGAAAAAAACGTAGGGTTCACCGACGACAAGTGATGCTGCGGTCAGGCGTTCGTTTGAGTCACTGAACAGCAGAGCCTTTTTATAAGATTGTTTGTCATTGGCGAAAGCAACGGGGGCAACCCCTGCTGCGGCTGCCACCATGGTAGAGCAGATTCTGGTGAACTCTCGTCTTTTCATTGCAGATTATCCCGCGATAATGTGAGCGTTTAGTTCGGATTTACAGGCTCCCAACGCCTGACTATACTTGCTGGCTTTCCCTGTCATCGAGTAACTGTATCCAGTGCACAACCGGTGTATCACCGGAAGCAGACTGCAAATGCAGCAGACAACCGATATTGGCAGTGGCTATTGTCGCTGGATTGTTCTTAAGCAGGGAGCTGATTTTTCTTCCGAGTAGTTTTTGTGACAGCGACTTTTGCGTAATTGAATAGGTGCCGGCAGAACCACAGCAAAAGTGTGCATCCTTGACATTCACCAGGTTAAATCCAAGTGAGCGCAGCAGGGTTTCAGTTGTGCCCAATTGTTTTTGTCCGTGTTGCAGCGTACATGGCGGATGGAAGGCGATGGCTTCGGTACTGCCTGTTGCGCCAGCCTTAAGCGGGCTGATGTCTTCCACTGCGATAATTTCACTGATGTCTTTGCAAAGCTCACTGATTCTTTTTGCTTTATCTGCGTACTCAGCATCATCTTTAAGCATGCTGCCATACTCTTTGACAAAGACGCCACATCCGCTTGCGGTCATCACAATCGCTTCTGCTCCGGATTCAATGTGCGGCCACCACGCATCTATATTGGCTTTTGCGAAGTTAAGGCCTTCCTCTTGTGCATTGAGGTGATAACTGACTGCACCGCAACATCCGGCTTCCTTAATTGCGACGAGGCTAATGCCGAGTCTGTCAAGTACGCGGGCTGTTGCGGCGTTGATGTCGGGCGCCATGGAAGGTTGCACGCATCCGTCAAGCACCAGCATGGTTCTTGGCTTATTGGCCGCCGGCCATTTACCCTGTTGCTGTTTCGGTGGCAGATGGGATTTAAGCGTTGCGGGTAACACAGCTCTGAATTGCTGGCCAAGTTTAACCAGTGGGCCAATGCGGTTTCGATAGGGGAGCACGGTTCGCATCGCCAAACGTAACAACCGTTGGCTCAAAGGACGCTGCACCTGTTCTTCAACGATATGGCGGCCGGCGTCGATCAGGTGGCCATATTCAACACCACTCGGGCACGTTGTTTCACAGTTGCGGCAGGTCAGGCAACGATCCAGATGTAACTGGGTTTTCTGCGTTGGCTCAACGCCTTCGAGCACCTGTTTAATTTGATAGATGCGGCCACGCGGGCTATCGAGCTCATTGCCTAATAGATCATAAGTAGGGCAGGTGGCCAAACAGAATCCGCAGTGAACACACTTGCGAAGTATGCTCTCTGACTGTGCGCCAAGGTCAGAGTTCCGGTATTTTTCCAATAGCGATGTTTGCATGTTGGTTCGCTGTACTGTCCTGAGGTTAAACCGTTTGTGCGGTAGTTGTAGGTTAGCGTTACTTGCCGATTGTGCTCTTACTGTTTTTCGTGCTAACTCACAATACGGTATCTGATTTCTGGAATGAATTGCGGTTTGAATTACAGCTCCGCATAGAGTCGTCCCGGGTTTAGTATGGCTTCAGGATCAAACTCACGTTTGAGGTTGCGATGCAGTTTCATGATGGCAGCAGCAGGAGGATGATTGACGCCTGCGCTTTTTTTCAGGTCTTTGTCAGCGCGAAAAAGTTGCGCGTAGCCACCGGCCTTGCTTGCCATTTCGCGTATTAACGACGCATCGGCATTGCTGAAGATCCAGCGTTGTGTGCCTGCCCAGTCGTAGAGAGTGGCGCTTTTGGATTCAAAAGCGAGTTCCGGCACCAGTGCGGGCAATGACAATCGCCACAATGGCATGTCACTTTGATTAAAGAAATCCAGCTTGTGCTCGCGTAGTTCGTACCAGAACTCGTTGTCGTCTGTAGCGTCTCCGCCGAGTTGCGCTGCAGCTGCTTTTATCGCTGCTGGCGAACCGGCCAGCCGATAGTACAGTTGTCCATGGTGATAGGCCGAAGCGGTTACCGGCAGAGATTTTCCAGCCAGTGATTGCATCGTGGTTATTGCGTGGTCGACATTAAGCTGCTGCACAAACGTTACTTCGGTTTCAGCTACCGGCAGTACTTTCATAGAAACATCGAGCAGTACGCCGAGCGTTCCCATGGCACCTGTCATCAGCCGTGTTACATCATAACCGGCGACGTTTTTCATTACCTGCCCGCCAAAGACCAGTTGTTGAGCACGGCCGCTGATAATGGTGCAGCCAAGAACAAAGTCACGAGCGGCTCCGATATAAGGCCTTGCCGGGCCCGATAAGCCACAGGCGATAGTGCCACCAATGGTTGCAGAATCGCTAAAGGCCGGTGGTTCAAATGGCAGCATTTGTCTGTGTTCGGCAAGTGTTGCGCGCAGCTCGGTCAGAGTGGTGCCGGCTTTAGCGGTAATAACCAGCTCTGAGGGCTCATAGCTGGTAATGCCATGGTGACCAGCGGTAGAGAGCTCTGCTACATCAGCGCGTACACCGAGGAAGTTTTTGCTGCCTCCGCCGCTGATGGCCAGTGGGCTTTTATCGCCGAACGCCTGTGCGACCTGTTGTTTTATCTGATCTGCAGAATCCACTTAGAATCTCTCCAGCTCGGGGTGGGGAAGCTCACCATGGTGCACGTGCAGCGCGCCAAATTCAGCGCAGCGATTCAGCGTGGGTATTGCCTTACCGGGGTTCAGTAATGCATCCGGGTCAAAGGCATTTTTAACGGCATGGAATTGCGTGATTTCGTCACTGCCAAACTGCACACACATTTGATTGATCTTTTCCATACCGACGCCATGTTCGCCTGTGATAGTGCCGCCAACTTCGACACAGAGCTCCAGAATTTTACCGCCCAGTTCTTCTGTGCGTTCGAGCTCGCCTTCAATATTTGCATCGAACAGTATTAACGGGTGCAGGTTGCCATCGCCTGCATGGAAAACATTGGCAATTCGCAGCCCGTAGTCATTTGACCACTCGTTCATACGCTGTAACACCGTAGACAGGTGGCGTCTGGGTATGGTGCCGTCGATGCAGTAGTAGTCCGGAGACAAACGACCCACTGCGGGAAATGCAGATTTGCGGCCTTTCCATAACAGCATGCGTTCCGTTTCATCAGCGGCGATATGCAGTGTGGTTACGTCGTTATCTTTTATCAACGCTTCGACAGATTTCAGTTGTGCTTCTACCTCTTCCTCGCTGCCGTCCAGTTCGCATAGAAACAATGCTTCAGCGTCGGTCGGGTAGCCGCATTTTGCAAAAGCTTCCGCCGCAATGATCGCGGGCTTATCCATCATTTCCAGGCCGGCC
The DNA here is from genome assembly GCA_937957915.1 of uncultured Granulosicoccaceae bacterium. Classification (GTDB taxonomy): domain Bacteria; phylum Pseudomonadota; class Gammaproteobacteria; order Granulosicoccales; family Granulosicoccaceae. The sequence goes on along the minus strand of CALGNZ010000073.1, from coordinate 41,183 downwards.
GGTATAATGCCGCTGCCGATAATCGATGCGACGGCATCACCGGCTTTCTGCACACTGTCGAACGCTGCCATCAACAACTTGGTTGACGTGGGCTTAGGTAACAGCTTGACGGTAATTTCGACGGTTACCGCCAGCATGCCTTCGGAACCGTGTAGCAGCCCCAATAGATCGTAGCCGGGGCAATCCGGCGCTGTGCCGCCGAATGTTATTAGCTCACCGTCTATAGTGACAGCTTTTACCTGTAACACGTTGTGCACGGTCAATCCGTATTTCAGGCAATGCACGCCACCGGAGTTTTCCGCCACGTTGCCGCCAATGGTGCAGGCGATTTGCGACGATGGATCGGGCGCGTAGTAAAGGTCGTAATCCGACGCTGCCTCCGAGATGGCCAGGTTGCGCACGCCGGGTTGCACGATGGCGGTCCTTGCCTGCTCATCGATATCAATAATCTGGTTGAATTTCGCCATTCCCAGAACAATGCCGTTGACCAGCGGCAGCGCACCGCCGGATAACCCGGTGCCCGCGCCACGGGCTACCACTGGCACCTTGTGCTCATTGCAAATGGTCAGAATTCTTTGCACCTGCTCGGTGGTTTCCGGCAGCACCACGATTGGCGGCTTCTGTCGATAAACGGCAAGGCCATCTGACTCGTACGGTAGCAGGTCGGCATCGTCCTTCAATACTGACTCGGCGGGCAACAGTTGCTCGAACTCACGAATCAGTTGCTGACGAACACTTTCATCTAGTGGAGTCTGTGGTTCGCTGAATAGTGCTTGAGACATAGGGCTCCCTGGGATTAAGTCGAGACAGGTACTTTGCAAGACAAACCGGTGCGTATTTCCCGTCAGTGGTACTGATTATATACGGTATGTCACTGACTTGATGCATCTGATTTTCTTTGCAACTACGCCTTACGGATACCGTCTCTTGTATGTGAATTGAGTCACATGCGCTGTCACCCAACTCCCCTAAACTGCGAAGAAAAGCCTGCGCGTGCTCTGCTTGTGTCAATGCAAATGATTTGCATAAAAATGATTTGCATAGAGAGCAGTGCTAATCGATTGGATCAGCCAGTGGGTAGTTCTTTACGGGGTCAACTGCGTATGTACGCTGTCAAAAACAAGTATTACAAACATTCGAAACTCGACGAGCAGTGTTTTCGCCGGATTCTTGAATTGTTTGCGATGGATCTTACGGCGGTTCAGTGTGCAAATCTGACTGGTGTTAACGTTAGATCTGTCAATACCATCTACCTGAAACTCAGAGATCGCATATCGCAGTGGTCAGAGGCCAACGCATCCGGTACGCCGGGCTTGAATGCTCAACTTAGCGCAGGCGCACTGGTTACCGGAACCTCTGGTCGCGCTCAAACCTCTGCTGACCGTAACTCTGCTGGTTCCAAAACAGAATCCGTCAGTTACATCGATAGCGAAAGCGACGGCATTGTTGGTATCAGACTTTTTGTCAATTCAGATCAGGTGTATTGCGCGTTACTCAATAACAAGTCACCCGATGGACAGCAGGAGGCGGTAAAGCCGGCAGCTGCAGCGCCCGATCGGTCTGCGTACTCGGGTAACTCGCAAGACACGGAACAAACCAGTAACTGGAATGAGTATCATATCGGTATCGATGTCAAACGCGATATGCGGTTCAAGCTCAAGAGTATCACCTTCCAGCAAGCGTATCATGCAGGCGAAACTGACCGCATTGATGCCTTTGGACGATTTCTGCGTCTGCGGCTGGGCAAATTCAAAGGTCTGCGGCGAGAGAAGTTCTACTACCATTTAAAAGAAAGCGAGTATCGCTATAACCACAGACGCTTCGAGCTCTACGCATTGCTGTTGGGTATGCTTGGTGAGACGCCGATTGAATAGCACGCCCGTTTAATTGCAACGCCGTTGGCACTGATCATCCTGGTAACAACAACTGGCTGTTAATACAAAGCCGGCTATGTAATCACCTGGTGGCAAAGAAACCCGGAGAAATCGACATAGCGGTAGAAAATTCAAGGCCGCTAAATTAGATTTTTAACTACGATTCCGCCACACCGTCGTTGACGTGGCTTTTGGTGCAAAGCCTATATCAGTGTGTTTTATTCTCGCGAGCAATACTCAGCCATTCCTTTTCTTTTTTACGATAATACCCCGGGGCTCGCCTGGCTCTGGCGATCGACTCGTTAAACCACTGTTGCGCCTCGTTATTACGCCCTATCGACTTTAGCAGTAGTCCATAGCGCACTCTCGCTTCCTCGCCCGGGAAGGAATTGGCTAATGCACTATATTCCTGTAGCGCCTGCTCGGTTGCACCGGTTTTTTCAAGGCTTCGTGCGTAGAGCAGGTGTCCATCGTGGGATTTGAATGTCGGATTTTTTTCTATTAATAATTCAAGCGTGGTGCGGGTACGCTCAAACTGCTCGGCTGCAAAGCAGGCGGTGGCTAGTTCAAGTAACACGTGTGGGTCATTTTCATAGCCGCCTTTCAAACAGCCGGAAAGAAGTTCAATACCTTCGTCGGGCATTCCTGCCTCGACACATTCTGCGGCGAGTTTACGCCTGTTATCTATGGTGTCAGCGCGCTCGAGTTCGAGCTTGCGCTTTTTTAATTCGCGCTGTGGATCAACTGCTTTTAGCAGGCCGCTGCCGGCTTTGTTTACCGTTTGGCTCTGGTTGAGTTCAGGCAGAATCTGAGTGAAAAAATAAGCAGCGCAACCAATGCCCGGTAAAAAAGCGATAATGTAAACCCAGAACTGCTCGCGACCGGTTTTGACAGCGTGTATAACGCATCCGATCTGAACTAACAGCAATAAGCCGGCGACAAACGGCATGACCCACCTCTTTAACTACGAACCATAGAGGCACGTTATCACACCCCGGATATTACTGGCCAGTCGTCGGCAGCGCCGCCCGGGATCGGTGGGTGAGTAAGCACGATACGTGTGACTTCGTAAAAGACGTAAAGCGGGAATGCTGCAATTGTCCCTGGTCTGCTTTAAAAATAGTAGCCTCTGGCTGGTGGGCTTCGTGTGCACGTTTTGAAAGGCAGGTCCGTTGGAACGGCATGTTCTTTTTGCTTTGTTTTCGGTCTTTTCAAATAAAGGCTCCCTGCAGGTGATGTTCAGCTTGAGAGGCGCAATAGAGTAATCACACGCAAAGCCCAGCTGCGCGTCAGCGCACCGCACGCCGGGGCGTAACCTCCTAACTCAGTGTTTTCCACATATCGTCCAGCGATGCAGCCAGTCTATCGAACACAAGGTCCAGTTCCTTGCTATTTATAATCAGTGGCGGACATAGTGCCACAGAGTCTCCTGGCGTCGGCCGCAGTATCAATTGATGGCCGCGTGCGAAGTTTGCAATTTGTGCGGCGACTTTGTCAGTAACTGGATATTGTTCTCGAGTTTCCTTGTCGCGAACTATCTCAACCGCACCAATCAAACCAACGCCTCTGGCCTGTCCCACGAGTGGATGCTCTTGCAGTTCCGCGAGTCGCTTTAAAAACTGAACCTCGAGCGTCTTCACATGGTTAACGATATCCAGGTCTGCATAGATGTTTAGTGTTTCGTTGGCCACTGCTGCTGCCACCGGATGGCCGCCGTATGTGTTGCCACTGCCAAACATGCCATTTTGATCGCTGCCTTGCATCAGGCCTTGATAGATTTTGTCGGTAAGTAGCACGGCACCAATGGGTTGATAGGCCGATGACAGTTGTTTTGCACAGGTCATCAGGTCTGGTTGAGCGTTGAAAGTCTGGCTGCCAAACATTTCACCGGTGCGTGCAAAGCCACAAATAACTTCATCGCAAATAAGCAGAATGTCGTATTTATCCAGTACGGCTTTTATTTTTTCAAAGTATCCCTTCGGTGGCACGATAACGCCGCCCGCGCCCATCACCGGTTCTGCTATGAAGGCCGCGATTGTGTCCGGATCTTCCTGCTGAATTTGTGTGTCCAGAGTTTCAGCCAGCCGGTCGCAAAAGCTCTCTTCCGATTCGCCACTTAATCCATCGCGGTAAAAGTGTGGTGTCTCTGTGTGCATAACCGGAATAGCAGGCAGGTCAAACCCGTCATGTACATAGGGCAGGCCAGTCAGGCTGCCAGAGGCGATGGTGATACCGTGGTAGGCGCGTTTACGCGAAATTATTTTCTTTTTTGCAGGCCGACCAACAGCGTTGTTGTAGTACCAAACGATTTTGATCGCCATATCTACGGCTTCAGACCCGGAATTCACCAGAAATGCCCGCGCCATTGAATCGGGTGCGATACCGATCAGCTTTTCGGATAGTTCGATGGCAGGCTCTGTGGAGCGATGGCTGAAGAGATGAGAATAGGGCAGGCGCTGCATTTGTTTGGTAGCCGCCTCAACCAACCTGGACTCACTAAAGCCCAGTGAGGCGCACCACAGTCCGGACATGCCTTCAATCAGTTTGTTGCCTTGATCATCCCAAACGTAGATGCCTTCACCATGGGTAATGATAAACGGGTCGATTTCCTGGTGCTGTCGTAAATTGGTGTACGGGTGCAGAACAAATTGTTTGTCAGCTTCAGCGTGTGCGTTTCTCATGGCCTGTAATCTTCTCCACAGTTTTGTCTGTTTGTCTGACTTGATAGCGGGCGAATCTGCTGAAGCGGGTGGCTGCCAGCGTGCGGAAACTTGGATTATTTTGCCGCCCTTTGCGCTGACTGTTTAAGTCAGACTTCAAGAATACTCCTTCAGCATTATTGCACAACACATCTGTCCGGTAAGTGGGCACCGTCAAGGCTGAAATAGCTGTGTCGTCCGTTCCACAATGGTAAAAGCGCCTTAACTCTTGGAAGCGCTATTATAGGGGGCCAGGCAATAAGGATGGTGATGGGCCCTGCACGGGGCGTGCTACCAGCCAGCAATCGGTGAAGCGATGACGACAAATCAAAATCCAGACAATAACCACAAGCAGTTGTTGAAAGATATGGCGGAACTGACCGGCAACTTTCAAACTGTGCTAATGGGAACCAGTTCCATCGAAGGTGATCCTGAAATCAGTTACTCGCCGTTTGTCATTGTCGAGAGCTTTCTTTATGTTTTTGTTAGCGAATTGTCTGTTCACACAGGTAATCTGCACGACAATCCGCGCGCCAGCCTGCTATTTATCGAGAGTGAAAAAGGCTGTCAGAATCTGCACGCGCGGCGTCGCGTGACCTATCGGGCTGGTGCCAGTTTAATACCCCGTGATGATCCAGAATGGACGCGAGTGTTACAGCAATTTGAAGTTCGATTTGGAGAAATTATTCCGCTGTTGAAGTCGCTGCCTGATTTTCATTTGTTTCGCTTTACTACTGATTCTGCAACGATTGTGCGTGGTTTTGCCGATGCTCACACGGTGGCCTGCGAAGGTTTTGCCAGCGCTTGACTAACGCTGTATTGGGGAGCCTCTGGCTGGTGTCGTGTAAGGCATGTAATTGCGATGAAATGCCCGCTATCTGTTGACTTGGCCATCACTGCTGAGCATAGTACGGTGGATGCTCGTCAGTGTCTTCGCGGCGGGTACAGACTACTCAATTTGAAACCCCTGTGGAGGAACTATGAAATTAGCCCAAACTCTCAGCGCAGCGGCGCTGGGTCTCTCCCTCGCCGTTAGCTCGGCAAATGCCGCTACCACAATACGCGTGCAATCTGTGCTTTCAGATACGGCAGACGAAGTGTTCATGTTGAAAGAATTCGCCAAGGACGTCTCCGATCTTACAGGTGGTTCTCTGACTATCGAAGTGCTGCCTGCTGGCGCCGTTGTCGGCCCTCGCGACATCATGGACGCAGTTGATGCGGGCCTTGTTGAAGCTGGCTTTGCGTGGACTCACTACTGGGGCGGCAAGCACGTTGCAGCGAACCTCTTTGGTGCTCCCGTTGCGGGCGCTGGTGTTGGCATGGACAACATCGCTTTCCTGAGCTGGTTTCAATATGGCGGCGGTAAAGAGCTTTATGATCGTCTTTGGGGCGAAATGGGCGTGAACGTCAAAGGCTTCATGTTACAGCCAGTGGGCCCGGAAGCATTGGGCTGGTTCCCTAAGCCAATCGAGTCTATGGACGATTTCCGCAAGATGCGTTTCCGTGCACCTCCAGGCATGGTTGGCGCAGCCTACGCTGACATCGGTGTTCCAGCCGTTGCAATGGGTGGCGGCGATATCTTGCCAGCACTGGAAAAAGGTACAATCGACGCTGCAGAATGGTGCTGCCCTAAGCCCGACTCTGTATTCGGTTTCCAGAAAGTGCTTAAGCACTACTATCTGCAGGGCTTACACCAGGTCGTTGTAAACGCCGATATGTATCTGAACCTCGATGTCTACAACAAGTTGACCGATGTTGAGAAGAAAGCTCTTGAAGTTGCAGCGAATGCGTCGCTGTCCAAGGCTATGTCTTACCGCATCTATGAAAACGGTAAGGCGCTGAAGGATCTGACCGACAACCACGGCGTTATCCTTGAAGACACTCCGGCAGACTACTTCACTGAGTATATGGCTGCTGCAAAGAAAGCATTGCAAGCTGCTGCGGATGAAAACGAGTTTTTCGCAGAAGTCTGGCAGTCGCAAAAAGATTTTGCCGACATTGCGGTTCCTTTCTGGGCCGGTGCGCAGGCTTCAAATGCAAGCCTGGGTAAAGCACACGCCGACACGTTGAAGTAGTTCCAGTTCAGTACGGGCTCCTCAATGAAGCCCGTGCTTTTCTGATTCAATTTCAAATCAGTACGGGCTCTGGCGGAGCCCGTACGCTCTTCTTGCACACTGAAGCAAATTCATCTCGGTACGATTCCTGACAGGAATCTGTGTGTTCTTTTTTTCGAAGCGTCATTTGCTACTGACGTTTCGAAAAAGAGAACGCGGATTTTAAATCCACGTCTAGCGAAGGAAACACCACATGGCTGAAGAACCGAATCCAGACGATCTGGAAATCGCGGACGAGCTTATCGCCGAGCGACGCGCCGAAGCCCCGGGTGAAACACCCGAGGACATGACGCCCTGGCAGCGCCCGATCACGGCTGCCATCGACCTTATAAACTATCGTGCAGGTCAGATCATCGCACTGCTCCTCGTGCCCTTGATCGCTGTGGTCGTCTTCGAAGTGATCTCGCGCAACTCCTTCTCGATCCTGCAAAACGCTGGCTTCGAGGATCTGGCTCGTTCTCTCAATCTTGGGCCCACGCTTTGGGTCTACGACACCAGTCGCATGATTGCCGGTGTGCTGTTTATGGCCGCTGCGGGTTACGGGCTGATGCGCGGCGTTCATATTCGAGCGGACTTCCTTTATCGATTCTGGTCTGACAAGACACAGGCAACCGTCGATGCGACGCTGTACCTGTTGTTCTTTATCCCTTCGATGATTTTCTTCACCATCGTGTCGGCAGAATTCTGGTGGCTGGCTTATTCAACCGGCGAAACCATGCAGGTCGACAGTGCCTGGGGGCCATTGATATGGCCGGCCCGTCTGGCTATGCCGGTCGGTGCTTTCCTGTTGACGATTCAGGGCATTCCCGAGATTTTCCGCGCCTTCCATAAAATGGGTAAGGAACGGGAACGCTGGTTCTTGCGAGCCCTGCCAATTTATTTGATTTTCCTGATTTGGCTGGTGCTGGCAGTCTTTTTACCCGACATCGTACCGGGTGGTGCATGGTTCACTGATGTGATGAGTGCAACACCAAACCTTGATAAACCCATCATCGGTCTGATCATGCTTGGCGCAATGCTGTTTGTGATCTTCATTGGTTTCCCCATCGCGTTCACGCTGATCTTCCTCGCCTTTGTGTTCGGCATCTGGGGTGCGAATTTCAAACTGACCACGCTTCTGATGACGCTGAACACTAATTCCACCATGCTGAACGATCAGCTCATGGCTGTGCCTCTGTTCGTGTTGATGGGTATCGTCATGGAAGCAGCCGGATTGATGGAGCGTCTGTTTGCGTCGATCCAGATGATCATGGCCCGCGTGCGCGGCTCGCTTTTTATAGCGGTTTTGATCGTCTCGACCATCTTTGCCGCCGCGACCGGGATTGTGGGCGCCTCGGTGACACTGCTCGGCATTATGGCGGGCGCCACAATGACTCGCTCCGGCTACGATGTGAAACTCGCCGCTGGCACGATCACGGCGGGTGGTACGCTGGGTATTCTGATTCCGCCATCGATTATGTTGATTGTGATGGGCCCCGTGCTGGAAGTCTCAACACTGGATCTGTTCCGTGGTGCGTTCATCCCCGGTGCGATTCTGGCCTCGCTCTATTTGTTCTACACACTGGGCCGATGCTGGCTTAACCCTCAACTGGGGCCTATTCTTTCCGAAGAAGACCAGCCGGACACGTCCAGATTCTATGGTGCTGAAGTCGCCCTGATCTGCCTCGGCGTGCTGACCGTGTGCCGCATCTTTGGTCTTGGCGTAGGCGGTGCTTTTGCCGGACTGATGCCGTTTGGTGGCCTGGTTGTGTTTCTGGTGGCCACGGCGTTTGCCTATGCCGCCTATCGCAGCTTGAGCATTCTGCGAATCGCTGTGCCAATTGCCGTGGTGTTTAACCTCTACATGATCTTCGCGAACATGGGCAACGGCGGTTTACCGATCTGGTCGATCGTATTTGGTGCATTCATTGTGTTGCTGGCGTTCCTGGGCCGGGCAATCTATGACAAAGACCTTGGCGATGACTTCTACTTCTCGGATCTGTGGAACGAATTCTTCGCAGGCCTTATGCCGCCGACGATTCTTATTTCCTTCGCGTTGGGCTCGATTCTGCTTGGCTTTGCGACTCCTGCCGAAGCCGCTGCCATGGGAGCCTTTGGCTCGATCCTGCTTTCAATCGGCTATGGTAAATTCAACATCCCCGGCTTTTTTGACAGCCTGATCAAAGCGCTGGAGATCACGGTGCTTATCATGTTCCTGGTTGCGGCCTCCAACTTCTTTGGTGCCGAGTTCAGCTTTCTTGGAACCCCCAAGATGATGACAGAGATGCTCCTGGGTCTCGATATGTCACCCTATCTGATCCTGCTGCTGGTGATGGCGCTGATCTTTCTTTTGGGCTGGCCGCTCGAGTGGGTGCCAATCGTCCTGATCGTGGTTCCGATTCTGCTGCCGACAGTCGAGGCACTCTCGGTGCACGGGCTTGACCGCTATGACCTCATGGTATGGTTCGGAATTCTTGTGGCAGTGAACCTGCAAACGGCCTGGCTTTCGCCGCCGGTTGCGCTCTCGGCCTATTTTTTGAAGGGCGTGGTACCTGATTGGGATTTGAAAGACATCTACCTTGGTATGATGCAGTTCATGTTGGTGCAGCTTGTGGGCTTGATGCTGATCTTCGCATTCCCGCAGCTTGTACTGTGGCTACCCAGAGTTATGGGCGGTTAGTAGTGGAGTCTGAAGCTCGATCGTGTAGCTACCAGGGTTATAATTAGCGGGTACTATTGCCGGCCTGTTTACAGGCGGCTCAGCCGAGTCGCCGCTTTTGCAGGCTTGTCGCAGCTAGTGCGTGGTGTGCAATCTAATAAGCAACAGAGTAGTACTCGCCGCCGTACGCCCGCCAAAACCTATCTCCTACATCGATAACCGCTCACATCGATTAACTACCGCTATTGTGATAAGGCAGGATCCTGTTTAATGCTAGAACTGATAATTGATTTTGGTGCGATTGTTATTGCCGATCTCGTTTTGTCAGGTGATAACGCGCTGATCATTGGTATGGCGGCCGCATCACTTGCCCCGGAATTGCGCAAGAAGGCCATTCTTTATGGCATGGTGATCGCGGCGGTACTGAGAATTGTATTTGCGGTAGTAGCAACCAAGCTGCTGGGTATACCCGGTTTGCTTTTTGTTGGTGGTTTGTTGCTGGTGTGGGTTTGCTGGAGGCTGTTTGTTGAGATTCGTGAACAGACAGATGCGCATGCCGTCGAGGCACTTGATGCTGCAGATGATCCGGCAGCAGGCTACACCGGTCCGCCAAAGCGGACGCTGAAGCAGGCGCTTATTTCAATAACCATCGCCGATGTATCGATGTCGCTGGACAACGTTTTGGCGGTCGCAGCCATTGCGGACGGCAATACCAACATGTTGGTGTTTGGCCTGGGTCTGGCCATTGTGTTGATGGCCTTTGCGGCGACAATGATAATGAATCTGTTGGCGAAATATCCGTGGATATCGTGGCTCGGACTCATCGTATTGATGTACGTGGCTTTTGAAATGTTGTTTCGCGGCGTGTTTCAGTGCGATACCGGTATGTTATCGATACTCGGCTATGCAGATCTTTGCAAGGCAAGCCTGTCTTCAGCAGCGTCGCACTGATCCCGGTTTCGGCTGCACCGAATCGGTAGCCGCCAAAGACGGGAGGTGGGGCAAGGGGGATCGGCTTAAGTTAAGCATCACGGTCTTTGCGTAGAGTCTTTACCTGTCCCTGGCTGGCAGAAATCGCAGACCTGCAGAGTCATAACATCAGCCCGCTGGGAGTTTCCGATCCTTTGTGGCAGGCAAAAAAAAGCTGGTGTCCGTAAAGACACCAGCTTCGATTTACACATGTGGCTTTGAACAGCCCGCGGGGAGTGTTACATCAAAAGCGACTCACCGCGTGTGTATCTGTATCTATTGCAGTACAGCGTCGATACCGTGAATGATGCCATTCGATGCCGCGACATCAGCCTCAATAACATTGGCACCACCAATACTCAATACATCACCAGTCAGTGCTACCGGCCATTCGGCGCCGCTGAGGGTAGTTATATTCTGACCGACCAGTGTGGCGGCAGTCGACGAGTTTACGGTGTCTTCAATTGTGTGACCGAGAAGCACCGTTGTCAGCGCTGCCATGTCTGTAGCGAGGCCGGCGAGTAATGTTGCATCGAGTGCAGCAAAGGCTTCGTTGGTTGGCGCAAAAACAGTGTAGCTCTTTGTGGCATCTGCCAGAGTAGCAGCGAGATCAGCTGACTGAACCAGTGAAACCAGAGTGCTGTATTCAGGCATATTAGCCAGAGTTGCAACTACGTCGACATCAGAAGGTGGCAACAGAACCTTGTCAATTTCATGTACCAGACCATTAGACGTAGCGACATCAGCGCGGGTAACAGTCGCATCATTGATCAATAAATCAGAACCGCTGAGTGATATAGCCAGGCTGTCGCTGTTGGCACTTGGTACTGATGTGCCGGCAAGGCCGATAGCAGTTGCAGAATCTACTGATTGATCTGCTATCACGTGGTAGAGCAGAATGTCAGTGAGTCTGTCGGTATCCGCCAGAAGCGCATTTACTGTCTCGGTTCCCAGTGCTTCGAATGCGGCATCGTTCGGGGCAAACAGGGTATAGGTCTTATCCGTGTTTGCTAAAACGGTATTGAGATTGGCCGCTTCAAGAGCTGCTGTCAGTGTCGTGAAATTACCGTCATCCTGGATGACCGCAAACATATCTCCTGCACCTTCTTCACCGCCGTTGGTGGGCTCCGGTGGAGTAAGCACTTTATCAATTTCGTGGATGATACCGTTGGAAGCATCAAGATCGGCACGGGTGACAGTCGCATCGTTGATCAGCAGTGAATCACCATCCAATGATATTGCCAAAGTAGCGTCGTTTGCGCTGGCAACGGAGTTACCGGCAAGCCCGGTGGCAGTGGCGGCATCAACACTCTGTCCGGATATTACATGGTAGAGCAGTATGTTTTTCAATGTGTCAGGATCAGCGATTAATGCGTTGACGGCCTCGGTGCCCAGTGCTTCGAAAGCCGCATCATTGGGTGCGAAAAGGGTGAAATCGTTAACGCTGGATAGCAACTCGGTCAATCCGGCGGCGTCTATTGCGGTGACAAGAGTTTCAAAGTCTTCGTCGCTCTGTAGAACTGAAACAATGTTGTTGCCTGTGTCCGGCACTAACATTTCAGTACCTTCGCCTTCAGTGCCAGGGCCAGTGATCATTGCGCTATCACAAGCGCTAAGAGACAGACAGACTGCGGTAAAGCCAATGGCCGAGTAATGCCTGAAGTTTTTTGTTCGGAGTAAGGGTCTCATGCTTATTGCTCTTTTTTTTTGTAGCTGGACAATGCAGTAGCCAGTTGTCGCGCACTGCTAATTTGTGTGACTGGTTGTCAACAGATCACACATGCGAATTTGCATCAAAAGGAGTGTAGTCCATGCCTGCGGGCTTGCATTACCAGTTTGTCGGGATTGATTACAGGCTGGTATTCGCTAACGGGGCGAATGCAAAAGATGCTGAGATTTAAGCCACACAGGTTTTTTGGTGCTGGTCAGTGGGTGAAAGCCGGAGGGCGTTATCTGCTTCGGAGCCGAGCGAATTGCCTTCCAATGACGGGTTGGTTGTTGCCGCTGGAATCAACCATTAACCGCGAAGCACCTTTCGCATTACAATAGTGGTGAACTGGAAAATGCCAGCCTGTGGCCCTGCCGTTCATGACCTTTCTTTCCTGCACCTGAGTACCGAATGAAAAACAACCAAGATCTGTTTTCGTTAGATGGAAAAACTGCACTGGTGACTGGCGCCACATCAGGGATTGGCAGGCGTCAGGCTATCGCGCTTGCCAATGCCGGAGCGACTATCGTTGCGGTTGGGCGCGACTCCACGCGTCTCGATGAGACAATGCAGGAGATCGCGAGCCAGGGCGTGGCAATCGCCGCCGATTTGCAGACAATTGATTGCAAAGATCTGCTGTCAGATGCAGTCGCGCTAACAGGTCCAGTAGATATCCTGTGTAATACCGCCGGGGTGAATCTGCGTCAACCAAGCGAAGACATCACTCGCGAAAGCTGGGATCAGACCCTTGCGCTGAATCTGACAGTGCCGTTTTTCCTGGCGCGCGAAGTGGTGCCGGGTATGCGCAAGCGAGGTGGTGGCAAGGTGATCAATATAGCCTCGTTACAATCGGAGCGAGCGTTTGCAAACAGTATCGCCTACGGGGCAAGTAAAGGTGGCGTTGCACAGCTAACACGTGCGATGGCAGAGTCCTGGTCAGCGGATGGCATTTGCTGCAATGCGATAGCACCGGGTTTTTTTCCTACATCGCTTACCCAGGCAGTTTTCGACAATCCGGAAGTCGCTGCCAAAAATGCGGCTCAAACAGCAATAGGTCGTAATGGTGAGTTGAGTGATCTTGATGGCATCACCGTTTTTCTGAGTAGCACGGCATCTGACTACATTACCGGCCAGATTATTTATGTCGACGGCGGCTTTACTGCAAAGTAGTCTTTAACAGGCGCGTCGCGCATGCACAGCTTGCAACATGACACGCAAAAATGGATTTCTACCTGAGTCGCTGCCTTGAACGAATCTGCCCGCCAAACACTTGATCCGAGCTCGGTCGTCGGCAATCTGCTGCGCCGGGCCTTGCAGAATGTCGATCTGCAAACCTGTCTTGAGCAGGCCTGTGTCGAGTTGGTTGCCTGCGGCGTGCCGGTGGGTCGAGCGCATATTGCGCTGAATACCCTGCACCCGCTGTTCCGAGCGGTCTCCTACACCTGGTATCGTGAACAACCAACCAGCGAAACGTACTACCCCCACGCTCCCGACCTTGGTAACTGGGTTGAGAGCCCGTTTTATTTCATGATCGAAAATGGCTTAACCGAGTTGAGGCGCCACCTGACCGGTGATGAGCAAATGCACGATTTCGGCATTTTGAAGGACGTTGCGGCGGAGGGTTTCACCGACTATCGCGCGTTCACCCAGCCGTTTAACGATATCGCAAAAATGCGCGATGATCCGGAGGGTCTGGCTGGTTCGTGGGCAACTTCGACGCCCGGCGGATTTACTGAAACAAGACTCAATGTGTTGCGAGAAGTTGAAGTGGCACTGGCTGTTGCCAGTAAAATCCATATGGAAGCGACGCGCACGAACAATATTCTCAACACCTATCTCGGTGCCGATGCAGGTGGGCAGATTCGTAAAGGCCGAATTAAGCGGGGCGATGTTGAATCAGTTAACGCGGTTATTTGGTACAGCGATATGCGCGGTTCCACGGAGCGGGCTTCCCGCGTCAGTGGGCGAGAGTTTCTCGATGATATCAATGACTACTTTTCCTGCACGGCCGGTGCAGTTATTGAGCAGGGTGGGGAAGTGCTGCGGTTTATTGGTGATGCCGTTTTGGCTATTTTCCCGGCTCGCAATGATACGGAGGAATCCGAAGCATTCTGTCAGGTTGTTCGTGCACTGAAGGCGGCCAGTAATAAACTTCAGGAAACCAACCTTGAACGTGTCAAGGCTGGCAAAGATGAACTGAGTTACGGTGTTGCGGTGCACTTTGGTGAGGTGCTTTTTGGCAACATCGGTGCGCCATCGCGGCTGGAGTTTTCCGTTGTTGGCAGGGCAGCTAATGAGGTAGCGCGTCTTGAGGGCATGACCAAGCAGCTGGGTGTGTCGACATTGCTGAGCGAGGCGGTGGCGAAGCGGGCAGATCTGCCCGCTGTTGACTTGGGCGAGCACCCGATTGCAGGAAGCGACACAGTGCTTAGGGTGTATGGTGTTAACAACTTGCAGGATTGTTGATAAATGAGCGGTATTAAGACAGAAGCCGTCGGCGGCGATCAGCAAAAAGTGGAGTGTAAGGGGCAGCCCGGCAGGGTTGCACCTCTGGTCGACTTCAATCGATGTGAGGCTCAGGCCGACTGTGAACGGGTGTGCCCGTACGGGGTGTTTGAAATCCGCCGCATAGAAGATAGTGACCGAGCCAAACTCAGTTTGAGAGGCAAAATCAAAACCTGGGTGCACGGGCCCAATAAGGCGTACACGCCCAACGCGGACAGCTGTCATGCCTGCAAGCTCTGCGTTGATGTGTGCCCGGAAAACGCGATTACGCTGGTCAAGCTAGAGTAGCGGCGTGGTGTTTCACGTAGCCAGGTGTTCAATCTTCAGCGCTGTGCCGGGGTGGTTAACAGCCTGATGTAACAAAGTTCGACAGTTGCTCATCTTGCTAATGGCGGTCTGCGCAACAGGTTTGAATAGCGGTTATGAGCCCTCGGGGTGCCCGTGGCAGAAACGCTGCTGCGGTGAATGCGCACTGAAGGTGCCTTTGTTTGTTGGTACTCAACGATGTGAATAACACCTGACAGCGCGTCGAAAATGGCGGCAGAGGTACAATCTGCGCTGGCGCGGGCTCTCGCGGTGCCATAAAAATGGTCAGTGGCACTATTCGCTACCGCTTGTTTTGATTATTATCAACCAATACGGTTTAGCCAGGCTTTAACAGGGGACTACAAACACATGCGTTGGCAGCAAGGCAGAAGAAGCAGGAACGTCGTTGATCAACGGGGTGGAGGTCGTTCAGGTCGCGGCAGGGTTGCAGGGCGAGGTGGCTCCAAGGTGGGCGGCCTGATGACAGTCGGAATCGTGATTGCCGGTCTGGTATTCGGTTTTAATCCGATGAAACTGATCAATATGACTGGCGGGCTCGGTGGCGCTGGCGGCGGCTTTGGCAGTGGCGGCGCGCTGGCACCCAGCAGTGGCGGTGTACAGTACGACGCCAGTGCCAGCAAAGACGATGAGGCAGGTCAGTTCGTGGCATCGGTTCTGGGCTACACCGAAGATACATGGACAGAACTGTTTCGGCAGTACGGAGCAAAGTACCAGCCACCAAAACTGGTCATGTTCGAAGGTGCAGTACGCTCAGCCTGTGGTACACAGAGTTCGGCAGCCGGCCCGTTTTATTGCCCGGGCGACAAGCAGGTATACATCGATACTGCGTTTTTCCGCGAGTTGCAAAATATGGGAGCGCCGGGTGACTTTGCGATGGCTTATGTTATCGGTCACGAGGTTGCGCACCATATCCAAAACCTGGAAGGGACCTCTATGACTGTGCAGAGGCGTCAGAGGCAGGTATCGAAAGTTGATGCCAACCGTCTGTCTGTGCTGACAGAATTGCAGGCTGATTGCTACGCTGGCGTGTGGGCGCATCACACTCAGAAACGTACACAGTTTCTGGAAGAGGGCGATCTGGCAGAAGGTCTGAATGCAGCGGCGCAAATTGGTGACGACGTCTTGCTTAAAAAGGCTGGACACACCCCGCATGAGAGCATGTACACCCATGGCTCTTCAAAAGAGCGGCAGCAGTGGTTTACAGAAGGGCTGCGCAACGGAAAAATTGAAAACTGCAATACCTTTCGTCAGGCAGGTGTTCGCTTGTAAAAGACGCATCGTCCAGGTGGGGCGTGCAATCAGCACGTCCCCTGCCGGATGCCTTCATTTTTGAAAAGTCCAAAATGGAGTGAGTGTTTTTTTTGTGGCCAGCGTAGGGTGCTGGTGAGCGACGCGAACTGCACAAATCCAAAGGGTGCCTGTGGCATTTTCGCCAACCGTCTACACCCGATCAGTCTAAAACGGATTAAAAGCGGGTAGATAAAGATCCAGACGACAGGTTCAACGCTGTGTGTGTTTAACTTTTGATCGTGCTTCTGCATTGTGCTTCTGCATCGTGTGGCGAAGAGCTGTTGGCCTGTACTGAGCTTCGCCGTGGTGGGAGCTGTTCCCCGAACGGCGAACTACGGTGTGCTTTTAATCCGCAATATTTATGGAGTGGTAAGGACAGCGCGCAGAGATTTGTGTTCGCAGGGCCCGTGAGTAAGCTGCACGTCTTCCAGAGTCAAATACTTGTTGATATCTGCACGTAAAAAAGCTCTACAAGAAAAAGAGCTCTAACAAACCACGAGCAGCTACAAATTATCCGGGCCAAACGACAGTGGCAGTAAGTCACCAATCGTCGTTTCGTGTCTGAGGCTGCTCTCGTCGCAAACCAGTATCGGTGTATCTTCAGCTGCAAACTCGCGTATACGCTGCCGGCACCCACCGCAGGGTGTGCATAGCGCCTGTCCAATGCCGGCCACTGCTACTGCTGAAATGGTGCGCTCTCCAGCGGATATCATGGCGCTGATCGCGCTGGCCTCAGCACATTGACCTATCGGGTAAGCTGCGTTCTCTACATTGCAGCCAGAATATATATTTCCCTTATCGGTTTGCACAGCAGCGCCTACTGAAAACCTGGAATAGGGAGCGTAGGCATTTTGCATTGCTGTCTGGGCGGCGCGTATGAGTTTATCGGTAGTCATGAAAATGCTTCACTTTGTTGTTCGCACTGACGCGCAGTTGGCGGGTTGCGCTTGCCATGAGTTTGGTTTTTTTATCTTTGAGGCCGAAAATTGCTGGTGCGCTTCGCACCACTCAGCACACACTGCGTTCTGCATACTTGTCTTTACCGTCTATGATATTGTCGGATTTCTTTCTCACGTAGGGAGTGGTGAGAGAAACGAACCGCACCAATCCATCAACTCGACATGACACGCGCTCTGCTTGAATTGTCTATCACAACTATTTAATGCTGTCGTTAACAGCGCACCGCTCGCGGGGCGAATTGGCCTAACGCTCTTTGCTGAATGGAACACCAATAGCTTTCGGTGCGACTGCCCGTCCGATAAACCCGGCTAATAGTACAACTGTCAGGATATAAGGCAATGCCTGAATAAGTTGTACAGGGACTTCGCCTACTATCGGTAGTTCTATACCCTGCAAGCGTATGGAGACGGCATCTAGAAAACCAAACATCAGGCATGCCAGCATGGCCGGCAGTGGTCGCCACTTGCCAAAGATCATCGCGGCGAGTGCAATATAGCCCTGGCCCGCAGTCATCTCTCGAGCGAAGGCTGCGTTTTGTGCAATGGCCAGGTAGGCGCCGGCAATGCCACATAAAGCACCTGCTATCATCACAGCGCTGAATCGTAGTCGACTGACGGAGATACCGGCTGTGTCGACGGCCAGCGGATTTTCACCAACCGCTCGCAAGCGCAGCCCAAAGCGCGTTTTGTAGACGACCCACCAGGTTATCGGTACCGCTAGTAGTGCCACATAGACCAACAGGTTGTGGCCGCTAATAACGCTTTCGTAGAACGGACCAATGCCGGGTATCCCTTTAAGAGTTTCTGCAAATGGCAATTGTAGCGGCATAAAGCGTGATTCACTGGCAAGTGCCGGTGTTTGTCCGCCTTGAGAAAACCAGGCGATACCGAGCACAATGGTAAGCCCGGATGCCAGCACGTTTATAGCAAGTCCGCTGACGACCTGATCGCCGCGATGTGTGATACAGGCAAAGCCATGAACCAGGCCCAGCAGAACACTGACGACTATAGCACCACCCAGGGCAACCCACGGTGACCCGGTAACGGCTGCAAGGGTACCTGCAGCAAAGGCTGCGGATAGCATTTTGCCTTCGAGGCTAATGTCGATAATGCCCGAGCGCTCGGAAAACAGGCCTGCCATTGCACACAGAATTAGCGGTGTTGATACACGCAGTGTTGCATCAAAGGTAGAGAGAACGGTTTGCAGTGTCAGCACGCTATCCATGTTGGGTAAGCGTCGGTGATGGCTTGATGGCAAGCCAGAGGCGAACAATAAGTGGTCTCAACATTAAAGCGAGCGCACCGGAAAAAAGAATTATCAGGCCCTGTATTGCCACTACCATTTCGCGGGTGATCTTTGGCACTTCAAATGCCAACTCCGCACCACCCTGATACAGCACGCCGAACAGCAGACTCGCCATAATGATACCCACAGGATGGTTGCGCCCCATCAAGGCCACGGCAATACCTGTAAAACCATAGCCCGCCGTATAGTTCAGCAGCAGGCGGTGGTGAACACCCATAATTTCATTGACGGCGACGAACCCTGCCAGCGCACCGGATATACACATGGTGATGATAACAATTCGTTTTGGCTTTATACCGGCGTAGACTGCGGCAGCCTCACTTTGACCCGCGGTTCTCAGGGCGTAGCCCCAACGGGTTTTCCATACATAAGCCCACACCAGTACGCAGCAGATTAAGGCAAGAATGAAAGACAGGTTTAATGGTGTGCGTGTCACCTCGATGCCTACAACGGCCAGAATCTCGTGCATAAACGGCAACCAGCCCGATGGATCAAACTCGCGTGTTTCCGGTGACATGCTGCCTGGCTTAATCAACACATTGACAAGCAAATAAACCATCAGTGACGAGGCAATAAAATTAAACATGATTGTGGTAATCACGATGTGGCTGCCACGATAAGCCTGTAGCCAGGCGGGAATCAACGCCCATAGTGCGCCGAACAATCCAGCCGCGATAATGCCGATCGGGATTAAAATTATTGCCGGCAGGTATTTGTCCAGCAGCAGAAACGTAAGCCCGACACCAAGCCCTCCGATATAGGCCTGACCTTCACCACCAATGTTAAACAAGCTGGCGTGAAAGGCGATGGCCACAGCCAGTCCGGTAAAAATAAAATTGGTGGTGTAGTAGAGCGTGTAGCCAATAGCTTCATCGTAGCCAAATGCGCCATTGATCATGATGGCAACTGCTTCGACAGGGTTTTCACCAATCGCCAGAATAATCAGCCCGGCAAAGAATAAGGCCATCAGTATATTGAGGACCGGAATCAGTACTACTTCAACCCAGGCTGGCAGTTCGATATCGCTGGTGTTCACGCAGCAGTGTCCATGGCATTGGCCATCATCAGGCCAAGTGTGGTCTTGTCAGCTTCGCTGCCTTTTACGGTGCCCACAATTCTCCCTTCGAACATGACGAGTATTCGATCGCTGAGTGTCATTATCTCGTCCAGTTCAACGGAGACTAACAAGATGGCACAGTTGGCATCACGCATATCAACAATCTTTTGATGAATCAGTTCTATTGCGCCGATATCAACCCCTCGGGTTGGCTGGCCAACAAGCAGTACCGATGGTGCTTTATCAAGCTCGCGCGCAAGGATCAGTTTTTGTTGATTGCCGCCGGAGAAACTTGATGACTTTAGTTTCGGGTCGGGTGGTCTGACATCGAATGCCTGCATCAGTTTTACACAGGCAGCACGAATGCTCTTAATATTTAGAAAAAAGCGCCAGTTGAATACTTTGCGATTCTGGTAACCCAGTACTGATGATTCGGCAGCGGTGAATGATTTGATCAGCCCGAGTCTGAGTCTGTCTTCGGGAACATGCTGTACGCCAATCTCTCTCATTTCCCGAGGGCCAAGTGGTGCGCTTGCGTCTACGATGTGGCCGTTAATAACAAACTGCCCTTTGTTTGGCGACTGGATTCCGGCTAATACTTCCAGCAGCGTGCTTTGACCGTTGCCGGCAACACCGGCGATGCCGACGATCTCGCCCCGCTTTACCTCGAAACTGACATCGTCAAGCCGGGTCAGTCCGCGATCATCGACTACCGTTATGTTGTTAACAGCAATCCCGGACTCACCATCTGCAGTATCCACTTTATGAAAGTGCTGTGTTTCCAGTTTACGGCCAACCATCAGTTCGGCAAGTTCTGCGGTGCTGGTGTCTGCGGTGCGGTGAGTTGATACAATTTCGCCCAGTCTGAGTACCGATACATTGTCGGTAATGTCCATGATTTCGCGAAGTTTGTGGGTGATCAGAATAATGGTGACGCCGCGTTCCTTCAGTGCCTTGAGCACGCGGAACAATTGATCGGCTTCCTGTGGTGTTAACACACCGGTAGGCTCGTCTAAAATAAGTATCTCGGCGTTACGATATAGCGCTTTCAGAATTTCTGTTCGTTGCTGTTGTCCGACCGGGAGTTCAGCAGTTATTGATTTGAGAGGAACGCTGAGTTGATATTCGGCAGACAAATGTTCAAGAACCTCCAGTGCATTTGCCTCGCTTTTATCCAGTGACGCGCTTTGTTCAGCACCGAGTAACACATTTTCCAGAACAGTGAATGTATCTACCAGCATAAAGTGCTGGTGAACCATACCAATGCCTGCATCGATTGCATCACGGGAGTTTTTTATGGTGGCCGGCTGGCCATTGATGAGTATCTCTCCGCTGTCGGCCTGGTAAAAACCGTAGAGGATGCTCATCAGAGTTGATTTGCCAGCGCCGTTTTCACCAACTATGCCGTGAATGGTTCCGCGCTGAACCTGCAGATCGATATCGCGATTGGCTTGTACCTGGCCAAATCGTTTGCAGATTTTTTTTAATTCAATAGCGAGGGGAAGGCTATTGCCTTCCCCTGTTATCTGCTGCTCGTGCATCAGAGATAAAGCGCAGCGTTGCGTGGCTTTAAGGCCATTTTAATAGTCGCAGGTGTTGTCGCTGGTGTAGTCGTGAACTTTTATTTCACCAGATTTGATTTTTGCTGACACTTCTTCAACTGTGGCTTTCATCTCGCCGGTAACCAGCGATTCGTTGTGCTCGTCAAGAGCCCAGCCAACACCTTCTTCAGCAAGCCCCAAAACCTGAATGCCCGGAGTGAATGCGTCGTTCTTTGAATCCATGAACACGTTGTATGCCGCAACATCGACGCGCTTGAGCATAGAAGTCAGCATGGTGCCCGGGTGCATATAGTTTTGGTTAGAGTCAACACCAATTGCTAGTTTGCCGGCGTCTTTAGCTGCCTGATATACGCCAACACCGGTGCCCCCGGCTGCTGCATAAACAACGTCAACACCGCGTTCGAACTGGCTCTTGGTTAACTCGCCGCCACGACCAGGATCATTCCAGGCTGCCGGAGTGGTGCCGGTCATGTTCTGAACGACTTCAGCGTCAGCGTTGATGTGCTTCGCACCTTGCTCGTAACCACAGGCAAAACGACGGATCAGGGGAATGTCCATGCCGCCGACGAAGCCGACTTTGCCAGACTCTGACGCAAGTGCTGCCAATGCGCCGACGAGGAAAGAACCCTCATGCTCTTTAAATACAATTGAGCGCACATTTGGCAGATCGACCACCATATCGATAATCGCGAAGCGGGTATCGGGGAATTCTTTGGCGACTTTTTCAAGTGCTGGGGCCTGGGCAAAGCCTATTCCCAGAACAGGGTCTGCGCCGCGTTGTGCCATTCTGCGCAATGCCTGCTCGCGCTGGGCTTCGTTGGTGACCTCAAACTCGCGGTATTCGATACCGGTTTCGCTTTTGAATTTCTCGACGCCGTCGTACACGCCCTGATTGAACGACTTGTCAAATTTTCCACCCATGTCAAACACCACGGCGGGTTGAACGTCGGCGGCTGAGGCAGTGCCGACAAGCAATGCGCTGGCAGCGGCCCCCAGTAGTATTGTTTTAAAGGTGCTTTTCGGCAAAAAATTCATGGATTATCCTCGGTTATGATTAGAACTCGGCGTTGGCCTGATGCAGGGCTGCAGGCTGAGCAAAGCGGGTTGTCCGGGAGTCTTTCCGAGAATGACGGGTCGTACCGAGGACGGGAGATTTTGAGTCAGCTGTATCGATCGATTGTGATAAATAGTCATACATAGTAAATGTTGTGATCGGTATAGCTGGCCAAAAGATCGCTCTCATGGCAGATCATTCAATCCTGGTCAGACTCCTTGCTGGTTCCACCTGCGATAGCATGTGACAATACTGCCTTGATATCAAGCAATTGGTCCACGCACATCAGTAATCATAACTTGCCCTGTACGGTCGCTGTACACAACTTGCCGCGACCGGTCGCTGGATGACGCAGCACCGTCGCTTTTTGTTCGCCGCGTCCAGTCGTGTTTCTGCCGCCTATGCGGCTTTGTTCTGTGTTACCTGCCTCAGTCTCGTGTATCTGCCGCAATGGTTTGTACAGGTTGGCCTGACCACCGCGCAGGTAGGCACGGTGCTGGCGGTTGCTGCCATCGCCAAGGTGCCGATGACGCTGCTGTTTGGCACGGCGGCTGATTTACTGGCGAAACGTAAAGCAGTGCTGCT
Source organism: uncultured Granulosicoccaceae bacterium (assembly GCA_937957915.1). Taxonomy (GTDB): domain Bacteria; phylum Pseudomonadota; class Gammaproteobacteria; order Granulosicoccales; family Granulosicoccaceae. The sequence continues at coordinate 18,536 of CALGNZ010000073.1, read as the reverse complement.
GAGCGCAGGCGTCTTGCTGATGGCTGGTATGCCAATGTTGCTTCTGGTCCGCGACTGGTTCTGGCTGTGTGTTACCTGGGCCTTGCTTGGCGGGTTGATTTCCACCTGTATTCCGTTGACTGACAGCATTGCGGTGACCACCGTGCGGCGCGAAGGCGCAAGTTACGGCCGCATGCGAATGTGGGGGTCTCTGTTTTTCCTGGCTACCAGCCTGTTAACGGGTTGGCTGATTCGCGACACTGGCGACAATGCGCTGATCTACCTGCTGATCATTTGTGCCGCGGCATTGCTATGTTGCCTGGCCGGGTTGCCAGACTATACCCCCGGACCAGTCTCCCGGTCTGACGCCGAGCCTGCCACCAACGACAGTCTGGCTGGCGCTGATGAAGTGCCATTGATCGTTGGCGGGAAAACGCCCCGCTGGAAGCTGGTATCAGCCACTTTATTACCCGTGATTCGGCTCCCCGGGTTTATGGTATTTCTGTGTTGTGCGGCAACCCTGATGGCAAGTCATGCTGCGCTCTACAGCCTGTCGACGGTGTATTGGTCGGCCGCGGGAATTTCATTGCCGGTGATAGGTGTGTTGTGGGCGGTAGGTGTGATTGCCGAAATCGGGTTCTTTTTCATCGCCCGCACGCTGGTTGATAAATGGGATCCATGGCAGCTATTGTTGATCGCCGGTGTCACCGGAGTTGTAAGGTGGACGATCACCGCGCTGATCACTGATGTTCAGATTCTGATTGTCATACAGGCGATGCATGCTGTGACGTTCACGTTTACCCAGTTGGCTGTGGTGACTTATATCGGCAATGAAGTGCCTGAGGAATTGACGTCGAGCGCACAATCGATTTACGACAGTTGCGCGCTGGGCATTGTGTTCGGGTTGGCACTTTACGTCAGCGGCAGCCTGTCCCGCATCGATGTGTCCTGGTCCTTTTTTGCGATGGCGGCTTTGTCTGCCATCGGCTGTAGTATCGCCGCGTACAGATTATTCAGGCGCTAGATACGATCGAAAATCGACCCGGCACTTGGCGTGGTTAGTCGATGGTAAATGCGTGTTGCCGATGAGTCAGTCAGGCCGGCTATGTAATCGCACAAAATACGGTTCGGGTTGTCACTCGCCAGTGATTCCTGGTACACATCCGAGGGCAGCAGTCGTTGCCGGTTGTGCTGGCAGATATCGAATATTTTCAGAATGACTCGCTGACCGCGATACTGCAATGCCTGTAATTCTGGTCGTAATATTACCTGTTCCATCACGAATTTTTTAAGCAGTTTCAGCAAAGCTTCGGCGTCAGGTTCCATCACTGCCTGCAGTCGCAACAGGGGGTGTTCGAAGTCTTTGCACTGCTGAATATCGATATGATCGATCAGATAGCCGACGAGCTTACTGATTGCATGTTTTCTGTTTTTATTGGTTCCACTGAATAAATTTTCGGTATAGAAATCCTGTTTATCGGCGACCGGATTATTTTTTATTTCCGTCAGTGGTTGCAGAAAATGTTTTTCCCATTGCGAGGGCGACAGCAAGGACATGGCGATTGCGTCTTCCAGGTCGTGTACGCCGTAAGCGATGTCATCGGCCAGTTCCATAATCGAGGTATCGAGGCTTTTATAGCAGGTTCTGGCGTGCCCGCCGGCTTTGGGAATACTGTGCTGGAACAGCTTCCGGTCCTGTGTTGAAAATGGTTCCAGTGTCCAGTCGAGCACCTCTCTTTCGTCTTCGTAGATACCTTTCGGTGGATGCCAGTGATCGATGTTCAGGGGGTGGCCTTCCGTGTCCAGTCCGTTTGTCGAGGTACCAGATGTGTCCTTTCCGTAGTTCGCCAGTTCTGTACAGTAGCCGGGGTATTTGATAACGCTTAACGTTGATCGGCGCGTCAGATCAAGCCCGCTGCTCTCCGAGTATTCACCCAGTCTGGAAAGAATACGCAGGGTTTGCCCATTGGCTTCAAAACCACCGTCATTGCGCATCATATAATTGAGTGCAACCTCACCGCCATGGCCGAACGGAGAGTGGCCAATGTCGTGCGCAAGGCACGCCGCATCGATCAGGCTGGGCGTTGCAATCCACTCCAGCAACTCGGCTTTGATGCTGGTGTCTGCGCAGTTGGCTTTTACGTGTTCAACGATACCTGAGCCGATTTGTGCGACTTCCAGCGAGTGTGTCAGGCGGGTGCGATAGAAATCACTCTCGCCCAGGCCCAGTACCTGAGTCTTTGACTGCAATGCTCGAAACCAGGCGCTGTGTATAACGCGAGCACGATCGCGCTGAAAGTGGCTTTCAATTGTCCCGGCATTGAAGCGGGTGCGTGTTGAGGTTCGTGCCTGTGAGCGACGAGCAATCCAATCTTCCAATTGTTTAACACCTGTGCAGTTTGAAGTGAGTTGCTGACAGCGCGTTGCAGCATAGCGCATTGGCAGAAATTGAGTTTGCGATTATTCGGTTCCGCAGTTTAAGCCGGTGAACCGGATTGCTGGGCATTGCTGGCAGATTGTTGCCAGTGGATCGCGTCGATCAGATCGTAAACCGGCACCCCTGTGTGTTGACGCAGTGCTTGTTTGTAAGGCGACAGATTGGTGCACTCAAGTACCAGCGCACGAGTATCGGGCCACCGCTTTATTAACCGTGACGCGCAATTAAGTACTTCTGCCTGCGCCTGTTGCCGGTTCAGCGATGCACGATCCAAAGCGATAGTTTGCCTCAGCGTGTCTGACGCTTTGAGGCCTTCGATCGCTTCGGGCATTTCAATGTCGCTGCGGGTATTGATCAGTTTGTCGCGGTCGAAAGTGAGAACACCAATGTGACTGCCGTGCATTGATTGCAGCAGTGGAACTAACAACAGGGACGATGTTATGACCGGAGTTTTACTGAGTTGAGTCAGGGTAGACTGAAGGGGCAATAAAAAGCCGCAAGAGGTGGTAATCAGATCGACCGGGTGGTTAATCAGAGTGCGGGCACTTTCAACAAAGGCTGCAACCAGGGGGGCCGGCAGTGGTGCGCCTGTGATCACGCTGGCCGGATTGGCGTCAGTCACGGTCTCGAAGATAACCTTGCCGCGGAGAGAATCCGGATTGCCTATGTCTCCGGTCAGGCGCGGAAAGCTGGTGTTGAGTTTAAGGATTCCTGTAACGAATTGTTGTTCCATACATAAAAACGGGGGCTATTGCCCCCGTCATCCTTCCTGTTTTCCGGGTTTAACCGTGTGCTTATTTCAGACGGTATTTGAAACCCATGTTGAGTGAGATAGTTGGATCATCACCCGGGTATGGCTGCGTTGCATCTTCCGGGTCAAACGCTGGATTTGGATCAATATCAGTCTGGTTGATCTTCAGTGTTACATCGTAGTCCAGTCTGTTGTTCAGATGGAACAGATAAGATGATGTCAACTGATGACTGACACTTTCTACGCTGGCTCCTTCATCGTCAGTGCCATCGCGCAGAGTAAGGTCCCAGGTGTTTATCCAGTCAACTCGATCGGACATTTCATAGGTGTAGCTCATGCTGTTACGAATGACCTGAGTGGTCTCATCGCCAAATACAGGTTCGTAAGTCATCAGGTTGATGAACTGTCCTTTGTAGCCGCGCGGCTTTGCATACTCCCACTGGAATAACAGCTTGGGGTCGTTGCTTGCCAATCCGCCAAGATCACTGGCCTGATAACCAGCACCGAGTCGAACAGTCCAGCCATGCTTTCGCACGCTGATAGGCTCGTCTTCCAGAATTTCGTCCATGGTTAACGCGCCAAGTGCACCCAGCTTGCCGTCACGAATGGCACCGCTGCGAGCCAGTGCGGCTTCAATCGCTGCATAGTAGTCTCGGCGATATTCATCGGCGCCGAACTTGCTGACGAACTCTTCTTCGCGATCAATTATTTCTGCAGCTTCCAGAGCGACAGAATCCGGGATTGGGCCGGTAAGTAACCCTTCTTCATTCAGTTCTTCGACAATGCGAATAACTTTGGCGAGGGGAGTGGCGTTGTAAACACGACCGTAACCTAAACCAACGGTGGCGGAGATATCATCGTCTTCTGCTGAGTCACGAGTCTCGAATCGACCCTGACCAAACCAGAATGCCTTCGGATAGTTTGAATTGACGAAGTAGGTGTCAATGGTGCCTTCCGCGCTCAGTCCGTAGTCTTCAGAGCTGTCTGGCAGATCGATGAACTGACGGTTGCCATCTGCGTCTTCGACCGGGTCACCATTCTCATCGACCACTTCCTGTGTCGGGGTAGTGCCAAACTGAACGGCAGTGGCGAAGCCCGCCAGCGTATAGCTCCACGATCTGGGTAACGTGCTAAACGTTTTTTGGAACCTGGTGTTCATGTTGAAATCGTAAGCAGTTTGCTCGTTCCTGGCGCTATCGCCGGCATTAAAGGTGGCGTTGAAGAACGCTTCTTCATAAGAGGAATTGGCTACCAGGTAGTCTTCAAGCTGTACGGCACCCACAAATGCAGGTGTGCAGCCAATCGCCACTGCGACTGCAGTTTTGGCGAAAATTCTTGTTGTCATTGTGTCACTCCGATTGAGGGTAGTCAGGCGCCTTATTTCTTCTTGTTTTAAGATTGACGCAAAAAAAGAACAGCTTGTATCAAAAAGCTGACACGAATATATATCAAAGAGGCCAGTGATCGCTGCCTGTAAGGATTACTTGCTGGTTATGCAGGGTGTATTTTTGTTAACTTTTGGGGAAGCGGCGGGGAATCTGGGTAACAAGTGCCTGAATGCTAAGGTATCAGGCGGCTGTGTACGGCGATTCAGTCTTGGGCCAGCGACCGTGATGGGCAATGGCTGTTGGCTGTATTGGCCGAGTAGATCCGACAGGTGGCCGTGTTAAACTTGTGAAGTCGGATCAGAGCAGGCAGCAGACGCTGCGTACTCTGAAGGAGCAAGTGCTCCTGCGGATCAGTGCTCTTGCTGATCAGCCGAGTGGTTCCGGCTATATCAAAACAGGTAAAAGCCCAGAAAAATCAATAGTGCACCGATAACCAGTGCCACCATTCCTGTTGAGTCGAGCGTTCGTGACAACCATGCCTGCGGGCCGAACAGGCTGTTTATGCCACTGATACTCCCACTGGAAACTTTGCCAACGCTGGCAAACAGGCCATTGCTTGCTGTGGCAACCATTGCTGCTATCGGCGTCATGACCTTTACTGCCGCCCGCCGGTAGAACCAGTCAGTATCCAGATTCACCGATTTTATCTCAGGCGGGTAGAGCCCGGAGATGAACAGCACAGCAAATGCGAGTGCCGAGAACATCAGCAACTGCAACTGCGTTATTACGTGTGTGGCTGTGTACGGCGAGTAGTCCACCGGATAAGGCAGAATCGAGTACAGTGCATCCGGATATACGCCGATCGCGATACATAGAAACGCAGCGATACCCATGGCCCAAAGCATGTGCGCTGGTGCTTCCTCGCAACGTTTACCACTGTCGTGGGCAAAGAATGCAAAGAACGGTATTTTAATACCCGAGTGATCCATCACACCGGCTGACGCCAGCAACAACACCAGCCAGACCCAGGTGTAGTGCTCAGCCGCGGCCGCCGTCAAAATCATCGACTTCGATATGAAACCGGAAAATAGAGGGAAGGCGGAGATCGACATTGAGCCGATGATGCAAAAAACGGTGGTCCAGGGCATCGATTTGTAGAGCCCGCCGAGTTCCGATGCCTTAATGGTTTTTACTCGGTAAAGCACAGCCCCCATCGCCATAAACAGTAGCGCTTTATACAGTATGTGACTGAAGGCGTGAGCGGCGGTGCCGTTTAATGCCAGCTCGGTGCCGATGCCAACACCCACGACCATAAATCCCAATTGGTTGTTCAGGCTGTATGAAAGCACTTTGCGCAAATCGTTTTCGATAACCGCAAAGAAAATCGGGAACGCGGTCATGATGGCGCCGATCCAGATCAGTATTTCCGTTCCTGCATAGCCTCGAGCTAGCGCATAGACTGCCAGCTTGGTTGTAAAAGCAGACAGTATAACGGTGCCGGTTATCGTTGCTTCCGGGTAGGCATCCTGCAGCCAGTTGTGCATGAGCGGAAAGGCGCACTTAATACCGAAGGCGATAAATATCAGCAGCGTTGCCGTGGTGCCCAGTCCCAGATGACCGAATGCCAGTGAGCTGGTGTCGTGATAGTAAAACAGTACACCGGTAAGCAGTATTACACCGGAGCCGACTTGAATGATCAGGTAGCGCATGCCGACTCGGTAAGCGCGGTCTGTGCGTCTGGCCCAGATCAAAAATACCGAGGCGATCGCGGTTAGCTCCCACCATATAAACAGTGTGAGTAAGTCACCTGCGAGCACGGCACCGATGGCGGCGCCCTGGTACATTAACGCGGCAGTCTGTTGAACGGTATCTTTTAAATGAAAAGCGTAGAGCGCACCGATAAATGCCGCGATGTGAAATATCAATGCCCACACGAACGCCAGCTTGTCGAGCCTGTAGGTGGTTAACTCCAGGCCAAATAATGTGATATTTCCGTAGCTGCCATTGGGTGTCAGCAGCACCAGCGCCATACCGATGAGTGGTATCAGCAATGCCACGTAGCGACGGGCATTGGCGGGCATCAAAGGCAGCAGTAGTGCACCGATGACAAATAAAATTGCTGGATTGAGACTACTCATTGTCTAATTCGTTGTTGGTGTCAGAGTCTTCTTTTTCATAGAAGGATTCATCGCGACCGATCAGTTTGCGGATCTGTTTCGCGGTTAACACGATGGTGCAGTAACTCAGAAATCCGTACCATGCATAAAACCCCGGCCATTGTTCAAAATCGAAATGACCGTGTTTGTGATAGAAGAAATCAGCAAGAAACAGCAGTACACAGACAATGGCTAAAGCCCACACGATGAGCTTGATGTTGGCGGGACTGTCCAGCCACCATTTCTTTTCATCGCGGATGCTTTGATCACGGGCTTTGTCAGCGCCAGGTTGATCAGTCGGGTTGTCAGATCCGGGTTGACTCATGGTTGTGTCGCTCTAAGTGGAATCAGGCTAATAAGCTGATTGAGTGAGTCTCCAAAAAAGAAGAGCAATACTGATCCGGCAGCGGTAATGCACAGTGGCACTACACAAAGCAGTGGCGCTTCCGCGATAGTTGTCGGACCCTTGTCGGGCGAATCAGGCGCCATGTAAAAAGCGCGCGCGGCAACCGGTATCAGGTAGGCGATATTCAATAGTGAGCTCACCAACAGCGCGGCGACAATTATCCACTGCGTCGCTTCGATCGACCCCATTAGCAGGTGCCACTTGGCCCACGAACCACCAAGCGGTGGCAGACCGATAATGCTCAGTGATCCGATAAAAAAGGCAGCGAAGGTAAAGGGCATTCGGTAGCCGAGGCCGCGCATGTCACTGATTTCGGTTTTATGGGTGGCGACATAAATGGCGCCGGCACAAAAGAACAGGGTGATTTTTCCCATCGCATGCATGGCTATTTGCATGGTTGCGCCGATGATACCGGCAGCGTTAGCGAGCATGGCACCAACGATGACATAGCTAAGCTGGCCCACCGTCGAATAGGCCAGGCGCGCTTTCAGGTTGTCTTTGGTAAGTGCAACAATAGATGCTACGACCAGCGTAAACGTAGCAACCCACATAACAATTGTGCCTGCACCGGTGTCTGCTATCAGGTCAATACCAAATATGTATATGGTGATTTTTAGAATAGTGAAAACGCCGGCCTTGACGACCGCCACTGCGTGTAACAAAGCACTGACCGGTGTCGGTGCAACCATTGCCGCGGGCAACCATCTGTGAAAGGGCATCAACGCAGCTTTGCCGGTACCAAAAGCAAATAACGTCAGCAGTATCATCGCGGTGCCTGGGCCAACATGTTCGCGCAGTATGCCGCCAGGCTGAAAATCCAGTGTGCCTGCAAGGTTGAACGTCCACAGGGTGGCAAACAGCAAAAAGCCAATTGAAGTGAACATCAGTATGCCGAGATAAATACGGCCACCGCGTCTGGCGTCCTCATTGCCCTTGTGCGTCACCAGCGGGTACGTAGCCAGTGTTAGCATTTCATAAAACACAAACAACGTCATCAGGTTGCCGGCAAACGCGATACCCATTGCTGCTGATATAGAGATAGCGAAGCAGAAGAAAAACCGGGTCTGATTGGTTTCATTGTTACCGCGCATATAGCCCATGCCGTACAGCGTCGTCAGTATCCACAAGCCCGAGGCGATGGTGGCAAACAGTAAGCCGAGTGGTTCTGCTTCCAGGCTGAAGGACAAGCCTTTAATGGGTTCGGCCAGTACGATCGATGGGGTGTCGCCACTCAGGACTGCCGGATACAACGACAACACAATAAGGAACAGCAGGGTAGCTGTGACCAGGCTTATAACATCGCGAGTATTAGGCGAGTTAGACTGCAGCGTGAGTAATAGACCACCCGCCAACGGGACGAGCAGTGCCAGTAGTAATAGGGTTGAATCAGTCACTATTGGTACTTCCATCCGATAATTGTGGATTCAGAGTGCAGCAGATCATTGAATTGAAGGTCCACTAGCTTACCCCCAGATAAGATTGGGCGACACGTCCGGCGAGCCCCGCGGTGATGCGCGTATCCAATCCAAAATAGATGGTTAAGAGTGCGAAGATCCAGCACGGTATTAACATGGACAACGGTGCTTCCCTGACATCTGCATGTTGTGGAGGGGCAGGTTTAAAATAGGCGACATCGATGATTTTCCCGATGTAGACCACTGCCATGAGTGAAGAGACGATGAGTAGTGCTGCCAGTGGCAGCCAGCCCTTGTCGAGCGTACCGCTGATTAAATACCACTTGCTGACAAACCCTGCAGTCATCGGCACGCCGATTAACCCCACGCCCATTACTGCAAAAGCGCCTGTTGTCAACGGCATAGTGCGGCCGATGCCTGCGAGATCGTGCAGTTTGCTGGAGTTAACCCGATAGATCATCGCTGCCAGTGCCAGAAACAGTCCGGCTTTCATCATCGCGTGATTAAACATATGCGAAATTGCAGCGGTTATTCCGGAGGCATTCAGTAGCGCGAGGCCTAGTACCATATAGCTTAGTTGCGCGACACTCGACCACGCCAGCAGGCGTTTTGCATCGTTCTGAAAAATTGCAACCAGCGAGGCGATCAGGATGCCGGCAATACTAAGCGGCACAAGAATAGTGCTGAGCTGCATTTTTTCAAAAGCGAACTCGATACCGTACACATCGAACAGGAATCGAATCATCACATACAATGAAACTTTGGTTGCCGTTGCCGCAAGAAAAGCGGTGGTCGCTTTTGGTGCATATGTGTAGGCGTTAGGCAGCCAGTAGTGGAGCGGGAACACCGCAACTTTCAATGCTATGCCGACAGTAAAGAATGCCAGTGAAGCCTGGATGACGCGATTGTCCCAGTGGGCGGGCAGTCTTTCGGATAGATCCTGCATATTCAGTGTGCCGGTGACCATATACAAAAAGCCAATAGCGATAAGAATAAAGGTAGCGCCAATGGTGCCCATGATCAGGTAGCGAAACGATGCGGTCAGTGCTCTGCGGTCACGGCCTCGGGCGATCAATGCGTAGGTTGATAGCGAAGATACTTCAAGAAAGACGAATACGTTAAATGCGTCGGCGGTTATGGTTATGCCGATCAGAGCGGCGAAACACAATAGAAACGTAGTGTAGTAAAGGCTTTGTCGCTGGTGTCTCATGACACCTCTTAATGACTCTCTTAGAGCAGTGATCACCAGACTGCCAAACAAAGTAACTAACAGCAGAACGAGGGCGTTGAGTTCATCGATTCGTACTTCTATTCCCCATGGCGGTGGCCAGCCACCCATCTGATAGCTGATGACTCCGCCATCCCAAACCTGGATCAAAAGCATAATGGCCACGACCGTTGATAACCAGGTCGCAGCAGTAGCGAGGCGCCATGCGTGATCGCCATTGCGCAGCATTGAGCATATCGGTGCTGCCAGTAGCGTCAGCAGGAGCTGTATGGCGGGTAACTGTTCAATCATTTGTCAGATTCTGCCGCAAGGCTTGCGGTGTTTTCTTCGTGTAGGCTTTGTGCATCCATAGCGGTTATTTCGTCTTCTTCAACCGTATCGTAGGCTTCGTGTATACGTACGGCGATGGCCAGTCCCAGTGCAGTCGTTGCTACACCGACAACGATCGCTGTCAGTATCAAGACGTGCGTGAGAGGATTACTGTATAACGTTATCGCTGAATCAATGATCGGTGCGGTTCCGCCTGCAATTTTCCCCATTGATATAAACAGGATAAAAACCGCTGTCTGAAAAATGTTTAGTCCAACGATTTTTTTAACCAGATGGCCGCTAGACATGACGATGTACAAACCCGCCATCATCAGCACTATCACTATCCAGTAATTAAATAATCCGGCAATCACAAGTGTTTATTTCCTGTGCCTGTGTACGAACTCTGAGCCCTGAACCCGGCGTTGTAGCCAGGTTCGGATGCGCTTGATTGTAGTTACCCGACACGTACTGACAGTCGGGCTAGAGTGAGCGCTCAGAGAGTGAGAAAAAGATGTTTATCATGACGGCAGCTACGGTAATACCAACGCCGAGTTCAATAATCAGAATGCCGTAGTGCTGACCATGTAGCGGATCATGCACAAGAACTCCGTAATCCAGGAAATTTCCACCGCGCATCATACTGACGACACCAACCAGTGCATAGAGTAAAAATCCAATGCCCGGGAAATAGGCAAGCTTGCGTGGAGGGAAAACCTTTTGTGCGGGCACGATGCCGTAGATCAGAGCGTACAAAATGACACCACTGGCGAATATAACGCCTGCCTGAAAGCCGCCTCCTGGTCCAAAGTCTCCGTGCCATTGCACGTAGAGCGCGAATATCAGTACCGGAGCGATAAGCAGATCAGACACTTCTCGCAGTACCACTTTCTGGCGCATTGACTCTGCCTGTACATTTGGCGGTGCCGGTCGTTCAACACCAGACTTGCGTGTGCCGGCGCCCAGTAATAAAAACACACCAATAAATGCCGTGAACACTACGCCAACCTCGCCGAGTGTATCGTAGCCACGGTAGCTGGCCAGCACGGAGGTAACAATATTCGGTGGGCCTACTTCGTTGGGGGAGTCATTAAGGTAGCGCGGGACTACATGGTTGTGAGCCGGTGCGTCATGACTGCCGAAGTAGGGCATATCAAACGATGCATAGACCAGTAGTGCGCCTGTGATGATAACCGCAGCCAAAGGAACAAAGGTGCGGGTTGCATTTTGGGGCTTGCTGGTGCGGCCAACGATTGCCAGTGCCGCTAAAAAGAATATTGTCGACACGCCCGCACCCACCGCAGCTTCAGTGAATGCAACATCGACTGCGTCGAGCACCATAAAAATGTTGGCGCTGAGTAAGCTGAAAAACCCCATTAGCATTACGCCAATCATCAGGCGCTTTAAACGCACGATCGCAAAGACCGTGGCAACCAGCATCAGTAACAACAATGAATTGATCAGAAATTCCATTACTTTCCGTCTCCTCGATTGTTATCACTGTCGGTGGGGGAGTTGTCACCGTCGGTGACGGCACCCGTGATCGATCGAGTTCTGCCATCGTTCAGGTTTTTATGCAGACGTTGCACAATGTTCGCAAGTTTCGGGTTCACTCCGGCAACATTGACACTCTGTGCAAGCGCGTGAATGGCGGCGAGTCCGGTAATCATCAGAAAGAAAAAAGTAAACAGCAATTTGATCGCCACCAGATAACTGGGTGCCTGCAGCGTCAGCCCCAGAATGATCAGGCCTGCGCCCATGCTGTCGAGAATACTTGCGGCGTGAGCGCGAGTATAAAAGTCTGGCATTCGCATCAGACCGACACCTGCGGTAATGCAGAAAAAGCTACCCGCGCATAATAAGATGAGGCTGACTATGTCGAGAGCCATACTCATTGCTGAGGCCCCGAGGTTTGATCGGCCGCGGTTTGACTGGAGGCTTGATTGTCAGGAATGTCTACGCCAAGGTTGCCGTATTTGAAAAATTTAAGTATCGCGATGGTGCCGATGAAATTGATCAGCGCATAGGCGAGCGCTATATCGAGAAATTCAGGTCGACCCATCAAAAACCCGAGTACGGCGATGAACAGTACTGTAGTGCTGCCGGCAAAATTGATCGCCAGAATCCGGTCGTAGATGGTTGGGCCTAGAAATGCGCGGATCAGGGCCATCAGCATGGTGATCATGACTGCAATCATTGCGATAGTGAACATCAGTTGCGCCCCTCCAGTTTTGTGACTCGACGATCCATCTCGCCCTCATGAAGAGGGCCCAGAGATTCGGCAGCCAGTGCGTGTACCTCAATGGCACCATCGTCAACATCGATAGAGAGTGTACCCGGTGTCAAAGTAATGGAATTGGCGTGAAGTACCAGGCCCAATGCAGTCTTTTGCGACGCCTGAACGGTGGTAATAGTTGGCGAAATTGGCATGTCTTTTTGCCAGATACGTTTCGCCACATCAATATTTGAAATGACGATTTCTTTGACGAGCCAGGGTATATAAGTCAACAGCCGTGCGAGGATGGCGAGTGTAGGCTCTTTGCTATCGGTAACCTGTAGTCTGGAGACGATCCATGCAACGAGCAGACAAGAGGACAGGCCAAAGGCAAGCATCAGCGGCTGAAACATACCGCTCCACAATAGCCAGAGCAAAGCGCAAAAAATAAAAGGGGGGAGAAATCTTTTCATCTACCTTGAGACTGATTCAGTGACAGATCCATGTCCGAATGGTACTAACTGTTCAAATACTGCGCCAGTGTTTCAGAATGTTTCCATGTTTCGTAACAATTGGACACACTTCAGGCGCAGCTTGTTCCAAGTCGGCGTCGGCTTACGTTGAGAGTCAATGCTGCTTGGACGAGGGTGTCAGGTATGTTACGGTTTTATGGTCAACTAGACACGATTGTGCATTCCCAACGCCAGCAGGACGCAACAGCGAGGTGACAGCACGTAACTGAAAAAAAAACATTTTAACGGAGAATGGATCTGTGAAGACTCTATCCAAATTTGCCTTGTCCGCTGCTGCCGCGGGCTTAATTGCCAGCGCCGGAGCATCCGCCGGTACTCTTGACGATGTTAAGTCAAAAGGCTTCCTGCAATGTGGTATTTCAACAGGCTTTCCAGGTTTTGCCTTTACTGATGATGCGGGTAACTGGCAGGGTTTCGACCCAGCCGTTTGTAAAGCTGTCGCAGCCGCAATTTTTGGTGACACAGAAAAAGTAAAATACACCACAACGACGGGTAAAACCCGTTTCACCGCACTTTCCTCCGGTGAAGTCGATGTGCTCGCTCGCAACACCACCTGGACCTTTAGTCGTGATACCGATCTGAAACTTGATTTCGTTGGAATCAATTACTACGACGGTCAGGGGTTCATGGTTCCAGCTGAGCTGGGTGTCTCCAGTGCCAAGGATCTTGATGGCGCTTCAGTTTGTATTCAAACCGGCACTACGACTGAATTGAACCTTGCCGACTACTTTCGTACGAATAACATTTCATATGAAGCAGTCCCAATCGAAACAAACGATGAAGCAAGAACCAACTATGTCGCGGGTCGCTGTGATGTTTATACAACTGATGCCTCGGGCCTCGCATCCACAAGGTCAGCGTTGGAAGATCCGTCGGCTCACGTAGTGCTGCCAGAAATAATTTCAAAAGAGCCACTTGGACCGCTGGTACGTCACGGTGACAGTGAATGGGCAGACATCATCCGCTGGACGCTGAATGCGATGATCACTGCGGAAGAGCTCGGTGTAACGTCAGAAAACGTCGACAAAATGGCAACTGGCACAGACAACCCTGAAATCAATCGCCTGCTCGGCAGCGAGGGTGATCTGGGTGCGATGATTGGTCTCGATAAAGCCTGGGCGTGGCGTGCGATCAAGATGGTGGGTAACTACGGTGAGGTGTTTGAGCAGTTCATTGGAAAAGAAACCCCAATTGGTATCGAGCGCGGTGTGAATGATCTGTGGACTAACGGCGGGATACTCTATTCGCCTCCTTTCCGCTAGGCGCAGAGTGTTGGTGAGCAAGGGCGCTTTTGCGCCCTTGTTGCTATAACTCAATCATTTTCACCTCGCGCAGGCCACTTACGTGTCGCAATCAATAGATTACCAAGCGCCTCCCCGGCAGAGTTTCTCTATCGGTAAAATCTGGACGGACAAGCGAACTCGGGGGCTGGTAATCCAGTTGCTCGCCACACTCGCCATCTGTGCGGTCGTTTTGTATCTGGCAGGCAATGTTGTTGAGAATTTCCAAAAGCTCGGCAAGCCCTTTGGGTTTGGCTTTCTGCAGCAGGAAGCAGGCTACGATATCAACCAAAGACTGGTTGAGTACAACTCACAAAGCACCCACCTTCGAGCAGCGGTCGTTGGAATCCTGAATACACTGCTGGTTGCGGTCTGTGGAATTATTCTCGCCAGTATCCTCGGCTTTATCCTCGGTGTATTGCGGCTGTCGCCGAACTGGATTGTTAACCGGCTTGCGTACTGTTACATCGAGTTTGTGCGCAATGTGCCTGTGCTGGTGCATATTTTACTGGTGCACGGCATTCTGGTTCATTCGCTGCCGAAAACAAGGCAGGCGATCGATGTGGCGGACAGCTTTTTCTTTACCAACCGCGGTTTCTTTGTGCCGAAGCCAATTATGGAGCCCTTGTTCTGGCTGGTGCTGGCGGCGTTCGTGATTGGTGTGGTTTACGCCTTTTGGTACAGGCGCATGGCTCGTATCAAGCAAGCGGCCACCGGAGAGCAATCGCCGGTATTCTGGGTCATGTTAGGGTCAATTGTTGGCGTGCCAATCGTGGCATTTTTGCTCACTGGTATGCCGTTGGCGTGGGACATTCCTGCCTTAAAGGGTTTCAATTTTAAGGGGGGAATGGCCTTGCGGCCTGAATTTTTATCGCTATGGCTGGCGTTATCTTTATATACGGCGGCGTTTATTGCCGAGAACGTAAGGTCAGGCATTGAGGCGGTGAACAAGGGGCAAACCGAGGCGGCGCTGGCGCTTGGTTTGCCGCGTAAAAGAACGTTGAACCTGGTAGTGATTCCACAGGCGATGCGCGTGATTATTCCGCCGCTGAACAGTCAATATCTCAACATCACGAAGAACTCGTCGCTGGCTATCGCGATTGGCTACATGGATATCGTCGCGACGATCGGCGGAATCTCGCTAAATCAGACAGGCCGCGAGATGGAGTGCATGTTGATAGTGCTCGGGCTCTATTTGACCTTCTCGCTGGTTATTTCTTCTGTGATGAATTGGTACAACAACCGTCTTGCGCTGGTGGAGAGATAAAATGGAAACAGCGACACGCGCTTATCCGCCTGGCGAGCATCCTGACCAGAAACCCCCGATAGGTCAAAGCGGGGTGTTGTACTGGATGCACAAAAATCTGTTTTCTTCGCCATTCAACGTCATTTTGACGCTGCTGACAGCGTATTTTCTGTACCTGCTGCTGCCGCCGCTTTTTGGCTGGCTGATGATCGATTCTGTATTTGTTGCCGATTCGCGAGATCACTGTCGTGAGCTGGGCAGTGGCGCCTGCTGGGGGTTTATTGGTAAGCGACTGGGTCAATTTACTTACGGGTTCTACCCGCACGATGAACGATGGCGAGTGGTGTTGTGCTTTGCGCTTTTTGTCGCTGCCTGCGTTCCAATTCTGTGGGACGGCGCGCCGAACCGGAAAAAGTGGCTGTATTTTGCAGCGGCCTTTCCATTTATTGCCTTCTGGTTGCTAATCGGTGGCAATGGCAGCATCGCAGCCTACGGTATTTTGTTCGCGCTGGTGGTTGTACCGGTGGTGTATTTTTCACCCATTGATGATGCCGACGGGGCAGATACCGGCGGGTTGACCTACGTGCTCCTGGCGGTATGGGCTTTCCTGTTGATCGGTTTGCAGAATATCTTCTTTTCGACCGATGTCGATATTGGTATCGGCGGGCTCGGTAATGTAATGCGTACGCTAATAACCCTGTTGCTCATCGGGCTGACAATGGTTCCGCTGTTCCATCGAGGAATGGCAGGGAAGTTAAGGCGGCAGTGGGCGACAGGCTTTTTTGCGCTGGCAGCGCTGTGGCATTTTGTTGGTGGTACGAATTTCGGCTTTTCGTCTGACCACCTGCTGACGATTGTCGATACGGATCAGTTTGGTGGCTTCATGCTGACTATGGTGATTGGGGTGACCGGTATTGTGGTGTCGCTGCCACTCGGAATACTGTTGGCGCTTGGGCGGCAGTCAGATCTGCATATTATCCGTTGGGTGTGCACCGGGTTTATTGAATTTATCCGCGGCGTGCCTTTGATAGCGCTGCTGTTTGTCGCTTCGACCATGCTGAATTACTTTCTGCCACCTGGCTCCAATTTCGATTTGCTGTTGCGAGTGCTCATTATGGTAGTGCTGTTTTCAGCTGCCTATCTTGCTGAAGTGGTACGTGGCGGTTTGCAGGCGATTCCCAAAGGTCAGACAGAAGCGGCAGATGCGATGGGGTTGAGGTACTGGCAGTCTATGAGGCTGATCGTACTGCCGCAGGCGTTGAAAATATCAATTCCCGGTATCGTTAATACCTTTATCGGTTTGTTCAAAGACACCACGCTTGTTGTAATTATCGGGCTACTTGATCCCTTGGGTATTGGTCGGGCATCTTTATCTGACACCAAGTGGCAGGGCCTGTCCACTGAAGTTTATGTATTCATTGCGATATTTTTCTTTATTTGTTGTTTCAGCATGTCCCGATACTCGATTTATCTGGAAAATAAACTTCATACTGGCCATCGCGAAGACTAGGGCTCCCCGACTATGAATGATAAAACCGAATTAGCCGCGCAACTGGCCGTTTCTGACCAACAGATGATTCGCATACAGCAGATGCACAAATGGTACGGTCAGTTCCACGTGCTAAAAGATATCAATTTGACCGTAAATGCGGGTGAAAGAATTGTTGTCTGTGGCCCGTCGGGATCTGGCAAATCGACGTTGATTCGCTGCATCAACCGGCTTGAAGAGCATCAGAAAGGCGAAATCTGGGTTGACGGTACCGAGCTTACCAGCGACCTGAAGCAGATCGAACAGATTCGCCGTGAGGTTGGCATGGTGTTCCAGCACTTCAATCTCTTTCCGCATTTAACCGTGCTTGAAAACTGCACACTGGCGCCCATCTGGGTCAGGAAAATGCCCAAGGCTGAGGCCGAGCAGGTAGCTCGCAAGTACCTCGAGCGCGTAAAGATACCCGAGCAGGCGGACAAGTATCCCGGTCAGTTGTCCGGTGGTCAACAACAGCGCGTTGCCATTGCTCGCAGCTTGTGTATGAATCCGAAAATCATGTTGTTTGATGAGCCGACTTCTGCGCTTGATCCTGAAATGATTAAGGAGGTGCTTGATGTTATGGTTGAGTTGGCGCGCGATGGCATGACCATGATCTGTGTAACGCACGAAATGGGTTTTGCAAAAACAGTTGCAAATCGGGTGATATTCATGGATGAAGGTGAAATTATCGAACAGAATGAGCCTGAGGAATTCTTCAATAATCCTCAATCACCGAGAACACAGGAATTCCTGAGTCAAATCTTATTGCACTAATCAATATGCCGCGGACATGATCGGTTAACACGCACTGGCAGGGCGGGTTTGCGGTAGTAGAAGTTCTTCGCACAGACTGCTGATGTCAGTAACTGTAGTGGCTTTGTTTTTTGCCATGCAAGGTAAGTTCCGCTTGGTGTTGACAGCGGCTCAGTAAGCAACCATAATTCCGCTCTTGTGTGGAGGGATTCCCGAGCGGTCAAAGGGGGCAGACTGTAAATCTGCTGCATATGCTTCGGAGGTTCGAATCCTCCTCCCTCCACCAATGTTTTGTTCGTCCTGTGGGTTGGCAATTTTGATCGTTGATCGAATTTGTTATTACAGGTCGGTAAGAGTTTCAATGGCCATTGGCAACAGAGGTTGGGTTGCTGGCGGTCACTGTCGCTTTTCAAGCGGGTGTAGTTCAATGGTAGAACTCCAGCCTTCCAAGCTGATAACGTGGGTTCGATTCCCATCACCCGCTCCAATCCCTGGCCACTTCCTGTGTTGCAGGCTGTGATCACAACTCTTTTGTGCGGGTTGTGCGTTTAGCAGGTTGCGGCGTCAGGTTGTGGTTGCGTTATGTACAGGGCAAGTGCCGTTGCAGGGTTTGGCAGGTTTGTCCATGATTTTGCCCATGTAGCTCAGGGGTAGAGCACTTCCTTGGTAAGGAAGAGGTCATCGGTTCAATTCCGATCATGGGCTCCAGAGCAAACGTTAGGTTCTCGTTTGAACGGGAGCACAACGAGGTTACAAACACGAGCTGGCGTTGTAAACAGCTTTTTAGTCAGTAGATTCATTAGACCAACAAACTTTCAGGGTCATTGGTAATGTCGAAGGAAAAATTTGAGCGAACGAAACCGCACGTAAACGTAGGCACGATAGGTCATGTAGACCACGGAAAGACGACGTTGACAGCGGCACTGACAAAAGTTCAGGCAGAAGCGATGGGCGGGGACTTTAAAGCCTACG
>CALGNZ010000072.1 GCA_937957915.1 uncultured Granulosicoccaceae bacterium | reverse complement strand
AGCCCGCTTATCCGGGGAGTTCTCCTCCGTACACGGGCTTTCGGTTAGTGAGTTCTTCCTGTTGATGCAGCTGGAGCGGGCCACTCTGCACCGATTGCCCAGGGTAGAGCTCGCCAAACGTATGCATTTAAGCGCATCCACGGTTACCAGAATGGCCGCCCCCATGGAAAAGCTGGGCCTCGTGTCGAGAGAGTCAGACGAAAGAGATGCAAGGCTGGCATTTGTGGTGTTAACCAAGGCCGGATTGAAAAAGGTAACCGAGGCTCGTGCAACATTTACAAAGCAAGCGGCCTATCTATTTCAGGATCGATGGTCGGCGGATGAACTGGAGCAACTTTCAACGCTGCTTCACCGCCTCGTTGCTGATGCGCCAGGAAATTTAACCTAGAAACTGCGAAAGGCGGGCTGTCGTCGAATAACCTGCCACTTGTGACACTTGTGTGCAGATCATTCGGCGCGTCTGTCGTGTTATTGTTTGCGCGCGACTGCATGTGCCAGTAAAGCCCGCATCGCAGGTACTATCACGACGCCTCGGGAAATCATTCCGTGAATAAACAAGTCGAGTGCCTGTTTTAGCCATTGCTGATCTTCAGTCGACAGCGTGGGTAGATTTTGGGGCGCTACTTCCAATTGCAGGGCTTGCCGGTTTGCGTGTTCGATTGCCCTCTCGCTGGTTACTGAAATTGAATTGGCATCGGAGTTTTGCAGCGCTTTAAGGCGTTGCTCATAAAACAACAAAAGGGTTGGCCAGTATGAGATATGGCGGAATACACTGGGTGTAATACCAGGGTAATCAGCTGGCACCCATACGCTGGTCATTGCAGTAATGGTGTTTTGAATTTCTGTGCTGAGGGATTCCCAGCGCGGCAGCGGAGGAATCGCTCTGGTAACCTTGTCAGACTGCTCGGCAGCCTTTTCCTTTGCACTAAGTTCTGTTGCAACTGTTGATCGGTGTTCAGTAGTTGTTAGACAGTCTCTCAAGTAACACATCGCCACCAGGTTTTGGGCGTTACCTCGTTCGTACGTGCCAAACACTGCATCAATCTCATCAGCTGCGGCCATCTCGTGAGTGAGTTGCCCACGTTCTTCACGGCTAAATGCTGGTAATACTGGTGTTTCGAGTGCCTCTCGCAATAGCCAGGCAGCGGCGGGCACGGCGCCACTGGCGTAGTGTGGTTTGAGTGCATGCCACGACCATTGCAGTACTGTCGGTGTCACCGCGAGGTGGCGCCATACCAGATTCACCAGTGCCACTCCCATCGTTGATCTTATGTCAGCGTAGATCTCCTGCGTGGCACGACTCGCCGTAGCCTCGGGTATCGTTGGAAAGCTCCCGTTACTTGTCATCGTGTACTCGCTTAAATGATATTGTGGCAGTTTCAGTAGATATCAGTAACGCCTGGCTACGCTCTCTTGTCTCATACGGATATTATTGGCGGTATTGAGCACAGGTGTTAGAGTCGTGTGAACAGTCGGTTTAACCATAATGAGCCCATCATGCCATTCACTCAGATTTCGCTAAAGAAGGGGAAGCCCCCGGAGTATCGTCGAGCGTTAATGGAGCAGATCTACCTCGCCATGCGTGAGTCCATTGCCATACCCGAGAATGATCGCTTTGCGACTATTACAGAACTGGAGCCCGAGAATTTCAACAATAGCGGCAGCTATGCTGATATCGATCGATCCGAGGATGTCGTGTTTATCCAAATTACCTTAAATGCCGGTCGGTCGACAGAGAAAAAGAAAGCGCTCTATGCGGCGATTGCGAACAGGCTAAAAGAAGATCCCGGCGTTCGCCCCGAGGATGTGGTTATAAGCCTTATTGAGGTGGCGACCGAGGATTGGTCGCTGGGGAATGGGTTAGCTCAGTACGCCTGACGAGAGCCGTGCAGGGGGGCGCCTGCACATGGCTACTCTCCAACATTAATTAAGTGATGCGCAGTCCTGTAAAAACTACTCTTTAACTGCATTAACATTATCTTATCCTCTACCTGCTCCTCCAGCGCCTGATTCATGCACGCAATCCAGTTGTCGCGGGCTGATTCGTCAATGGCGAAGGCAGCATGTCGCATTCGAAGTCTTGGATGGCCATGCTTTTCTATATACAAAGGCGGTCCGCCGAGAAATCCACATAGGAATTCGTATAGATTTTGTCTTGATCCCTGCAGGCTTGCAGGATGCATTGCTCGAATGGTCTCGGCTTCCGTTCGGTCGTCCATCAGATCGTAGAAGCGATCTACCAGGGTTCGAACGCCGGCTTCTCCGCCAATGCTGTGGAACGGGCTGCGATCAGTTAGATTGGTCATATTTGTGTAAGCGGACGGTAGCGCTATATTTTTTCAAGGATAACGCTTGCCATTGCGTATTCCTCTTCATCTGTAATGGAAACATGCATTGCGTTGATGCCCAGTGTCTCGCAGCGTAACTTTGCCTGATCATCTGCATGCAGAATGGGCTTGCCGTGTTCATTGTGCAATACATAAAAGTGGCGTAACAAAACATCCTGTGCCTGACCGGTTCCCAGTGCTTTGGTTGCGGCTTCTTTGACCGCGAACCTTTTGGCAAGCAGGCGTCCCGGGTGCCGGGTGTTTTCAAATTCCGGGTACTCCTTTTCATGTAGAACGTGTCTCGCGAATCTGTCTCCGCGTTTGGCAAAAACCTGCTCTATTCTGGGTATATGAACGAGGTCGATACCGGTGCCAATAATCATTGCAACGCCGGCATTTGGCGGGCTTCGAGCATCAGTTGCCGCAGTTGTTTGATGGCAGGTTGCAGTCCCATAAAAAGCGCATCGGCAATCAGTGAGTGACCGATGTTGAGTTCGTGCACTTCGGGGATGGCGGCGATGGGCGCAACGTTAAAGCGGGTCAGGCCGTGCCCCGCGTTAACAATAAGGCCAAGTGAGGCTGCATAGGTTGACGCCTGTTGAATTTTTTGCAGTTCGTGCTGTTGTTCAGAGACTGTTTTCGCTTCAGCGTATGCACCGGTATGCAATTCTATAAATGGTGCACCTGCTTTGGCGGTTGCATCAATCTGGGTTTTGTCCGGGTCTATAAAAAGCGAGGTTCTGATGTCATTGTTATTAAACTCGACACACAGTTCGGTCAGTGCATTCAGATTGTTGGCGACGTTTAATCCGCCTTCGGTGGTGAGTTCCTCCCGTTTTTCAGGTACCACGCAAACATCCAGTGGCTTGATGCGAAGGGCAATGGCCAGCATCTCTTCGGTGGCTGCCATTTCAAAATTCAGCTTGGTTTGTGTGCAGGCTGCAAAACGCTCAACGTCGTCGTCCTGAATATGGCGACGATCCTCGCGCAGGTGCATGGTGATGCCATCAGCGCCGGCCATTTCTGCCTGTAGCGCTGCATGCACCGGATCAGGGTATCTCACACCTCTCGCCTGGCGCACAGTAGCGACGTGATCGACGTTGACGCCTAGCAAAATTGGATTGGGCAAGTGTGTGCTCCTGGCTGAGAAGGTTGCGTAACAGATGATACGAGCGCTGTGTCCCGTGGTGCAAGAAGCATTATCAGGTTTTGGTCGCTTTTGCGCCTGTTACGCTGATGTTGTGCGTTGGCTCAGGGGAGCTTTTCCGGATTAAGCAGTCTGAATCCCTCGATTCGCAATCGTACACGCAGTAGTCTGAAGGTGTTTTCTGTCAGTGCATCGTACGGGATAACAAACTTCTTTTTGCGTCCGGCTTCTGTCCGCAGGGTTATTATCACCAGCCACCTGGAAAAAAAATCAATACTGTGAAGGGTTGCTGCGTGACCACTGTTGCTGTTGTTAACCTTTTTATCGGTCACACCCTGAGATGAGTGTGCAGACGACTCGATTACCCAGCGATTGCCAGCACGCCATATCAGTACTTGCGAGCGGTTATCCTGATGGTAGTTGTAACAAAGGCTGATTACGACAACAGCTACAAAGATGATTTGTACCAGCAGGGGAATATTCGACAGGAAAATCGCGATAACTGCAGCGATATGGCAGCCGCTGGAGACGAGCAGTTGAGCTCGCGAGGGTTTAAGCGCGAGTAATAAGGGTATCGCGGATTTTTCGAATGATTGGCCGGTATCGGGTGGCTGAGTCCGGGTCATTGATCCACCCCATGATGAGTGGATCCTGCTCTTCCAGAAGCTCGCTGAACAATTGCTGTTCTGCGATGTCCGAAGCATCGTAGTGATGCTCCAGATAGGTGTTCATCGCTGTATCCAGTTCTTTCATACCACGCCGGCACAACCATTTGAGGCGAGCTCTGTGCGGTGCTGCGGCGGTTACGTCAGGTGAATTGGAATCAGAGATTTTTTTGTACCAGCATTTTTTTGGTATCAGCGATTGCCTTGGCCGGGTTCAGGCCTTTCGGGCACACAGTCGCGCAGTTCATGATGGTATGACAGCGATACAGCTTGAATGGGTCGTCCAGGGCGTCGAGTCGTTCGTCGGTTTGCTCATCGCGTGAGTCGACTATCCATCGGTAGGCCGCCAGCAATGCTGCGGGGCCAAGGTACTTGTCACTGTTCCACCAGTAGCTGGGGCAACTGGTTGAGCAACATGCACACATGATGCACTCATACAGACCGTCGAGCTTTTCGCGGTCTTCCTTGCTTTGCAGTCGTTCGCGGCCACCAACAGGCTTGCTGTTTGATTGCATCCACGGCTCAACTGCCGCGTATTGGCGGTAAAAGTTGTCAAGGTCCGAGACCAGGTCTTTAACCACTGGCTGATGCGGTAACGGGTGAATTTTGATGTCGCCTTCGACGTCTTCGATTGCCATGGTGCAGGCCAGTGTATTAGACCCGTCAATATTCATGGCGCAGGAACCACAGATGCCTTCGCGGCAGGAGCGGCGAAACGACAGCGTCGAGTCGACTTCCGATTTAATTTTGATTAACGCGTCTAGAATCATCGGGCCACAGGCGTCAGTGTCTATCTGATAGGTATCGATAGACGGATTGTCGCCGGTGGTAGCGTCGTAGCGATAGACCAAAAAATTGCGGACGTTTTTGGCACCGGCAGGCGCTTCAAAAGTCTTGCCTTTCTTGACGATCGAATTAGCTGGCAGGGTAAATTCAGCCATGTTCAATATTTCCTTGCGGGCTGGCAGTGGGCAATGCCCGCCGCCTTACGTAAAAAGTCTTTGATTGTTTGCACGGGAAACCATAACCGCTGTGTGCATTCCTGTGCAGAATCTTCGCACAGAAATCAGCGAGCTAGTAAACGCGTTTTTTCGGCGGCACCACTTCCGCTTCATCGGTCAGCGTGTTCATGTGCACCGGGCGAAAATCGAATGAGACTTTGTCGTCCTTAACCCAGGCCAATGTGTGCTTCATCCAGTTTTCGTCGTCGCGTTCAGTAAAATCTTCGCGTGCGTGGCCACCGCGTGATTCCTCACGCATATTGGCGCCTTCCATAATGGTTTGCGCCTGACACAGCAAATTCTCAAGCTCTAGTGTCTCAACCAGGTCAGTATTCCACACCATTCCTTTGTCAGTGACACCAATATCGCTCCACTCTTTGACCACGGCATTGAGTTCCTCGCAGCCGGCTGACATAGTCTCGCCAGTGCGGAAAACCGCAGCCCGGCTCTGCATGGTTCGCTGCATTTTGTCGCGCAATTGTGCAGCACCGGTGCCGCCGGTGGAGTGTCTGATTTTGTCGAGTCGGTCTATGAGTGCGCCGGTAACGTCGTCTGACAGCGTTTTGTGCGGGCTGCCGGCGGTTACCAGTTCTTTTGCACGCAACGCGGCTGCGCGTCCGAATACTACAATGTCGAGCAGCGAGTTGGAGCCGAGGCGATTGGCGCCGTGTACAGAAACGCAGGCTGCCTCGCCAATGGCCATTAAGCCGGGTACCACGTGGTCGGGGTCACCTTCCCACAGCGTCACAACTTCGCCGCGATAGTTGGTTGGAATGCCGCCCATGTTGTAGTGAACCGTTGGAATAACCGGAATCGGTGCTTTTGTGACATCCACACCGGCAAATACCTTGGCGCTTTCCGAGATGCCCGGCAATCGTTCGTCGATCACTTCAGGACCCAGGTGCATCAGATTCAGGAAGATATGGTCACTGTCGTCGCCTACGCCGCGGCCTTCGTTGATCTCCTGAGTCATCGAGCGGCTGACGACATCACGCGAGGCCAGGTCTTTAGCGTTGGGTGCATAGCGCTCCATAAAACGCTCGCCTTCAGAGTTGGTCAGATAGCCGCCTTCACCGCGAACCCCTTCGGTGATCAGCACGCCAGCGCCATAAATACCGGTTGGGTGGAACTGAACAAATTCCATATCCTGCAGTGGCAGGCCCGCCCGCAATACCATGGCATTGCCGTCGCCGGTGCAGGTGTGCGCAGACGTTGCTGAAAAGTAGGTACGGCCGCATCCGCCAGTCGCCAGCACCACCTGATGTCCGCGAAATTCGTGCAAATCGCCGGTTGCCAGATCCCAGGCCATGACACCGCGGCAGACGCCGTCGTCCATGATCAGGTCGGTGGCGAAGTATTCAATGAAGAACTCCGCATTGTGCTTGAGCGACTGTTGATACAGCGTATGCAAGATAGCGTGGCCGGTACGGTCGGCGGCAGCGCAGGTGCGCTGGGCAGTACCCTCGCCAAAATTTGTAGTCATGCCGCCAAAAGGGCGCTGGTAAATTTTGCCGTCGTCGGTACGTGAAAATGGCACACCGTAATGCTCGAGCTCTATAACCGCAGGTATGGCCTCGCGGCACATGTATTCGATGGCGTCCTGGTCACCCAGCCAGTCAGAGCCTTTGATGGTGTCGTACATATGCCACTTCCAGTGGTCTTCACCCATGTTACCCAGGGCCGCGCTCATACCGCCCTGTGCTGCGACGGTGTGGCTGCGGGTCGGGAATACCTTGGTGACACAGGCAGTCGACAAACCGGCTGTCGCCATGCCGAGCGTTGCGCGCAAACCGGCACCGCCGGCGCCAACAATGACAACGTCGTGTTGGTGTTTAATCACGTTGTAAGACATGGTTACGCTCCCAGCGAAATTTTGAGTACAGAGACAACGCCCAGTACTGCGAACAGGCCGCACAGCAGGGTGACGATGGTGATCATCAGGAACCGCCGGTTCAGATTAGAGACATAGTCTTCGATAACCACCTGCAGCCCCAGTTTGCCGTGATACAGACCAACAGAGACCACCAGGATCATCAGCGTTGCATTCAGCGGGGATTGCAGCCAGGCGGTGAGTTGCTCGTGTGTCATTTGCGGCAACCTGGCCACAGAAAAACAAAACCAGAGGACCAGCGGTATCAGTGCAATGGAAGTGAGTCGTTGTACCCAGAAGTGACTGGTACCGTGTGAAGAGCCAGACATAGTTTTCTCCTCAGCCCGCGAAGGCCACTACCCAGGTTAAGACGGTAAGGACCAGCGCCGCCAGAAAAGAAATTTGTGCACCGCGTGTCGCCTTGCTGACATCGAAGCCGTAGCCCATATCCCAGATCAGGTGGCGGATACCGTTGCAGAAATGTGCGAACAGCGCAAAAGTAAATCCGAAAAGCACCAGCTTGCCAAACCAGGAGCGCAGAAGTCCGCCGATACTTTCAAACGAATCAGGGCCGCCTGCCGCTGCTGCCAGCACAATAACCAGCAACACAGTACCTATGCTAAGCACAACACCGGTGCCACGGTGCAGCACAGACATAAGCGCTGTTGGTGGTAGTTTATAAATTTGCAGATGGGGCGAGAGTGGTCGCGTATCTTTCCAGGCCATTGAGGTTCCTGAGAGGTTTAGTTAGTTTTTAGATGAGTACGTTTAGTAGAATTACGCAGATCTGTAGACAGACAGTTTAGCTGAAGGCCACAAAGCGGCATGCAGCTAGCGAAAAGCGGTTATTAAAAATCTGTGCAGCGTCCATTTTTTTCCCAGTCTCCATATCGGGTTGGTTCTAATCCTTTTGGCCCGCCGTGCTCTTGCGGCATTGGCTCTTGCGGCATTGGCGCTTTGGGCTTTGACTCTTTTGGCAGCGGCTCTTTTGGCATTGGCTCGGGTGAATTTGACTCAGCCGACTCGGCAATACCGGCGGTAGTCTGCTCCGCCTGGTGATCTGAATCACGCTCTGCGTGTTTTGATTTATCTACCATGGTTTTGATCCTGGACGTCAACCGGATGACACTCTGACGGGCATTTGGCCATGCCGGATAGGCTCGGCACACGGAATTGCAGTGTTTTGCGCTGGTAAACCGAAAATTGCTGTGCACAGGCTGACACTTGTATTCGGAAGGGCATCTGGATATGACAATCTATGCCCATAACATACCAGTTTTATTAAACTGAACATTATACATTGAACCGGGTGGTTGTTGTGTCTTTACAATGCAACCTGTTACCGGCTGCCAGGGCTGCAGTAATTCCGTGGCGCCCCTCGTAAAAGTGGATTGAAATGAACAAAGACTGGGCAAAATTTTTACTCGCAAGTGATGAAGTCAGCGCGTCGGTTACTGACGGCTCTGTGGCAAACGAATCCTCAGCAGAGCTTATCTTTGCCGGAGATCAGCAACCGGCAGCGGCAGAGACAGTCTGTGATCTGTCAGCAGATGCTCTGTTGCTTGTGACTGGCGAAGATGCAGAGAGTTTTCTTCAGGGGCAGTTTTCGAACGACGTGGCAAAGCTGACACTTCAAAGCAGTCAGCTGAGTACCTGGTCGACGCCAAAGGGCAGAGTACTCGCGTTGTTTCGACTGTACCGTGTGGCCGACGGTTTCTTGATCAAACTGCCCGCGACACAGGTTGATACGGTTGTGAAGCGACTGCGGATGTTTGTATTACGTGCCAAAGTTCAAATTGACGTGTTATCCGAACACGTCGCTATTGGCGTTTCGGGTTCTGCCGCCAGCGAAAAGCTGCATGCGGTGGCAGGTGAACTGCCTTCCGCAGTGGATTCTTCAACGACAGGCGATGAATTGTTGATCACGCGCGTGCGCGGTGCTCTGCCCGATGTTGATGTTCCGCGTTATGAAGTGGTTGGCCCGTTCGCAAAGATGCAAACCCTGTGGCAGACGCTTGCTGATGGTTGTCAGGTCTGTAGTGACGCTCGCTGGCGATTGCAAAACGTAGATGCCGGGGTACCGGCAATAGGCGAGGGCACGTCAGAAGCGTTTGTATTGCAAATGCTGAATCTTCAGCACATCGATGGCGTTAGCTTCAAAAAAGGGTGTTTCCCCGGACAGGAAGTGGTGGCACGAATGCAATACCTCGGTAAGTTGAAGCGACGTATGTTTCGTGGCTCAGTCGACGGTGATGCACCAGCACCAGGTGCCGAAATTTTTACCGACGGCAGCAACAGCGCAGTAGGCAAGGTGGTAGATGCGCAGTCAGATGGCAACGGTGAAACACGACTGCTGGCGGTGCTTGCAATCGAGGCTTCCACAAAGCCGTTAACTGTGGGAAAGGACGCAGGTCAGACCGTGACGCTGCTTGATCTGCCCTATGAGATTCCTGTGGAATCGTAGCGAATAACTGCCCTGGCGGATGGTGTGGCGCGCTGCCAGCACTTTGCTGGTGTGCCCTGCCGGGGGGCTTCATTTTTGAAAAGCCTGGATTCAGGAAGACAAAAAACGAAGCAAAAAGTCTTTTGCGGCCGTACATAGAGTATCGGTGAGTGACGCGAACCGCGCCAACCCCAGGGTGCCTGCGACATTTTGAGAGTGATCGTGCCAGGTGGCCGCGCAAACAGGTGCCCCTGCCTGACAGCGCTCCCTGCGCCATTTATGGCGCGCCGTTTCCTCGATCAATCTAAAACCGATTAAACACGGGTAAATCAGGAGTGACAGCAAAGCAACCCCCTGCTGTTCGGCGCGTTGTCCGTTTTAAAATGAATCGAAAGAAACAGAGTGCCCTTGAGCGACGCGAACCACACCAATACTGCGGGCGTGTGCGCTAGCATTTCTATCATGCGAACATGCTCTGGCGGTCCGTTTTTACTGCTCATTAGCGTGGTGTTAAAGTAACTAACAACAATGCGCCTTTAATGATCGTATCTGTAACTAAAGGAGCGGGCACTAAACATCGTGGGTCGTCGATACGCGTACTTCTACCGCGCAGTTCATGGCGCGGTATTCACGATAGTGTTACAACAAGGGATTGCGGTTTGTGTCAATGCAGGTGACTAAGTTGCGGTTATGGTGGCAGTACCCATTGCAGCCAGTCCAACAGGCAGAGAACTTATGCGAAAGGTCGATGAGGCAGAAAAATTGTGGTGCTAGTCTACGAAGCAGAGAATCTTATTGATGGGCAACTCGCGCTCGACGAGTTGCGCGCAGGTGGTTTGCAGGCTGTGATGAAAGGGCAATACCTATCGGGAGCGATGGGAGAGTTGCCAGCGGCGGGTTTGATCACAGTTTGGATTGCAGAACCGCTGCACGAACAGAGAGCACTTGACTTAATTGCTGGCTATGAGCGCGACAAACGTTATGAACAACTACCCGCGCCCTGTACGAGTTGTGGTGAAATGATTGAAGGAAACTTTGGCCGATGCTGGAACTGCAGCGCCTGGGTTGACCGTGAACAGCAGCCTGTCCGGGAATAGAACGTCTGCTGCGGAGCCTGGCAGCACAATTTCCGAGGGGACGGAGGAGTTTGAACTACTATCTATGCGTATTGTTTTTTATGTATATTGTTTCAAATACACAATCAGCCGCTAGTGCTAAACCAGTAGTGTGTCTATACACCATCAGATGAAAGTATTGATTTGCGTCTCGACCGGCTGGCGAATTCTGATGAGTGGTGCGGGCCAGCGGCTGCAATCAATGTCGTTAATGGAGTGCGAGCATTCGCGGTAGTTGTTTCGCTACCGATTGCGGAAACGCAATGCAATAATTCTGACCTGTCACTGAACATTAAAAATCATGCGTACTTTTTTTGCTGTAACACCGGACGCTCAAACTTGCGTTGCGATCAACGAATGGGTGCGTCTGTGCTGGCCGGCTCTGGCAAAGCCTGTGGCGCTGCAAAATTATCATATAACATTGGCCTTCCTGGGTGATACCAGTGCTGATCAAATGCGTTTTATTGAAGAGGCCATGGTTGATTATCGCGCGCCATCCTTTAAATTAACATTAACCGACACCGGCTACTGGTCAGACTCAGCGGTACTCTGGCTCGCACCTGCCGAGGTAGATGAAACCCTTCTGTCACTTGCCGACAAATGTAAACGGGTAGCGAACCGTGCAGGTATTCGTGTAAGCCAAAGACGTTATCAGCCACACCTTACGCTTGCCAGAAAAAACACAGTGCCGCCATCAATGCCACTGATCGATCCGGATTTTGAGTTCCAGGTAGATTCGTTTCAGCTTGTGCGGTCATTGCGCGAGCGCAGTGGAGTCAGATATAACGATTTACAGTCCTGGCCACTACAGTAACTGCGTTTGCACGAAGCATTGTGGGAGCAGATCTCCGATCCGCGAACATGTCGTATGTGGAAGTAATGTTTCCAGTACACGGCGTAGTAGAAGAGTTCGCGCAACGGAGTTGTTCTCCCACAATGGATGCGTTGTGCGCTCAGAAAGTCAGTGGCATAGCACGAAGCGTTGTGGGAGCAGATCTCCGATCCGCGAACAAGTCATATGTGGAAGTTTCCAGAGCACAGCTTTACGCGGCGTAGTTAGAAGAGTTCGCGCAACGGAGTTGTTCTCCCACAATGGATGCGGTGTGCGCTCAGAAAGACAGTGGCTTAACACGAAACGTTGTGGGAGCAGATCTCCGATCCGCGAACAAGTCGTGTGTGGAAGTGATGTTTCCAGAGCACATCTTCACACGGCGTAGTAGAAGAGTTCGCGCAACGGAGTTGTTCTCCCACAATGGATGCGGTGTGCACGCAGAAAGTTAGTGGTATTGCACGAAGCGTTGTGGGAGCTGATGTCCGATCCGCGAACAAGTCGTGTGTGGAAGCTTCCAGAGCACAGCTTCACGCGGCGTAGTTAGAAGAGTTCGCGCAACGGAGATGTTCTCCCACAATTGATGCGGTGTGCGCTCAGAAAGTCAGTGGCTTAACACGAAACGTTGTGGGAGCAGATCTCCGATCCGCGAACATGTCGTGTATGGAAGTTTCCGGAGCACAGCTTCACGCGGCGTAGTTAGAAGAGTTCGCGCAACGGATTTGTTCTCCCACAATGGATGCGGTGTGCACTCAGAAAGTCAGTGGCATAACACGAAGCGTTGTGGGAGCAGATCTCCGATCCGCGAACGTGTCGTATATAGAAATTTCCAGAGCGCAGCGTCAGCGGGCACTATATAACAACCCGCGCAACGGAGCTCTATAAGTGTCGGGGTTTCATCAAGCGTTTGAGCTAATCAAGCAGCAAACCCAATAAAGCGCAAATTCCAATAAAGCGCAAATTCCAATCAAGCACAAATTCCAATCAAGCACAAATTCCAATCAAGCACAAATTCCAATCAAGCATCATAACTAGAACTTGAGACATCGCCGCCTTCGCCAGTCCAGTTGGTATGAAACCGCTCACCGGCGGGCTTATCCATTCTTTCGTAGGTGTGCGCGCCGAAGTAGTCACGCTGCGCCTGCAGTAGATTGGCGGGTAGACGCGCTGTTCGATATCCGTCATAAAAAGCCAGTGCAGAGCTCATTGCGGGAACGGGAATGCCTTGTTCAACTGCCTTGCCTATGATTTTGCGCCAGCCGGTGTGAGTTGATTCAATTGCCTCGGCGAAATAGTCATCCAGCAACAGGTTTTCAAGCTCCGGGTTTTTGTCATAGGCGTTTTTGATGTCATCTAGAAACACCGATCGAATGATACAGCCGCCGCGCCACATTTGCGCGATCGAGCCGTACTGTAAGTTCCATTCGTATTCGGAGGCTGCGCTGCGCATCAGCATATAACCCTGTGCGTAGGAAATGATTTTTGATGCGAGCAGGGCATCGCCCAGGCAGTTAATCCATTCAGTGGTATCTTTATCGATGACTTCAATTTCAGGACCGCTCAATACGTGGGCGGCTTTTATTCGTTCATGCCTTATTGCTGACAGGTAGCGGGAAAATACAGCCTCTCCAATTAATGTTAATGGCACGCCCAGTTCAAGTGCATTGATACCTGTCCATTTTCCGGTACCTTTTTGTCCGGCATGATCAACGATTAAATCAACCACCGATTGGCCGTCTTCCTCAAAGCCGAGAATATCAGCGGTAATTTCTATCAGATAGCTGCCCAGTTCGCGCTCGTTCCATTGACTGAATATCTGTTGCATCTGAATGTTGCTTAAGCCCAGCCCTCTTTTCATGAAATGGTAGGCTTCGCAAATCAGCTGCATGTCACCATATTCAATACCGTTGTGGACCATTTTGACAAAGTGGCCGGCGCCGTTTTCGCCAACCCAGTCGCAGCAGGCAGCGCCGCTGTCAGTTTTTGCACTGATCGTCTGAAACAGATCTTTGACCAGTGGCCACGCTTCAGGGTTGCCGCCAGGCATGATGGATGGTCCGTTGCGTGCACCTTCCTCGCCGCCGGATACGCCGGTGCCAATGTAAAGGAAGCCCTGTTCCTTTAGGGCAAGTGCTCGTCGCTGGCTGTCATCAAAGTTGGAGTTGCCACCGTCGATGATTAAATCACCTTTGTCGAGCAGTGGCAGCAGACTTTCAATGGTTGCATCAACAGCGTCACCGGCTCGTACCATCATCATGATTTTGCGTGGGCTGGAAAGCGACTGCACGAGCGCTTCGAGTGACTCAACGCCAACGATATTTGTGCCCTTGGCCGGCCCCGCCAGGAAATCACGAGTCTTGTCAACCGAGCGATTGTAAGCCACAACCTTAAAGCCATTTTCGTCCATGTTCAGAATCAGATTCTGGCCCATCACTGCCAAACCGATAAGTGCGATGTCGGCGTTTGTCGTCATTGAATGCAATTCCATTGTGGGGTCAAATTTATTGCTGTGCCATCCAGTTTAACAGGATGTTGGCGATTAATTGAGGCTGGTGAGCCGGCAATGTCTTTGATTTTCCAATCGCGCTTGCCCGTCCTGTTACTGCCGGATGGGTATGCACAGACCTTTTTCCGTTATTTTGTGGCGATAAAAAAGCGGTGTAGAGTTTCCAGGGTACCAGGCGAGTATAGGCAGCCCGCCCAGGTTTTGATGGTGGTTGTGTGGTGCTGAGAAAGCACGACGGTTTGGTGGTAACCCGCTCACACATCGTGCCAGATTATTCGGGCGCAGCCGCGAGCCGGATTGGTCATGTGCACATTGGTGGTGTACCGCATGTAAGTTTTGGCACTGAGCAATCGACTGGTGGGTAGCGGCAGGCTCGCACTATCGGCGTGTTATTAGATGACGAGGCAGGTGACTGCCGGAAGCAGCCGTATCACCGGGAAAGGTTCTGCAGTGCAATTACCGCCGGTTAGTAGGGAAATCTATTAGTGTCGGTTATCTTTGCCATTTCGCCCTCTATCCATGTTTCGGTCTCACGCATGATGGTGGCTGCCGATTTGCCCTCTGAAGATATCGTCGGACCAATCCTCACACTGATCTTGCCCGGCCATTTGATAAAACCCATGCGGGGCCAGTACTCTCCGGAATTTACCGCGACAGGCAAAACGTCTGCGCCTGTCTGCTCGGCGATGGCGGCACCCCCGATTCGGTAGTTGGTGTCAGCGCCAGGGCGCATGCGAGTGCCCTCAGGGAAGACTACGATGCTGATATTATGGCTGAGGCGATCGCGAGCTTGCTCAATCATCTGTACCACCGCGGTGCGGCCCGAACTTCGATCAATCATGATGAATTTTAATGCCGCGATAGCCCAGCCGAATATTGGTATCCAGAGCAGTGATTTCTTGGCAACAAAAGCACAGTTGGGCAAGGTGCTGTAGAGAAAATAGGTTTCCCAGGTGGACTGATGTTTCGACAACACAATACAGCCTTTCTCGGGAACATTGTCCTGCCCCTCGACCTCACAACTCAAATTGCAAAACACTCTCAGGGCGAGCAGATTAAGGCGTGCCCAGATTTTTGCGGAAGCCGCTGCCAAACGATAGGAAAAAAGGCTAAAACCAAGTACTGGCAAAGCCATAATCAACGTGTTGGCAATCGAAAAAATCCAGAACACGAGCGACCGTATATATAACACTGGACGGTTATACAACTGGGCCGTTGTGGATTGATTCATTGTCCGATACTCACCATCAGATAAAACAGTTTGTCTGGTCGTTTTGTGGCGCTATGACCTGGTTTCCGTCGCTTCGGTTGCCTTGTCCTTGCCATCGTTTTTGCCGCTCTTCTCGGATGGTACATATTTAGAGACTGAGCTGTCATCACGTTTGGCCTTGATCGAACGAATGCGCTTTTTGTTTATCGCCACGCTGTCGTCCCGAACCTGCTTCGCTTTAACTGACTTTTTACTGTCATCACCCAGCCCCAGGCGGCCCTTCTTTCTATTTTTTTTCTTATCCGAGTGCAGCCGATCTTTGCGTACTTTTCGATCTTTGGCAGGTTTGAAATCGCCACCTTCGGCACGTTTGCCACCAGTTTTCTGATCGTTCTTTTTTGCGTCAAAACCTTTCCCGTCGCCGGACGCTTTGGAAAATGTTTTGTCGTCTTTAGCAGGTCGATTAGTCCCTTGATCGTGTGATCGTGATTGATTGTCGCTGTGGTGTTTTTGCTGTCGATCGCCCGACTTGTCGACTGAGCTGTCGCGCTCGGCAGATTTAAAGTTTGCACCCTTTGATTTGTCTGAGGCTCGGGAAATTTGCAGTTTCTGGCCACAAACCCAGACTTTCTTCAAGTCTTTGAAAATAGGCTTTGGCATACCTTCGGGCAGCGTCACAAAGCTATGATCACTGTTTATCCGGACGTTGCTAATGTACTGGCTTTCAATACCTGCTTCATTGGCTATCGCTCCGACGATATTGGCTGGCTGCACGCCGTGGTCGCTGCCAACTTCCAGTCTGTACTTTTCCGTGTTAGGCGGCTGTACATCCGGTCGGGCTGTTTCACGTTGCGGCTTACGCTCCGCCGCGCTGCGTGGCGCTTGTTCTTTGGTCTTGTCGAAGTCCCTGCTTCGATCAAGGTCCCTGCTTCGATCAAGGTCCCTGTTTCGATCAAGGTCTTTGGCTCGATCAAAGTCTTTGGGCCGATCGCGATCCTTGCTGTTATCCCGACTCCGCTCCCTGCTTTTGTCAGAGTCTTTGAATCTATCCTGCTTAGGTCGATCAGTGCGTCGGTCCGGTGTGTGGTCGCGCCGGTTTGAGTTATCTCTGCCGCGCTCGAACTGCTCAGCTCTGGGCGCAGGTCTCGTCGCGTATAAAAACGGGGTGTCGCCCTGTAACAGATGCGCAAGCGCTGCGGCTACCTGTAGGGGGTCGTGTTGTTTCTCACGCTGGAGTTCTTCAATCAAGTTGGTAAAGAACGATAGATCTTCACCTTCTATAGTGTCGCTGATGCGCTGCCTGAATCGATCTACGCGTCGGCTGTTAATGTCTTCGCTCGACGGAATATCCATCTGTTCGATGCGCTGACCCGTTGAACGTTCGATGGTTTGCATCATGCGCTTTTCACGGGGTGCGACAAACAAAATTGCGTCACCACTGCGGCCTGCGCGGCCGGTTCTGCCAATACGGTGAACGTAAGCTTCGGTGTCGTAGGGGATGTCATAGTTCAGTACATGACTGATACGCTGAACATCCAGACCGCGTGCCGCAACATCGGTAGCCACAATGATGTCGAGCTTACTGCGCTTGAGTTGCTCAACCGTACGCTCGCGTTGTTTTTGCTGAATATCTCCATTCAATGGTGCGCAGGCGTAACCACGGGCTTCAAGCTTTTCGGACAATTCAACAGTGGCTGTTTTTGTGCGTACAAAAATCAGCATCGCGTCAAAAGTTTCCGCCTCCAGTATTCGCGTGAGCGCATCCAGTTTGTTGCGACCACTCACCGGCCAGTAGCGTTGTCTGATAGTGTCGGCGGTGGTGGTTTTAACTTCTATAGTGACCAGTGCCGGGTCATTCAGGTAGCGTGTCGCGATGCGCTTGATTTGCGTGGGCATGGTCGCCGAGAACAGCGCAATCTGGCGCGTCTTGGGAATTTGTTCCAGAATCCACTCGACATCGTCGATGAAACCCATGCGCAGCATCTCGTCCGCTTCATCCAGAGTCAGCAGTTTTAGCTCATTGAGTTTGAGGGTGCCACGACGCATGTGATCCATGATTCGGCCTGGTGTACCAACGACCACATGCACGCCTCTTTCCAGCGCGCGGGTCTGCACGCGGTAGTCCTGGCCGCCATAGACAGGCAGCACATGGAAGCCCTTAATGTGCGAGGCATATTTGCGAAAGGCCTCCGCAACCTGAATCGCGAGCTCCCGGGTCGGTGCCAGCACCAGTACCTGCGGGTTCTTCTGTTTGATATCGAGAGATGACAGGGCGGGCAGCGCAAACGCCGCCGTTTTACCGGTTCCAGTCTGGGCCTGGCCCAATACATCTCGGCCCTCCAGCAACAACGGTATTGTGCGGGCTTGTATGGGGGAAGGCTTTTCATAGCCGACATTTTCGAGTGCTTTAAGAACCGGCGCGCTGAGCGACAACTGGTCAAAAGCACTTATGCTGTTAGTATTCACGTTTGCACCGCGGCTGCGTGCCGACTGGAGTGGGAAGGGATGGGTCGGGGACGCTAACCTAAATGGACACAATAAGCAACACACCCTCGATGCGGATCAGTAATACAATCGACTGTTAGCATCCGCTTTGCGGGTAGCGTCACGCCGTGGCGCCTTTTGGCGCCTGGTGCAACTTGCCCGCGCCGGTTGCGAAGCAACCTTCTGCCATTCTGCCTCCGGGCCCGATGTCACTTCACTATATAGGGTAATCAGTCATTAAGTATTTCCTGTTTATTGCATTGCTGGCCGCAACTCTCACCGCTCAGCGCTCGCAGGCTGAAACCATATCCGTGAGTCTCGCAGAATTGGGCGATGCGCTGGTGACGGCCCGGGGTCAACCCGATTCAGTCAAGCGGCTGGTGCTGGAGAAGATTCAACAGGAATTTGAAGCGGCCGATCTGAGTTTTCGCGATGGCGCATTGCTGCTCGAGAATGATTTGGTCAATCGCACGGTTGAAGACGGCTGCACCAGCACCGTCATCAATCAAATGCGCACCGAAATTGAGGTTACCGCTGACTCGGCGCTGTCGCTTCAGCTTGATTCCCTGTACGAGCCACTGTCCGTGCAGGTTGAACTGAATACCAATCTTGCCGTTGACGGCACTGCCCGGCAGACATTTGGTTTTCGCTTCGGTAGCTGTCAGCAGGTAGCCAGAGACACGTTTACCTTTACCGCTGATGGTCCGCTGTCCGTGCGCCTGGCGGTAATGATTGAGTTGAATCCGGTGTGGGTGGCAGAGGATACCCTGCGACTAAGACCGGTAATCGCGCTCGACGGTGAATTGCTGACGTCGAACATACGGGTCGATGTTGACGACTCGGTGCTCAGAAGCCTGTTAGAAGACTACCTGCAGGATGAAGTAGAGTCGCTGCTCAGTCCGTCGCGCCTGCGTGACGAGATTGTGCAACTGCAAGACAGCGTCAATCAACAATTAGTAGAGTCGCTCGAAGGCGATAGCGAAACCGATGCAGAGCCCGGAACGCTGGATATTGTACTGCCGGCTGCAGATGACGAGCAGATTGTGGCCTTGTATGAGCTGTTGACACCGGTGGCGCGGTTCCCGTTAACCACCGGCTTCATCGCCGAAAACCGGTTTCAATTGCTGGCGGCTTTGTTATTAGACGATAACGATGCAGTGACTGAATTACTGCAGAGTGCCGCAGAGTGTGAGTTAACCAATGTGTTGCAGACTGACTTGCCATTGCCCGTTGCCTACAGTAACCGCAGTGGAGCGTGCCAGCTTGAAACAGATTTCTCGGTCGCCGGTGCACTCTATTCGGATGCCGGCTGCGGTTCAGAATTTACTTTTTATCCAACGCCGTTACTCGATTTTTGCACGGTGGCGCTGTCGCCGGAGTTGTTGGGTAACGGGGGAGCCAACGGTGATCAGATTGGCCGCTGGACCTTGTCACCCGGTACTCGTTTTGATGTGGGTGCACTATCAATCGGTGGTAAGCAACAACCCTACGTTCAGCGCCAGAGTTACAAGCGTGTGCAAGCTGCTGCGGGTGTCTGTGATCTGGAGATGCGCGTGTATGCATCTGAACCCAACGGGCTAAACCGCAAAGCAGTGATCGCGTTGCACGGCGGCAGCTGGCAATACCGAGGCACCGGGTTCCTGGGTGTGGAGAATATGGCAACGCACTTTACAGATGCCGGCTTCGTTGTGTTTGCTCCGTTCTACAGGCTGATTGGTGATAGTGATGGTACCGCGGCCTGTCAGTCGGCAACACTTCAGGATCTGCTTGACGATGTTGATGATGCACTGACCTGGGTAACGGATAATCAGTCACGCTATGGTGCTTCTGGCAAGCCGGTTCTGTTTGGTCAGTCTGCCGGCGGACATCTGGCAGCGTCAATTGCTGTTCGTCAGCCACAGGCAGTCGAGCGGTCGGTGCTTTTTTATGCGCCGGTTGATTTCAGAGACTTTGGTAATCAAATAAAAACCGGCGCCTATGAGGGCGGGCAGGGCAGCCGAATTTTGCAGGCAGTTACCGGCCAGTCTATAGACGAGCTTGATCTGGACAGCCAATTGGTTAAAGACAACTCGTTTCCATCAGCTATCAATCCTCAGCCGGAGCTGTATCCGTCGTTTTTTATGTTGCATGGCGAGTCCGATTCACTATTGCCTTCGCGTCAGTCGGAGCGCTTGTGTGATGCTTTGGCGGGCAATCTGGACAGTGCCATCGGTGTTTCTTCCGCTGCCGCATTTACCAGCGTCAGCAAGTCGGTGGCCTGCGATGATCGAGGCAGTCAGCTACATTTGATAGCACAGGGTGAGCACACCCTTGACCTGTGTATATCAGACGAACTCTGTTTGTCAGGGTCGCCGGCCAGTGCTGCAGCAACCGCAGAGGTCATTCAGTCGATGATTGAGTGGAGCGCTGCCGATACGCTTACCGCTTTTGAACCTGTAAGCAGTGGCGGTGGTGACAGTGGCTCGGGAAAGATGGATATTCTGTCTATCGGGCTGTTGGCGATGATGTGGCTATTACGATCGCGCGCCAGTCAAACGGTATGGGTAAAGCGCAGACGTCACTCCTGACTTTGCATAATGATCACATTGCGCTGTGTGTTGATTTGCAGGTTGTTATTAGATAGTCGGTGGATGCGCAAGCTTATCCGCCCTACGCTGATAAGGCGTTGTTCGAGTGTAGGGTGGATAAGCCTGCGCATCCACCGCCTGTCACTTAAATGCGTAAACTAGTGTTGATCACCATCAGTCAGGTTACCGCCGGCCGGGTAGAAGGGCATTGAGCCCTTCTACAGCCAGCCGGATATCAGATACCCACTCTTGATGGCAACCGTGCTTCACAGTCGGCACTGTCTGCAGGCGCTGTGCCGCCCTCGACAAAGCCGGTTTGCGTGTACCAGGTTTCAAGTTTGCCGTCGTTATCGAAGCGCATTGCCTGATAATCGATGCCGCCGATGTTTTCGACACCACCGGCCTTGACGATCCCCTGATAGGTTGCCCCTAGAAAGTTGATAGTCATCACCAGGTTGTAGGTGTCGTCGTCGCCCAGACCCGGGCTGGGCAGTATGCTCCAGAAACCATCTGCTACATCACCGCGCGTGTTGCCGTCACCCAGTGTGCCGTCTTCGTTGGCATCATCTATCACTTTTACGCAGGCGGTAAAAGAGCCGTTGGTATCTTCAGCCTGGCCCTCAAAGTAGAACTCTACCTCGCTATCATCCAGCTTTGCCGGTGCGCTGCCAAGGAACAGGTCAGACAGACGCAGGGTGGTACCGCCAACACGGGTGATTGGAAGCGCGTTGGCTGGAATGCTGGACGATGCTGCAATTTCCAGCACAGAGTCGAAGTCCGTGCCACTAAAGTCATTGGTAGACAACGTTCCCAAATCCGCTGTGTCGGCGTCGAGGCTGTCTATTAGTGCGCCGAGCAGCGGCTCGTTGCTGTTATTGGTGAAGAATTCAACAGCGTTTTCGATTGTCGCATCATTCACCTCTGACTCGTTGACCGCTTTGATAACAAGTGACTCCAGCGCACGGGCACGGCCGGCGATGTTGTCGATAGTGGCCGATGCATCAGTGTCGTTGATCAGGGCGTCAACAACAGGCGCAATATCACTTACGATATCAGCGATGCGCTGAAAGCTTTGCGGGTTCACTGCATCACCCATGTCTGCGGGCAATGTCAGATCCTTACGCTTATATACAGCTTTCAGTTCTTCTTCTGCGGTATCCAGAATCTGGTAGAGCGCATTCGGTTGCAGGGCGCCATCCAGCGTGCCAATACTGGCAATGCTGTCTGCCAGTGCGCTGTACACTGCTGCACTTGCATCATTCGGAGTACCGAAGTTTTCACCGATTTCATCGTAGGTGTCTGTTAGTCGGTCCGCTAATACAGTCACTGCCTTGTGAATGGTGAGTGCCTTGTTCAGCAGTGCTGCATCAATTGATCCGCTGCCGTCGCTGTTCAGGTAGTCGGTGTCCAGATCACCAGGTTGCAGGCCCAGGGCGTTTAACATTGTCGCTGTTTGCTCGTCTGTCAGTGCGCTGGTCAGTACTGATGTGAGCGGTGAAATCAGTGAGTCTGTGGGCAGGCTCTGGTCATTTGCGTTTACACGCCGTGTCATTTGACCGAGGAAAGGTTCACCGGTAAGCACGTCATAGCCGCCGTCAACTCGAACAACCACATTGGTGTGGCTGGTTCTGCTAACCAGGCAGTATTGTTGTTCCTGTGGTGTTGCGGTGTCTGCACAGTAGTCTGTGTTGGTGTTAGAGTTGAAAGAGTAAAACCCTTCGTTATCGGTAAAAGCATAGGCTTCCCACGCGTCGCGTGTACCGTTGTTGTTGGAGTCAAGAAATACCGTGGCGCGAGCCAGGTATCCGTCCAGCACAGCACCGCTGAATTCCTGTTTAATTGACGATGGGCTGCCGTTGTCTTGTCCGGTGCCGCCACAGGCGGTCAGCAGTGCTGCTGACAGGCATACAGACAGCAGGGTTCTTTTCGGGGCGTGGCATACGCCCGCGAGTGGTGTCGCTTTGGTGTAGTGTTTAGTCATCTCTAGGTTCCGGTAGTGTTGATATTTAGTTGGGTGTTGAGGCGTGTCAGAAACGCTCTTCCACACCCAGTGCAATACCGAATCTTCGCGGCGCGGAGCTTCCATCGATCGATGTGCTATCCAGTCCGTATTCAAGATCGAGAGAAAAGTATTTAAACAACGACATGCCAACGGTGAGGCTCGACAATTGCGTTCCGGCCAGATTACTCTGCAGGCCAAGTCTGAGTGATGGCATGATGTTGTTGTCAAATTCGTACATGGTGGCAAGGTGCAGCCACTGGTTCTCAAAGCCAACGATATCGTCGTATGCGGCCAGATCGAGGGCGCCGGAGGCGCTCCACTTGTTGGTTAAGTGGAAAAGGCCATCGATGCGTGTGCGTGCGTGCATGGTGTGAGTTTCGCGAGCTTTGATTCGGCCATCCTGCTGAATAAACTGTGCGGCTGCTTCACAGCTTGAGCGCGAAGGTGTATTTTCTGCACGGCTGGCACAGTCGGTACCGATGGTGCCGTAGCTGAATGACGGTGAGTTGATATTCTCGAATGTAAAGCCCACTCGATACCGACCCACATCCCACACTACCCCGGCACTGAATGCGATATTAGTACTTTGTTCGAGGTTGCTGTCGTACTCATCAGTGATGATGCTGCTGACTTCTTCACCGTCGAGTTGCTGTACCGGGGATACCTGTTTGCTCAGCTCCATCGAGATCAGTCGAGCTGACATGCCGCCATAGAGCTTGCCGCGGTTGGCGAATTCAAGCGCCGGCGTGTCCATTATTGGCTGGCTATACGTCAGGGTTACTGACTTTTCGATACCACTCTTAAGATACAGCGAAGTGGCGGTAGAGAAGGTGCCATTCTGATCGTCAAATGTCAGTTCGCTATCGAGTACCTGAACGCCGAACTGGGCCAGAACACCGGCGCTGACGCCAATAGATGCATCATTGTAGTCAGTCTTGTGTACCAGGGGCAGGATTGGTAAACCGAAAGACAACGAGCCTTTCAGGTAACCAGAGTCTCCCATCTCCTCCAGTGTGGTATTGAAGCGGTTAAGCACTTCACCCACCGGATCCTGGGTAGAGGTCGGGTCGTCAACAATATCGATCAACTCTTCCAGATCATCAGAGAAGTTGTTTACGTCTCCGAGTTCAGTATTAAACCCGAGGCTCGGCAGATACGAAATACGCCAGCGTTGTTTATCCGGAACCACCAGCGATGTCATCGCCGGGTTATGAGTGGATGCCTCTAACGATAACGGACTTGAAGAGGGGCCGGTTGTCATGCTTGAGCCGGAATTAACGCCGGCCGTGCCTGCAAGTGCAGGACCAGTCGAAACTAACAGTGCTACCAGGAGTTTTTTATTCACGCCGTCTCCGTTTGGCTTGATCCCAGTTGCCGATGTTGTTCGGTCAGGAAGGATCTGCGAGTTGTATGGACCGGCGCAATAAGCCACACACAGAGGTCTCCGCCAGAGCTGTCTGTTGTGGCAGATCACCTTAGCGAGGGTCAGTGGCATAACGTTGCCAATACGAGTCTCTACCGGTTCACGTGCTTACAATCTTTAATAGGGGATCGGCGTAAAGAGCGTTAACTAAACTGGTGATTTAGCGGGTTTGCCAAATTGCGCGAAGCGGGGCGTTGAATGTCACAATGTAACGTTGTTTCGGTGACCCGTAGCGACTGTGCAGGCTGCTTGTTGATGAATCGATGCGAGTCGAGTGACGAATATTAGAAACAGACAGGGCACATGGCAGCAATGCTATATAGGTAGCTTTGCATTACTGTGGCTGAGTAAGAATCCCCTGAAGCTCAGACCAGAGTGCCGTGTGGTGTTTGTAACAACAGGTAATTGTGATCAGCGCCAGTGGCGCTAAACGGAAAGGCACGGCTGAAAAGTCGTCGTCGCTATCGATTGCAGGCTGCGTGGCATTTCTATGCAGTCAACTCACGGGTACACCGACCTTTGTCGGCGCGCCGGGTACGGTGGTTGATCGCTACTTATCGGACCATACGGCAAATTCGTTGCCGGTCGGGTCGGTAAAATGAAAACGTCTGCCGCCAGGGAAACTGAAAATTGGCTGTGTCACTTTGCCGGCGGATGCCTGAATTTTCTTTTCAGTCGCTTCCAGTGATTCGCTGTAAAACACGACCAGAGCGCTGCCGCTTTCAGCGCTTGATGACAGGTTTGATTTGAAAAAACCGCCATCAAGTCCCTGATTGGAAAAGGCCGTATATTCCTCTCCGTAGTCGACAAACTCCCACCCGAAGACGGTGTTAAAAAACTGTTTGGTTGCGTCGAAATCCGCTGACGGGAATTCGACATAGTTAATTTTTTCGTGTTGGTGCATTGGCATTCCCTGAGGGTTGAATTGGACAAGCGGGTAACGGCGCGCCGGTAGGTAGTGTCAATGGACTGTCAGATTACGTCAATTGCTATTTTTGTAACACTGCGTGGCTTATGTGTTGTGAAACGTTTACCAACTGCGGCTCATTTACGCTGGATTTTTAACAGTTACCTGATTCTGGGCACTAAAATGGTAAGCTATTTCGCTTCGTTAAAGTAATCGATAGAGGATTTACCCGATGGGGGCATTTAAGGAGCCACACGGCGGCACACTAAAGGATTGCTATCTGACAGAGGCAGTAGCCGAAGAAGAAAAGGTCAGGGCGGGTGATTATCCGGTCTGGAGTCTGACAGCGCGCCAGCTTTGCGATCTGGATATGCTGACCAACGGTGCGTTCTCTCCGCTGGAAGGGTTCAACACGCAGGCAGAGTACGAGGGTATTTGCCGCGACATGAGACTACCAGGTGGCGTGCTGTGGCCAATGCCGGTTTGTCTCGATGTCAGTGATGAATTTGCCAAAGAGCTGACAGCCGGCAAGCGCATCGCATTGCGGGATCCCGAGGGCGTGTTGTTGGCGACAATGGATGTGGAAGACATCTATACCCCTGACAAAAAAATGGAAGCCGACCGCATATACGGTACGCAGGATGAATTGCATCCGGGTGTTAACTACCTGATGAACACAGCGGGTTCGGTGTACCTGGGTGGAAGGGTTTATGGTATCGAGCCACGTATCCACTACGATTTTAAATTGATGCGTGACACACCGGCAGAATTGCGCGGTCGTTTTCGTAAGCTGGGGTGGCGCAAGATTGTCGCTTTCCAGACGCACAACCCACTGCATCGTGCACATCAGGAACTCACGTTCCGTGCTGCCAAAGATGTTCAGGCTAACCTGCTGATACATCCGACAGTCGGTTTATCGAAGCCGGGGGATATTAATCACTTCACGCGAGTGCGCTGTTACGAACACATTCTCGATGAATACCCCGAGCAAACCACCGCGCTCAGCCTGGTCAACCTGGCCATGCGTATGGCAGGGCCAAGAGAAACAATCTGGCATGCCATCATTCGTAAAAACTATGGCTGCACGCACTTGATTGTCGGCGCTGACCATGCCGGTGCCGGCGACGGCAAAGACGGCAAACCCTTTTACGAACCCTATGCCGCACAGGAACTGTTCAGCAAGCACGAGGAAGAACTCGATATTGCGATGGTGCCGTTCAAGAACATGGTCTATGTTGAAAATCGAGCGCAATATGTTGCCGAAGATGAGACCGATGCCAGCGACAAGGTATTAAGTATTTCCAGTACTGAATTTCGTCGACGCCTGACCGAGGGGCTTGATATACCAGACTGGTTTTCCTACCCCCGGGTAATCAGTGAGCTGCAGAGAGCCTACCCGCCACGCGGACGCCAGGGGTTTACCGTGTTTTTCACCGGTCTGTCCGGCTCGGGTAAGTCGACTATCGCCAATGCATTGATGGTGAAGCTAATGGAAGATGGCCGCCGACCGGTAACGTTGCTTGATGGCGATGTCGTGCGTCAAAATCTGTCGAGTGAATTGACCTTCTCGAAAGAACATCGTGATCTCAATATTCAGCGCATTGGGTATGTTGCCAGTGAGATAACCAAAAACCGCGGTATAGCGATCTGCGCACCGATTGCTCCCTACAGTCGCACCCGTAAAACTGTGCGCGATCTCATTGAACCGATGGGCGGGTTTATCGAAGTGCATGTTGCAACGTCGGTTGAAGAGTGTGAACGGCGTGATCGCAAAGGTTTATACAAACTCGCGCGCGAAGGAAAGATTAAAGAATTTACCGGTATCAGTGATCCTTACGAGGCGCCGGAAACTCCCGAAGTCTATATC
This sequence comes from uncultured Granulosicoccaceae bacterium, assembly GCA_937957915.1. Taxonomy (GTDB): domain Bacteria; phylum Pseudomonadota; class Gammaproteobacteria; order Granulosicoccales; family Granulosicoccaceae. Next base: position 10,182 of record CALGNZ010000072.1, on the reverse strand, counting down.
GATACAGAAGAGCTGACACCTGATCTGGCAGCGCATAGAGTGTTGCTTAAGCTTGAGAGCATGGGTTACATAGTCTAGATTAAAGCCCGACAATAACGACGCGGTAGCCGGTGTTGGCTACCGTGGATACCCATTGTCTGTCGCCAGGCTGTATGTGGAACATCATGTAGTGGCACGACTTGCACAGACACGTACAACAGTTCGCACAATGGAGTTGTTCTCCCAACATGGATGCGGTGTGCACGCAGAGCGTCAGTGGCATAACACGAAACGTTGTGGGAGCAGATCTCCGATCCGCGAACATGTCGTATGTGGAAATTTCCAATGCGCAGACTCACGCGGCATAGTAGAACAGTTCGCGCAACGGAGTTGTTCTCCCGCAATGAAACAGACGATGCCGTCAGCAACGTCAAAGCGCTGCACAAAGCCCTTGCAACAACCCCGTCAATATGTGATCGAGCCTAAACGCCTGCCAGCCGTTGTGTCATCGTTGCTGCTGATACATCTTCGCACCCGCTGGCGTTTTGACCGCACCACAGCGGACTAAAATCAGTACTGCCCTGGGCTTCAGCCTTCGCGCGCAATGTAGTAACCGCCAATGAGGCCAGTGGAAATGCGGGGGCGTGCGCGGCGATCGGTCCAATCTCTCTGATCAGCCGATTCACAATGCCGCGAGCGGGTCTGCCAGTGAAGACATTGGTAACTGCTGTGTGCTGGTATTGTGCCGCATCCTTAAGCGCCATTCGATGCAGATCACTGGTGTTCGCCTCGTCACAGCGCAGATAACAAGTGCCACTTTGCGTGGCAGCGGCGCCCAGTAATATTGCAGCTTCAGCGGATTGCGCTGATGCGATGCCACCGGCAGCTATTACCGGTATATCAACCGAGTGTACGATCTGTGGCAACAGAGCCATGGTGCCTGACTGAGTGGTCAGATCGTCGGTTAGAAACATGCCCCGATGACCACCGGCTTCATAACCTTGCGCAATAATGACGTCAGCACCGTTTGCAGCTAGCCATTTCGCCTCGTCGACGGTTGTCGCCGACGACCATATGCTTGAACCCCAGCTTTTCACGCGCTTGATCAGGTCTTTTTCGGGCAGTCCGAAGTGAAAGCTGATTACCGGTGGTTTAAAGGATTCTATCGAGTCTGCCATCGCATGGCTGAATGGCTGGCGACCGCCTTCGACGGGTGGTTCGTCTGGCAAGTCAAACGCCAGTTCAGCAACATAGGGTCGAAGTAGTTTCAACCATTGGCTGTAGTGCTGCGCGTCGATTACCGGCTGTTGATGACAAAAGAAGTTAACGTTGTAAGGGTTGCTGGTTGCCGCTGTCAGAGTTGTCAGCTCGTCGACTGTCTGCTCTGGTGTCAGCATTGCACAGGGCAGGGAGCCCAGACCGCCTGAATTACAAACAGCAATCGCCAGAGTGCTGTTTTGTACGCCAGCCATTGGCGCCTGAACTACCGGATGGGTAGTGTCGGTTACGTTGCCTGAAGAATTCATCTGAGAGCCACCTCCTGCGCAAAGTTTGTATTCTTGCAGATAACGATGGGAACTACATTGGCAGAACCGTCAACTGATAGGCCTGTGATTCGGTCGTAAAACAAAGACCGCTGTCCAGATTACCGTTGCGGTGTGATACCTCTACTGAAACCTGAATTGGAAAATCACCGGTTTCAGTTGCGGTGCCCGAGAATATGAGTTGTCGGCCTATTTCGTCAGTCTGAATGCCGGCGGGCAGCCGTCCACTAATAGCGAACTCGTAGTCAAAGCGATCATCCAGTGGTTCGTTGTCGATGGAGGCGATAATGGTTTCGCTGTAAACCTGGTTGAGGACAGGGGCGGCCAGCAGGGTTTTGTTAAATTCGGGGCCATCCCGGTCTATGCAGTCAATGGCAAGGTCGACAAGTTGCTCACAACCGAGCAGGAAGACGGCGCTGATTGCGGTGGTCAGAGCCCGTACCGGGATTGCCGCTTTATTCATCGAAACGTTCATGGCTGCATAATACCTGTGAAAGTGATCGATACTCACAACCTATCGGTCGGCTAACACTCGGCTTGTACCCGGCGTGCACAGGGATGATCGCACGGTGACTATTACACGGTGCCACCGGCAATCAAATCGGTAGAGATAAACAGTCTGTCGCTGCAAACGATAGAACGCCTGCGCTCTTGCAACGCTGCACTACCTTCGCACAACTCATCTGAACTGTTTCACGCCCCGTGAGTTACGGCAAGAGCGTCGGTATTACAAGGGCGCCGGTACTACAAGAGCGTCGGTACCAAAAGAGCGTCATTGCGCAGGGCTGACCTCGATTACCTGGCAGTCATCAAACAACGCGCTGTTGTTGCCTTCAGCGTACAGGTCTACTGACCCGGTTGAGCTGTTAGCCGGGGCTACTGCTTCAAGCGTGAGCGTGCTGTAGGTGTTGGCATCCGTAACAACCTGGTCAGTTGATGATAGCGCCGCAAAGGCGCTGTCAGTGTACGATAGCGTCATGTTCGCAAAGTCAGCGTTATTGCCTTTGGCGCTACAAGTGAGCCGATAAGTGCTGCCCGCAGTGACTGGAAATTCGCTGTAGGCACAGCCACTGATTGCCATCGCCGCAGTGCCGCTGGCCGCATCTGTTGATGTCTGTAGTGACGTAGCGTCCTGGCAGGCATTCCATCCGGATAAATCAGTTTCAAAGTCCGGGTTGGTCAACAGGTTGGTGCCGATCGGCGGGGTAACCGGATCGATCGGAGTAGTCGGTTCACCGGTACTATTCACGACAGTGCATTCATCATAGCGTGCGTCGCCGTTTTCGGAATAGAGAGTAACCGCTGCGAAAGCACTGTTGTCAGGCGCCTCCAGCTCGATAAGGTAATTGTTATAGCTGGTTTGTGTGATGCTTTGTGTCGACGTATCCAGTTGTGTGTAATTTGCATTGCTGTAGGTCAGCGTCACCGATGAGTAACTGGCGGTACCGCGTTTGGCAGCACATGACAACCTGTATCGCTGCCCCGCAGTAACCGCAAATTCATCATAAGCGCAGCCGTTAACTGATAAGCCACCGCTGCCGACAAAACTATCGCTGGTCACTGCAATAACCGCGTTATCTGAGCAGGCAGCCCAGTCATTGGCATTTTGTTCAAAGCTTGAATTGGCCACCAGATTTCCATTAGTCGGATCAATCGGATCGACAGGCGGGTCAACAGGATCGACCGGATCAACCGGGGGATCTACCGGCACTGATTGATCGGTAATTTCAGCCACGATACAGTTATCGAACTGAGCGCCACTTGTTTCGGAGTACAGCACTACCGCCGCAGAGACGCTGTCTGCAGGGGCCACCAGGTCAACGTTATATGTGGTAAACGCCGTTTGATTCACATCGGTTGACCCGGATAGCAGCTCATTGTACGTGGCGTCGTTGTACGATAGCGTGAGTGAAGTAAACGCACTGCCGTCACTTTTGGCAGCACACTCCAGTCTATAGCGACTACCGGCGACGACGGGAAATTCATCGTATGCGCAGCCAGCCACCTGCAGGGCGCCGGTGCCTTCGAAGCTGTCGTTCGTTAACGTAATGGCAGCGTTGGCACTACAGCCGGCCCAATCGTTGGCGTTGTCTTCGAATGTTGAGTTAGAGATAAGATTGTTGGTTGGCGGGTCCACTGGATCTACCGGGTCCACTGGATCTACCGGATCTACGGAGGTGCCAATCAGCCCGGTGGCAATATTTTCTTTGTTGAAGCCCGGGCCTGCCCAGTTTACGGCCAGAGTCTGTCCACCTGTCTTCTCAAAGAAAGTAACGACGATATCGTGCTCACCTGCGGTTAATTGAATTTTGCCGCTTGCCTCTCTGGCTGGATGTAAACCGTCATTGTCTACGATCTTCTGTCCGTTGATAAACAGTTGTGATCCGTCGTCTGATGTTGTGTAAAACGTATACTCACCGGCTTGTGTTGCATTGATCTTTGCGCTGTAACGAAAACCAAAGTTGTTCTGTCGCAGCGCAGGGGTTAACAGAAAATTGTCGAGTGTGCCGGTGGCTAGCGAGGCAAGTGACGAAAAGTCTGGCAGTTTATTCCATGAGCCTTCAAAGTATTCGTAGGTCACACTGCCGGCGTTGGGCAATACAATTTGCTGAATTTCCTCGGTTACGTTGATCCTGATAGTGCGGCCCTCAGACGGTACTCCCTGTCCATTTAGTGCAAATATCCAGTAGTTACCCGGTATCACGACATTAGGGTTTGCTGGTATGTCCAGCTGATAATCGCCATTGACCAGGGTTTGGAAAGTCAGCGGAATTAAACGTTGATCGGTCGTGTGGTGATGCGTTAACGCCACCAGTCTTACCATACTAAATGCGGCAATGTTTGCTGAGCCGCTGACAGTGACAGAGTCACCAGCGTCGGCAACAAGATCAGCCCCGTCGATAGTGGGCCGAACCGCCGCTGTGCCATCTGCATTGAAAAGATAGGGCGGTTCGAATATCTGGCCGCTGCGATGATTCGTAGCACAGCCGCCGCAAAGCCCTCCACCCATGGACGCTACCCGAGCATCTTTAAGCAGTAGTGCGGTAGAGTGATAGTTACGCGGTACTGAATGTGGCGCCAGTTTTTTCCACTGCCCGGTGTCCGGGTTCCACAACTCAGGGATCAGTTGCGTGCCGTCATCGCTAAATTGTACACCGCTGCTGTTGCCGCCGATCACCAGCACATCACCGTCCGGCAGCACAACACTGTTGTGCATGGATCGTGGAAAGCTCATGGAATTGGTTGGTGCCACGACAGGTGCCGGGCTATTGATATCAATGGTCATGGCTGTGGCGAGCGCAGGCGTGCCACCACCGGCGATTAACATCTTGCCAACATCGTACAGAACGGTAGTGTTGTACAGTCGATGGGGGTCGCCGTTCTCGCGCTGACCATGCGAAGTGAAGCCGTCGCTCGCAGCAATATTCAGAGAGAACATTTCACTGGTAGGCCCCGGGTGAAACAGCGTGCCGTCAGGAGCCACGGTCATGGCAGGAAACCAAAAACGCTGACCTGCGGGGGCGGAGTTGTCGTCGAGGATAGACTGCAGGGATAGATTCGTGCGCAGACTCCAGCCGTCGTCCTCTGTCCACAGTTCAGAGTAGGGCTGTGCCTTTGTGCCGAGTGATGTCAGTACCTGGCCGGTGGCCAGTGTTGTACTGGTTGCGTACCAGCGCGGCAGTACCATGTTATCAATCAGCGACCAGGTATTGCTCTCACTGTTGTAAATACTGGTGGTAGTTACCGTTGCACCGCCGCCAGCGGCGAACGGGCGGCCGTCGGGGAGCAGGGATACACCCGCGCAAAAATTGTTGTGTACAGTGTTGTCGCTGTCAGTGAACTGACCGGTTGTCGGGTCGAAAGTGCTGGCGTGGGTAAAGGTGTTACCGCCACCAAAATTTTCAATGCCGGTTGACGACCAGGTAACAATGCGCCCGTCTGTCAGATTGGCTGCGCCGGTGGCTATCTCTGGCCATTCAATCACCGGCCCCCAGCGCCCTTCGATAATCAGGTCCTCCGGTTCCTGTGCGGCCCCGAACTCCGGCTCGACAACGAAAGGCAAATAGTTTTGCGCTAATGCAGCCCAGTAAGCATCATCAAACGTTTGTTCACCTGCTGCGTCTGTACCTGCGTTGACCTCAACAGATGAAGCTGAGTCGTCACCGCCGGAGTAACAACCAGCCAGTCCGGTCGTAACCAGAATCAGTGCCGGAACCAATAAGGATAGCCTGCTGCGGTGTTTACGGGCGTGGATGTCATTCATTGTTGTATTTCAAACCAAGGCAATAAATTGACAAGCTGCAAGTTCCGCGCAATACGATGACGATCACGCTAAATTTCACGTTGTCAGCATTGGGCACGCAGCCCTTGGCCTTTAGCTCTTGACTCTTAGCTCATGGCGCGGACGTCTGTCGGCGCTACCTGGCGCTGCAGTCGAACTTCAGTTTTGCCGTAGTCCGAGCCACAGTCCGGCATTCGATCCGATGCCCGATCGTGCATTTAACCCTTCACTCAAAAAGGCTTACCTAATTGACAGCGTGAGTTCAGAAATTGAGGGTATTATGATCTGCCCGAAAATTATTGAAACCGTGAATGGGCCAGGATGGTCAGCTCGGTAAAGTTTGAAAAGCGAACTGCCTTGTCCTCTGATATTCGAATTCTGCCAGTGCTGCTACTGGTCGCTCTTACGCTGATGTCCTGTGCTCGTCGTCCGGTCCACGAGGCGGCGCCGGAGAGTTTCAGGCAATTTATTATTTTGAACAACCTGCAGACGGAGTATCGTACGTTCGAGCGTTATCTCTACTCAAAGGGCGTTCGTGATTTGGTGCCGACATGGCAACTTCTGCAGCAAGGTAGCGACTGGCGACAACACGGGTTATCACCTTACGCATTTCCCGAGCGCGAGTCGTGGGATCGAATGGTTAAAACGCTTACATTTATCAGGGTTGATCTTATCCCGTTTATTGGCCCGGTCGAAGTGTTATCCGGTTTTCGAACCAAGTACTACAACCATGTTGCCGGTGGTGCGCCGCGAAGCCGGCATTTGAGTTTTTCAGCACTTGATCTGCGTCCGGTCAGGGAGATAGAACGCAAAAGGTTGCACGCCATTTTGCAAAAAATCTGGCACACGCGCGGTAAAAAACGGAATCTGGGCATGGGGCTCTACCAGGGCTTACGCTTTCATATCGATACCGGCGGCTATCGTCAGTGGTAGCACAGTAGTTAAGGTCAATAATACCGCTTGCCTGCTGCATTGTATCGCACGGCTCGCCAGGGCTTAACCTCTTAGCATGATTACTGCAACGACTTAACGGGTGGCGTCTGCACCGAAGGATCAGTGCGCCTGTTTGTTTAACCACTTTTCGCCACAAGACGGTCTCATGCCTAACATAGGAATTGTTTCGCAAGCTCGCCTGGGAAGCAGTCGCCTGCCTGCCAAGGTATTGATGAATGCCGGCGGTCGCACCCTGCTCGAATGGCACTTTGAACGCCTCGGTAAAAGTGGATGCCAGGCAATTCTTGCCACCACAGACCGGGCCGAAGATGACCCGCTGAACGAGTGGGCCTGTGAGTCAGGCATTGCTGCTTTTCGGGGCAGTGAAGACAACGTACTTAGCCGCTACCGCGAGTGTGCCCGGCGTTATAAGCTGGACGTCATCGTTCGGGTCACCAGCGATTGTCCTTTAATAGATGGTGAACTCGTCGCCTCCGGCATACAACGTTATCTCGATTTTGGCGAGCGGCGTCAGTATCTGACCAATGGACGCCATCGAACCTTTCCGCGCGGTTTTGATTTCGAAATATTCTCATCCGAGTTACTGGAAGAGGCCTTTCAAAATGCCGTTGAGCCATACGAGTTTGAGCATGTAACGCCGTACTTTTACCGCTCTGGTCTCAACCGGTCGGTTTCTCATGCCAGTCGTCATACCGGACCAATGGATATTGCGCTGCGGCACTTTGAACAGTCTGAAGATCATAGTCACCTACGAGTGACGGTTGATACCATAAAAGACTATGAGCTGGTGCGATGTTTGATTGAAGACTTTAATGCCGGTCAGAAAAGCCACCGGCAGATTACTGAAATACTAAACTGCAACCCGCACCTGGTTGCCATCAATCACGATGTAGAGCAAAAGCAAGTCGGATGAATCAAAAGGCATGGAACGCCGAGGTAGAGCTCAATCAATATGGATACTACCAGTTAGTCAACCCACCAACAGCAGCGGAGCTTAGTGCGTATTATGCTGGCACGTACTATCAGCAACAGCGTTCGCTGTACGAGAAGAGCTACGACGAAACCGAGCTAACATTTCTGCACCAGAAGATCCAGCAGAAGGATAGAATTCTCGAACAAGCGGGTATTACGGGTGAGAATCGCCGCTTGCTGGATGTTGGCTGCGGCGAGGGCTTTACTCTCAATTACTTCCGCAAGAAGAGCTGGCAGGTAACCGGACTGGATATGTCAGACTTTGGTTGCGAGGCACATAATCCCGAGTGTTTGCCCAGCCTGATTCAGGCAGATCTTTATGAAGGGCTGGATTTACTGGATAAGGACAATCGCAAGTTTGACGTAGTGTGGCTCGACAATATTCTTGAGCATGTACTGGATCCACTGGATCTTGTCAGGCGCTGCCAGTCGCTGCTGTTTGATGACGGGGCGGTAGTCGTTGAGGTGCCAAACGATTTTTCTGTGATTCAACTGACTGCACTTGAGAACAATCTGATTGATGATGCCTTCTGGCTGGTGCGGCCTGATCATATTTCTTATTTCAATCGCGATGGCCTGGTGAATCTGGCCAGTCACGCTGGCCTTACGCCGTTTAGAATTATTGCCGACTTCCCGATTGATTTTGCGTTGTTCAATCAGCATACAAACTATGTCAGGAATCCGGAGCTGGGTAGTACTGTGCACAGAGCACGCGTTGCAGTAGAAGATTTAATGCACAGGCAGTCGGTTGATCAGACTAATGATCTATACGAGGCGATGGCAACGATGGGTCTGGGGCGGCAAATCGTGGCGTTTTTTGAGAATGAGTAACACGGCAGACAATACTGTGAGTAAGGTGGCAGTCGATTCGATAAACGTGCTGTCCGGTGCTGATCCGGTTGAGCTTGATCGTCGCGCAGCGTTCATGCAGCAGTATGCCAGTTCACCGTTGCCTGATACTGAACAGTTGCAAAATCTGGGGTTGTATATCAATCGACCGGCTCTCTCACGCCTGTTGTTTATGCATGAGTTGTATCAGAAAATTGTCGATGTCCATGGCGTTATCATGGAGTTTGGTGTGCGTTGGGGACAAAATCTGGTGCTGTTCTCAAACTTCCGCGGCATCTACGAACCCTACAACTACAATCGCAAGATTATCGGTTTTGACACGTTTTCAGGGTTTCCGAGTGTCGACGAAAAAGACGGAACAATGGTAGCGGCCGGCGATTACGGTGTTACTGCAAACTACGATGACTATCTTGCGGCATTGCTTGATTACCATGAGTCTGAAAGCCCGATTGCACATAAGCAAAAGTACCAGTTGATCAAGGGCGATGCGACAAACTCTTTTGCACAGTATCTGACTGATCACCCGGAAACCATTGTGGCGTTCGCCTACTTCGATTTTGATATCTATCTACCGACATGCCACTGTCTGGAGCTATTGCTGCCACGGTTAACTAAAGGGTCCGTGCTGGCGTTCGATGAGTTGAATTGTCCTGAGTTCCCTGGCGAGACGATCGCCCTGCTCGAGGTGATCGGGCTATCAAAGTATGCGATAAAACGCAGTCCGCTGAATCCGTTGATATCATATCTTATCGTTGAATAACCATGCAGCAGAAATCGGTGTGTGTATGAGCTCTGGTTATCGCTGTTTACGCCGGCGTGAGTATGTTTATGGTGACTATAAGCTGCTGAGTGTGCGGCCAGAGGATATCCAGTCAATAAGACTATGGCGTAATGCACAGATGAATGTGCTCAGGCAAAGTGGTGAAATAACACCTGAAGCACAAGAGCAATACTATGCTCGCGAGATTTGGCCAACCATGCAGGAAGCTCGTCCACGACAGGTTCTGTTTTCGTTCCTGCATAGGCAACAGCTCATTGGCTATGGTGGGCTGGTGTATATCGACTGGGTGGCAAAAAAGGCCGAAGTATCTGTGCTGTTTGACTTATCTGATCGATCAGAGTTGCAGTATAGCGAGCAACTATCGGCCTATCTAGTGTTGCTGAAAAAGGCGGCGTTTAACGATCTGGAATTACATCGGTTGTGGACTGAATGTTACGATATCCGACCGCTACATATTTCTGTACTGGAGGGGCAGGGTTTTGTACTTGAAGGCAGGCTGCTTGATCATGAATGGATTGAGGGCGCCTATGTCGACACTCTGTTTCACGGCTGCATTAATCCTTTGTAGAGAGTAATCCATTGTGTATGTGATATTGGTATTTCAAGCCGGGTCAACGAACCAGATGATATGTCGGCTATTGCTTGACCAAAACTGCTGTCGGGTCAGGTAGTCAGTGGAATTCCGGAGCGGGTGAAATGGAATCACTATCAGTATTAATAACCTCGGTATCCGCGAAAGTGTCAATGGCAAAAGCGGTTGCCACTGCGCTATCCAGGCTGTCTGTTGATGGACGTGTGTTTGGTGCTGATGCCAACGAAGA
>CALGNZ010000071.1 GCA_937957915.1 uncultured Granulosicoccaceae bacterium | reverse complement strand
TTTTCATGAAGCCGCCCATAGAACAGCCCGACAAAGCACAAGTTTTTCGTGCATCTGCTGCTTACCTACTATTGGAGAACGATTTTTCTTATTAAAGGGATCCCGCAACACCGAATCTGTGTGTCGGTTGCGAGAGGTGGGAATGACACTTTCGATTATGAACAAATTGTCGACAAGGTTTCAGCTTGCATTTGGGCTGACATCTATCGTCGTATCACTGTTGCTGTTTTCTACAGTGCTGAATCTGACTCCGGACACGAAGCAGACGACGGTAGACGGCCGCGTGTCACTGTCCGAGTCTATTGCCTCGGCAACGACGCTGTTCCTGCAGTCTGGCAATCTCACGAGTATCGGTAACAACCTGGAATTCAATATTCAGCGAAGCCCTGCGCTGCTAGCGGCAACCCTGTTACGTGACGGTGATGAACCACTGATCTTTGGCGACGAGCAACAGGTCTTAGCCCACAATACAACCGACCAATCCTCGACCGCGACCAGAATTATTCTGCCCATCTTGAAGCAGGATGCACCGTGGGGAAATGTCATCCTGTATTTCTCGGATATCAGCGGCGATACACTGCTGGACAAAGTACGGTCTAACAATATGGCGCTGGTTGCTTTTTGCGGCCTGTTTAGCTTCATCTTTTTCTACCTGTATCTGGGCAAGATGTTGAAGGCGCTAAACCCTTCCCGTGCCATACCTGGCCGCGTACGCTCGGCGCTCGATACTCTGGCGGAAGCACTGATCGTTATTGATCAAAAATCCAACGTCGTTCTGGCCAATAAAGCGTTTCAGGAAATAACCGGGCAGACAACTGATCAGTTACTGGGCAAAAAAGCAGAGTCATTCGATTGGCGGCAAAGCACCGTGCGGCCGGCGCCAACAGGCGAGTCCGGGGAAATAGTCTATCCATGGCAGCAGGCCATTACTTCTGGCGAAACCATTCGAGGGGTAGGTTTGTCACTGATTGGCGAGAACGACGACCGTCACGACTTTCTGGTCAACTGTTCTCCAATACTCTCCGAATCGAAAACAAGTGGCGTACTCATCAGCCTGGACGATGTTACCGAGCTTGAACAAAAGGAAAGAGAGCTGAGAATCGCTCGTGACGACGCAGAAGAGGCCAATAAGGCCAAAAGCGACTTCCTCTCTAACATGAGTCACGAGATTCGTACCCCGATGACGGCGATCCTGGGTTTCACCGAAGTGTTGAAACGTGGCGGCGCTTCAAGCCCGCACTGGGAAAAACACCTGGGAACAATTTCAAGCAGTGGCAAACATCTGCTTGAGTTGATTAACGATGTACTTGATTTGTCGAAGGTTGAATCCGGTGCCCTCGAGGTTGAGGCACTCGCCTGCGAACCACATCGTGTCGCACATGATGTGATTCAGGTATTGAAAGTCCGAGCCATCGAAAAAGATATAACGCTTGACCTGAAAATACCTGCGCCAATTCCGAAGACCATCATTAGCGACGGCTCACGACTCCGTCAGATCATTACCAATCTGGTTGGCAACGCCATCAAATTCACTGAAGACGGCGGCGTTGAAGTTGTTCTGCGTTACATTGACAAGAACGGGTGCCAGCAAATCGCAGTTGATGTTGCGGACAGTGGTATCGGCATGAACGATCAACAGCAAGCAGCTGTCTTTAAGCCGTTTGTACAGGCCGACTCATCTATCACACGTCGCTTCGGTGGCACCGGTCTCGGTCTTTCAATCAGTCGCAAACTGAGCCAGGCGCTGGGTGGAGACATTGTTGTGTCGAGCGAAGCAGGCGTCGGTACAACATTTACCGCGACCATTGATGTCGGTGCGGTTGACAACATAGAACTGATCACTGAAGAAGAAGCATTTGAATCGCTGTCCCGTACAGTTATCGATCACCAGACAAATTGGGTTTTCCCTGAGTCGAAGTTGCTGGTAATCGATGATGCTGCCGAGAACCGTGAGCTATTAACTATTGTGTTAAGCGATCTGGGGCTGGATGTCGAAACCGCCGAGAACGGCGCCATCGGTGTCGACATGGCGAAGGACAAACACTACGACGTTATTTTGTCTGACATACAGATGCCGGTTATGGATGGCTATGAAACCGTGAAAGTCATGCGCGAGATCGGCCAGACTCAACCAATCATCGCGTTAACAGCCAATGCCATGAAAGGCTACGAACAGCGTGTGATAGATGCGGGCTTTTCGCACTACATGACCAAGCCCATCGATATAGATGCACTCACAGTTCTGCTGGCCAGGTTACTCAATGGCACAGCAGAAGAGGCGGCACCAGCAAGCAACCAACTGGCCGCCATCAGCCCTGCAGAGGTCACTGTGGAGGACACCTCACCTATAGTCAGTCGACTTGCCAAATCAGGAAAGCTGTCAACAGTAATAGACAAATTTATTGTTCGCATAAATGACCAGCTTCCACTGATGCAAACTGCCATAAATGAAGGTGACATGACTGAACTGGCGGCACTTGCACACTGGTTAAAGGGCTCTGGAGGAACTGTCGGTTTTGATATTTTTTCTGACCCGGCAAAGGAACTGGAAGACCTCGCAAAAAACAATCAGCGTGATCAGTTAGACGAAAAACTCAACACGATCCGCGGTCTGGCAAGCCGCCTGCAAGGAAGTGATAACGACGACAATTCAGTAAAAGCAGCGACTGTTGAGTTACCAGTTGAGTTACCAAAAGGGGCCAAAGTTACTGCCGCCAACCAGGCGCATATGACTTCTTTACCTAAAGCAGACTTAAATTCGGCCGATTCCTCTGTGGCAGAGAGCCGCCTGGCCATGGATCCCAAGTTCAGGCCGATTGTACTGAAATTTCTGCCACGGCTGCACGAAAAAATATCACTTATGGAAGATGCCAGCAGGGAAGGAAACTACACCGAACTAGCCGGGCTCGCGCACTGGCTAAAAGGATCGGGCGGTATGGTTGGCTATGATTCCTTTACGGAAATGGCTGCAAACCTTGAAGAAAGCGCGAAGGCTGAAAACAGTGAAGATGTCGAGAAATATTTGTCCACAATAAAACACTATTCAAAACGGCTTATTACCCCGGAAAACGATGGGCAACACCCGTCAGCATCTAGCAATGCAGTGTAACAAAAACGGTGGCACCCACCATGCAAAATAGCTCCAACAGCGCAGATACGGAAGTTAATAACGAACTCAATCAGTACGAGTCGCTGATCTCCACCTCAAAGATCATGCTTGTCGATGACGAGCCTATCAATACAGAGGTACTGCAGACGTATCTGGAGAGCGAGGGTTACCATAACTTCGTCACGACCAGCGAGTCTATTCACGCGATCGAACTGATGCGCCGTGAGAAGCCCGATGTTATTTTGCTTGATCTAATGATGCCCGATGTGTCTGGCTTCGACATCATGAACGCGATGAAACGAGAGCAGGCCTTGCAGCATATCCCTGTAGTAATTCTCACATCATCCGATGATGCGGAAACTAAACTACAGGCACTGCAACTTGGCGCGATGGACTTTTTGGCAAAACCCGTCGATGCCAGTGAACTCGCTTTACGATTGCGCAATACACTTGCGGCCAAGGCATACCAGCATCAATTGGTCAACTATGATCAACTGACCGGACTCGCAAAGTTTGAGACGTTTCTTCGATCAACCACAGAAGCGACAATGTCGTTTAAAGAAGCGGGCAGCATGTGCGCCGTGCTATGCGTGAACATGGAGAATCTTAAAAAGATAAATATGACACTGGGGCGTGAGCACGGCAATCGAATACTCCAGGCCTTTGCGCATACACTTGATTCCTGCGTAAGGTCCGCGGGTAACCTTGGCGCCGTCTATGGCACCCGATTGAACACCAACCTGGCGCGTACCAGTGGTGACAAATTCACCATTTTTATAGGCCCTCTCGACAACCCTCAACAGGCGGCTGTTCTCGCGAGGCGGATTATTATAGAAAGCAGCGAATCACATCGCGTCGACGGCCAGTCTGTCTACACCAGTGCCAGGGTCGGAATTGCAGTGTACCCGGATGATGCAGCAGACTCACAAACCCTTATCAGCAATGCTGAAACGGCAATGCTGCACGCACGTTCACAGGATTCTAAAGAGAGTTACGCGTTCTACTCGCAGGAAATGAACTGTGCGTCCGGAAGGCTGCTTGCTATTGAGAATGGCCTGCGCGATTCAATCAAGAAACAGGAATTGCGCGTTACCTATCAACCCAAAGTTGATATAGTCACCGGCGAGATCATAGGTGCAGAGGCGCTGATGCGCTGGATGCCACCGAGCCTCGGCTTTGTGGGTCCCGATGAATTTATTCCAGTGGCAGAGCAAATTGGCCTGATTGTGCCAATGGGTGAATGGATACTCAGACAGGCGTGTTCACAGGCAGCCAGTTGGCGTGAAGAATTCGGATTTGATTTTAAACTGGCTGTGAATGTGTCGATCAAACAGATTCACAACTCCGACATGACCGCAACCGTACAACGAGCGCTCGCAGAAAGCGGCTTGCCAGCACACTGTCTGACGCTGGAACTGACTGAAAATATGGTTATGGAGAACGCAGAGTCGAATATCGATTTACTGCACAAACTCAAAGACCAGGGCATAAGCCTGTCGATTGATGATTTTGGAACCGGCTATTCCTCACTGAGTTACCTGCAGAAATTTCCACTGGACGAATTGAAGATAGATAAATCGTTTATTGAAGTTCTGGAAACACAGGAGAGCGAAGCGCCTGTCGTCAAGGCGATGGTTTCACTTGCACATGATTTAGGTATGCGTGTTGTGGCGGAAGGTATTGAAACAGATATTCAACTACATCATGTTCGACAATTGTCTTGTGAGCTGTACCAGGGCTATCTGTGTAGCAAACCCCTGATTGCTGATGCCTTTAGCGAACTACTGAAAAACGGCGCTGCCAGTAAAGCTGCATAGGCATTACACGCCAACGAGCGGTGCGTTGTCGCGCAGCTAACAAGCTGAATTTTGAGGTTGATCGCCCAATTGGGGCGAGCATATAAGGTATCCCGGTCGGGGCTGCATTGTTGAAAAAACCAAAAACGAAGCAAAAAGTCTTTATTGACCGGACGTGGGGTGTCAGCGTGCAACGCAATGGAAAGAGAGAGCCTTACTCTTATAACAATGCAGATGCAGACTTACTCACAAAATACCAGTAACGGTATAGCAACCGACTCTACATTGCTTTTTGCAATCGCCGACCCGCTCCAATGACATTTGTCATCTTCAATTGTTGGCCAGCTTCGCACAGACACACGAATATCTTCCTGCCCCACCTGCAGAGACGCAAAGCCCTCTTGATCAGTGGTCGCCGTTGACTGAATATAACCGTAGGTTACTTCCACAGAATCAACAAGGACACACTCCGTTATCTCTGGGTATTGCTGTAATAACTCATCACAGTTACTACCTACAACTATAGTGTTAACTCCCTGCACCAGCATTTTTGCCTCCGCTGTCCTGTTAATTTCAGGCACCACCGCTTGCGCAACAACAATGCGATCAGGATAGACGGGTTGGAAGCCACTGTCCGAGTCTAGCTGCAGATAGACCGTTAACTGTCGGGTCGATTCAATCTCATCATTGAGTTTGGTAGTAACAGAGTCCGTCGCGGCACCCATCTCTGGCACACCTTCGAGACCACTGGAACTGCAAGCTGACAACACCTGAATCAATGACAGCAAGATCATTGTCGGTGTCATTCGCAAGCCTGAATTCGTGGCTATTCGACACTTGTCGAGAGATAAACCCATGCTATTGAGTTGATGCATCGATGATCCTGCGGCGATTAGGTACTACTCGTCTTTTCCAATAGTAGAATTGTAGTACCAATAGCAACACCCACAGCATCGGATCCATGGCTTGTGGGCCAGTTCTCAGAGCACACCCTGCGGCTCCGCCAGTCACGATATCACTGTTAATACTGACATCTTCAGTCAACTGTTGAAAATCTTCCAGTACTACTGCGACTGGAAGGATGGGGTCATTGTCCAGAGTATCCGGATTGCCATCATTATCAGAGTCAGGCAAGGGTAAGGGATTTGCCAGAAAGCGATCGTCCCACCCGTCGCCATTCTGATCGATCAATCCATCTATGACGCCATTCGCATCCAGATCTTCGCCACCGGCTTCAACCAAATCAAACAGCGTGTCCTGGTCTGAGTCAGAATCCAGAAAATCAGGTACCCCGTCATTGTCGAAGTCAGGCACGATGGTCGTGTAAGTTTTTACCAGCGTGTCCGGTGCGTCATCAATCACGCCATTGTTGTCTGCGTCGATGCCACCCGCTTCAACCAGATCTGCCAGCCCGTCGTTGTCGCTGTCAAGGTCATACTGATTGGGCACGCCATCTCCATCCGCGTCTCCCAACCCTTCAACCCTATCTGAAATACTGTCGCGATCCAGATCAGAGACTATATTGAGCGTGGCACTGGCGGCAGAGGACACTGGTTCAGGCAACTGCTCCACAGTCTGCTCTGCCAGTTGTTCAATTGGCGGCTCACTGGTTGGAGCGCCTTCGTCAGCAACCACTTCGTATGGTGCGGGCACACCATTGGCATCCACAGGGCCGTCGACCATGCCGTCGCGGTTCTTATCAACACCAGCGTCGGCATCGGGCAGTCCATCATTATTGCTGTCCAGATCCTGATGATCCGGATAACCGTCGTTGTCGGTATCAAGTACCACAGGCGCGGGGACATAGTTATCAAGTGCACCGGCGGTAAAATTATGCCTGAACCCCGCGGCATCGTTATCGAGCCCGGGCAGTACGTTTATATTTGGCTGGCTGCTGTAGGTGATATTCAGTGCACTAACGTTGCGCAAATGCAGCACTACTGCATCGTTTTCTGTGTTGTCAGATACTCCATTTGCAGTGAATACCACCTTACCCGCAACAGCGTCATTTATCTGCAGATTCGACTCCACTGACACTGAGTAACCGGCAATATCTTCCAGACTGACCGTGACACTCTCGCTCCGACTGCCGTCGAGGTCAGCGATTGTCAGGTCTACATCTACCAACATCTGCTCATCAGTTCCGAAGCGCACAAATTGCCAGTGTACTTCGCTGCGTCCGGCCCCGAGGTGCTTAAGCTTTGGCAGTTGCTGCTGCACAGCCCAGTCAACAAGGGTATCAGTGCGCTCTATAGTGCCGACAAATTCGACAGACGGAATACCTCTGCCATTGAGTAAAGGATAACGAAAAACCGACCCTGCCGACTGACTGGCAGCTTGCTGACTGGCTGTGACCACGGTATCAGGCAACAATATAAAGCTTTCAGCCGGATAGTCCGCAAGATTAGCAAAGGAAACATAACCTTCATCGCTATTCAGAATACCGTCGTTGTCCTGATCAAGGTCGAGTTGATCAGTCACACCATCTTCATCAAAATCCAAAGTATGGTCGAATGACACATCCGCGATTGTTGGACGCCAAACGAGTAATGCTATTAGAATCAACGCCACCCAGTTATGGCAGCCGCCAGATGTGGCACGTAAATATTGTGTACAGCCATGCGACCTACTTCCGTCGTTAGCAGAATTAACAACACCCGTTGCGGAATATTTTTGTAGATACGAATTCATAGCCCGACATTACGCGCAATCACAGTGCCAAAATGCGTCATTGCAGCGACAATAGTCCGACACACACGTACTGCTCACACAGTCAACATACAGAGTAAGCAAGTGGCAATTGAAAAACCGGCTTCGATCACGCTGGATATCCCCGGCGGCACAATACGGGGACTGCACACCGGCATTGGCCTGCCAACAAAAATGCTCTGCCTTCACGGCTGGCTCGACAATGCCAACAGTTTCGTACCGATGATGCCACATATAAAGAATGCAGAGATCGTCGCTATCGACTTGCCGGGCCACGGCTTCTCTGATCATCACTGTGAGGGGTTTCCGTACACCATCGCGTCTTATGCTCACAAGGTACTTCAGGTTGCAGACGCACTAGGCTGGGCGGAATTTACTTTAGCGGGTCACTCACTCGGTGGCTCCATCGTACCTGTCTGTGCTATAGCAGGTGCCGACAGAATACAGAAACTGGTGATGATAGACGCGCTCGGGCCTCTGTCCGAAAGTGCTGAACAATTACCAAAACGACTCAAACGCTTTCACGAAGACTTTAACGATCCACAGAAGTACCGCGGACGGATTTATGCAAATGTCGACAAAGCAGTGGAGGCACGCTTGTTAGCCACGAAAATGCAGCCTTCTTCAGCGCAATTGATCGTTGAGCGCCAACTGGTTGAAACTGAACAAGGCTTTAAGTGGCGCTTTGACCGACAGTTGAGACTTGCCTCACCGGCCTACTACACCGAGAGCCAGGTAGAGCAAATGCTCAAAGCAGTGCAATGCCCGGTACTCTGTATCATCGCCATCGACGGCTATATTGTTGCCCGCGAAGAAATGGACTCAAGGCTCACAATGATAAAAGACAAAACCGTTCGAAAGATACCAGGCTTTCACCATTTGCATATGGACACACCTGAGCCAGTGGCCGAGGCAGTAAACGATTTCCTGTAGCTATTCAATGGATACCTTAGTTACAACGCCATAATGGTAGGGTGATGAACTACGATTTTCTACAGCCGATTGCTTTATCGTTCCTCTTTTATCAGTAATAGTAGTGCGATTCGCGTCACTCACCAGCACCCTGCGCCGGTCGCGCAAAGACTTTTGCTTCGCTTTTGGTCGCAGGCTTCCACAAAGCTGAACACCACTAGCCGTGTCGAACCTACCTATCGACAAAATTGTCCGCAATCGCCATTGTCGCTCGCGCCAGCCGGTCTATCATTTTTTCGCCACCCCGCAATGCAACACCAACAGCAAGAATGTCCAGCACGACCATTTGCGCCAGCCGAGATTTCAATGGTGAAAACACATCGGAGTCTTCAGACACTTCTACATTCAAATTGATATCCGCCAGCCGCTCAAGCGGTGAACCGGTACGGGTGACCGTTACCACTGGTGACCCTGAGCGCTTGGCAAGCGACATGGCCTCTATAACATCACGATTCCTGCCGCTGTACGAAATAGCAATTGCAAGTGCATTGTCGTCGAGCAGTACCGCGGAGGCTTTTTGCACATGCGGATCAGCATAGGCAATTGCCGGCTTACCCAACCGAAAGAACTTTAACTGCGCATCTTCCGCGACCAGTGCAGACCCTCCAGAGCCATAAAACTCTACACGATCTGCGTTGCAATAGAGATCAATGGCCGCCTCCATCGCCTCGTGATTAAGTTGGTTCTGGATGTTTTGCATCGATGCGATTGCAGAGTCGACAAGTTTGGCGGACAACTCTCGGGTTGTATCACCCGCGTTGACATCACGAAAGAAAAACTTGTCCTGGCTGGCGATCGATTGCGCCATTCGAATCTTGAAGTCGTGATACCCCTTACAGCCAATCGCCCGACAAAACCTTAATACCGTCGGGTCACTTACCCCGGCAGTCTGTGCCAGCCGCTGAATTGATACCTCGACGCAAAGTTCAGGGTTTTCGAGTACCTGATCAGCAACTTTTCTCTCGGCACGACTCAGAGAGGGTCGTGCCGATACAATTTTATCGAGCATTGTTAGTTGCGCTCTTCTATTGCATTACCGACCATTTCAGCATGGTACGGCGCTGTGTAACAATCAACGCAAGGACGCCTGCATACAGATGCAGAAGACACATCAAAAATATTCTTCTGCCCAACCGCAACTCTCTTTAGCAACAAGCGCACTGGCGGCCGCTGGCCCCCACGACCCTGCTGAATAGGGCGCAGGCTCTACTTCGTAATTCTCCCAGGCCGCAATAATTGGATCAATCCACTGCCATGCAGCTGTTACCTCATCACGATGGTTAAACAATGTTTGATTGCCTCTGATCATGTCCATCAACAAACGTTCATAAGCGATCATCTGACGCTTGTCAAAGGCCTCGTCAAAATCGAGATCAAGGTTGACCGGAGACAGGCGCATTTCATCACCCCGACCCTTGGCAAAAATCTGCAATTTGATTATTTCTTCCGGCTGCAATCGTATAATAAGCCGGTTTGGCGCTGCGGGGGTGTCAAAGATTGAATGCGGTATGCCACGAAAGTTAATTACGATTTCGGTTCGACGCTCAGCCAGTGACTTGCCGGTGCGAAGAAAAAACGGCACACCCTGCCAGCGCCACGAATTTATCTCGGCTTTTATAGCAACATAGGTTTCGTTTTTACTGCGCTCTGCAACACCCTCTGACTCAAGGTAGGCTTTTACCGGTTGCCCGTTAACGATGCCCTCACGGTACTGACCACGAACCGTATTGGTCAGTACATCCCGGCCGGTAATAGGTTGCAGTGACCGAAGGACTTTTATTTTTTCATCTCTTACCGCGTCCGGATGAATACTCACCGGTGGCTCCATGGCCAGGATCACTAACAATTGCAATAGGTGATTTTGCACCATATCTCGCAACGCGCCGGTATGATCGTAGTAGCCCGCACGGCTCTCTACGCCCAGCTGCTCGGCAATCGTAATTTGTACATCACTAATGTGCTCGCGGCGCCACAGTGGCTCAAACAACGAGTTACCAAACCGCAGCGCCATTAAGTTCTGTACGGTTTCTTTACCGAGGTAATGGTCAATACGATAAATCTGACTTTCATTAAACACCTCTGCCAGCTGGTCGTTGATGGCAACGGCACTGTCATAGTCGCGGCCCAGTGGTTTCTCAAGTGCTACCCGGCTGTTTTCGGTAACCAGACCAGCATCGGCCACACCCTGACATATACGGGTAAATAAACCTGGCGCGGTAGATAGATAAAATACCCTTACACGTTCAGGCCAGTCGCCGAGCGCTTTGCTCAAGCCTTCATATTTCGACTGATCAGTTATATCAATCGGGAAATATTCAACATGCTGGATAAATGTGGCCCAGGTATCTTCGTGAAACTCATCGTCCTGAATGTAACGACGTGCGGCCTCCTCCATGGCGGCAATAAACTCTGCCGAGCTCATCTCACTGCGCGCGACCGCGAGGATTCGCCAGTCATCCGGAAGCTGGGCTTCGTTATGACGGTAATACATGGCCGGTAGTAACTTGCGCATGGCCAAATCGCCGGTGCCTCCAAAGAGCACCAAATCGAAAGGGTGTAGCTGAAATCGCTCGGAGTTAGACATAAGATTCCCTTTATCTTGGCGAACTTTACAGGCGTACGCAGCAGAGAATCGCACCCTGCTACGAAAAAAATGTAATTTTACTACAAAACAATTTTTGCGGTAAACAGCATTACATGTAATAAACTCCTGACCAGATTCGACTAAGTTCCTTGAAAATAGAGTTTGTAACCAATAGATTTTGTAGTATTATTACAAAACATCTGGACGGTATGTTCAGGTGCTTAAGGACTTAAAAACTTGACTACTTTGCACCCAACCCTGCAATCCGTTACTGATCGGATTATCGATCGAAGCAGAGATTCCCGGTCGGCGTATCTGGAACAAGTCAAGCGATCCGAACAGAATCAGCCGCGCCGTACAAGGCTCTCCTGCACGAACTTTGCCCACGCGGTCGCGGCTGCTTCTTCTGCCGACAAGCTGATTCTTCATCAGGAACGTTCCCCCAACGTTGGCATTGTGTCGGCCTATAACGATATGCTTTCAGCACATCAACCTTTTGACAGATTCCCCGAGATCATTCGCGAAGCCGTGCGCAGCAAAGGCGCCAGTGCCCAATTTGCCGGCGGTGTGCCAGCGATGTGTGATGGTGTGACACAAGGACGTGCCGGTATGGAACTGTCTCTGTTTAGCCGCGATGTCATCGCGCAGGCCACTGCTATCGCACTGTCTCACGATGTATTTGACGCAGTGATCTATCTCGGCACCTGCGACAAAATTGTTCCAGGGTTGGTAATGGGCGCGCTGGGCTACGGCCACCTGCCAGCCATATTCGCACCAGCCGGACCCATGCAATCGGGCATAGCCAACTCAGAAAAAGCCATTGCCCGGCAAAAGTTCGCACAGGGTAAAATCACTCGCAGCGAACTGATGGAATCCGAATGTGCTTCATATCACGGGCCTGGCACCTGCACTTTCTATGGCACGGCCAACAGCAATCAGATGTTAATGGAAATTATGGGGCTGCATCTGCCCGGCAGCGCGTTTATTAATCCGGGAGATGACCTGCGCGATAGAATCACCGTCGCCACCACCCACCGAGCCGTGGACATCTGCTCCACCGCAAAGGAGTACACGCCAATAGCGCAAATCGTCGACGAAAAATCAGTGTGCAATGGCATCGTTGGCCTGTTGGCTACCGGCGGTTCAACCAATCACACCATCCATCTCGTTGCCATGGCCAGATGCGCTGGCATTGTCATCGACTGGTCTGATTTCAACGATTTGTCAGCCATTATTCCAACGATCACCCGGGTCTACCCGAACGGCAAATCCGATGTAAACCAATTTCACGCTGCGGGTGGCATGTCATTAGTGATCAAGCAATTGCTTGACGCCGGACTTCTGCATAACGATGTCACCACTGTCATTGGCAAAGGCCTCGAGCGCTACTGCACGGAGCCAGTACTGAAGAACGAAGCGCTGACCTGGCAAGCCTGTGCAGAACGCTCTGCCGATGATGCAATCATTTCCACGGTCAGCAAACCATTTGCAGCAAGCGGCGGACTCGCGTTATTAACTGGCAATCTCGGACGTTCAATGATCAAGTTGTCCGCTGTGGCTCCCGAACATCACTTAATAAAAGCACCAGCCAGGCTGTTTTACAGTCAGGCCGAATTCCTTGATGCATTCGACAAGCAACTATTGAACGAAGACTTTGTGGCTATCGTGCTCAATCAGGGGCCGACATCAAACGGTATGCCTGAATTGCATAAACTGACCCCCGCGCTCGGCGTGCTACAAGACGCAGGCCACCGGGTTGCACTGGTCACAGACGGACGCATGTCCGGTGCGTCAGGCAAAGTACCGGCGGCAATTCACGTTTCGCCTGAATGCGCACATGACGGACCACTTGGTAAAGTGCGAGAAGGCGACATGATCTGTCTCGATGCAGGCAACGGCACACTGGATGCACTGGTCGACATCACTGAATGGAATCAACGAAGCACTCTGGCTCCGACCGAAAGCGCCACCAGTGAAGGCCGGTTGTTGTTTGCCAACATGCGTAGATTCGTCAGCAGCGCAGAAACTGGCGCACTTACTCTTTTTCAACCGGACTCTCTATGAGCGTTGCTATACAAAAACTGCTGGATGGCATTCCCGTCATTCCGGTGCTCGCACTCAACAATGTCGATAGCGCTCCGGCACTGGCTAATGCACTCATCGATGGTGGATTGCCGGCATTAGAGATCACTTTGCGCACCCCCCAGGCTATGGACGTGATTGCCGCAATTAAAGAAGCTTGTCCAAAAGCAATCGTTGGTGCAGGCACGGTAAATACCCCCGAACAAGCAGAGCTTTGCGCAAAGGCAGGTGTCGACTTTATGGTCAGCCCCGGTCTTTTCCGGCCGCTGCTCGACGTAGCCCGCGACACGAAAATCCCTTACCTGCCCGGAGTTGCAACCGCATCAGAAGTGTTAATGGCGATCAATGAGGGATTGACGGCCTGCAAATTTTTTCCAGCGCAACAAGCAGGCGGGATCGCGATGCTAAAAGCGCTGGCGGGCCCCTATGGCGAAATGATTTTTTGTCCGACTGGCGGCATCAATGCCGATAATTTTCGTGACTTTCTGGCGCTGGACAATGTGTTTTGCGTCGGCGGGTCCTGGACAGCCCCCGGTGACCTGATAAGCAACAATGCCTGGGGTGAAATTACCGATCGGGCGAAATTCTGCCTGAGCTGATGCGACCAGCCAGACCGCGTGCCACCTGACGAGGACGTCGGGTCATTCGCACTGACTTGGCCAACACAATAATAAGGGCGATTGCGGTAAGAGCGAAAAAAACAACGGATAACGTAACGCCTGCGTGGAGTAATTTTCCGATACTGCGCAGAATAAGACGCATGCCGACCAACGGCTGCAAGCGCCGTCGAGCCATGCGCCTCCACGTACGCCGAATTGATCTGATTTGTTTAGCCACACTAAACATGTGATACGGTCCATGCCTTTTCGCCGCCAATGTAGCGGCTTCAATCGATTTTTCTTAAAACCACACAGCCCCACTATCCCCGTGCGGAATAGGACTAGCGAGCCTGCCATGCCCAACCGATCCGGTTTTACAGGCACCACGGTGCACTTTCTTGATTACCTGGCTGTAAAACACTGTTAAACATTCAGTTCTGTAATCAAAAATACGAGCGCGCATCACCTTGATTCAGCTATACCATTGAAACGACAACAGTTTTTTGTCGAAGACTGAACGCATGAATCTTGCAACGTTGATCTTGCATCAGGAATTTGAGCAACACGGACAGCAGGCTCCTATCCCGATTTTTGCAGCGCATCTTACATTTGATGAAAGCCAAGGGTAAATATGCCACCAATAAAAAAAATAACTGAAGCCAGGACTACGTGCGACGGATTGCACAGACTTATAAGAAAACTGAACGTAGCAGCAGTTGATCTCGACAAAAGCGGAGGCAGTGCATACGAATTAATCGGATTACTTGCAAGCACACACGCTTGTGTCAGCAGCTTAAGCACCCAACTCGATGACCTCGCCAACATCGCGCAACTAGCGAACGGTGATCTACACAGTGCATCTGACACAAATACGGTCACACCACTGCATCGGGCTCTCGCACAGGATGAACTGGAAACCGAAGAGCACATAGAAAAATCGTTAAGGGCGCAAGGCTAGATGCTTGTCGAGTGCGAGTCACTGCAGTGATAAGTGATGGTGCCCAATTGAAGTAACCTGGCGCCTTAACCAGCTACCAGAGTCGCGCAATATACACCGGCGTTAATTCAGCCACTGTAAAAATTGCGCTGGCAGCGGTGTAATTGCACCGGTCGCCAGCCAGCCATTAGCTGCCGCCTGCTCTTCAATCCTTTGGATCCGATTATCATCCAGTGGATGGGTTGAGAAAAAGGAATCGAGAAAATCCAGCTGATTGTCATCACGAATGCCAGTAAATAACTCAAATAAATCATCAGCTCCGTTTACATGGCCATAAATTGAGTTAACCGCAGCCAGCGCGGCTTCGTCAGCGTCAGTCTCCATCGACCTTGAAAATCTGGTACTCGCCAATGCACTTGCAATGCTGAAAAAGCGGTTCTCAAAGGCCGCAGCACCCAACAATAAGCTGCTGCCGGCAGCCATGGTAATACCACCGCCAATAGAACTGGCCGGGTGACGTTGCCCAACATGAGAATACTCATGAGCCATCAACATCGCCAGCGCATTCTCGTTTGGCAAATGCTTTAACAAGCCCTTGAATAGATATACATGGCCACCGAGGGTTGCATACGCGTTGAAAACATCATCGTCGCGATAATGCAGTGTGATTACTATAGGCTCGGGCAACTCGAGCGCTGCGACAACCTTATCTGTCATGGATTGCAGGTACTGCTCGAGCGGATCGACTGATGCTGAATCAGAACCCTGCCCTACCGGGTCTGCAAACGGACTCTCCTGTTCAGCCTGCTGCATAATGCGATCAACCCGCTCCGTTATCCAGAGTTCGGCCTTAAACGGCAATAGCCCGCCGAGCAGACTACCCGAGAAATTTAAAAAGATACCTACCGCAATTAACACAACCAAAGCCGACAATGACAAACGCAGAAACTCGCGTACCGGACTGTGGTCTGAGGTGTTTATCCCCTCCGGGGGATTCCGGTTTTCATAATGCATATGAGTAACTGCTGTGAGTTAGTTCGACTGTGGAACCAGTGCGGTACCGTACGCTAACACCTCGATGGTGGTGACCCTGCCGCCGACTCGCACCGTCTCGTACTTAACATTAAACACAGCGGTTGCCTGCTGCTGCAAGGCTTGCTCTTTCAGGCGCAGCAATGCTTCACGGCGCCCTCGGTCAAGCAGTGATTCAAATGACTTAACCCGCCCGCCAAGTATATTCACAAGGCTGGCAAGGAACGACTTGAAGTAATCGCTGGCCACAACCACATTGCCGCACACCAGGTATTGCTGGTATTGCCTGTCGACAGGCGGATGCTTTGACGCTATCGCCGCCAAACCAGCCAACTGCTCTTCACGCTTTTTTATCGAGCGATAATGACGACGCTCACTGGCCTGTCCAAAACCAAAGCCAATCAATAGCAGCACAGCAAAGGAGATCAGATTAAAGGTCATTCCTGATTCACCTTGACTGCGGTTCCATAGACAAATATTTCCGCGGCCCCGGACGTGATACTCGATGTAGAAAATCGAACATTAAGCACTGCATCAGCACCAATACTCTGTGCTTGCTGCTGTAACCGCTCGACCGCCTCCTCTCTCGATTCATGCAACAGTTCGGTGTACCCTAAAAGCTCTCCACCGAATATACTCTTGATACCCGCCATCATATCTCGACCAGCATGCTTGGAGCGGACAGAACTCCCCTGCACAAGCCCGATATGACTGACGATTGTATATCCAGGGATGTATTCGAGATTGGTAATAATCATAATTTGAACAACCTGTGTATCAGCATTCAGGGAATATTCCCGGTGTTGGAACCCGTAAAGCGCGCTCAGTCGAGTTTGCCATTTGCTTCGCTACAAGGCAAAACTCGCTTGCAAAACTCTTGGGCAAAGCTCTTGAGCAATGCGCTTCTGCAATGCCCTTCTAAAAAGACTAACCGGAATCACGCCATCGCACATCGCGCGCATCAACCATGAACTACAACACGCCCGAAAACAAAGTGCGCTTTGAACAGATAATCAAGAAAAGTCGATTTATCGCGATCGCTACCCATGTATCGGACCAGGCCGATCTGCAAAACTTCCTTAACCAGGTGTCTGCCGAGTTTCCCGATGCCAGGCACATTTGCTATGCCAGTATTATTGGCCCGGCCGAAACTGGCAAGCAGTTATCCAGCGATGACGGCGAACCGTCGGGAACCGCTGGTAAACCAATACTCAATGTTCTGCAACACAGCGGCTTCGGCGATATTGCAACAGCGGTAGTGCGATATTTTGGCGGTATCAAATTAGGTGCGGGCGGATTGGTCAGAGCCTATTCCGGCAGCGCATCAGGCGCTGTTACCCAATTGACTGTGCGGACTGTCGAGCAAAAAATTTCATTGTACCTGGAAGCTGATTTTTCGCTTGAAAACAATATACGTCACCTGCTGGGCGAATTCAGTGTCAGCAAACCGGAGGTCAGCTATGAACACAACTTGCAGATACGCTGCAGCGTTCCAATCGATCTGGTGGACACGTTGAGAAACAGACTTACCGATATCACCCGTGGCAAGATAGTATTTACCACTCTCGATCCTGTCTAATAGACCCCCTACTTAAAGTAACCGCATGACTACAATTTACCTAATCAGGCATGGCCAGGCATCAGTCGGCACCGATAACTACGATGTGCTGTCAAAGACCGGTGAGATACAAGCCGCAGCACTGGGCCATCATCTGGCCAGCACCCACATTAAATTTGACGCGATTTACAGCGGCGCGCTAAAACGTCAAATTGACACCGCGACGATCGCCACCGGTGATACTGATGTGCCACTGCAGATTAAACCCGAGTTCGACGAGTACAGGCACAAACAGATTTTCAATAAATATCTGCCGTCCCTTGCCCGCACTGATGCAGAGATTAACGATGCACTGACCGATGGATCAAACGGGGTGATGACACAATCAGTCTTCAGCAAGCTGATGATGGCCTGGGTTGGAGACACAGAGGTCGATGACATAGAAAGCTGGCAACAGTTTAACCAACGAATCGCTGACGGCATTAGTCACATCATCGACACACATCCGGCAAAAACAATCGCCGTTTTTACATCCGGCGGTGTCATCACCTCAATCTTTCGTCACATTTTCTCTTTGCCACCGGAGAAAACGTTTGAGATGAACTGGAATATCAACAATGCCGGCATTACCTCGGTTAAACATCGCGATAACAATCTCTCCCTGCGCGAATACAACAATATTACCCACCTGTTGCTGAAGCGTGATAAATCCCTGATCACTCAGATTTAGGATTTCAGCGATAGAAATTTGCCGTTTCGTACAACATCCACAAAACGGCGAGCATATGGCTTGGCGAATTGGCGTTTGGTGCGGTTCGCTTCCCTCACCACGCCTATGCCAGAAACCCCTCGGCCACATCACCAGCAGTACATTACAAGGCTACAGAAAGCACATCGGCCGGTTAAGATTTCAATGCAGGAATAAACAGAGCACTTGCCGAAAGCCTGCCGGGTTAAGGCAGCAATACGATTTTCGGAGCCTGCGAATTGCCAGTGTGCACATCAGCAAATGCAGACGCTCCGTCTGCGAGAGGCCGTTGCTCTATCCAGTCAAGCTTACCCAGCTTGCCGCCATGGATGGCATCGATTGACGCCATTAAATCGACGACGGTGTAGCAGTAGTTACCGATGAATGTTACTTCCTGCAAGGTTAATCGACGCGTATCCAGTCCGGGGTTTTCATCCTGCAGACCAGCATGGCAAATGACACCGCCAGGTCTGACCAGTCGACTCGCAGCCTCGCGTGAGCGGCCGGCACCAACGGCATCAATGATCAGATCAAAGCTGCCTGCAGCGGGCTCCGCAGTCAGCGGATCATAGATGTGTCCAAAACCGTTTTGTTCCGCTGTCTG
Source organism: uncultured Granulosicoccaceae bacterium (assembly GCA_937957915.1). Taxonomy (GTDB): domain Bacteria; phylum Pseudomonadota; class Gammaproteobacteria; order Granulosicoccales; family Granulosicoccaceae. Next base: position 44,038 of record CALGNZ010000071.1, on the reverse strand, counting down.
ACGACGCAGTGCATTGGTGTCACCCATATAGACATCTTTACAACCTTTGCTCTGCAAAACCAGTGCTGCCAGCACACCAATTGCCCCTGCGCCTATCACCAGCGCCCGGCACTCTGACACGGGTCTGTGCAACACTCTTTCGGCGATAGCAACACTGTGCAAACTGACCGCTGCAGGCTCCGTCAAGCTGGCCTTGACGATATCCATGTCCTCGGGCATCGGCAGCAGGTTGCTTTCAGGCACAACCACGTGCTCGGCGAAGGCACCCGCCAGGCGCATACCAATAAGCTCCCTGTCGGCACAGAGATTACTCCGCCCGGCTATGCAGTCCATGCATTTACCACAACTGATCAGGGGATTAACGATAACGCGCTCGCCACTGCGCGGACCGTTCTGCACCACACCAACCGCTTCATGCCCGAGAATCAGAGGTGGTACCCGTCGTGCATCGAGTCCGTGGTAGGCGTGCATATCAGAACCGCAAAGGCCGCAGGCATCAATATCAAGCAATACGTCGCCATCCGCCGGATCAGAGGGCTTTGGTTCGTCGCGATAGATCACTTCTTCGGTGCCGGTATAGACCAGTGCCTTCATTGATTTAATTCCTTTGTTCGCTGTGGTTGCCAGCATTGTAGTTCAGTTGAGGGAGGGAAACTTTGTAGCAAATTGCTCTGATGGGATGCAACGCACAATTAGCGGTACAAACAGCGGTACAAAAAAAACGCTGTTGGATCTTTGGCTAACAATTTGCCAAAACAGCTAAGCAGTGTCAAAAACAACAACCGGTAATTTACATGCGACTTATTCCCGCGGCAATCCTGTGTACCCTCTTAGGTGTAGTCTATTGGGTAGGTGCCACCATATTCACAGAGAAAATTCAAACAGACATCAGTGAACGCACCAACGATGCGATTGCGATGTTTAAACCAGATGTCAAGCTTGATGTTGACGGTCGCGATGTGACATTGCTGGGCTCAGTCTCCAGCGAAGCACACAAAGCCAAAGCCAGGCAAATGGTTGATGATGTCTGGGGCGTTCGCGCCTCACGGGATCTACTTGACGTACTCAAAGCCTATAACTTCAAATCAACCCTTGATGAAAACGGACAGGTCACAGCCTACGGCACCGTAGATTCCGCCGACGCCGTGAAGGCGCTTCGCGAGGCAATGCCTGAAAACGCCAAAATAACGTTAAGCACTGGCGCCACACCGCTGATTAACAGCGGCGAACGACTGGCTATTGGCGCAGATGCGCTACTTGACTTGCGCGAAGGCAGTCTGGCCATCGACAAAGATCGCTTCGTATTGCAGGGAACTGCACCGGATGTCACAGCCAAAAGCGAAATTGAACAGGCGATTGGCCGTCAAAAAGCGATCATTGAACCCTTACAGGTAACACTGGAGATTGATGTAGACAGTCCTTTCACCGCGGCCTGTCTGTCGCTGCTGGAGAATGTCGCCAGTCGCGACATGGTGTTGTTCGATGTTGACCAGGCTGTCATCAACGAACCCTTCAGGGACATGCTCTATGGTTACTCGGAATTGTTACAGGAGTGCCCCGGTATGATTCTCATCGAAGCACACGCCGACCAGGATGGCAGCGAACAGTATAACGAAGCGCTGAGCAATCGACGGGCTAATGCGGTCGCCGAGGCGCTGGTTGACCTGGGTGTCTCCACAGCTCGCATCCATACATTTGCCTACGGCGAAACGCGCCCAATCGCTTCCAACGAAACACACTCAGACAAAACTTACAACAGGCGTGTCGAGCTGCAATACGTGCGACCGACATTCCCTGAAGCACCCGATTTAAATTCAATTGCAATTATTAGCTCACAGAGCGCGGAGTAGAAATGCTTTATTTAATTTTTCAGGTACTGCAAATCCTGCTTATTGCGACTCTTCTAGGAGTGGCTTTAGGTTGGGTGTTGCGACGGTTCAAAGCCAGCAGAGTAGAGGAGCAACTCAAAGAGCGAATTCGCCATTCAGAAGCGGGTATCCAGCCGATCAAGACGGCACTCTCGGCAGCTGAGAGTGATATTCAGGGTCGCGACAACAGTATCGCGAAACTGCAGGCGAAACTGTCAGATTTCGACAAGAAAATTAATCCCATCCAGGATGAGTTGAACAAACTGACTGGCCGAGTGGGCCGCCGCGACGCCTCCATTCTTGGCTTACAGCAATCAGTCAGCGACAAGGACGCGCAACTTGCACGTCTTGCTGCCAATCTCGATCAGGAAAAGGCAGCAGTACGCCAGGCAGATCAGGCACTGGCAGATGCCCATGGCAAACGACATGCGCTGGAAGCCAGACTCGGTGAAATGCGGGTGCGCCTCGATAACAACGATGCTGCCATGCAAAAGGCAAGATCAGAAAGCGCCGCATTGCAAAAGGAAATCAACAAGCTGCAGATTGACCTGAATAGCTCGCTGCACAAGCTGGAACAGGAAACAAAAGATCACAGCAAAGCAAGCGCCGCGCTGGCTGCCGCCGAAAACGACAGAACTGATGCAGAAAAGAAAATCGAAGCGCTTAAGGCACAGCTGAATGAAAAGGCGACCGACCACAAGCTTGCCAAAGCAGAAAGTGCGGCACTCCAGCGCGAAATAGATCTGCTACAGGGGCAACTTAATCGTCTGCAACAGGCGCACGATGGCCACCTGAGCGACCTCAATGCGCTGAAGAAAGAAAAAGCGGAGCTTACGCGTAAAGGCGATAACAAAGCCACTAAACTCAATACCGAACTGGCTCAGCGTAATGCGTCTTTGGCTGAACTGGAAAAACAACTTCAGAACAGCAAAGAGGAGCAAAATGGTGTTGCTAATCAATTAGCTCAGGCAAAGCAAAAGCTCGATGCCTCTAACCGCAACTCTGAGCAGGCGGCAAAAGAGCAAGCGCGACTGGAGCAGAAGATAGGTCTGCTCGATGCAAAGATAAACGCCCAGGAAAAAGAACTGGCACAGGCACTGGCCGATAAGAAAGCAGGTGATGCCCGTGAAGAAAAGTTGTCAAAGCAGATAGAAGCGCTAAAAGATGACCTGAATACCAAAATCACCGACTTGAAACTTGCCACTGGCCAACGTGATGGTCTGATCAAGGATGTAGGCTCACTCGAGAAGGAACTATCCAAACTGGATGGTGAAGCGAAGAGTCTGAAACTATCGCTTGAGAAATCAAAAGACCAGCACAACGACAACATTGCAAGCCTCAAAGCAAATATTGCTGACAAGGAAGCAAGAGCGGCTGATGGTGGTCTGGCGATTGCCCAGGTTGCTGAACTGAAGAAGGCCAAAGAGGCTGCAGATAAAGAACACCTGGCAGCCCTCAGACAGGCGGACGACAAGATCTCCGGTTTAACCCGCGAGCTCGACAAGTTGTCGGTGCAGTCCAAAATGGATGCTGATAAAAACGACAACCGGGTCAAGGAACTTGATCGACTTCTGGCGGCTGCCATTGCTGAAAAGCAGGAACTCGCTGCAGAGAATGCAAAAATACAAGCTGCCGCAGGCGATGCCAGCGACAATGAAAAGAGCCTGCTGCGTCGTATCGAAGAACTCGAAAGTCAGTTGCTTATGGCAAGAAAGAATGCCGGTCAGTCTATGATGACTCGTATTCTGGAACTCGAAGCCATGTTAGAAGCGGAAAAACGCAAGGCAGAAGAGCATCGGTCTTTCAGCAGCATGTCAGAGTATTCAATCGTCGCGCCGCGAGGCACTCGTACTGTTGCGGCAAACACTGAAATCAGGAAGACGAAAAAAACCGGTTAGGTTGTAACTCCTTAAGCTATAGTTGAAAATCGCCCACCTTGTTGGGCGATTTTTTTTGGCCGTCATTTACTGAACTCTTTACTGGAACTCTGCCGCACCAACCCTGCATCGCGTGTTAGCCACGCGACTTTCTCAACAACGCATCACAGCTGGCTGCGTGCTCGCAAATTAATTCACCGCCCGCGCCGGGCTCTATCTCTGCAGCATTCGCCTCGTCAGTATCAATGTGCATCTCCAGTTTGTATTTTTCACTGACGCGGACCAGCACATCGCCGAAAGCCAGATCTCTCGGGCCTCCAACAATTGCAACTTCAACCACATCTTTGTCGGATACAGCAAAAGCTTTTGCATCATCCGGGTGCATGTGTATATGCCGGCGGGCACAGATTAACCCTTCACTCAGGTGCACTGTACCCTTTGGCCCCTCCAGAGTAATAGCCGCGGACCCGGCCACTTTGCCTGAATCGCGGATCGGCGCATCAATGCCCAGTCTGAATTCATCGGTGCGGGCAATTTCCACCTGATCAACAGAACGCAACGGCCCTAACACTCGCACGCGATCAATACGGTTTCTCGGTCCGAGCAGATTTACTCTTTCATTACAGGCAAATTGCCCTGGCTGGGAAATTTCCTTATACACCGTGGGCTCTGCATCAGCACCAAAAAGTGCAGTGAAGGTTTCGCGGGTTAAATGCACGTGCCGCGCACTGACGGCAACTGGTATACGCTGCGCGGGTGCCGCGGTTTTTAGCGTGTTGACCACGCGCTGTGTTTGTTGCGCAATCATTGACGCTTCATCAGTCTTTACCACCAGTGCCTGAACACGAGACCGATCGGTGCTTATCACGGTTACAGCAGTGTCTTTATCGACGCTCTCATTGCGATCGTCATCGAGATGCAGTCCTAGAAACTCCAGTCGCTGCAAAATCCGTCTGCGCATGGTACTGCTGTTTTCGCCAATACCCGCAGTAAACACTATGGCATCCACCCCGCCCATTGTCGCCGCATAGGCACCTATATATTTTCTGGCACGATGGGCAAACACATTGATCGCCAGACGTGCGCGGTCATCGCCCTCCTCTGCCCTGTCTTCTATTTCTCGCAAATCATTACTGATACCCGACAGACCGAGCAGTCCGCTTTGCTTATTCAGTAGTTTGTCGAGTTCAGGTGCAGTGTATTCACCGCTACGGAGCAGAGACAGCAGCGCCCCAGCATCAATGTCACCCGAACGCGTGCCCATGACCAGCCCTTCAACGGGGGTCATACCCATGCTGGTCTCTACTGACTTGCCATATTCAATCGCACAGGCACTGGCACCATTACCCAGATGCAGGCTGACAATGCGGAGCTCTGATAGTTCGGAATTCAGTTTCCCGGCAGCTTTCTGCGCAACATATTGGTGGGAACTGCCATGAAAACCAAAGCGCCGGATTCGATGTTTATCAGCTACTGTCGGATCGATACCGTAATTGCTGGCGCGACGCGGCATTTGCGCATGAAACGCGGTGTCAAAAACTGCAACGTGTGGCTTGTCTGGCCAGTTTTTTCTGGCGAGTCTGATCGCTTCCAGATTGAAAGGGTTATGTAATGGCGCATCTACTGACCGCGCATCGATTTCGCGCTCCACGTCATCATCGATAAGCACAGCGTCAACATATCGCTCGCCGCCATGTACGACACGATGACCAATGGCATCAAAATTCAGTTCGCGACAGCTGGCAAATAGATTCTGCAACGCGGCGGTATGGGCGTTAAATTCACCGCCTGGCTCGCCAATTTTTTCTACTTTTCCAGCAGTGGTTTTGGTCTGTGTTTTTGTATCCAGCAGCTGATACTTTATGCTGGATGATCCGCAATTGATAACGAGAATATGCATCGTGCGACACCGGTTAACAAAAACCTGAATGTAACACAAGACAAAGAGTTACCGCCTGCCAGCCGGCTTTTTTACCACGACGCAACAGACAGACTGCAGGTTGCGCCGAGAGCACAGAAGTGAATGGTTCGTACCTGACAGGGTTAGCCGCGATTCTATTTCACTTAGTAAAGTTATAACTCTCTGATTTTCTTGTTTCGAAGGTCTTCAAACCACGACGAGCTGGTGCGCTTCGCACCATTCAGAATACTTTACTACTGTAAACTGATAGGTACCGATTGCGATGCTATCGAGTTACTCCCTAACGCAGGGTGTGGTGAGGAAACGAACCGCACCAATCCATCAACTCGACTTGGCGCACTCAACTCCGCAAGAAAAGTCTAACGCACAATTAATAAAGCGGCGCGACAGCGCACCGCTCGCGGTCCAGTTTCTGTCTAGGGCGATGCCTCAATACCCAGCTGTGATCGTATTTCTCCGTACGGGCGAAATGCAGACAGCACGATGATGTGTACTTCACCCGCGTCGAGCGCAACTATCTGCTGCCCGGTAAGTGCTGCATTTGCCGGCACCAGGTAGGTGTTCGCATCGAGTTGAGTCAACGCCAGTATGGTTGGCCCGGATTCACCCGCAGCCCCTTCTCGTATTTCAGCACCAATGGCATCGACCACCGAGTGGGCGACTCGACCGGCAAGCTGGCCGGTCTGGGGGTTTAGCAGCATTTCCGCAGTACCCGTGGCGGCGGAGGCTACCGGCGGATAGTTTTGAGCGCCATCCAGATTCGCAGCAACCGATAATGCAAAGGAAGCATTCGATGAAGGGGGATCAACGCTGCCAAAGAACGAGGGATTGTTGTTCGGTACCGAGTTCATACCAGACCCGCCGTTGTCAGTTTCGGTACCAGACGTATTGCCCGGGCTGTTCACAACGCCGCCGCTATCCCCTGAACAGGATGCCAGAACCAGAGTGCTTGCCACCACAATGGTTCCGAACACGGAACGCAGATCGCGCCCTGACTGACGGCGTCGGTTTAGCCCGGCAAGCAAGGGCATCAAAAACAGCCAGCTTGCTCCCAGCGCTCCACCACCTGTGCTAATTACCGACTCACCCTGCGCCGCCTGTGCCGGACTGATGACAGGCTCGCTGTCGTCAGTAAAGTCATAGCTGAACTTTCGAGAATCCAGTGGTGCGGCAATTGTGGGCACGGCATCAGGATAGAAGTCGACCTGATCACCACCGACAGCTGTGTTATCACCACGGGCAAACAGCTCGATGGTGGCAGGGTTACCGAGCGTCGACCTTGGTATTGCAACCTCTGCACTGTCTCCAGCTACAACAGTTTGCATCACCCCTTCGGACTGCCACGACCATTCAGTGTTGGTGACACCGGTGTAGCGATTGAGCTCATTACCCTCAAGTACATAGTCTGCACCTATAGGATACTCATCAGAAAAGCCTGTAAACCCGGTGGTTCGGCTATTGTCGGTATCTATATAGATCTGATAACCCCAACTCGATACCGCAGGGCCATGATTTTGATAACCCATATAGAGTGTACTGTCGTTGTGCGCCAAGAACATTCGACGCCAGTCAATAGTGTCGGGGCTAGCCATTTCAGCGGCATCATCTGCAGCCAGCACGCTGTTGGCGTTCCACTCACTGAGGTTACCATCGATGACAATGTTGACTGCTGGCGTTGGCTCTGGCGTGGTGGGCGTCGGCTCTGGTGTCGTGGGCGTAGCAGGTGTCGAAGCAGTACTGGTGGTATAGCGAAAACTCCTTTGGTTTGCCGCAGCGGTGATATCACTCGCTGCGTCCGGATAATAGTCAGTAACGGTTCCACCAGTCGCCGCATTGTTGCCCGAGAAAAAGACATCCATGGCCACAGGATTGCCGAGTATCGAACGGGCGAGCTGTATCTCGGTATTGTTGCCTGAAATAACAGGCGTCATCACGCCGGCGTCTTCCCACATCCAGTCTACGCCAGTGCCAGTGTAGCGATGAATGGTATCCGCCTCGAGCAGGTAATCTACCCCGACAGGTAACTCACCACCAAAGCCCCTGAAGCCGGTTGCAAGGTTCTGATCGGTATCAATCATAATGCCGTTACCCCAGGTCAGCTGAGCCGATTCATCGTTGCGCCAGGCAAAATAAAAGTTGGTGTCATCATGTGCCAGCCAGCCTTCGCGCCAGTCAATAACGTTGCCAGTACCGCTGGCATCATCAGGGTCGGGGCCGAACGATGTAAGCTCAGCCCAGTCTGCAAGGCTACCATCGGCCGTGATGGTGGCCAGGTTGCTGATTCCATCATTTGGCAACGGCGTTGCCGGCGCTGGTGGTTCGACCACCGGCTGATCATCAACAAAGTACGAAAAGCTTCTCGACTCTGATGGTGCTGCCAGATTAGTTACAGCATCCGGGTAATAGTCAACCGCAGTACCACCGATGGCAACGTTGTTGGCATAGTAAAAAAGTCGAAGCGTTGTCGGGTTGCCCAACAGAGCAATTGGTACCGACATCTCCAGACTTGCACCGCTGTTCGCGCTGTTAACCTGTACGCCATCAGCCCAGCTAAAGTTGGTTCCTGATCCCGTGTACTGATGCAGTGTATTACCTTCGATCATATAGTCGATCCCGATCGGGAACTCTCCGGCAAAACCTCTGAAGCCGGTGGCGGGATTATCATCTGCATCGATTTGCACACTCATACCCCACGAGAGTTGCACGGCATCCGGTGCATGGTTGTCATATCGAAAATACAGGTTAGCATTGTCGTGCGCTATCCATGCGGCGGCAAAATCCAGAGTATTGTTCGCTCCACTAACGTCATCCGCGTCAGCTGCAAAAGCAGCCACTGACGCCCAATCAGCAAAGTCGCCATTAATAGTCAAACCCCCTTCAGGATTATTGGGCGGCGTTACAGGCGGCGTAACCGGAGGTAGCACCGGGTCATTGCCAATCAATCCGTCAACAGAGTCATCCCAGCCATCGTTATCCGTGTCGTTGATAGGGTTTGGTATAACCGCAGCGCCCTGCGCATCGATAAAGTCAGGCAAGCCATTACTGTCAGCGTCTGGCAATGCCTCCAGTGAGCCCTGATTGTTCTCGGCGTCGTCTATGAGGCCATCGTTATCAGCATCAATACCACCCGCTTCGATGACATCGGCAATGCCGTCGTTGTCCGAATCAAGGTCGTGTCGGTTTTCAATACCGTCTTCATCCTGGTCACCAGCTACCTTGGGTAATAGTGCTATCGCATAAGCAAACAGGTTGCGAGTCATTATCTGGTTCGCAGTCGCTTCATTGCGCAGACTGCCTTCATCGCCAATCACGATGATGTGACCATCGCCCAGGGTACGCTCCAGGATCGTTGTTCGACCGTTAGTATCCTGCGCCACTGATATCCAGCCATCAGTTGCATTAAAGTAGCTGAAATTGCCCAGTTTGGTGATGTTACTCCAGCTACCGAACGGACCATCAACAATCGGGTGTACATTGTTTGCAGGCACCCAGGTCTGGGTAGATGTACCGGCTACCGGAACACCAAAAAATGTCGACAACCCATTGTGACCGCTGTCGTCGTTGGTGGAGATCAATATGCCGCCGGCCCGCACCCAGTTATCTATGGTATTGAGTTCTGCGTTACTCCAGGCATTGTTCTCTACCCAGCCGTCAAACAGAACATCAGTCTCTGCCAGTGCCGCCTCGGTAATTGTCTGAACGTCTTCAAGGATTGTCAGCGAATCAACGACTACGGTGCCCGCAGGACCATAGTTGCCACCATCGAGCAGCGCGGCTCTGGCCATGGCGAGCTGCGAACCATCGCTTATATTGTATTCACTGCCGGTTTTGCCAGCATGCATCACGATCTGTGAGTCACCACCAGCTTCGTATTCATCAGCGATACCATCATTGTCATCATCGATATCTGCGTTGTCGCCAATACCATCGCCATCGGTATCTGTAGCTTCTTCAAAGATCAGCGGAAATGCATCCTGCTCGTCTGCAACGCCATCGCCGTCGTCATCAGTGTCGATGTTATTACCAATACCATCTGCATCAGAGTCGAGTGTTTCCGATGGATTGTAGGGCATTTGATCTTCATTATCCGGCACACCGTCATTGTCGTCATCCGTGTCGGCATTATTGCCAATACCATCGTTGTCGAAGTCTGCACTTTCGGATGGATCATCAGGATACAAATCCACCGCGTCAGCTACGCCGTCGCTGTCGCGGTCGGGAAAATCATTTTGGTTTAATAAGCCATTGGCATTGCGATCAACACCGAGGCGATTAGCAACGTGAGAATGAACAATGGTCCATGTCAGAGGCGCACCAGACTCAGCAGCAGATAATAGCTCCTCATGACTTACTGTTTCGCCATCGGCATCGCTTTGGTAATTGTTGCTTCCAGAGTAGACAAAACCGCGTTGCTGCCCCTCGTAAATACCATGTACAACCAGGCCAGGTGCACGCTGTTGCATCTGCACCAGATTATTGGGTCCGTTTACTATATCGCGAAGCGTGTTTACCGCACTTCGGCTTCCGATCGCACCGTTAATGGTTGCCTGTCTGCCGGTCGCATAGTGTGAGTCCTGCGTGTCATGCTCAGGTTGAATGACAGCGGTACTGCTCGGGTTCCAGGTCGTTCCACCACCGGCATAGCCGAACAGCAAGCCATGGTAGTCAAACCAGTAACCGGTACGCGGCTGCTCGGTAGTTCGGCCTATTCCATCAGAGAACAACCCAAATCCAACGGTACTCTCGTCAGAGTTATAGTAGTAACCCAGCTTGCGATAAAAGGTGCGCAAGTCGGGGGCGGTATTCTCATTGCCAATATACTGCGCCGAACGAAATGACTGTCCGGACGGCCCCTTACCAGAGTTGTTTCGATGGCATCCACCACAGGCCTCATGCCAAAAGCCGATTGTATTAGGCTGCTGGAATGACAGATTGTAGTTCTGGAACGTAGTACCCGGCCCCCGTATCAGGTTCTGGTCAAGCAGTCTGTTGTCAGCAATAGCCTGTCGATAAGGATTCGGTGGATGATAGGTGGTCGCCAGAAACTCTTCGAACTCATCCATCGCCTCTTCCGATACCGGCTCACGGCCCTTGAGGTTTTCAAATGCCAGATGAAAATCGCCGAACTGGGCCTGATCCCCGCGCCAGTGCAGTGGAAGGCCGGAGCTTATAATATCGATGAGAGTCTGCGTGGTCTTGACCCCTTTCAGCGGATGAAACTCGGTACCGTTAACAGTTTTCATTTCACCAGAAGGATCACCCAGATCCCATCCTAATCGATCCCACTTCCCATCTACGTGACAGGAAGCGCAGGAGATCGTACCGTTACCAGAACCGGTATAGGTGTTATACAAATGCTTACGACCAGTCTTGATGACCACTGGCGTCGGATCATAGAAAAACGTTTCGGCAACCGGCTGGTTAGTGGCTATATCAATAGTGGAGATCGAAGCACTAAATTTGTTTAATACAAACCCGCGACCAATACCCTCGTTAAGGGCAACACCTGTTGGCCCCTCACCGACCGCTATCGGATCACCAACGCGATTACCCTCAGCGTCAATAATCACAAGATTGTTTGATCCCATGCCGCTTACATAAGCCTGTGAGCCATCGGCAAGCCACCTGACCGCTCGCGGGTCACCGACAGACTTTGCTTTTTCCGGGTTGGTTATTGACGGAGTGGTATAATCAAGGTGCGGATTCAGATCCGTGATGGTTGCAACACCACTGCCTGGCGTAAAGCGCGACACGTTGTGGCGCATGAAAGTACCATTGAGGTTTGGTTCAAAGCGGATATGATTCGTCGCGTCCGTACCTACAACGTAGATATCGCCGGTGACCGGGTGAGCAGACATCGCCATCAGAATATTGCCAAGCGTACTCTGGTAACTGACTGACAGATTGTCGGCATCAATCATTGCCACATCTCTGTCTTTTAAATCCCACCCTGCAATGCGATTGCCACCACTACCGCCAGATACAAGAGACGTCCAGTCACCGTTGTTATCGTCAAGCCATCGACCATCAGACTGCTTTTTTACAATAATAGATTGAGTATCTGTCTTCGAGGCCAGCTCCGGATTCAACGGCGGATTAAAGTTATTACCGTCGTTTGGCACCGGCACTGCACCGCCATAGGGCCCGGCAGCGTTGCGTACATCGTTGGCTACGATCGTAGTACCCGAGAATGGTGCCTGCAGACCGCCATTGGCGATAAAGTCATTGCCCGGTACTACCGTGGTCTGGTTGCCCGACTCAAAAAAGGCGACGTAAACCGTACTGCCATCAGCACTGACGGTAAGTGCTCGAGGTTGTTCGCCTATCAGCAGTACTTCTGCGGGGCTCGCATCCAGATCATCCAAATCAAACACCTGAACACTTTCCCGCTCAGCGACACTGACAAAAGCACGTAGCGGGTTACCGGCAAAGACGATATCAGACGGTTCATTCTCTGTTTGCAAAGTACGCACAACCGCTGATTGATTCAAATCAACGATGCTTACCGTGTCTGAGATAACGTTGGCGACCCAGACCTCGGTGTTATTGCGGGCGCGTACTGTTACCGGATCCTGACCGACCGGTATGCTGGAAATGTTCACAAGGCTGCCATCAAGGTTTATGTCGAAAACCTCAAGCGTGTTGTTTGCCGTGTTGACTGCCAACAAGCGTGAACCATCCGGCGTCATTTCCAGTGGATGGACATGGGCAGATTCGAAGTTAACAAACTGGTCAACAGGAACCTGTGCCAGAGCGGAAAAACTGAAGAGAGCGAAAATCCAGATAGTCAGTCGTACTACTGATTTACACAGAGTATTTCTCACGCGGAATAACCTCGATACGTTGCAAGCCATTGCAGCACGTAGGAAATTGTGTGCCACAATCGAGGTTTCGCAGACTAGTTTTACAAACGATAAACCTGCTGAAGCAACGCACTTAAAACGGTACTCACAAAAAAAAAGGCAGCGTTTCCGCTGCCTTCAAGCTACTGCACACACGATTGGCTATTACTGCGAATTTGCAGAGGGTGCATCTTCACCCCATAAACCATAAAACAATGATCCATTGTGAATGGCATACAGCCCACCGTCATCGCCAATGACTGCGCGGTCATTTTGCAGATTTACCGGGCTGTAGGCATGCCCTGCTTCGCGGCTTTCAAATACCCAATGCGGCACATCTACAAACTTGTTCGCTGCCTCATCAACCTCCATAGTCGCCAGGTTATTCGAGGTCCACTCAGACCAGGCGCTTGGACCTGAACTCTGGGTTGCACCATTATTTAACGACAGCGGGAACGCCAGCTTTGCGTTAACACCACCACTGCCTGACAAATAGGCAAATGAATGTGGCTGATACAGTGCGGGACTATCGGTTCCTCTTTTACCAATGACTCGATTGTCAGCAACCCGCGGTTCGGCAGGATTCGACACATCAAACAGCACCAGCTTTACACCCTGGTACCAGGCACCGCGGCCATTTCCCCAACCGTTGTTTTCAGCGGCAATGGCATCCTTTCCCAAGCCAACCAGTAAACCATCGTTAACCGCGTGCAGATACTCGGAGTACCCGGGCAATTCAAGCTCGCCCGCAATGTACGGGTCACTCGGGTTGGCAACGTCGAGCACGTACAGTGGATCGGTAATTCGAAAGGTCACCAAATAGGCACGGTCGCCAATAAAACGACTGGCATAAAGGTTCTCTCCGGTTTTGCCTATCGGATCGGGGCGATTGTCATTAGGCAGCGTTGACAGTGTTCGCAGTGTTGCGCCTCCGCTCTCTGCCAATATGTTTAGTGTTACCGGTGAGCCATCGCGACTCTGATCAAAAGTCACAACGCGCAGGTTATTGTCCTTTTCACTCATGCGATACGGTTTACGCTCCTGGTACCAGCCCAGATGTCCGCTGACAGAACCCGTCCCTTTGAATACAGGCGCACTGTTGCCATTAAAACTGAACTTGTGGATATCAGTAGTGATCTCGGGATCATAGTAATCGGCGATTGGTCGACCGTTGCCATCATCGTTAATCCGGTAGTCATAGGTTGTCGTCGCTAAATACAATGCATTCTGCGAAACATACATAGTTTCCGTGTCGCCGATAAAGCAGGTATTTTGAATGTTGCTGTCGCTGCTGTTCAAATCGATAGTAATGATCGACATGACTGTCGGGTTCGGATAGTAGATTGACAGTTCAGACGTTTCTGAGTCACCCGTATTGCCGGAATCAGTATTGCCAGAATCAGAGTCACTGGCATCATTGACTACCACCGGAGCGCGATAACAACGGTTATCGCTGACAACCGTACCGCTGCTGGATACTCCGTCGACACTTACCTCGTAACCAGGTAACAGATCGTCTATATCCGCATTACTGATCAGCTGACGATTGCGCTCAAAGTCTGCCTCCTCATAAGGGTAGGCAACAATACCATCCAGATTCGGGTGGTAACGCGTCACCATGATCAGGCGATTATTTATCTTACGGCTGGATACCAGCTGCCCATCAAAATCAATTGTGCGCCCTTTTTTGATATTCGACGCATCACTGGCGTCAAACCAGCTGACTCGTGTTTTATAGCCAGCCCATTGGCGCGGGTAACTCCAATACGCCCAGTTGTTGAAATTTTCGCGTGACAGCATTATCAACTCACGAGAAGTTCCGTTTTTATGCAGATACATGCCCTCGGGTGTTTGACTGCCAGTATCCAGTTCCAACCGCGAAAGTGTACTGGAGTTAACAGTATCCAGCGTATAGGCACTGAGCGTTTCTTTTGATTCCTGCGGCGCAGGAAAAATCTGATCAGCCACGGCAATGTCATCTATAAGAGGAAAAATACCAACGTAGTCCTGGCTTATTTTCTCCAGCGCGAACATGGTACTTCCATCGATCTTTACCCGGTCTGCTTCGTCGACGCCCGCTTCCTGAACATTGGTATCGCTAAAGCGCGATCCACCACCATCGGCGCTTGCAGAACTATCCGCTGCAGATTCTGCCACCGCAACATCACCGCCAAATGCAAAAACATCGTTGCGACCAATACTGTTGGCGCTGTCCGAATAGAAGCCGATCATCGAGTTACGAATTAACTCGTCCGCCTGCTCTGCCTTTAAAACGGCTGCCTCTGAGCCATCCGGGCCGCCCTCGCCCGGTCCGCCGATACCAACGCTCGAGCCATCACAACCTGCAAGCAACACCGCCATTGCCGCACCGGCGATAATTCCATTCGGTCTTGCAGCCAGCACTTGCTGGAGATTGTGAACCGAATTTCTGTTTTTTATTGCTAACTTCACAGCTATACCTCCTTGGGAAGATTGATGCCTTTTACTAAGTTCTAACCGGCAAACGTGCGCTCCATTTGCACATTCCGTTCAAAAATCTTTCAAAGACAATATTGATTGGGATATTTATCCCAAATATATCTTAAATATTCGACACGTCAAGCCGAAACTTAAATAAATGGGATATTTGTCCCACACATTGAGAACCAGATGGTGTAAATTGACCCAATGTCTGCCGGCCCACAAAAACCCATCAATCGCACCATTCTGAAAATCATGCGTCCGCTCGTGCGCGTGATGCTGCGCAACGGTCTCGCCTACGCGGATTTTGCGGCGCTGGTGAAAGGGATATTTGTGGATGTTGCAGGCGAAGAGTTTGATCTGCCCGGCAAAAAGCAATCAGTTTCCCGAATCTCTGTGCTGACAGGCATAAATCGCAAAGAAGTAAAAAGATTGTTAGAGCTGCCGCCCGACAGTCCGGATGTCGACAACAACAATCGCGCAGCGCGCGTGGTCAGCGGCTGGATGCGAGACCCGGACTTCACTGACGCCAGGGGAAATCCGAAGCAACTACCGCTGATTAGCTCAAGCAGTCAGCCAGGTTTCGATGAATTGGTCAAAAGGCATAGTGGTGACATGCCGACACGCTCAATTCTGGATGAACTCATCCGGGTCGGCGCTGCCACTCAGGACGATGGACTGGTTCGTTTAACCTCTACCGGCTACGTACCATCAATCAACAACGATGAAATGCTTCGACTGTCAGCAGAAGGCGCGAGTGATTTGTTAAACACGATCGACCACAATTTGCAGGGCGATCATGCTGTATCGAGACTGCAATTAAGTGTTGCCTACGACGATGTACCTAAAGAGGGCGTGGAATTATTCCGCAACTTAAGCAGGGAAAAATCACTGGAACTGCTGACCCATCTTGATCAGTTTCTGGCAACGCAGGATCGCTCGGTAAACCCGTCAGTTGAGGGAGATGGCCGCTATCGCACAGGCATTGGAATCTATTATTTCGAAGAAGTAGTTTGCGCTGACAAAAACCAACCAGACAAGGACTCAGACGCTCGCGACACGCCAGATGTTACCGAAGAAAAAAAGAGGCCACGAAAACGATGAACCCCCATTTTTTTGCCATCGTCTTCCTGCTGTTGCTGGCTGGATGCTCAGGCGGCATTTCAGGTACTGGCGATGGTGGCCCGGTATTACCAGTAAATGAAACTGGACAGACAGCTGGCAACACTGACTCACAGAGCCCTGTAGCGGAAGCTGATTCATTAACATCCGGATTTGCGCCGTTCCCCAATCAGTTGTTACTGAATTTGCCAAACACAATGCTGGCAGATACAACGGCATCGCCGTCTGGTTCGAACACCTTCAATTCACCAGGCACGAAACTGCGAGAAGCCATGGCTGCATCTCACCTCGATACCATCGAAATACAAATTGACCTGTTTTTACTCGACCAGCACCTTAAAACGAATAACCTCACCAGTGCGTCAGGTGACAATACGATGTGCAAACTGCAGAGCAACTGTGAGTTGGCAGATCAGCAGTTCACTATCACAGTAGATGCAGACGCACAGGCTTATGCGGCTGGTCTTCTGGCTCCTTATTCAGCAACCGTATTTAACACGAGTACCATTAATACAAGATCGAGTTTTCAGGCAGGAGACACGATCACCTACTCCGGCGTTTCCCTGCAATCAACGCTGGCCGGGTTCTTCGACAATCGCCTGCAATACAGCCGGGCAAATGGCAATCGCATTACGCTGCAGTGGTCTTCGGATCAAGAATGGGTTTCAGTGCTGGCACAAAATACTGGCTCCACACTGTATTCATTCCTACAGGCCGACTTCAACGAAATGACACTGCGTCGAACAGACCATGCGCGTGGCAATACATCAGTTCAACTCGTTGCAATGCAGAACTCTGAAACAGAACTCACCTATGTCGAAGCTGACTTACACGATGATGAATCATTTTTTGTCCGTGCGGTCGGCAACACCAATCGCGGCGCCTTTTTCGGGGAGAGTTTACTGTCCGATGGAACACAGTATCGCGAGGCAACGGACTCACAAGGCAGACTGACCGATGTGGAAACCTGCAATCAGCCATGTACACAATGGCAGCCTTTACTGGCCTCACAAACACTGCCGCTCACCTTCTTTGATACTAATCGCGAGATCATCGACAGTATGTCGAACGCTATCGTCAATCCGGTTGACGTATCGGTACAAACCGATGGCGTAAACGAATTTGTTATAACAACCGGTAACGCCACAGACACAACAACCAGTCCGACCACTCAACCAGACACACTGGCGTGTGGCGGACAGCGCGTAGGCAACCTGGTCAGAACATTCTGCTGGCAACCGACCCCGTTAGGCGCGCCCGCATTTATCTATGAGGAAAATCGGATAAACCGCGCCCTGACATACAGACTGATTACGCGCAACGATAACCTTTGATCTTGCAACTGGAGTTACTGGCAAGAGTTACTGGCAAGGGTTGCTGACAAGTGTATGAACAGTTGGTTTAGACGTCAGGCATACAATAATCTGCAGCCACCACCGGCCCCTGATTATTGACTTGAATAAACACCGCACAACCTTTGTTCGCATCATCCAAGGCCGGCACATTTATAGTTTGCTCAAAGCCTTTTTTATGGAACTCGGCGACCGGTGTGAGTTGCCTGACAACGTGATGGTTATGCATGGTCTTCCCATGGTTTTCACCGTTAGCAACTTGCGTTTCCTGTTTGCGGTCAAATACAGCAAACCACAGAGTCGCTTTTGATCTCGAGTCCCATTTTTCAGCATCATAGGCCGCACTAATGGTCACCTCGGTACCGGATTGCCGGGCAGTTATATTCAGCGGCGGTTTCGCTCGAGGAAGTGCTTCAGTCACAGCAAGCTGGCTGGTGCCAACCTGTGCAGTATGCCCATTGACGATCATTTGCGGCGTATAAACCCCCGGGCGACCCTCAAGGCGTCGACTGTTGTATATACGCTGCCTTGAACTGTAGGCCGGATCTGAAAACGGATCTTTCCACACGCCCGCCGATCCGTAATTGAGATCATCCCAGTAATCCACGTGATATTCCAACGCAACCACTTCCGGTCGATCTTTGATGAGCTTTGCCAGAAATTTGTCTGCCGGTGGACAGGAGTAACAACCCTGAGAGGTAAACAACTCAACCATAGGGGCCGCACTAACAAACTGCGAAAATCCACCTGGCGCTATCAGTAACAACAGTCGAAAGTAGAATCCGGGTTTTGACATTGAATATTAACCAGGTTTAAGTGAGCGCAACGGACACATGCAATCAAAGTGCAAAAGCCCGCAGCGCAGGCGCTCTAGTTTAAGCGTCACATCAATCTGGACAGCCAGACACAACAGAAGTTCGGTTATTTTTCAGAGTCAATCTGACTGGATCGGCGTGGATCAGTAAACTGGTGCACAAGTGGTGCGTGCCATGCCTTGGACAGTAAGCAATCCGGGCTGACCGATAGGCAAACTGACCAGTATGAAGACTGACCAGGCGGCCTTTCTATACAGACAGACCTGGCAGCAATTTTTTTGCGAAAAGGGATGTATCAACTGTAAAGGCGATGCAGGGTAATGACGGTGCCTGTTGTCACCGCCATTACTTTTCAGGTGTGGCAATCAATTCAATGACCGACTCAGCCACCAATCATATCCAGATACATATCCGCATAGCGCTGACCCAGCGTACGCAAGCCGGCAGCACTAAAATGCGAGCCAGCCGAATCATCAGGTCTGGCCGGTAAATCGGTGGCTGGCACACAACCGGTTAGCGAATCTGAATCAGAGTTCAACGCCATCAGGCGTCTGTTAACGCCAGTTGCGCGCCGCGTTTCACCACAAATAAACGGTGTATCACTTCGCGCCCATGGCTCACTGCGAAAGTTGCGAATCAAGTTCGACAGCTTTATCGCATAGTAGTTTTTGTACTCGTTAGAGTCTTCAGACGTGAAACCCGTTGCACCAGCATCTGATGTGCCTTCATACAGCCAGTCGTTTTCGCCTTGATGCCAAAGAATGGCGTCAACACTCGACTTGTGCGGCATCGCTTCCAGCGCTTTTTTGATTTTGCTATTTAGCTTACGGTAAAACGATGAATTGTAATCCCAGTTTGCTATCCCTTTACCGGGGTCGGCATCAACAATAAAGGCCGGTACTCGCGCGGATGATTTAGTGGCAATAGACTTTGCAATCTGAAACGCCAGGTTGTTGTAGGGCTGACGTGAAGTATCACTTAAAGAATGATTTCCAGGATGAGCATCGTCATCCCACACCAGATGTAAGTCTGCGACCTGCCAGCCATTTTCGGTGTACGCAAAAACCCTTTCATGTGGCGCATCAAGCTCAGCGTCAAACGCCGTTTGTGAGCCCAGCACATTCGACTGACCGGTTACGACGATAACCTCGGTGACGTCGGCCAGACTTATGGTGCTGGCGGTCTTCGAAAATTCCACCGTGCAGGTGGCACCGTTCTCGTAGCCATAGCCATCGCCGTCCGGATCGCTGTCTGCACTTTCGCAAACCCGATTGCCCGGCGTCGCCCCGCTGGTTGGCGGTGCTGGCATGATGCAGGACACTCCGTTCTCGTAGCCGTAGCCATCGCCGTCCGGATCGCTGTCTGCGTTCTCACAGGCAATAGTGCCCGGTGTGGCACCGGCCGTTGGTGGTGCCTCGACGGTACAAGTTTGGCCATTTTCGTAGCCAAAGCCATCTCCGTCTGCATCACTATCCGCTGACTGGCATACGCCTAACGGTTCCGCGCTTTCGCCCCTTACAATGCAGGACGCGTTGTTCTGCCAGCCATATCCGTCGCCATCCGGATCACTGGACGCGCTATGACAAGTGGGCAGCACACGGCAGCTTTTGCCATTATGCCAGCCAAAGCCGTCGCCATCAGTATCGAGTTGGTCGCGAGGACAATTTGAAAGTACAGGTACCGCTTTGTCGGCGCTGGTGCCATTCACAATGCATGATTTATCGTTTTCCCAGCCCCAGCCATCACCGTCTGAATCCGAATTCGCTGATTCGCAATAGGGGTGGCTGTTTTGCGCGAATACAGGGTAACTGGCGAATAAACTTGCCACACCAATCAACGCGCAGATGAGTCGGGCAACTCTGGATAACGAGGATACGCTCAGCCGAACCAAGTAATTGATCATGTAAACTTCCCGGACAATTCATTTATTGGTGATAAATTTATAGACTACGCTGCCACTTTATCGATCAAAAAATGGTCAGGAATTCGAACTTTTTCAGTGGTGTTGCTTTACTTTTGCCGGGGTCACGGTCGAAAACTAGGGTGTAATCATGTTCAGATACTGCTCGGCATAGGCAGCACCCAGCCGCCTTAAGCCTACCGCGCTAAAGTGAACGTCCGCTGCATCATAGGTTGGCAGATTATCGCTGGAGACACAGGCAGTCCAGGGGTCTGAATCCCGGTTCAGGGCGTCCAGTCTTCCATTAACCGGTGAACGCGCTGTCTCACCACAGATAAACGGACGATTGGGCGCAAACCAGCTATCTTTGCGAAAGTTATCAATTAACTGCCAGAGCTTTTGACTGTAGTAGTCATTGGCAACACCCACACCAGTGAGCTCGGGGTCCAGTGACCCGTCTGCAGACCAGTCGGTTTCACCCTGATGCCATAGCACCGCGTCAAACATTGTCTTTTGTGGCAATGCAGCTATGGCCGCGAGTGCCTTGTTGCGTAATTTATTGTAGAAATACCCTTGTGAATCCCAGTGACTAATGCCCTCACCAGGTGCCGTCACCAATACAATGCCGACCACCCGCTGCTCGTTCCGCGCTACCACATTTTTACCGAAATGAAAGCCAAAGTTGTTGTGCGGGTCCGTGCCAATATCCGTGCGAGGATGCCAGCCCAGATCCCAGACCTGCCGCAAACTCGCCAATTGCCAACCACTATCCGTGTAAGCGTAAAATCGATCGACGGGGTAATCAAGCGCCGCATCAAAGCTGGTCTCGGTCCCAAGTGCGTTCGACTGGCCTGTTATAAGCACCAGATCTGTTATTGATTCTGGCCCGCTGCCGACTGCAGCCGGGGTTCCATTACCCGATGACGCACCGCTGGTATCAATACTGGTATTCGACGCAGTTGTAGAGATCGATCGCCCGTCTGAATCATCAAATTTGCCCGATGTTGCGTCATCGCCACTCCCGCTGCAGGCGGTCAACGCGAATGTGATCGACATGCAAAAGACGGATGGCAACGCACTGAAAGCGGAAAGAATGCGCATTTGGCAGATAGCCCCGAAAAGAACAGGCCGGAACTATCCGCTAATGTGCTGCAATTTGCTGAGAGGTCTTGCCCGTTTGCCGGCAACCAAGTGTGAACTGCGCCGACAAAAACAGCGGCTACTGCTCGATCATTTGCAGATACTTGGTGGCGTAACGAGTCCCCAGCACGCGCAGACCGTCTGCGAGGAAGTGCACCTGATCTTCGTGTGTACGGAGCCCATTGGCTTCAACACAACCTGTCCATTGATCACCGTCAGAGTTGAGATTCCTCAGGATCCGATTTAACGGTGCGGTTGCAGTTTCGCCACAGATAAACGGTTTATCAGAAGAAAACCAGCTCTCCGAGCGAAAATTGTTTATTACATCGGCAAATTTGTTCTCGTAGTAAACGTTGTCTATCCAATCGGTCTCGCCCTGATGCCACAGAATGCCATCGATCGTCGCTTTGTTAGGCAGCTGATTCAATGCATCGATAACGCGATTGCGAATGGATAGATAGAAGTCCGATTCGTAGTCCCAGGTAGCAATGGCCTCACCAGGCGCGGTAACCAGAATAAATCCAACTACCCGGTGTGATCTGCGCTCCGCGACCTTTTTCGCAAAGTGAAAACCGAAATTATTCGAAGGATCTGTGTCGGGATCACCTCGTGGATGCCAGTTCAGATCCCAGATCTGATGTAAGTCCGCTTTTTGCCAGCCCTCGTTAGTGAACGCAAACACCCGGTCATTCGGACTGTCCAGTTCAGCGTCGAAGTCTGTATCTGCACCCAGTGCGTTCGACTGACCCGTGACCAAAATCAGGTCGGTAATATCTTCCGCAAATGGCGTGGTGCTGGCTGGCGATGTGGGCGTTTGATTTGGATTGTCAGTGGTTTCGCCGGACTCTGCAGTTTCTTCTGGTTGTTGTGTAGTAACCGGCGGCTGATCATCAGCGCCAATGGTGCCGGTTTGTCCATCCGCGCCACAGCCAGTCAGCATAAAAATCGCAAGCATCAGGCTCAGAGCATTACCGGCCCGAACGGGACGCGCATAGGTAAAGAGAGTTAGTTTACTTAACATTTT
The DNA here is from genome assembly GCA_937957915.1 of uncultured Granulosicoccaceae bacterium. Taxonomy (GTDB): domain Bacteria; phylum Pseudomonadota; class Gammaproteobacteria; order Granulosicoccales; family Granulosicoccaceae. The sequence goes on along the minus strand of CALGNZ010000071.1, from coordinate 21,717 downwards.
GTTGTTTTTTGCCTGTAGCAACTTTGCGCTGAAGAGCTGTGCAACGCCTGCCGGGGACATCGTGTCACGGAGAATATGCGGACCCTATATCCAATCGCGTTTCAAAACAATGACAATACGGAACAGGGTCTGGTTCCAGCCGCCAGGGTGCCCGCCTTGTCAATTCACTACGGACCATCGCTGTTGACGGCTCACAATCCCGAATAAGCAACTGAACTGGCGAGGTTAACGACCAGCGCCACTGAATGATGCGCACGGAATCTCATTGGCGGTAATTGCCGCCGTGACACCGTAAAAGTTTGTGTCACTGGCTGCGCTATCAGGATGTTATACCTGGAAATGCAGGGTTAGCTACCGAGCTCCCCTGACTGGAACCGCTGCCATGTGGCTTCAACGCTGCGCTCCGCAATCGCAAAGAGTTCATCAATCTGGTCTGTCGTTATTATCAGCGGTGGTGAAAGGATCATCGCATCATCTACTGCTCGCATTACTAAACCATTCTCACTCGCGGCATCGCGACACGCAGAACCAATATCGCCGTCTTTCTCGAAACCGGCATTGCCGGACTTATCGGGCGATAGCTGAATGGCCCCAAGCATACCGGTTCCACGGGTCTGCCCAACGAACGGATGCTCGGCAAACCTGGCCAGTCGCTCCTGAAAATAGGGCGCAAGAGTATTACCCGCATTTTCGACAATTCGCTCGCGCTGCATGATTTCGATGTTTGCTAACGCAGCCGCCGCACATACCGGATGTCCGGAGTAGGTATAACCATGGTTAAAGTCTCCACCGCGTTCCAATCCTTCAGCAACGCGATCGCTGACGACCACACCGCCAATGGGCAGATAACCGGATGAAAGCCCTTTTGCAATTGCCATTAAGTCTGGTTCGATTTGAAACGAATCACTGCCAAACCACTGGCCGGTGCGGCCAAACCCGCAAATCACTTCGTCAGCGACCAGTAGAATATTAAAGGCTTTGCAGATACGCTGTATTTCCGGCCAATAAGTAGATGGCGGGACAATAACGCCCCCGGCCCCCTGCACGGGTTCTGCTATAAACGCGGCAACGTTTTCAGCACCAACCTCTTCAATTCGCTGCTGGAGTGCCTTAGCCGCGCGCAGACCGAAGTCTTCTTCTGATTCGCTGAAACCATGCTTGTACCAGTGTGGCTGCATAATGTGTTCGATATCGGGAATCGGCAGCCCGCCCTGTTTATGCATTGGCCCCATACCACCCAGACTGGCGCCAGCCATGGTACTGCCGTGATAGGCATTTTCGCGACTAATAATAATTTTCTTGCCTGGCTTGCCCATCGAACTCCAGTAGTGCCGCACCATGCGCACAACCGTGTCGTTGGCTTCAGAGCCTGAGCCACAATAGAAAACCCGGTTAAGACCTTCAGGCGTCAACTCGCAAATACGCGCCGACAACTCGATTACCGGTGGGTGTGAGGTTTGAAAGAACGTATTGTAATAGGGCAGCTGCTGCATCTGCTGAAATGCAGCTTGCATAATTTCTTTGCGACCATAGCCGACATTGACACACCAAAGTCCGGCCATACCGTCGAGGTATTTGTTGTCATCGGTGTCCCACAGATAGACACCATCGGCACGTTTGATTACACGCGTGCCTTTTTTATTCAGCGCTACTGTATCGGTAAATGGATGCAGATGATGCAACGCATCAAGTTGTTGCAGGCTTTCAGTTGACGCGTTGTGCAGGTTACCCATAATTGCTTCCGTTTTTGCTGGGGGCAAACAGCGGTCAGACACAGCAGTGGGCGGCGCTGGAAATTCGGTAACGCAGATCAACGCCAAAGTGGTATTGGCGCTGAATTCATGGCGCGGGCGACACAGCCCTTGTCAGGCCTTTCCCTGCCCTGCCTTGAAGCGCATGGCTGTTAAAACTATGTTACCGAGATTCCCCTGCGGCCCACTGGTGCGAAGATGCCGTTCGCGGAATTTGCTTCGATTCTACTCGCACAATATCAAATTGACGATGGCTGTTGGCGACGATCAATTGCGCTGCGATGCGCAAAGGAACCACGCAACGAGGCAATTCGGCAGACTATTGCCGTGAAATTTCTGCCAGCTCCGTTGATATGTCGTCTGACAGCGTGGCATAGGTACGGCTGTACGCGGCAACCATTGATGAGTAGCTGTTGTTTTCGACTGACTCTCGATAGTCGCGAATTCTGGTGCGGATAATCTTCGCCGGTTTGGTGCCGGTCAATACTTGCCACCGAACCTGTAAATAGACGCTGTCCTTCAGCGTGCCAGTCATCTGCAACACGTCAACGCGGAGCTGGTAATCGACGTTATTGCCCAGCCACGGATAGGCGTAGAGCTTATCAAGACCCGTTCGCGCTGCAAGATTAGTAATAAGGATCCGCGAAATATTGTCGCGTAATGGTTCGCTCCAGCGATGGTATTCAGCCACGACCAACTGGTTGCTGTCGCGCGGGGTAACAATATTTGATCGGTTCAGAGTTTCCGGAATAGTAATTGGTCCAATACCCACCGCTATACCCGGGATTTTTCCGCGTAAATTTACCTTACCGTTTTCCGGCGTCAGTACATAGTAGTCAGGCAATGGCGTGTTAATGCAACCAGCCAGCAGCCCCGTCACCACTAAAGCCATCAGCGCTTTTGAATGAATCATCTGCGACCACAATCGACTCGCCTGACCCGGACCTGTCGTAAACCAGAGCAGCGCGATTGCCGAACTGCGATGGCAGAACTCGAGCGCATTTAGGGTAAGCACGGCCATCGTCTTATGCCTCAACTTGCCTTCGCGATTTTCAAGCGCAAAATTCAACAGACTTATCGCTCCGGTAGATGGCTTACTTGCCAAAAAGAAATTCTTCAGGTTTGCGTTCAACAGACTCTGATACTGCAAGCACAGCTCTGGCTGCGCTTTGAACGTCCTTCAGCGTATTCAGTAAATTATAGTAAAGCGGCGAATCCGGCGCGATCCCCGCCATCGATTCGTTAGAGGTAGAGATGAACTGCTCCAGCACGGTAAGTAACCCATCAAGTTCCTTCCGTGCCTTGCGCGCAAGTGCACCATACTCGTCAATCGCCGAATCTGCAGAACCTATTGCATTGTCGAGCTTGCCGACCACATTGCTAACCTCGAGTTGCGCAAGCAAAGAATCAGTTCGGGCAAGTGCGGACTCAGCGTTTTCAGCCATCTGTTGCAACGGCAACTCATTGATGGTCGCCAGTGCCTGTTGCACACCCTCGGTAACCTGCCGCAGGTCAGATGGCACGCTCGGCATAATCGGCGTGCCCTCGCTATCAACCTCTATTTCCAGTGCCTCGCCGCCTTCATGCATATCCAGTGCAACGAATAGCTGACCGGTGAGCAGGTTACCCGTTTGCAGCTTGGCCCTGAGCCCGTTTTTTATAGCGCGGCTTATCGTGTCAGGATCATCTACGTGGAGCCCGGCGCTGCCCCTTACCCGTTCGGGCTGAAGCTCTATATGAACCGGCACTCTAACCTCTCCGGTTGCCGGATCGGTAATCAGATTAATGTCAGTAACACTGCCAACCTGCACGCCCTTGTACTCCACTGGCGCACCTTTGGATAAACCCCTGACCGACCCGTCAAAGTAAATGACATAGAAAAACTCACCCGTACTGAAATCCTTGATCATTTCTTCCTGAGCAGAATCACGCGAGGGATGTAAAGTAAACACATGACCATCATCAACCGCGGCGGGAAACGCGTACTCCTCGATGATGCCGAATGCCACACCACCTTGCGCAAGCCCTTCAAGCGACGGTGTTCGAACCTTGAAACCACTGGAGTTAAGGGTCAGATCCACACCCGACACATTCCAGAACTTAGTCGTGTTACGGATTATCTTATGGTGGGGTGCGTCAATGAATATCGTGAATTCAACACCGCTATAGTTTTCGAGAAAACGCTGCCCCTCAATCTGCCCGACTTTTACCTGGCGGAAATACACTGGTGAGCCAATGCCCACATATCCCGCCTCTTCCGCCCGCAGTTTCAAACGAAGCCCCGGTGCATCAGTGTCTGTCAGCGGAGGCTGCTCCAATCCGTCAAACTGCGATTTAAATTTGCCGCCAATAACAGATTCAGCCTGAATATAGGAGCCGGACAATAAAGTGCCCAGCCCGGAAACACCGCTGGTGCCAACACGCGGTCGAACCACCCAAAACCGTGCCTGATCATTTAAATAACGTCGCGAGTCGACGGACATTTTTGCATTGACCACAACATTCTCAAGGTCATCACTTAGCGTTATCGTGTCAACGATGCCTATGTTCACATCACGATAGCGAATGGGTGTTTTACCCGCGACCAGACCTTCGGCACTGGTGAAACTGATGCGAATCTGCGGCCCCTGCTCGCTGTAGAAACTTGCTGCCAGATACAAGCCCAGCAGCGCTGCCAGAATCGGCACGAGCCAAAAGGCTGACAACCGGTGACGGCGTCGTGGCGTGTGCACCCGCGGCTCTGACGCGTCCGCATCATAGCCTCTGCGCGTATGTTGATCAGCAGACTGATATCTGTTCGAGCCCCGCTCTGCTCGCTCACCTGCGTTGTTATACTGGTGCGCAGGTCTTCGAAATCTATCGTTCACTGGCGATCCCAAATCAGTCGCGAATCCAGCGAAATTGCAGATAGCATGGTAAAAATAACGGCAGCCCCGAATGCAGTTGCACCTATACCGGGTTCTATCTCGGCGACAGACCCTACCTGAACCAGTGCTGCCAGTATCGCCACTACAAACACATCGATCATCGACCAGCGCCCGATAAATTCAGTTAAACGGTACAGCCGCGTTCGATCATAGCGACGATGGCCAAATTTGCCCTGAATCGATATAAGCAAATAAGCTATCGCTATGAATTTCATCAACGGCACGACAACACTTGCCACAAATACAATTAGTGCGACGACGTAGGACTCCAGTTCAATCAAAACCAGTATGCCTCCGACAATGGTATTCGGCTCTGACTTTCCAAACACTGTGGTAAACATAATCGGATAGATATTCGCTGGCACATAAGCCATAACACCGGCAATAAGCCATGCCCAGGAGCGTTGCACACTCATGGGTTTTCGTGAGTGCAGCCTCGCGTAACACAACTGGCATCTCGGTGGATTGTCTAACCACTGCGCCGACAATCGGGTCAGGGTGCCACAAGCCGGGCATGCAACAAGTCCGCACTCCGCCGCTGTCCTCACAATCTGCGCTCATCATCTGCCGAGCTGTCGCCACCGACAAACAAGTGCCGTCCGCCTCTCGAATGACTTATAAAGTCCCACAGCGAATGGTTGTCGACCATTTGCGCCGCCAGTACCGACAACAGATTAAGCAGCGCGAACGCCCAAAATGACAGCCCCAGTTCAATGTTGGCCATTGTGGCGAGCTTTACTAATGCGACAATCGCGCCGAACATATAAATTTCCATCATGCTCCACGGCGATAGCGCAACAATGCCTCGAAACACAATTTCGATTCCCGGCAATCGACGCTCAAATCTCAGCGGCAACAGGATGTACAACAACCCCACCACACGCAAAAGCGGTATCAGCAGAATAAATCCGAACGATAGCAAACCAAGAATCCACAGACCTTCCCCGGACAGGGCGAACACAGCTGAAATGATTGAGATGCTTTGCGTGTTTCCGGATACGCTGATAGCCAGGAAAGGAAAGGCATTTGCAACGACAAACATAATTAACGCTGCAAAACTAACTGCCAGCGCCCGATCTATACTGTTGGGCTTGTTTGCATAGAGAAATGCATTGCATCGACTACAGCGTGCAATCTGCCCCAGCTCAAGGTGGTGCTTCTGATGAAGCAAATCGCACTCGTGGCAGGCCACCATGGTTAACAGCACAGAGTCCTTGTGCAGGCGTCCGTCAGTTTGCGCAGGAATGCGCACACTGCCTGAACCAGCGCCAGTCACAGACCTCGTGGCACTTTGGCGTGTTCTGGTGGGTGCCATTCGGGCTTGCGTGTTTTCTCCTGAGGCCATCGATCCACCGTGACTCTGCAATGGTTGCACTTTACTGTAGGAAACCGGCTTCAGACCACAGGCCCGTTTAGGGGATACTTACGGTTACAAGAATGTTGCCAGATTCGAACTTTGCAAGAAGCGGTTACAAAGGAGTCATTGAACGCCGGTCATTGTAAGCAGGCGTCTGAGAACGAGCGATTGCGAATTGCCGCTTCCGGGCAGGCAACGCACAAGCGCCGTCGGGCTACCGTCCACATTAAACATCAGCGTTGATATCACAGTAGCAAAGCCCCCGGTTAAGCACTCAGTGGCGCGCGTAAACCAGGTCTCTAACTTCATGCCCGAGTCGACGGCCACGCGTCTCGAACCTGGTAGTCGGTCGAATACCAGTGACCTCGGCAAACATTTCACTATCCGTCACCGGCCGATACTCGCTGCGCGCTCGCATTGCTTCGACGATGTGATCAGCGTAGTCAATCCAGTCAGTTGCAAAATGAATCAGCGCATCGGCAGTGAGCACCGATTGCGCGAGCTGCAAAAATTCGGGGTTTACCAAACGCCGCTTGTGGTGTCTCTTTTTGTGCCACGGATCAGGAAAGAAGACCATCAATCTCGACACACTGGCAGCCGGCAGCGAATGCTCCAGCACTTCAAGTGCATCGTGCCGAATAAGCCGAACGTTGGTGATATCGCGTGCGGCAATCTCGCCCAGCGCGTGGCCCACACCAGGTAAATGCACCTCGATTCCGATGAAATTGATGTCGGGCCTGACACTGGCCATGTGCGCAAGCGCTTCGCCGTTGCCAAACCCGATTTCAAGCCACAATGGTGCCGGCCGTTCAAAACAGGCTGCTACATCGAGCCTGTGCCCACCCTCAACCTCCAGTCCATAGGTTGGCCAATGCAAATCGAGACTGCGCTGTTGACCTTCGGTCAATCGCCCCTGTCGGAGTACAAAAGTGCGCACAGAGCGGGTGCTGAGCGTCGGGCTCATAAGAACAGTGATCCATTAACATTATCATTCGTCTCTCCAGTGTATTACGCAACGGGCTGCACGAAAAGTCTGCGTAGCAACAATGTGATTGAACAATAAATCGTGAGTGGTATCGATGCTCACTGCCAACACCGGCTAAAACAACGACGAGTCTGCTCACAACTGGAGCCCGCCAGCGCAATCCATTGGCCTGTAATTTTCGATCCAGTATTCAAGTGGCGACTGGTCCAGTACCAGCGATATTTCCATAACTGTGCCTTTGTACTAGGAAAGCACTCAAACACTGGTTCCAATATTGCGTGACAATCTTTATCTTTCTGCAATATGTCAGTTATGGTTTTGAGGTGACACTCGCTGTACACTACTGGAGTTCTCTGCCAGTTAGTGTCCACCGCCAGTCTAGAACCTCTATAGCATCGAACGGTTGCGCACCTGTCTGCTCAAACAGATGAGTAGTGTGTGCAAAATTGTTTTTATCAGGCTGCGCGACACCTTCGCAATGAGACTCACCGGTGCCGATCATCAGTAGTCTCGTTCGACAGATGCCAGTGCCGTGAAAGCAATGCCAAAAGCAAAGAGAGACACCTTAAATTCAGCCGCTACCAGAGCAGTCAGTCGTAGCAGCAGCCACCGGTTTTAGCAGACGCGGAGCCAAGCTAGTTAAGTACAAATGCCCGAAGGGCAAGAGACTAAAAACATACCGTCAGCACTATCGCGGCGCTAATAACGACAACTCAAGAGGTGAGTCCACCCGGACCATATGAACGAAGCAAGCACTATCACCCCGGAAATCATAATGGTGCTAGGCCTGCTTTTCTTGACGGTTTACCTTTTTGTCTCGGAAGTCGTTCGCATTGACGTGGCCGCCGTCACGATTATGGTGTTACTCGGCCTGACCACCATGCTGCCCGGCCTCACTCCGGTTATCAGCACCGCCGAATTGTTTAACGGCTTTTCCAGTAACGCTGTCATGTCTATCATTGCAGTCATGATTATCGGCGCCGGACTCGACAAAACCGGCATCATGAGCCGCGTTGCCAACTGGATATTGAAACACGGCGGATCGACCGAACATCGAATAACTCCACTGATCTCCGGCACAGTCGGCATCATTTCAAGCTTCATGCAAAATGTCGGTGCTGCGGCACTCTTTCTTCCTGTAGTTAGCCGCATCAGTCGCCGCACATCCATTCCCATGTCACGTCTGCTGATGCCGATGGGATTCTGCGCGATCCTCGGCGGCACCGTCACCATGGTTGGCTCCAGTCCGCTGATTTTGTTAAACGATCTGCTGATGTCGTCGAATCAGTCGTTGCCGGCAGATCAGCAGATGCAGACATTTGATCTGTTCGACGTTACCCCGATTGGCCTGGCGCTTATCGCCACGGGCATTTTGTTTTTCATGATTTTTGGTCGCTTCGTTCTGCCGAGCACCAAAGGCGAGGAACAAAAAGAGAGAACCACGCGCACCGCCGATTACTTTGAAAAGGTTTACGGAATCTCGGGCGAACTGTTCGAATTGCAGGCAAGCCTCGACAGCCCGCTGGTCGGGATGACGATTATGCAAATTGAGCGCACACTGGAAAACGTGCCTTTTGTGCTGGCTATTCGCAACGGCGATGAAGTGACTGTCGTACCAGATTCAAAGGAAGTCGTCTGGGTAAACAGCTACATCGGCGTGCTGAGTAACAAACGCCAGCTGGTCAAGTTTGCTCGTAAATACAAACTGCGTATCGTCAAGAGTGAGAACCACTTTTCAAGCGTTATGAACGCGCAGGAAACCGGCATCGCCGAAATCGTCATCCCTCCCGGGTCGGCACTGGTAGGGCAAACGCTCAACGATTTGCAATTGCGTCGCAACGACGGCTTGCACATTCTGCGGATCTACCGTGCCGGCTACACACTCGATAGCGGGTTTCGGGAAGAACCTTTGCAGGGCGGTGACACGCTCGTGGTGCACACCTCCTGGCGCAATCTGAAAAAACTCCGCAGCAGCGAAGACTACGCTGTGGTAACCGATCATGTAGACGAAGAACTGCGCCCGAATAAAATCAAACCCGCTCTGATATTTTTCCTGATTGCACTGGGCCTGGTGCTGTTTTCAGAATTGCGTCTGTCAGTATCATTGCTGGTTGGCGGTCTGGGAATGATCCTGACTGGCGTACTCACGATGGATGAAGCCTATCGAGCGGTCAGCTGGAAGACTGTATTCCTGTTAGCCAGCCTGATACCGCTGGGAATGGCTGTTGAGGAATCGGGCACGGCCGCCTGGATTGCTGCTAAAACTCTGACCATACTCGGTGATGTTCCAATCTGGCTGTTGCAGACGGTGATCGCCATACTCTCGACCGCGTTTACTCTGGTCATGTCGAATATCGGTGCAACCGTGTTGCTGGTGCCACTGGCGGTAAACATTGCGGTGGGAGCAGGTGCTGACCCGGCCCTGTTTGCTTTGACAGTGGCTATCGCCACATCAAACTCTTTTATTATTCCAACGCACCAGGTCAACGCGTTGATTATGGGTCCGGCGGGTTATCGGGTAATCGATTTTATGCGGGCGGGCACCATCATGACGATTTTGTTTTTGGTCGTAAGCCTGGTCATGTTGAACCTGGTTTTCTGACCCGCTAGCTCAACACGTCAGCCAAAGACACCCGATGCAATACCGACTGCTGGGCAACAGCGATATCAAAGTCAGCCAGATTTGCCTCGGCACGATGACCTTTGGCGAACAAAACACGGAAGCGGACGCTCGCAGTCAACTCGACCTCGCACTGCATAACGGCATCAATTTTATAGATACCGCAGAACTCTATCCGGCGCCAGCAAGCGCCAAGACGTATGCGCTGTCCGAGCAATTCATCGGACGCTGGCTGACACAACAAGACCGCAGTAAAATTGTACTGGCCACCAAAGTCGTCGGCCCGGCGCCAAAGAAGTGGATTGGCTATATTCGCAATGGCCCTCAACTCAGTCCGGCACATATCGAAACTGCCTTAAACGACAGTTTGAAACGACTGAATACCGATTACATTGATCTTTACCAAATCCACTGGCCCGCCCGGCATACCAACTACTTCGGCAAACTGGGTTATGAGGTCGGGCGCGACAAACACGACTACCCCATTGAAGAAACACTGCAGACACTGTCGAAGTTAATCGACGCAGGCAAGATTCGAAACATTGGTGTGTCTAATGAAACCCCGTGGGGCTTACATCAATACCTGACTCTGGCCACAACCCGTGGATTACCTGTGGTCGCGTCGGTACAAAACCCGTACTGCCTGCTCAACCGCACCTTTGAAATTGGGTTGGCGGAGTTTGCTCATCGTTCAAACATAGGGCTTCTGGCCTATTCGCCATTGGCTGGCGGATCGTTATCAGGGAAATACCTCAATGACCAGCAACCCGAAGGCGCACGCCTGACATTGCACCGCAACTACTTCTATCGCTACACAACACCGCAAGCCACAAACGCAATCGATCAGTATACTGATATTGCCCATAGGTATGGCATAACACCGGTCAATATGGCAATGGCGTTTGTTCACCGACAGCCCTTTGTCACATCGACAATCGTCGGCGCTACTACACTGCATCAGCTGCAAGAGAACATAGACAGCATTCACACCGAACTGGATGACGATGTGATCAAGGCGATTCAGGCGGTACACGCGCAACAACCCAACCCATGCCCGTGACACGCATTGAATTGATCGACACGCACATCCATCTGGACGATGACCGCTTCGATGAAGATCGTGATCAGGTAATATCCAGAGCGATTGCAAATGGCGTTTGCACGATGATCGTGCCCGCCACCACCCGTGAACGCTGGGAAAAAATACAGGCCGTCTGCGATCAGTACCCTGGTGTGATGCCAACCTGCGGCCTGCACCCGCTGTTTATGGAAAAACACACGGAAGCCGATCTGGCTGAACTCGAAGAACAAGCTGACAGTGACCACTGCATTGCCATTGGTGAGTGCGGCCTGGATCGGCATTGCCTGAAACAACAGCACGGCTCCACCAATGATCTCAAGGCAGACACCGAAGCACTTTTTTTCGCGCAGCAATTCTATTTCGAATCACAGCTCAGCATCGCCGCGAAGTTCGATCTGCCGGTCATTGTGCATGCCCGGCTGGCGGTTGAGGACGTTATTCTGTCGATAAAAAAGTCTCCTGCAACCACAGGTGTTGTGCACAGCTTTAACGGCAGTAAGGAACAAGCCGGCAGATTGATCGACCTTGGCTATCGACTGAGTTTCGGTGGCGCGGCAACCCACCCGCGGGCTAAAAAGATTCGCCAACTGATCAAAACACTGCCGGCGGATTCAATTTTGATTGAAACTGATGCACCGGATCAGACAGGCCATGCGAATCACAATCAGCGCAACGAGCCCGCTTACCTGGTTGAAGTGCTGCAGACGGTTGCCGACCTGCGTAACAACGACGTTAAATCCATGGCTTGTCAGCTCAACGAAAACGCACTGGCTCTCTTTAGCCGTATACAGACAATGGGACCGGCGCCATAGGCAATCTAGCTCCGGTACGCCTCGGCAACATCCATTTTGCTGTCACTAACACCCCCTGTAGTGACGGCCGCAAAGCCTGGAAAGTCGCCCGTATGCGGGCATGAAATTTCTTCCTTTGCACTACGTAATACAAGTACAATTGACAGGGATACAATGATCTGCAGGCAACCATGAACAGACTATTTTTATTTTTTCTATTGCTGGGCGTTTTCAACACCGCGTCTGCCAATTGGAAAAGCTATCTGAGCATTGACAGCGAAAGCAACACAAAAGAAGGATTTGCCTTCACAGACTGGACAAATCTCTCTCCCTCAGACAGCTGGGCAGATGACAAAATTGAGGCAGCGCTGGTCGCCAGCTGTAACGATAAAGGGGAAAAATCCCTATATGTCAGGTTGTTACCGACATACTCAAATACTGAAATCGAGCAGCGTCTGGACACAATCACCGGACAAATTAAATGGGACTCCTCATACTCATACGACGCGCCGTTTACCTATGATCCAGATCTAAACGCTCTGCTGCTGCTATCAGGGCTCGACGACTCGCTGTCGATGATCAGTGACGGTAACAATGTCACTATCCGAATTCCGTGGCTGAAAGGCCAACATGCAGAGTTCAATTTTTCCCTGAACGGCTCGTCCAACGCACTTAAAACAGCATTTGAACACTGCCTGGTCGAAACTTACACCGGGTAGATTCGGCTCTCGGGCTAAAGCGGTTTTACCTTGAGCGCCGTTACCTTAAGCGGCGCCGAGCAGCTCATCAACATAGCTGGCAAGGTCGTCAAATACCTGCACTTTGTCGAGATGCAGGTTTTGTTCGAGCGTAGCCATGCCATGTCCGGTGCGAACCAACACCGGGTTGGCCCCCACTACCATTGCAGATTGCACATCGCGCAATGAATCGCCCACCAGCGGCACCCCCACAAGATCAGTATCAAGGCGTTCCGCTATGCTTTTTAGCAGACCAGGCCTGGGTTTTCTGCAGCTGCAATCATCATCGGGCCTGTGTGGACAAATAAACACAGCATCAATTTTTCCACCACGGGCCGCAACGGTCTCATGCATCTTTTTATGGATGGCCTGTAAGTCCTCGATGCTTAGCAAACCGCGCGCGATACCAGACTGGTTGGTCACCACCACAACGCGATAGTCTGCCTGACACAGCCGGGCAATTGCATCGATGCTGCCTTCTATCGGGACCCAGTCTTCCGCCGATCGCACATAGCCATCGGACTCTTCGTTGATCACGCCATCCCGGTCAAGCAGCACCAGTTTCATCTCTGCCATATCGATTCCACCAGGTAATTAGCAATTACGATTGCAGTAAACCGATATCTGCAACCCTGGAAAACAGTGCTTTCATATTTCCAAGCATCGACAGCCGGTTGTTACGCACAGACACATCGTCTGCCATCACCATGACCTCGTCAAAATAGTTGTCGACAGGTGACCGCACTTGCGCCAACGCTTTTAAAGCAGCGGAATAATCACCTGCCTTAAACAGAGGCTCGGTGGTCGTTTCGAGCGCCTGCAATTCACTATAGAGGGTAGACTCCGTCGCCCCTTCAAACAGCGAGGTATCCACCACCCCGTTGCTGTCTGGTTGATTCTTTTTCAAAATATTATTGATGCGTTTGTTGGCAGCGGCTAGGCTTTCAGCCTCGGGCAGTTGAACGAACTCATTCACAGCCAGGATCCGCCGATCAAAGTCGACTGGAGAGCCTGGCTGCAACGCAGCAACAGAATCAAACACCTTCGGTGCAACGCCTTTACCGCTGTAATAAGCGCGCAAACGCTCCACCATAAATTCGAACACCTCGTCTACTACGCCGGATACATCAACCCTGCCCTGCAATCCAACTGCTGCTTTTTGCAGTAACTCGCGCAAGTCCAGATCTACCCCTTGTTCGATCATGGTTCGCAATACACCCAGCGACAGGCGCCTTAAGGCGAACGGGTCTTTTACGCCCGTCGGTTTTTGCCCAATGGCAAAAATTCCGACCAGGGTATCAAGTCGATCAGCGATCGCAAGGCTTTGCCCTACCGGCGAGGCGGCGAGCTTGTCATCGGCATAGCGCGGCAAATACTGCTCACTCAATGCAACGGCTACAGCCTCGTCTTCACCGTCGAGTCTGGCGTAGTACTCACCCATGATGCCCTGCACGGAGGCAAATTCACCAACCATTTCCGAGACCAGATCGCACTTGGATAACGCTACCGCTCTACGAGTGTGTTCGGCACTGGCGCCTATACCATTGGCTATAAAGTCTGCCAGTTTAGCAACGCGCTCGGTCTTGTCGTGTATCGAGCCGAGCTTCGTTTGAAATACGACAGATTTTAAAGTATCCATCCGATCTGCAAGTGGCTGCTTACGATCCTGTTGCCAAAAGAACATCGCATCAGCCAGCCGTGGCCTGATCACAACCTCGTTGCCCTTGCGCACCATATCCATATCGGTGCTGTCGATATTTGATACGGTGATAAACATCGGCATCAATTTATCGTTTGCATCAAAAAGCGGAAAGTACTTCTGATTGTCCTTCATGGTCGTGATCAGCACTTCACTCGGGATTTCCAGATATTCAGAATCAAAGTTACCGGCCACCGGAACCGGCCACTCCACCAATGCGGTTACTTCATCAAGTAATGCTTCATCGAGATCTACATTGCCACCGAGATCACTCGCCAGCGCCTGAACACCTTTTGCAATAGATTCTCGACGCTCGTCGAAATCCGCAATTACTTTGCCCTGCTGCCTGAGCAAAGAAAGGTATTGATCAGGTTGCGCTACGCTGATATCGCCAGTGCTGTGAAATCGATGACCGCGTGTCAGCCGATCAGCCTGCAACCCCAGCACACTGGCAGGCACAACTTCCTTCCCCAGTAACATTAACAACCAGTGTGCAGGTCGAACGAATTCGGTGTCTCGATCACCCCATCGCATACGCTTGGGGATAGGCAAAGCCGCTAGAGATTCAGCAACGATATCAGGCAGCAATTCAGCTGTTTTGGCACCTTTCTCCTCGATACTGGTCACCAGCCATTCACCTTTATCGGTTTTCAGCCTGTCTAGCTTGTCAACCGCCACCCCACAGGATCGCGCAAACCCCTCAGCAGCTTTGGTAGGGTTTCCGTCTGCATCAAAAGCAGCCGCAACCGCAGGCCCGCGGCGCTCAATGGTTTGATCAGCCTGTTGTGTGTCGAGATCGCTGATACTGACAGCTAGTCTGCGCGGAGAGGCGTACACCGCTACCTCACCTGTATCGAGCTTCGCTTCAGTCAATCGCTTAACGATGCCATCCGCAAAAGCGCTGGCCAGCGTCTTTAGTGCACGCGGTGGCAATTCTTCGGTACCAAGCTCGACAAGGAACGCTTTTCTCTCCTTTGTCGCCGGTGCATTTGTCGCGGGGGATTCCATATTGCTATCAGCCATGTTGCGCCACCCCTTTGCCAGACTTACCTTTTGCTTTTGATCCAGACGATGACTTTAACAGCGGGAATTCAAGTTTCTCACGCGCAGCCAGATAAGCCTCTGCCACCGCCCGTGCCTGCTGTCGTATACGCAGGATAAAACGCTGTCGTTCAGTCACAGAAATAGCCCGTCTCGCATCGAGTAAGTTAAACGTCTGCGACGCTCGCAACACCTGCTCGTAGGCGGGTAGCGGCAACTCCATTGCTGACAGTCGTTCTGCCTCTTTTTCGCAGTTATCAAACGTTTGAAACAGAGCTTCAACGTCTGCGTGCTCAAAATTGTAGGCAGATTGTTCGATTTCGTTTTGCAGATACACATCACCGTAGGTGACTACTGTACCGTTTGGCTGCTTTGACCAAACCAGGTCATATACACTGTCTACGTCTTGAATGTACATCGCCAGGCGCTCGAGCCCATAGGCAATTTCACCCATCACCGGTCGGCACTCCAGACCCCCTACTTGTTGAAAATAGGTAAACTGAGTGACTTCCATTCCATTGAGCCATACCTCCCAGCCCAACCCCCAGGCACCGAGAGTGGGAGACTCCCAGTTATCTTCGACAAAGCGAATATCATGCACCAGCGGATCGAATCCGAGGGCCTTTAGTGACCCCAGATAGAGTTCCTGAAAATCATCTGGCGAGGGTTTCATCACTACCTGGAACTGAAAATAGTGCTGCAGTCGATTAGGGTTTTCCCCGTACCGTCCATCGGTTGGCCTTCGGGATCCCTGCACATGGCAGGCATTCCAGGGCTCGGGGCCAATAGCCCTTATAAAGGTAGAGGTATGAAAGGTACCTGCACCCACCTCCATATCGTAAGGCTGTTGCACAATACAACCCTGCTCTGACCAGTAGTGCTGCAAGGCCGCGATCAACCCCTGAAAGGTCGCGAGATCGAATTGCAAAGGTAACTCCTGAATGGGAAAGTAAGCATCGGGAAAAAGTATAGCCGCTGAACATAACTGACCAACGGTCAGGGCGGCAGTCGTAGTTTGCCTGGCAAAAGCACAACAGCCGGAGAAAGCGACAAGCAGATCTGTTTATAAGACAACAGCACAGCTAAACATACAGACCTTAGCAATAAAAACTGCTGTGCTATTTGATTAAAAGCATTTGTCCATGTACAGCATTTGTCACGCCCAAAACCGCCAGTTCATTGTAGGGCTGCGGGCCTGACGAAATACACTTCGTTTACGGCTCAGCATTCCAATTGCGAAAGATATGAGTGTAAAATAACAAAGTTTGCGAACATTTGTGGGGTCAGTTGCTTCAAACAAGCGCTCGCTGAGCTAATTCCACGTACCAGAATTATGTGCCACCCAGTGAAATACACCTAATTATATGTTTTTAATGTCTTTTTGAAAATACCGGAAGTAAAAGCAACTTGCTCTTGCAGCATCCGCTTTAGTTTTTGCATCCAGTTTCTGTGCATCAATTGAGCATCTGCCAACACCTGAACACAAACAACCACTCTGAGGATTTCGATGAGCGCACAAGACGTACTGAATTTGATCAATGACAAAGACAACCCGATTGCCTTTGTCGATTTCCGATTCACCGATACCAGGGGAAAGGAGCAGCACGTTTCCGTGCCCTCACATCAGGTCGACGAGGATGCCTTCGAAGAAGGAAAAATGTTCGATGGCTCATCGATCGCCGGATGGAAAGGCATCAACGCCTCGGACATGATCCTCATGCCCGATCCTGACACCGCAGTGCACGACCCGTTCACTGAAGAGGCAACACTGAATATCCGTTGCGACATAATCGAGCCAGACACAATGCAGGGCTACGATCGCGATCCCCGGTCCATCGCCAAACGTGCCGAAGCATACATGCAGTCGCAAAATATTGCAGACACAGCCTACTTTGGCCCGGAACCAGAGTTCTTTGTGTTTGACGACGTTCGTTGGGCGACGGAAATGGGCAACACCTTCTTCAGTATAAACTCTGACGAAGCAGCGTGGAGCAGCGGCAAGGAGTTCCCCGGTGGCAACACAGGTCACAGGCCGGGTGTCAAAGGCGGCTACTTTCCAGTTCCGCCTGTTGACTCACTGCACGATATACGCGCCGAGATGTGTCAGATTATGGAGCAAATGGGCCTGACCGTAGAGGTTCACCATCACGAGGTAGGTACCGCTGGACAATGCGAAATTGGCACCTTGTTCAATACCCTCGTCAGACGCGCAGACGAAGTACAAATCCTGAAGTACGTCGTGCAAAACGTTGCTCACCTGCACGGTAAAACGGCGACCTTTATGCCGAAACCGCTTGTGGGTGACAACGGCAGCGGCATGCATGTGCATCAGTCACTGGCAAAAGATGGCAACAATCTTTTCGCCGGCAACGAGTATGGCGGCTTATCTGAAATGGCGCTGCACTACATTGGCGGCACCATCAAGCACGCCAAAGCGATCAACGCGTTTGCCAATGCCTCTACCAACAGCTACAAGCGACTGGTGCCCGGCTTCGAAGCACCGGTCATGCTTGCTTACTCCGCACGCAACCGTTCAGCGTCTGTCAGAATTCCGCATGTCTCAAGCCCCAAAGCACGCCGTATCGAAGTTCGCTTCCCGGACCCAAGCGGCAACCCCTACTTAACATTTGTCGCGCTGCTAATGGCCGGACTCGACGGCATCAAAAACAAAATCCATCCCGGCGATGCCATGGACAAAGATCTTTATGACCTGCCACCGGAAGAAGAAAAATCCATTCCGAAAGTCGCTCATTCTCTCGATCAGGCACTCGAAGCGCTGGACCAGGATCGTGACTTTCTGACAGCGGGTGGAGTAATGGGTGACGACATGATTGATGCCTATATCGATCTGAAAATGGAAGAAGTAACGCGTCTGCGAATGGCAACGCATCCGGTCGAGTTCGACCAGTACTACAGCCTGTAAGCCTGGCTGACGTTCCTCAATTGTGCGGCAGAGTGTTGACTCTGCCGCAAACTGAGCCAAACCCCGCATCTCACGACGCTCTACCCGCCAACCCGGCCTGATACTTGTTAAACCCAACACACTAATTCCGTTTCCTCGTCGGGGTACGTTGGCGTGCACACTATCGTGTCATTTTTTAGCTCATTGAAAACGCAAACCACAGTCGCTGGTCTTATCGCATCGGTGCTGGTGGTGACCCCGGTTGCGGCTGGCGTTTACAAATATATCGACGAAAACGGTCAGGTTGCCTATGGCGACAGGCCAGTGCAAGGCGCAGAGAAATTGAAAATCCGCTCTCGCAACGGGCCCAGCTACGCTACACAGCCGAGTCAGCCGGCGAATAGCAAGCAACAAAGTGAGGCTGACAATAACGGCTTTGAATACGAATCGCTGGAATTGCTGACCCCAAAAAACGACAAGGTTGTATCTGATCGATCGGGCTCGGTTCAGGTGATCTTTTTACCAGCACCTGCTCTCGCCCCCGACCATGAGATTATTGTGACTGTCGATGGCAAAGATATCAGCCGGGGTCGTCACGCCAACATCAGCTTGTCCCAGGTTCCGCGCGGCAGCCATAAAGTTACCGGTCGTATTGAATCTTCAGATGGGCAGGTTTTAATAAAATCTGACACTATCACCTTTCACGTCAAGCGCCCGATTATCGACGAAGACAGCCCGCTCGCTTTTGGTAACTGAAAACAGTAAGTCTGCAGCATTTGAACGATTTCAGCAGGCAAACCTGAAAACGTCAGGCTGATGGCGTATTGATGTTGGCCTGAATATCTTAGCCCGTCTCCGGGGCGGGTGATTACCCACAATCCTGGCTCCAAACCACCGGAAAATAAACTCAAAAACATTGTACTTTGAGCAACGCCGGATGCCGTGCTGCTGCGCTTTACAATTTCCGTATCTATTCGCTGCACGTTGATCGTCTTCGGCTGTTAAAATACACACACGCCAATCAGACACCCAGCCAGTTTGACTCAACACGAGCACTTGATAAATAGTCTGAGCATTGCCGTGATCGCACTCGACCGGCAACGCCGCATCGTGCTACTGAATTTGGCCGCGGAATCAATGCTCGGTTGCAGCAGACGAATCGCACTGGGTCAGCCTATAGACAAAATCTGTCCGCTACCGGAAAGCCTCGTATCGCAGATCGCCGACGTCTTACTTAATCGCCAGACACTGATCACCAGACAATTACAGATCCCGACGCGCAATCTGCAAACTGCCGTCGTAGACTGTATTGTATCGCCAATGGAAAACAACACACCCGAGACGACGGAACCGCTCGTCCTGCTCGAGCTGATTGATATTGACAGACAGCACAAGATTGCACAGGAACGTGCACTGCTTGAGCAACAGGAAAGATCGCAGCGAATGCTGCGCGGGGTTGCCCACGAGGTGCTGAATCCGCTCGGCGGTATCCGAGGTGCGGCACAACTGCTTGAGCAGGAACTCGGACGTTCCAAACTGACGGAGTACACCGGGCTTCTTATTAAAGAGGCAGATCGCCTGCAGAACCTGATGCAAAAAATGCTTGGCCCCAACAAGCGGCCAGAGATCAGCTCAAACAATATTCATGAAATTCTGAACTATGTAAGCCAGTTACTGTTGACCGACAACCCGGGCAATATAAAAACCAAAACAGACTACGACCCCAGTATTCCGCAACTCCTCTGCGATCGCGAAAAGCTGATACAGGTATTCATCAACCTGCTCAGCAATGCACTGCACGCGCTTTCGGAAACGCAATCATCAGCCAGCGACAACACACCACTGGTCACCCTGAGAACTCGCGTCGAACGAAACCAGACAATACGCGGCCAGATAAAAAGGCTGATCTGTAAAGTACAGGTTATCGATAACGGTCCGGGTCTTGATCCGGAGTTAAAAGACACGCTGTTTTTCCCGCTGGTATCCGGGCGCCCGAATGGTACCGGTCTGGGACTGTCGATTGCCCAGTCACTGGTGGTACAACACGGCGGGCTTATTGAATGCCATAGCGAACCCGGCCGCACAGTCTTCGAGGTTACCTTGCCAATAGAAGAGCCCCAGTCATGAGTCATGTAGTGTGGGTCGTCGATGACGATCAATCAATTCGGTGGGTACTGGAACGCGCCTATCAGCGCGCAGAAATAGACGTTAACAGCTTTGAGAGCGCGGAAGAGGCAGTATCTGCGCTGGCTAGTCACGCCCGCACACCGGATGCAATTATCTGCGATGTACGAATGGCAGGCATGAGCGGCTTTGATCTGCTGGCAAAGCTCAAAGAGGAACGTGACAGCGTCCCGCCTGTCATCATCATGACCGCTCATGCAGACCTCGATACCGCAGTACATGCCTACGAAGGTGGTGCGTTCGAATACATCCCCAAACCGTTTGATGTAAATGAGGTTATAGACACTACCCGCCGCGCCTTTAGCAACAATCAAAACAAAAAGAAAACCGTTGAACGCCCGCCTGCGGGACAGTCAGAGCTGATCGGCGAGACTGCAGCGATGCAACAGGTGTTCCGCGCCATCGGCAAGTTATCACGATCAAATACCACCGTATTGATAAACGGTGAATCAGGTACTGGCAAAGAACTCATTGCCAGAGCACTGCATCAACACAGCAGTCGATCAGATCAGGCATTCATTGCCCTGAACATGGCAGCAATCACGCAAGACTTAATGGAATCAGAATTGTTCGGCCATGAGAAAGGCGCCTTTACTGGCGCAATGGAACAATACAAAGGGCGTTTTGAGCAGGCCAACAACGGCACACTTTTTCTCGACGAAATCGGCGACATGCCGGCCAGCATGCAAACCAGACTGCTACGGGTTCTATCCGAAAATCAGTTCTATCGAGTCGGTGGCCACACGGCAGTAACCGTCGATGTTCGAATCATAGCCGCCACCCATCAAAACCTTGAAGCGCTGGTGGAAAAGCAGTTGTTCAGAGAAGATCTGTTTCATCGACTCAATGTGATCAGAATTACAGCGCCACCGCTTCGCGATCGGAGCGCCGACATTCCCTTGCTGCTTAAAGTATTTCTCAGCAAAGCGGCAGAAGATCTCGGCAGCGAAGAAAAGCGATCCAGTGAAGAACTCGATACCTATCTCAGTGGTCTGTCCTGGCCAGGCAATGTGCGTCAATTGGAGAATCTGGCACGCTGGCTGACTGTAATGTCCAGTGCGACAGAGTTACAGGTAGAAGATCTGCCAGCAGATTTGTCACCTGCAAAAGTTGACCAGCAATCGGATAATTGGCAGCAGGCATTACACAAGTGGGCAAAGACCCGCATGCAGGAAAACCAAACCGGCGTCGCAAGGCAGGCTACCGAGCAATTTGAGCGCACCCTGATCGACTGCGCCCTGTCGAGCACCGGCAACCGCAAACAGGAAGCAGCCATACTACTGGGCTGGGGTCGAAACACGCTAACCCGAAAAATGAAAGAGTACGATATTCAGTGAACTACATAAATCATCAGTGGAGCATAAAATTTCCACTCTCAATTTTGGTGTTGTTGGCGGTGCTTTGTATAAACTCAATCGCTGCAGCCGATGATAAACCAACAGCAATATCGCCCGCAGAACTGCTAAGCGCCAACCCTTGCCTGCAGCAACTGGACGACAGTGACAAAGTCGTTGTAACCGCAGCATTTCACGATGGCACTGGGGGCTATGATCAACTGAAAGAACTAATCGCTCGCAAACCCTGGGGCACAATTGGTTTGGCAGTACAGGCACAACTTGATCAGTTGGTTGATGAGTTAAGC
>CALGNZ010000070.1 GCA_937957915.1 uncultured Granulosicoccaceae bacterium | reverse complement strand
ACAGCTGGTATCGATATTCCAACAGATGGCGAAATTATTCGTGAAAACTATATTCACTACCATTGCCGCCATTTAAACGGATTCGACTTTAAGGGCTTAACCAACAAGGAAGTCAGAGGCGGTACTTATTCTGCCAATCTGCCAACCGTACGCGGCCCGGTCAGTATTGATCAGCCTTTTCTATATAAAGAATGGGCAGCGGCTCAGGCCCACACGTCCGTGCCGGTCAAGATGACCATGCCAGGGCCGATGACTGTCGCCGATACCAATGCCGATGTGTTCTATAACGACCCGGCAAAGCTTGGCGCAGACATCGCCACAGCACTCAACAAAGACGTACTGCGATTGGCTGAAGCCGGCTGTCAGCACATACAAATAGACGAACCACTGTTTGCTCGGAAGCCCCAGGCGGCTCTGGACTATGGCTTTGAAAACCTCGAGCGTGCGTTTCACAATTGCCCTAAAAATGTGAGTCGCACCGTGCATATGTGCTGCGGTTACCCGGACAGACTCGATCACCCGAACTATCCCAAGGCAGATCAGGACGCCTATCTGCAAATAGCAGATGCCGTCGAGTATTCAAGTATAAACGCGGTATCCGTAGAAGACGCCCATCGACACAACGACCTGAAGTTACTCGAGCGCTTCCAAAACACTACTGTTATCTTCGGTGTGGTGGCAGTCGCAAAAAGCCACATTGAAACGGTCGATGAAATTCAGGCGCGTTTGCACCAGGCGCTGGGTCATATAGATGCTGACCGACTTATCGCAGCGCCGGACTGTGGGCTGGGTTTGCTAAGTCGGGAGCAGGCCGTGGCGAAGCTGACCAACCTTTGCAGTGCGGCAAAATCAATGTAGCGAGTGTAGAGATACAACTCTCGCCCTGTAACTTTCAGTTGTATTGGTACAAGTCAGTACCGACCGTTCTAACGAGAAAGTGTATTATGGGGTGGGTTGTGTTGTTGACTTGAGAATTTCGACAGAGCAAAGAGCTGGTGCGCTTCGCACCACTCAGCACACCCTACCCCGTAGATAACAATATGGCAAAAGCCGCAGTTCCAGGGAACTTGCATCAATAGATAGCGGCACGAACAAACCTGAAAGCTGAACCTGTTAGCATTGTCGCTTGCTACTGCCCATCCGCCAGCATTGCCTCAATCAGTTTCTGTACCATTAACGCCTCTTGCGCAGTGGCCAGTTTGCAGGGCTTACCGTGCAACCACTTATCCAGTTCGGTGAGTTGGCGTTGCAGCGCACTGGAACGCGGATCCTCTCCGGTGCTCCAGTCTATTGTTTCAACCCAGGGCCCGCCATCCGATTGCCAGAGCTGATAGAACTCGCGAAACTGAAAGCTCTGCTTACCGCCTTTAACAGTAACCTCTTGTCGGTCTGGCTGTTGACCACCCGTTGTACCGATGATATTCACTGGGCGACCATCCTCAGTTTCGAGCCGGGCCAATAGATCCAGCTCACACAAGGAAGCGTCATTCGGGTAGCGCGCAGAAGAATAGCGCAGAGTCAACGGTCCGAGAAAACGATGCGCTAAAAATAGAAAATGCGATATTACTTCTCTTGTATAACCGCCTTCAGCCCTGAAGCGCAACCAATCTGCATCTACCTGCCAGGCACGGGGCCATGACGAATAGTTCACAACGATATCGATGCCCAATAGCGGGCCGGTTGCTCCGGTATCAATTGCTTGTTGCAATACATCGAAACCCAGTGACGATGCCTGGGTAAAATTCACCACCGCGGGCAGACGTGACGATTCGAGTTGCGCTACTAGATCTTCGCTTTCATCGTTGTCCGTGCCCAGTGGCTTTTCCATAAAAACACCCTGCCCTGCCTGCGCTGCCGCCAGCGCGTAGGCCTTGCGCGGCGCTGGCGGACAAGCCAGGTAAACCACGTCTGCGTTGAGCATTGCGGCACTCGCATCGTTTGCTACTGGAAAATCGCTGCCAAGCTCACGGGCTTTAGCAACCGAAGCATCAGCCGGATCCCAAATACCACTGATCTCGAAATCCGGATGTACCCTTGCATTCTCGAGCATACGTCGGCCCATGATGCCCAGACCAATAATTGCTATTTTGTTAGCCATAACTGTAAAGACCTAAATCACACTAGTGTTAATGTTCGATGTGTCAGACAACCGCTGGTGTACGTCGCCGCGCCTGATTGCTATCAACCAGTTCTTCGGGTCGGAAAGGTTAATGCACACATACCCACCACGGTATTAGCTTAATACGCTGCGCTACAGCGTCGAGCCAAAAGTGCGCGCCGGTGTACCGGGGATCAACGAGAAGTGCGTATGTACCGAGAGCCATATACCATTGCGCCTTTCTAATACAGTCGTTGCTCGACCGGGACGATCATAGCGCGAGCCGTCTTCATGAAAACCGGTTGAAGTCCACGGTACAATTCCCCATGCGTGATTGCCACCTCCGCCTGCATGCAACTGGTCGATTTGCACCTGAAAGTCAGCGATGTTTCCCCAGATACCCTCCCATTGTTGCTGCCGCAGGTTCGCGAGCCCCGAAACGATTGGTGACTTAGTGCCAAATGAAACAACATCAGCCGCAAATATTGACTCATTTGAATCGTAGTCAACAGCCGCGCAATAGCGCCCCAACAGCACAAACCACTGGTGAGCGGCTTGCACGGGATCATCAACCGTTATGGGTGGGGTAACTTGTTCAGACATGAGTACGTTTGATACCGTTTCTGCCAGATCGGTATTCTACACTACGGCGTTTCTTATAAATATTGTGGGTTTTGAAACCGCTTGCCTGAAACACACTATCGCTGGCGCAAAAAACCGCAAGATCATTCAAGATCAGTAAAAGAATAAATCGCCGCAGCCTGAGGCTTACCCTGATGCATCAAACGTTTTGCCGCTATACATTCGAAATGCGCCCCGGATTTTTCAGCGACTCGCCGGCTTGCCAGATTACTTTCGACCACAACAATGATCAGCCGATTCAAGCCAAGTTCCCCCAAACCAAACTGGTGCATCATGCGAACGGCACTGACGGCAATTCCTTTTTGTTGTTGCGTCCGTCTGATCCAGTACCCGATGTTTCCGATACGGTTTACCGAGTCGATCTGGTTAATCGCCACAGAGCCCAGCAACAGTCCGTCATCTTTATCGAATAATCCAACATCGTAAGATTCACCAGATGATATACCGCGCGCGCAGCTGTCGAACCACTCCAGTGCCTCAGTCTCACTGTACTGGTCATGGCACCATGGCATCCATACACCCACTGTATCCAGGCTCTCCAACACAGCATTGCAGAACTCTGATGCATCCGAATTCTCAAATGATCGAATCACAATACTGTCATTTTCTGCAATTAGCACCAGTTACTCACTCCCTGAACGCCTATCAGACTGTCACAAATCCACACGACTATATCAACCCGGTCAATAGGGGTGACTGCAACCTGCACTTATGAATTCACGCCTGTTTCGCGGATTCACTGGCCCAACCTCTCAGCACATTTAAAGACAGAATAAAAATAGCGTAAAAGATCAGGCAAATAAGCGTAGCGGAAGCGTAATGTACGCGCCCATCTAATAGTTGCGCGGCAAAAACCATTATGGGACTCAGAGAAACAATAACCTGTACGGTCAGCGGTGCCGTTTTCGATACGCCAAATTGTAACGCGTAACCTGGTAAAACGATAAGACAGATTGCTGCGATAGTAACGATCACGGTTGCGGAGTCCAGGTTAATTCCCGAAGGCTGTTGCTGAATTTTTATCATTGCAGCCGCCATCAGTACACCCAATGAAAATCGCACAGCCATTACCGCGTTTGCTGTAACTCCAGCGTCGTTCAAGCGCCGGGAGATCAACAGACTGAGAGAAATCAGAGAGCCGCTGGCGATGGCAGATACTGCCCCCAGTAAAGCACCCCGGGGAGTAATCATAGCAAGCCCGGACTTTCCGCTAACAGCCACCAGAATAATAGCCAACAGGGTTACAAACAATCCGGCATAGCAAAATTGCTCGAGTCGACCTTGTTTATAAATCTGTTTTTCGCTCCTCGAAAAAAACGATGCCATAATGACCACAAACGGCCCTGCTCCGCTAAAAAGCGTATTGGCAATAGCCGGTTCGATGTGTGTGAGAGCAAAGAAGTAACAAGTCCACGCGACTGCTGTTGCTAACGATATTAGTACCAGCAGTTTCCAGTACCTGCAAAGCCTTGAAACCTGATCAGACTCAAAAAGAAATACAACTATCCAACCACTCACTGTTGCAGAGAGAAAGACAATTAGAACAACATCAAAGAAGCCATGTCCCTCAAACAAATACGGAAAGAAAACATCTCGAATTGCCTGCGAGGCCGAGAAGAGAAAAACCAGTAGTGGACCACTCATGCACTAATCTCCATATAGTGCCTGCCACGCTAACAGTGATCCATTTTACGAGACAACCGGTTTCTTGTGCTGTTTGCAGAGTGACCAGCCGGGATATTGGAAAGCCGGTAAATAAAGGGTGAGTATTGGTTTGGCAACTGGTTTTTCCACTCTGTTGTGGACACCTTAGCTTACCCAAAAATCCAGCTATCCCGCAGCAATAGCTCTTCCCTCAATGACTACACGTTTTGATCCAGCACACTGTCAATCAGCGAGTTCCTGCCATCGGTGACAAGCAACATCGTGCTCCAATCCCGATTTAGCAAGGTTCGGTTCTTCCTTGCGGCAGATATCGATTGCGTGTGGGCAGCGTGTTTGAAATTTACAGCCCGGTGGCGGGTTGGTTGGTGATGGAATCTCACCCTCAAGTTTTTGTGCATTGCCCTGA
>CALGNZ010000069.1 GCA_937957915.1 uncultured Granulosicoccaceae bacterium | reverse complement strand
GGCGGCACGTAGCTGTGCAGAGCACGGTGCAGATGTGTTAATGGTGGCGGCCAGACATACACCGCAAATAAAAAATTTCGTAATTGATTTGTCGCATGGCAAGCGCAGTACTTATCTTGATATCAATGACAGAGATGATGCCAATCAATTGAAGTCATTGTTGCAGCAGTGTGATGTATTTTCGCAAGGTTATCGTCCGGGGGTGTTTTCGCAGCGAGGTTTTGGCCCGCACGAGCTGGCAAAGTTGCGACCCGGGCTTGTCTACCTGTCGACGAGTTGTTTTGGTCAGCATGGGCCCTGGTCTGTGCATGCAGGGTGGGAGCAGGTCGCCCAGGCTGTGACTGGTATTTGCGAACGGGTGAATCCGGCACAGCCGGCTTTGTTGCCAGTTAACGCGTGCGATTTTTTAACCGGGTATCTGGGTGCTTACGGCATACTGCTGGCGTTGTTACGCAGGGCAGTGGAAGGTGGCAGTTACCACGTGAATGTATCGTTGTGTCAGTCTGCCATGTTTTTAAATCGCCAGCCGGGCTGCGCGCCTGACAAGCCGGTTGCTGCATTTGATGAGCCTGAAATAGCCTCGTTGCAAATAGAGAGTGAAACACCGTATGGCGCACTGCGTCATCTTGCGCCAGTGGCACGCTTTAGCGAGACTCCGGCTAAATGGTCGCTTCCTTCAGCGGCTCTTGGTGCAGATTTGCCGCAGTGGCTCGAGAGCAGACAGTGAGCTAGGAGTTTGCGCGGCATAACCTCCACTACCATGTGCCAACACGGGGAACGCGCCCTGCCGGTGCCCGGATTTGATATATTAGGAACCGATCACTTTTGTTGCGTATGAATAACAATGCGCCTCAATTGATCGGCCCAGTGGTTCCTGGAGCAGGGCTCTTGCCATGGCACGTTCACGCCGTTGTGTAAAAAACGCTGACCCCCTGCCGCGCAGACTTTTATCTAATAAATTGTAAGTGTCCGTTTTTCTTGTATCCCAAAGTCCTCAAACCACCATGAACCAGCGCTCTTGCTCTTGCTTTAGATCTTGATCTTCCCGCGTTTAATCAGTTTTGAGAGTGATTGTGTAGGCGGGTCAATGTGCCATGGATGGCACATTGAGCGCTGGTCAGGCAGGGATGCCTGTTTGCGCGGCCCTCCTGCGCGATCACTCTCAAAATGCCGCAGGCACCCTTGGGCTGATTGGTCGCAAAAGACTTTTTGCTTCGTTTTTGGTCTTTTTAAAAATGAAGGCCCCCCGCAGGGGATGTCCTACTTGTTAGCTGCGCGACAGCACACCGCTCGCCAGGGCGGTACCTCCTGGCGCTGCCTGGATTTACACAGGCCCGCGGTATGGCTCAAAGCGCAATTTCTGTGGAAGAACAACTCGGCGGTGCAAACCCGTCGCTTGTGCAAAATGTGAAAGCTGTTGCACCAGAATAATCTCTGCGCCAGAGTGGTTTAGTAGACTAATTTAGCAGTAGGGCTGTGCGGGTAATATGCGTCCGACGAATGCCGGACGATTGCGGGTTAGCTATTAGTGCCAGTAATCGGTGAGTTGCAGGGGGGTTGCAATGTCTATCGAAACGGGCTGCTAATGCGCCAGGTTGTCTGACGTTGACAAGCAATGTTTGTCAGGCTTCCTGGCCTGACTTGACTGCCAATCAAATCAGGCTTCCGCGCGCTCCTTTTCTATCAAGTCGTTCATGAGACTTATCAGCTGCTCGTGCCCGCCGGCCATAGAAACTGTAGAAAGATATTTGCCGTTGACCACAACGGTTGGTACGGCATTGACCCGGGAAGCACTGGCGACTTGCATGGCCTGCCTGATTTTGGCATTTACAGCAAATGACTTCATGGTCTCGAACATTTTGTCTTCGTCGACATCAATGCCGAGTCCGGCAACCCATTTCGATATGGATTTTCGATCACGAAGTTGTTTTCTCTCTCGGTGAATTGCGTTGAACAGCTCGTCAAACATTTTATCGGTTATGCCGAGCGCTTCTGCGGAGTAGAAAGCTTCGGAGTGCGCTGTCCAGCCTCTGTTGAGCGGGGGAGCATGGCGCACGAAATCGACATCGTCCGGCTTGCTGGCAGCCCATTCGTTGATGGCTGGTTCGAAGGCAAAGCAATGCGGGCAACCGAACCAGAAGTATTCAAGTACTTCAATTTTGTCAGGATTGGCGGTGCTCTGTGGTGGGTTGATTTCATTGTATTGACCAGCTTGAGCCATCAACGGTGACGATGCACTCATTGGCAACGTAAGCGCGGCAGCCAGTTTTGCGCTGTTGCCGAGAAATTGTCTTTTGTTCATCGGTTTCTCCGAAGTTTATATGTCCGAAATACACTGTCGGGTGCCGTCTCCGCCGGGGCAGGTGCGCAGTGGAACACCCTCACTCAGGGGCAACGATTGAAATCAGGTATTGATTGCAATCGCGACTGAGCTTAGCAGCTTGAATGGGGGGTGAGGTTGCGGTGTCATATTTTGACGCTCAATACCGGCGAAAGTTCATGCTGGCGGGTTCGGGACTGCCAGGTAGTCCTGGGCGTCAATTTTGACCACATTTACAATCCCCAGTGTTTTCTGTACGCCTGCGGGCAAGTTCTGTATTGCTTTTTTGACTGCGTTGTACACGGGAACCGGGTCCTGAGTGATTGACGTAATGTATGGCAGGCCGGGGGTAGGGACGGTCCATTCCAGAACCGCGAGTTCATCAGCAAAGGTTTCGTACTTTTCAACCAGCCGCCAGGTAACAGCGTCAATGGATGCAAAAGCCGCACGCTTCTCGGCCACAGCACGGGCCGATTCGATGTGTGAGTGCGTTTGCAACGGCTGTTTCAGTGACAGGCCGCGGTCTTTGATGTGGTTGATCATTGCTGCATAACCGGATTGAGATATATCCTGGTTGTAGGCGAAAACTGAACTTTCAAAAGACTCAAGCGGCTGGCCGGTATCGTCTTTATGTACGATAACGGCACTGTTGTAATGGCCTGGCGGGCAACCGTACAGCGCAAAGTCGGGTGTACCAACCAGATTGACTTTGCCGTGCAGAAACAATCGGTAGGGCATGCCGCAAGTCTGGCTCAACACCAGTTGCGGGTGGTTCCACACTGAAAACTCTTCGGCGTCCTGTGACAGCGTAGCCGGGCTGGCGATGCCAGCGTCACCCAGATGTTGCCGAATGAGACCCCAGTAGATGCTGTGTGCCTCTGCCAACTCAGGTCGGTTGTACATCATCAGGTTTGCAATCATCGAGGATATCTCCTGTGTTCGGTGCATCTGTTGGAGCAGGGTTGGTCGCGGTATGGTTTTATCAGGCAGTACGCTTTCTGCTACTACAAGGTATTGAGTATACCGTGAAGGGTTCTGCTGAGTGCCATGGTGATTTATGTAGAAAAAGAAGGTATCCCAGGTGTTGTACAGACACTGCTACTTTTTGCTTTTTAGGATCTGACATGTCTGTATTTGAATGGCAGCTTGGTGGATGCGCAAGCTTATCCACCCTACATTCCTACATACCATTTAAGTTTTTTTTGCTTGTAACTAGCTGTTCAATGGGCGGGTTGCATGCGACACATACAGGATGAGGTTATATTGATATCTGTATTTGCCATTGCCAGCTTCAGCTTTTTCTCGAGTGCGGGTTTTTCAACTGTCTCGCCACGTGCCGACAGACATTCAACCAGCCCGTGGAGTGACCAGACGTTGTCGGGGTGTTGTGCGCAACGCTGTAGCTTGTCGTTGAGCCCCAGGTCTGTCCGATACACCTCTTCTGCTTCGTCATAGTGATGTTGTTCTAATAGCAAAGCGGCCAGTGCGTGTCGTGGCGGGTGCATCCACGCCCATGGCTCCGAGTATTCCAGTGTGTCATCACGAGTAACGCTCTCGCGCAGATCAGTAAAAGCTTTTTCAAAATTACCCTGATGGTAGGCTATTTCGCCTGCAAGCATTTTTTCACCAACGCCAAGCGTGGCCAGGGCCGGGTTGTTAAAAAATTTGCGTGACTCGGGAATCCGTTTAAGCGACTGGTAGAACTGTTGTTGTTCTGCTTTAGCCAGTTCAGGCTTTTTTAACGCTGCCAGGGCAATACCTTTGGCATAGTGATGCATTGCTGTTGATACACAGTACAGCTCAGGGTCGGTCGGGTAATCTGTATCTACAATGTGCTGCCACTGTCCAAAGCGCACCAGCACATGCATTTTCATTGAGTAGTAGCCTTCCATGGTGCAGGCAAGTTGTGGACGGCCTTCAACGGATAATACATCCTGCGTTAGCGTTGCGCATATTTTTTCTGCTGCATCTATGGCCGGAGTGAATTGCCCGCAAAGCATGCAGGTATACATCATCAGGTGCAGGTCGTGGCATCTGGCGGTTGTATAGAAGTTATACGGGCCCGCGTAATCCAGATACATGTCATCTGCTTTAATTGCCTTGACGCTGGCCGCCTTTGCTTTTTCGTACTCGCCACACAATACATAGATATGGCCAGACATATGGTTCAGGTGGCCGGCATCAGGGCAGAGGTCTTGCAGGTTGTCTGCTGATTGCATGGCACGCTCCGGATGATCAGACATTTCCAGTGCGTGTATATGTAAATGCAGTATTGCCGGATGATGGGCAGAACCCTGCTCGGCGAGTTTCTTTATTGATGTTTCGAGCACATCCAGTATTTCGTACGTGTCGGTTGCCGGTGGCGGAAGGCCCTGGTACACGTCCCACAGTTTCCACGGAGTGCGGGTCATCATCGCCTCTGCAAACAATGCGGCGACATCGTGATTTTCCGGATGTAACTGATACACAGCGCGCATCGCATTGCTGTAGTCGTCGTCCCACTGGTCGAACTCCGCTTGCGGCACCTGACGGGGTTTCTGGATGCGAGCTGCCAGCGCATGAATGAGTGCTGCTTCGACGGGCGTGGTATTCACTGCATACTGCTTTGCCAGTTGGATGTGCTGGTAACAAAACTTTGTGCAGCGGCTGGCTTCTTCGTCGCTGAAATCACACCATGCATAATTGTAAAACGGTCCTGCTGCATAGGCGACTCCCCAGTGCGCCATGGCGCATTCCGGGTCGAACTCGAGCGCTTTCAGGAAGCAGCTCACACCTTCCTCCTGATTAAAGCCATAGCACCAGTTGAGGCCATAGTTAAACCAGAACCGGGTGTGTTCCGAGTTGGTGGTGACAGGCATCGTGTGCGAGCCCAAATCGAAATGATCCATGGTTTCCTCATGAGGGGG
>CALGNZ010000068.1 GCA_937957915.1 uncultured Granulosicoccaceae bacterium | reverse complement strand
GCAACGGTGCGCATTCATGCAACAGGGCCGGGCCAGTCGATATCAATGGTCAGCCAGGCACCAGTGCATTCAATTGCAACATTGCGGGCGATCTCATGTCGAAAACTCTACCTATCCGTTAAGGTCGTGACTAAACTCTATGAATCAAACCATTGACGACCCACATGCAATTAAAGCACTGGTATTGCCCTAATGACTGATACTCGCACGCTGTCGGCATCCAGACAGTTACTGGTGTTACTTGGCGTTTTGCTGCCGGTGGCACTGCTTGTCTGGGCGCTTGTCTGGCGCGACAGTTCCGGTTCCGCCGAAATCAGCAAGAAACGCCGTTCGGCGCCGGTAGTGCAAGTCGCTGAGGTCAGAAAGCAAAACCTGCCAATTGAACTCGAGGCGTTTGGCACCCTGCGCGCATCGCGCTCGTTGTTGCTGACGACTGGCACCAGTGGCCGTGTAGCCAGCGTTACCTTTCGGGGCGGGCAGCAGGTAGAGGCCGATGAGCCACTGCTGTTGCTCGACCGCGAGATGCAAAGTGCAAACCGCGACGAAGCCAATGCCAACCTGCGTCAGGTTGAGCTTGAACTACAGCGCGCACTCAAGCTGAGGAAAAGCAGTGCCGGGTCTCAACAGGCAGTGGACACGCTGCGTGCCCGGGTTGCAGCGGCACAGGCGGCGAAGGCGCGAAATGCCAAGCTCTTTGCCGATCGAACTTTGTCGGCGCCGTATGCGGGTACCACCGGTTTGCCATTGGTCACCGTTGGTCAGTACATTGAGTCAGATACGGTTATTACCTCCCTCGATAATCTTCAAACCATGACTGTGGATTTTGATGTATCTGAAGCATCGTATCCTCTGGTGGTCAGTGGACAGTCTGTACAAGTGCGAACCGCCGCGTATGGCGACACGCTTTTCAACGGCAGTGTCACCGAGGTTGATAGTCGTGTCGACTCTGCCAGTGGCACATTCAGTGTGCGGGCTCAACTGCCAAATGAACAACAAAAGCTGCGCGTCGGTATGTGGGTCCATGTACTGCTAAATCTTGGTAGCCAACCTGCATTGGTAGCGCCGGAGGAATCCATCATTCCCCGTGGTACACGTACTTTTGTAATGGCAGTAGAGGACGATGCCGCGCGCGAGGTCGAGGTGCAAATCGGTCGTCGCATAGCGGGGCTGGTCGAGATAGTCAGCGGTCTGCAAGCCGGTGCACAGCTGATTACCCAGGGACACGCCAAACTGAAAAACGGCTCGGCAGTCACCTTGCAATCGACCGCGCCCGACAATGGTGCTGCCGGTTCAGAATCAAAACCGGCGGTCACCTCGAGCACGGGTAAAACATGAGTGTTTCCGAGCTAAGTATTCGGCGACCGGTACTGGCGGCGGTAGTCAGTTTATTACTGGTGGTGTTTGGATTGGCCGCGCTGGATCGAATTCCGGTTCGGGAGTTGCCGGATATAGATGCGGCTGTGGTGACCATTACCACCAGTTACCCGGGTGCTTCGCCGGCTGCCGTCGATACCGCGGTAACAGAAATAATCGATGCGGCAGTCGCGGGTATTGCAGGCATAGATTCCATCCGCTCCAGCAGCCAGTTTGCTCGCTCGCGCACCGTGCTTGAGTTTACCCCGGGCTACTCGATGGAGGCGGCAGCCAACGATGTGCGAGACGCGATTGGCGCCGTGCGCGCACGTTTGCCTGACGATGCCGAAGAACCCAGAGTCATAAAAAACGATAGCGACAGTGATCCGGTTATGCGGCTTGCGATCACCAGTTCAACCTCCGATGCCGCTGCGATTACCGACTATGTCGAGCGCAACATCGCAGATCGAATCAGTACTGTCGATGGTGTGGCAAGCGTTAATGTTTATGGTAAGCGTTCCGGCGCAATGCGTGTCTGGCTCGACAGAGTGGCAATGGCGGCACAGCGGGTTACGGTGTCAGATATCGAAACGGCACTGCGTAAAACCAGCATTGAATTACCCGCTGGCCAGTTGAGTTCTGAGATGCGGCAGTTCGCCGTGCGGCTCAACAGTCGAATCAATTCGCTCGACGAATTCCGTCGTGTGGTGGTCAGCGACAATGGTGGCCAGCCGGTGCGACTGGGCGACGTGGCGCGTATCGAACGCGGCGTGGTCAACGTTGACGCCATCGTTCGCAATAACGGCGAGAGTGCCGTGGGTATTTCCGTAATCAGGCAGTCTCAGTCCAATACCATCGCCATATCCAACGCAGTGCGTGAAGAGCTTCGTCGCATCACCCCTACATTGCCCGAAGGCATGCGGATACAGGTTGGCTCGGACGATGCGATCTTCGTTAAAGCATCTATCCGCGAGGTTATTGTCGCGTTACTGTTGTCACTGCTTTTGGTGGTGCTGGTGATCTTTGTATTTTTGCGTTCGGTTCGAACCACATTGATTCCCGCTATAACGATCCCTGTTTCCCTGATCGGTTCCTTCGGCCTGATCTACCTGCTTGGCTTTTCAATAAACGTACTAACGTTGCTGGCGCTGCTGCTGGCTATTGGCCTTGTGGTCGACGACGCTATCGTTATGCTTGAGAACATCGAACGTCGGCGGGCGACTGGCGAGTCATTGTTGCAGGCCAGTGTGCTTGGCGCCAGGCAGGTTACCTTCGCCATCATCGCAACCTCGGTTACGCTTATCGCGGTATTTGTACCGATCTCTTTTATGCAGGGTGCCGCTGGCCGATTGTTTGCCGAGTTCGGGTTTGTACTGGCCAGTTGTGTGGTGGTCTCAACACTGGTTGCCCTGACTGCGTGCCCGGCGCTCGCGTCGCGAATTCTAAAAGCGCAGGGCTCGGCTACCGATGCGGCCCGCGCTATTGACACCGAAGCGAATCAACAGGCAGACAAAGGCAGTGGTAACTGGCTGCAACGCCGCTATCAGTCAGCACTCGAGCTTACACTGCGGATGCCGTTGGTGGTGGTTGCTTGTGCGCTGCTTTTTTCCGCAGGTGGCTGGCTGGTTTATCAGTCACTGGAGCGCGAATTAACACCGTCGGAAGACCGAGGGGTTTTATTCGTACCATTGACAACGCCCCTGGGCAGCACGCTCGAAAACACCAGTAAGCTGGCACTTGAACTCGAGACCTTGCTAACACCAAAGCAAAAAGAACTCGGCGTCGATACTGTTTTTAGTTATACCGGAGGCCGCGGACGAACGCATCGATCGTTCATTGTGTTGCGTCTGTCACCTTGGGATCAGCGCGAACTTGGCCACAACGAGATCACGCGGCGTATTGCACCACTGGCGAACTCACTGGCCGGTGCAAAAGGGCGCCCCTTTGGCCCGAACGGATTAGGCCTGCGGGGCAGCCGCACCCCTCTTCGTGTCATTGTTGGCGGGCCAGATTTACAATCGGCGCAACGCTACGCAGAAACTTTACTTGATAGAGCGGGCGACAACCCGGGGCTGGTTAATCTGGCCATGAATGCCGAGCCCAATGTTCCTCAGGTAACTGTCAGCGTTGACCGCTTGCGTGCTGATGAACTCGGCGTCAGTGCCAGCGCTATTGGAGCTACATTGCAGGCTTTTTTAAATTCTCGTGAAGTGTCGAGCTTCCTCGATCGAGGGCGGGAGTATCCGGTGATCATGCAAGCCGAGCCACAGGATCGC
The DNA here is from genome assembly GCA_937957915.1 of uncultured Granulosicoccaceae bacterium. Classification (GTDB taxonomy): domain Bacteria; phylum Pseudomonadota; class Gammaproteobacteria; order Granulosicoccales; family Granulosicoccaceae. Next base: position 11,026 of record CALGNZ010000068.1, on the reverse strand, counting down.
AGAACACCCGATGACATTCGGCGATTACTGGTACGCAGCGACAAGACTGGTCAGTTGCTGCAACTGGGAGAGGTTACCCGCATTACTGAAGAGGCCGCATCGTATCAGCTCAATCGTTATAACCGTAAAGCATCAATCACCGTTACCGGTTCACTGGCGGACAACTACTCGATGGGAGAGGCCATTGACTACATGCGTGATCTCAGTGTCGACGCATTGCCTGCCGATGCAACCATCAGTTTCGGCGGTCAGGCAAAGCAGTATCTGGAAACCTCCAGTGGTATGGTCATGGTATTTGCGCTGGCGCTGCTGATTGTTTATCTGGTACTGGCAGCTCAGTTTGAGAGCTTTATTCATCCTTTAATTATTATGCTCAGCGTGCCACTGGCACTGGCGAGTGCTATATACGCATTGTGGCTGACCGGCAACACCCTGAACATTTATAGCCAAATTGGATTTGTTCTGCTGGTGGGGCTGATGGCCAAAAACGGTATTTTGATTGTTGAGTTTGCCAACCAGCTGCGTGACAAGGGCCACAGTGTGCATGAAGCTGTTGTACAGGCCAGCGTTATACGACTGCGCCCCATTCTGATGACGGTTATCTCTACCGTGCTTGGGGCAATGCCTCTGGTGCTGGCAACAGGTGCCGGTGCTGAAAGTCGTTATGCAATAGGCATTGTGATTATTGCCGGTCTTGCACTTGCTTCATTGATGACACTGTTTTTAACGCCGGTACTGTATAACCTGCTTGCCGGCCTTGTTGCCCCGCGCGCCGCAATAGAACAGCGGTTGGTTACCGAACTGGGGCGTTAATCCGGGTTTTCAGTGGCGGCCTGGCTTTGCAAAGAATAGCGGTCGATTTCTGCCGTCAGAGCCCTGCACGGCTGTTTATCCATTGTCCTGTTTCATCCTCACCGTGGACGCTGTCGGACACGGCCATTCACAGAAATATTTTCAATTCTTCCGGAAATCCTCTTCGTAAAAGCGCTTTACCTGATAGGGACATCAATTGCGAGGTCCTGTACTCGAAGAAGCGCCGTATGGCCAGGAGAGGAAATGAACAGGAGAATTTTAGTCGGGCGAGTTAGCCGGGCACTGGGTGGCAGTCTGTTGATTGCCGGCTTAATGTCGACATCTGGCACCGTGATGGCGGCGGGTGTTGAATGCGAAGGAGGCCATGACGCTGCGGTCTGTCGCGTCAATATGTTTCCCGGTCTGGCGCTTGAAACCACAGTTGGCAGCATGGCGGACCACGGCAGCTCGGAATACGAAATCTGGGGTGATGTGCAGGTTGTCGCGGGTGGCACGCGGATTCCGTTAAACAAAGCGAACCTGACAGTGGTACTCGGAGACAGGCCAGAGCTCTATGGCGAGTCGGAGGTACCGCTCACTCATATGCCTTTGTTAAATGGTGCCCGGCTTGACACAATACCGCGGGCAGCGGTTGGATTTGCCAGCGGAGACAGCCTGGCGGAGCTGACCGGTAACAATAACCTGCCTCTGAATGACACACTCAGTGAAGATGGCACCCTTCGAGACAATCGCAAACCTTATCTACTGTTTCATCTGGATGCGGGTCTTTCCTTCAAGCTGGACTTTGGACAGGATCTGCAGTTTTTGAATGAGGTGGCTTTCAGTATCCCCGGTAGCTTTACCGCTACCGCGATACTGGATGTTTTTGATCCTTACTTCTATCTCAGTTACACCAGAACCGACGGTATTGATCTCAATAGCCTCAAGCGTAAGCCAGATCGTGGTGATGGTCGGCGAGTCTATGAAATCATGGACGAGAAGGGCGAGAAGGTGGCGATGGTATTCACCCTCGATCTGGATTCCGGTCAACTGGAGGAGCGCAACTATGTCGCCAATACGGTTATAACCTATCAGCGTAACGACGAAGGTGACTTTGTTCAGCAACACGTAAACGGTGATCCGATTGTATTGTCTGGCAGTCAGTTTGATCGTATTGACCGCAGGGACAACCCGAAAGATGCAAAGGCCGAAAAGGGACAGGGTGGCGACTTCATTGACGCCATTGGCTTTTCCACTAATGGCTGGATTCCCTACGAGGCAAACACATCCGGTTCCATGCCTGCCGACGTGGCTGATTTTGCAGGGCAGGTTTATCTGCATGGAGAAATACCATTAACACCCTTTGTGTCACTTGACGGTGAAATAGTTACCTACGTTGGCAGCCACGGTGTTGCGCAGGGTGGTAACGGGGAAGTGTCACTGAGTATCCCCGGGGTTCCGGACTTTATAGACTTTGACATCGCTCTGGGTAACGCGAGCGCGGCGCTGCAGGTAACAGATAATGGGCAAAAGGTTTTTGTAGGAGGCGAGTTAAAGCCCGATACCGCATTTCTCGAGGGAATACTGCCTATCATGCCCTCCGGTGCTGCAAAGGTTCAGGGATATATTGGCAACGATTTGCAAAACACACATCTGTCAATTGAAGGACAGATGGAGCTAGGTGTGGAGCAACTCGGTAACATGTTGGGCATTAACCTGAATGACCTGGCGCTGGCGACAGCCAAAATGTCTGTTGGTGCAGGTGGCATTGAAGTCAGTGGGTCGACAAGCGTTCAGATCTCACCTGATATAAGAATCAACTCTGATATTGAAGTGTACGCAAAGATCGACTGGGAGCGTCCGGAAGATGTGCAGTTGCGTTTATCCGGTAATATGGATGTGTTCGGGGTTGCGCTGCAGGATGTTCGACTTGATGTCAGTCGCAGCGGCATGCTCGTGAACGGCGCGTTTGTTACCCCAATTTCACGCATTCAGATGTCCGGCTCTATCAACGAAAGCGGACCGCAAATTGGCGGCAGTGGCAGTGTAAAGATCAGTCTTGGTGATATTTCTGCGGCGATGGATGATGTGGCGGGTGCGTTGACCGCGGCACAAAATGAAGTCAATAAGATCAACAACGATATTAAAGCGATGCGTGCGCAGGTCAACAAAGAACGGGCACGCGATCAGGGGCGATTAAACACGGCGCAGGCGGCGGTAACTGCAGCGCAAAGAGAGGTAAACAAGTTAAATGGCAGTATCGCCGCTGAGTACCGTGCCATCAATAAACAAAGAGCGAATATTGATTCGTGGTACCGCTGGTATCAGAAGGGCTACTGGTACCAGAAAGCCGGGCGCTGGATTAGCTATACCGCAGAGAAGGCGTGGAGAAGTGCAGATATTGCCAGGCGCTACGTCACTATCGGTGCGCTAAGAGTGGCACAGGGTGTGGCGATCGGTGCGCTTGAAGTTGCAAAGTTTGCGCTGGAAGGCATCAAGCAGGGTATCAATGTTACACCGATCGATCTTGACCCCAGACTGGCTGCTCTGTTCATCGCACGCGATACAGCAAACGTTGCGCTGGAAGTGGCGAAGCAACCCTTTGAGCTGTTTCCAACCATTGACGCAGATATCGAGGCCAAAATGAATTTGCAGTTAGGAGTGAGTGGCGTTAGCGGTAAGGTAGAAGCCAGTGTTGCCGGGCAACCTTTGCTGGGAGGCAGCGTATCCATACTGCCGAGGCCAAACCTGTGCATTACGTTACCGGTGATTGGAGATGTTTGTACCAACTTCTAATATCGTTTAACGATGCTAATGGTTCTGATCTGTCGGAACAAGGAGGTGTTGATCAAAGGGTCCGTTGAATTGCGCGGGCCCTTTGCCTGTTGAACCGTGGTGAGTATGGCCTGGCAGGAGGCCAGGTGCCAGTCCATGGTTACCCACGTTCGGTACAGTATTGACGGTGCTATCCAAGCCCCGTACCTCATCCCAGGTGAGCGTCACAACTGGCGGACTGCACCTGGTAACTTCGGCTGGCGTAGTTGCACACTCACGAGTGCCCGCGCAATGCGGGCATTCGTTTTAAACTGAGTTGGCTGTGTGCCGTTCGTGGGCTCCAGATTCATTGAGGTTCACAATGTAAATGGCACCCACAGTTTGAATGGGTGCCACGCAGTGATGTTTAATCTGAGTGCCTGCAGTGAGAGATAGAAGCGGCTAGTTTGGGCGTGTAAATTGTTCAGTGAGTGATCTGCCAAACCGCAGAGTGCACGCGCCCCAGTTCTCGAGAAATATTCTGGAGTTGTCGTTTGGACTCAATGTGCCCAGCGACTCCGGATTACCCTGTGGGCGAATCAGGATCTGCAGATTATCAACCCATTCCCAGGTTCCGGTGACGAGGTTGAACTGGTCAGCTATGTCGGAGTCAGGTCTGAAACTCCACACCCAATTGTTGTTCGGATTAGAGAATGAGTTGCAGCTGTACTGGTAATCTTCAAACGTTTCAGGCCTGGTTTGCGGGGCTGGAGTTACCGGGTTGGCGGGCGTCTCGGCTGCGCCTGGATCCGACTGAACGGTTCCAGTCGGAGATTCAGTGTTGTTTTCCAGCCCTTCATTGACGGCAGTGCTGAGATCAGTAACTGCAGTGTTAATGTTATTGGCCGCTTGTTCAACTGCGTCGAGCGCATCGCTGGAACCGCAGGCTGAAATAAGGAGGCAAGGTAAGGCAAGCGTAACTACATTAAGGTATTTCATTTGATACTCCGATGTGTGGAGGTCTACATCACTGCGTCCGGGTTTGATAGCACAGCCTGATAGGCGATGTAGTGCAGATATCCACTGGTAATGATTGTGTAATTGCTATTGATGTACTACTGAGGTTGTTTTCACGGAACTTCTAGAAGGGAAGTTACATCAGGGTGAAAAACCGCTATCAGCGGGATCTGGAATACTAAGGGAAGTCTTCCAGTTTCGCAATATTCTACAGTGGTTTTTTGATTTTGGCTGATGTAAGCGCAGAGGTCTGGTGTCGGAGCAGTGCGGAAGTCAGAGTGGAAAAGTCTGAATGATATGTGTGGTATGTTCTGTCGGGCGGTGATGAGTGCGTGACGAAGACTAGAGGCTCGTTGCGTTACCGAATGTTAGGTGTTCGGGTATGGTTTGGTGGATTTAGACTGCGCAGTTAGTTGATTTTCTAGCCTACGCTGCGGGTTTCCCTGTTGCCTGTTTCCGGGATGGCTGACTGTGATTAAAGCAAGGATCCGATGGCGCGCCGGACGCGCTCTTTTATAGCCTATATATAACGGTGCAAAATGAAACGCTGCTTTACTAATATCTTGAGCGAAGATGTTGAACGGTCTGCACGATTCTACGAATCGCTTCTCGGCATGAGGCGACATTTTGATTCAGACTGGTTTGTGATTCTTGTTCATGATGAGTTGGATGGCTTGGAGTTCGGTATTCTCCAAAAGACGAATGATATTGTGCCCGAGAACATTCGAGACAGGCCATCTGGTGTCATCGTGACTTTTGTGGTTGATGATTGCGAATCGGTTTTCAGACAGGCCACTGAATTGGGGGCGGATATCATTGCGCCCCCGACAAACATGCCCTACGGCCAACGAAGAGTGTTGCTGCGTGATCCGGACGGCACTGTCGTGGACATCAGTTCATTGATTCCCTAGCTGAACAGTGAGGCATATCGGATGCTGCGGGTTCCACGCTGCGTGGTGCTTGTCTAAAAGTTATACCGGAGTGCCAGGCCCTGATAACCCGAATGGCCTGCAAGCCCGACTGTTAATCCGGACTGCGCTATGTGGTGTGGGGATGCACCAGATTGAAAACGTTTCACTGCCCGCTCTGTACGGCTTGGCACAATCAAACTGTACGCACCCCATACGCCGTGAATGATTGCGCTGGGTGTGTAATCGTATTCCGTGTATCCATTGCTGTTGTATATTCGTTCTTCTGATTGCGATAGAAAATATGCCGCCAACGCGATATTAAAGGTAGCGCCCCACAACCGTGCATATCGTGACTGATCTGCCAAATCGACTAACGACGAATAGGCGAGGTTCTCTCGTTCTTCAGGATTTGCAGCATTCTGAACCGAGTTCCATGCCCGCTCTGGCCTGGACTCAATAAAGAACGGCAGAGCGCCAAAGCCTGCAATCAGCCCTCCGGCGAAAAATGCCTCCGTGTTACCGCTATCGTTACTGAGAAGCACGCCAGTAGTCAGTGCTCCCAATCCCATGATTAGCCCGCCACCCAGTTTCCTGCTCGACTTACTGTCTTCAGCCAGGCTTTTTAACGTCGCCGATGGCCGCGCTTCATATTCGCTTGCACTCACTGCCGAAGTGAATGCCAGTAACAAACCAAACATCAATACTCTCACAACCTGACTCCACAAAATAACTACGGTAGGTGGAAAAATCGAAATCGTGACAGGAACCAGCGATCAGCCCCGTTTCGCGATATAATTCACCAAAAAAATCTACGCAACCAAAGTTGCTAGCGACAAGAAAGACTATTTTTAAAACGAATCTGCAGTTGCAACCAGATCAGCGCCGCTGGTTTCATATAAATTGTGAGCCGTGTCGAGCTTCCTGATACGCTATGTTGAGCGTTGTAAATGCCGAGAGGGGTGTCTGGACTTCGCCGAGCGGCGTGAGTTTTTGGAGACTCAGGTGTATTTTTGTCGAAGGTAGAGACTGCAATACTGCAACAGCGGCAGCAATTGGCAGCATGAATGTTGAGGAAATTAGCGTCAGAGATAATCTGTGCAAAAAGTACAGAAACATGAAGCGCGATAGCCGAAAATGAAACTCTTGTTTGTTTGCAGTGAAAATCGTCTCAGAAGCCCCACCGCTGAAATCGTATTTTCAGAATACGAAGGGGTTGAAGCAATTGGTGCCGGTACCAATGCCGATGCAGAGACGCCAGTGTCGGGTGATCTTATCGAGTGGTCGGATGTGATACTGGTAATGGAAAAATCTCATAGAAACAAAATATCGAAAAAATACAAGGAGCTGCTAAAGGACAAAAGACTTGTTTGCCTCGACATACCTGACAACTATGAGTGTATGCAGCCCGAGCTGGTGAGTTTGCTCAAGAGAAAGGTGCCAGGATATGTCAGTTTGCCATTTTGTTGATATATAACGGTACGGTCAACTGCCACAACCTGTTGGCTATTTTGAATCGCGCAGTTACAGATTATCGGGCATGACATGCCTTACCTATACCTTGGTGCCCTATCGTGAATGCGTATTTTTCGCTTTATGGTTGATGCATCGCGCGGCAATAGCCAGCGTGCACTTGGCAGTATAGGCTCTGCATAGCAAATTTCGAGAGTCAGATCCATCAGATGCAATGCCTGCGTGGCAATTGCAGTGGATTTGTGGATGACCGTTGTAACAAACGCTCACCGAAGCTATTTAGGTAATAAAACCCGTTTTTGCGGAAATCTATACGGTAGGATCTATATCGAACTCATCGATACGTCTGCATCACTCGAGGATACCCGACGTGAATAGTAAATCGGCAACTCTGTTTGTGTTGTTATATGTTGTACTGCTCTGTGCGTGTGATAGCGGTGGCAGCGCTGGTTCTGATTTGCTGCCTGGTCCGGACGTAGACAATGGTGACAGTCAGTCAGAACCGGTTGATAGTGGCGATAGCGTTGCTGGTACCGGGGATGATACAGGCAACGCTGCAGCCGACGATAATAGTGAAAATGCCAATAGCGACACCAATACGACTGACAATAGTAATTCCAACCCGGCTGACAATACCAATCCTCCTGACAGTAACAATAATAGCTCGTCTGGTGATGGCAATGCCATTCCACCTGTGGCGACTCAGGATCAGAGCGCTTGTACTACAGACACTACGCAGAGTGATTCGCTGCTGGCCAGTGATTTTAGTGAATTATTGTCAGGTATCGGATCTTCGCCAATTTCAGCTGCGTTCGCGGAGGATACCACTGGCACTTTGTCACTGGGTCTGAATCCGACGACACTAAATGTTGTTAATACAGATAGCGGTCCTGTGGTTGCAGCGAGCAGACTCGGGCAGGGCCGCGTACTGGCTTACTCTGGTCAGGATTTTTTAAGCTCACAAAATCGCTCAACGCTGCTGGGTAACTCAAGGCTGGACGCACTTTTGAACAATGCGGTGCGATGGGTAGCAAATAAACCCGACGCTGCGTCACTTAAGGTGCTGTCCGACAGTCACACGCTCACTGCAGGTTTGCAATCGTCGCAACTATCGCTGACTACAACTGCTATATCAGCACCGAACGGATTGCGTGAATATCGTGACTGGACTGCCGCTGCAATCTCTGACAGCGATGTATTGCTGGTGCAGGTTAATGAGTGGGGCACACTGCACCTGGACCCGGCGCATGTTGCTGATATACGTGCATTTGTCAGCGGAGGCGGGGGCTTGATTCTGGCAGGCTCGGCGCTGCACTGGAGTTGGTGGCTTAGTGATAGTGCAGAAGAGTATCCGGGTAATTTGCTGTTGAAAGACACCGGTATTCAGTTTGATACCAATACAATCAGTAGCTTTGAATCGGCAGATATTGAATATGTTGCCAATGCGCAACCATTACAGCTCTGGTGCGACTATGTTAACGGCAAGCCGGTAAATGCTGTAAACCTGCCAGCGCTGGCAGGGGCGTTTATGGCAGCACAAGGAGCCGGGTACGAGCGCAATGTGCAAAAAGCCATGGAGCGTCTCCTGATCGAAACCCCGGGCCTGCCAGTGGCTATTGATAATCCACAAGCGCTGTTGGCTGCGAACCTTGCCTCGCAGTTGGCGCCGGTAAATATCCCATCCAGTTATCCGTGGGCAACTACGCTGGCGTACAACCATGAATCCGCAATCGAAAGCAACGTCACTGTTCGTATTGATGGCTCATACAGCGGCAATCAACCAACCGGGCTCTATGCACCACCGGGTCGTGTTGTGACAGTTACCGTACCGGATTCACTGGTTGGCACCGGTGCCCGTTTGCAGGTGGGTGAGCAACTCGATGATCTGACTCAGGCTTCTGCAAGTACCAATGGTTTTTGGCGCCGTGCGCCGAATACTGTGCGATTGTTTGACATAAACACAAGCAATACAGAGATATTCAATGTTTACGGCGGTGCTATTTATCTGCGCCTGTCCGTCGCAACCAACAGCAATGTTGATCTGATAGTCGATAATGCGTTGTCCATGCCATTATATATTCACAACGAAACAACACCTGATGCATGGCGGGAAGCGGTGGAGAGTACATTCTCACCTGTCACCATATTGCAGCAGCGTGGCCATGTGCGTTTGGTAGTATCAACTGAAGAGGCAAGGGCGGTAACAGCACCGGGTGACGTAATGGATTTCTGGACCGGTTTTCACCAGCACCATGTTGAACTTGCCCGTGAGCCGACAGCACGGAAGTTCGAAAGTCACTGGCTGTTTGACCATCAGGTGGGTTACGGCTACGCCAATGCGACCGCAGATCGTATCGTGTACCCGACAATCGCCGAGCGATGGGCATTACGCACTCGAACAGGTGACGAAGACTGGTGGTTATTCGGTCATGAACTGGGTCATCAATTTCAAACTGATGACTGGCGCGGCGGAGACATCACGGAAGTGGCTGTCAACCTTTTTACGATGTATACGCTGAACGACTACCTCTTTGGTGGTACAGATAATCAATCAATTGGTGCAACACCGGAGACAGTCGATCACTCGGCACTAATCGGTTCAGACTGGTACACAGCAGATCTGTTTGGCAAGCTACAGCTTTATCGTCAACTGGTGGATGTGTTTGGGTGGGATGCGTTTAAAACCACTTTTTCATCCTACTACGACAATGCATTTCCTCGCGACACCTATGGCAGTTTTATGGATGGATTTGCAATCCGCTTTAGTGTGGCTGTACAACGTGACCTTGGTGATTTTTTAAGTCGCTGGAAATACCCGGTTTCAGCCTCGGCGCTCAGTACCATTGGCGGGTTTAACTACCCGACGTGGTTGCCACCAGGCTGGTGAATGTTGGGTCTGATTCCGTTAAGTTTTTTGAGTGGCGCGTATTTCATTGGATTCGCTGATGCGAAGTATCCGGTCAACTCACACTGAAGTTCAGCTGATCAGATGTTGCTTTGCAATACCTGACTGCCGTGGGTGTGCGCTTACCCACGATGACAGAAACCGACACCATGTTCCATTGTTTCTCGAGGTATTGAATGGCCAATCTGGTGAGGAGGGCGCACCGCGGATTGGTCTGCCTGAAGACGCACACGTTTTCACTGGTCGATAGATGATGGAGCGGTGCTCGCTATTGCTGGCGCCCGCAAGGGCGAACAGTTTGCTATGATCGTATTCACCCTGTTCCGATAATTAACTAAGGTGGAGATATGGCTGATCAGGAGGTTCAACGTAGACTTGCGGCGATTCTTGCAGCCGATGTTGCCGGATATACTCGCCTGATGGAAGCTAATGAGGATGCCACACTTGCGGCTTGGTGGGCTGCTCGAAAAGATGTAATCGATCCTACCGTGGTGAGGTATCGTGGGCGCATCGTTAAGCATACTGGCGATGGATTCCTTGCAGAATTTCCCACCGCCACTGAGGCGGTTCAGTGCGCGATCTCCATGCAAACAGATCTCGTCGCCATCCACTCGAATACCCCGGAAGATAGTCGATTCGCATTTCGCATGGGAATTAACCTCGGCGAGATAGTCGCCGACAAAGATGATATATATGGAGAGGGTGTAAATCTTGCCGCAAGGCTGGAAGGTTTGGCAGAGCCGGGTGGTATTTGTATTTCCGAAGACGTTCACCGGCAAGTCAGAAACAAACTCTCAATCAGTTTTGACTATCTGGGCGAGAAGAACCTCAAAAACATTTCTGAGAACGAGGCGGTTTATCATGTCTCTTTTGAAGGAAAGCGAAGCAGGCCTGGTAAGGTTAAAATACCCCGTCCCGAACGCGCTGTGCACCGTGATCAACCCTATGCGTCCAGCAATATTTTTCCAACTTCGGAACTGCTGAAAGACCGGTGGCTCCGATACGTCAAGATGCTCGGGGCTATCTGGGTCATTTTGTTGGTCATCGATATTGGCACGGGGCCTGGAATCTGGGCCCATTGGCCCGGAATCGCTATATCGACATTTTTTGGTATGGTGGTCGTTCTGTTTAAAGTTAATGACTGGCGTAAACGCTTGATTGCTTGCTGTGCCGTGAT
>CALGNZ010000067.1 GCA_937957915.1 uncultured Granulosicoccaceae bacterium | reverse complement strand
TGCCCTGACCTGATCAGAATGCAGTCTCCGGCTACGGGAGAGTCAAGCGCGTTGTTGTGCAACGAAAAAATGCCACATTCCGGTGGGAAAGCCACGGATGTTGCTGGTGACGTGCCGCAACAAGTTACTTAATACACTCGCTGCAATCGCACTAAAAATTGGCTGTGGGTGGTCGTCAGCTTTTTTAGCCGAAACTTGAGCACCTTGAAGAGAGGTAATCGACTGAGAATTGTGCGCGATCGGTGTGAATACTATCCAGGTATGTAACTATTAGGGCGAATAGGAATTCACAGGGTGATAATAACAACTGACGAGGTTACAACTGATATCCCAGAACATTCGGATCTAAATGGAGCCGTTCCCGAAACTGAGTGATTTGAGTTTCGGGATCCGGCGCATTCAAATCATTGTGGTGCAGTATCCGGTACTGAAAAGGTAAGCGACGCCCACAGGGTTTCCCACGCGACACTAAGTTTCTTCGCGACCTCTGCTGAAGGCTCTCTCAATATAACCATATCGACAAGATAACTTCGCTGCGGCTTAACTGGCAGTAATACCTCACTTTTGTCGTTTGTTTTGTGTAAGGTAATTTTCACCTTGCCATCCGGGTCTTTCTCGAACAGTTCTATCTGAATATGAGGCACAGGGTTGCGATTGCGGGCAGCGATGCTGCACTGGACTAGCTTAGCGAATACATCCTGATTCCGCTGTTGTGCCATGGTATGGATGTGATGAACACCAGTGGCTGCATTCTGAGCGACTTGGCTGATGAGCGTCTGGCACAAGCTATCATAGCCATTCACAATCAGCCTGAACATCAATGGTCACTTGAATCAATGATGCAGTTGGCGACAATGTCACTATCGCGATTTTGGCACAACTTTCGCGAGGCAGTATGTGCCGCACCCCTCGACTTAACTGACTGGCGAGTAAGTGTGGCGCGCTGTCTGATGAAGCAGGGAGCAGCGGTGGCGTCTGTGCGTCACGCGTTGGGCTACCAAAGCTACCGCTTTTTCACGTGTTTTTCGCAAACGCACAGGTCAGATACTGAGGGAATGTCTGTCAGTTCAGTTAAATATAGTGAGTCTGTTAGATGGACAACCTGATCAACCGATCGGTCCTGCTCGTTAGGGAGCCGTACTATCGAACGGGCGTCTTGATGGTGAAACTAAAACTAAAACTGGAACGTCACATTACCGAAGAAATTTGGCGTCACCTCGTAGGGTAATTCGTCTGGCGTCCAGAGCAAATCGTAAATATACAATGTTGCAACGAATGGTATATTTGGGAATGGCCTGAATGATGGGCCAAAACCCACTCCATAGCCGCTGTATTCAATCCCCAATGTTAAGTTCTCTCGTGGGCTGAATGATAGTGATCCCACCAAGCCAAAATCGAAATTATCAGGATCACCAATTTTATCTGTTCTGTTCGATCTATAGCCTGAAGAGATCAATGTATTGCCAAACAGCGAAAATGCCCCAGAGCCCAACCCCATGTTGAGGACTACCGGGCCACTAAGCGAACGCCAAGCCCAATTGTAAAGTTTACTAACGCCGACATAAGCATTCGTGCCCAGATCTACAGTATTGTCGAGCCGAAAGATGCTTTCACCACCCAAAGAAAACGCCAGTGTTTCACTGATTGATTTGGAAAAGCGGAAGCCCAAATAACCGCCCTCACCTAACCTTGTGCCATTGTTTCTGGATGTGAGGCTTTGTAAGCCAGGCTGGATAGTAAGACTGCTGCTATTTCTTGCGTAGACGACTATATCAGCTGACAATTCAGCATCACTGCAATCAGGCTGGCAGCCGTATGTGGTGTTTTTTCCTCTCACGCGATTAACGTAATGCGCGAATGCGTAGAGCCGTGATTTGTTACTCGCTACAAACGATACTGGAATGTGAAGACTAGCATCCGGGTAGGATACACCGTTCACCGTAAATGATCGCACTTGCGACTTAACGCTCGGACTCTGCAATCGATCGGTCCTTTCCGGCGCCAGCTGTTGCACCATTTCTTGTTCTACTAAAGCGCTTTGGTTTGACCCTACGCTAAACTGCTCTGGATCCTCAACTGCTTGCGAAGGCGTCGCCCAGGAAGCGAACAAGCAGAAATATGTAATAAAACAACTTTTTCTGAAAAAATATTGCAACTTAATGCCAGTTTTAGTGGTTTGGAAGGTCTGTAGTTGCAATTTTCAACCCAGAAAATCTGCAAAAAGTGGTGTGCTCCCGATATCGGCAGATGAAAAATCAAAGATCTATTCAACATCCTGCGCTGGTAAAAAACCTACACCAATAGAAATTTGCGTCGCGGCTGATTTTTAGTGGGCGTTTTGAACTCTTTTTTGTGATTCAAAATATTTAGATCATTGCGCAATAAATTCCGGTACTGAAAAAGTAAGCGATGCCCACAGGGTTTCCCACACGACACTGAGTTTCTTCGCGACCTCTGCTGAAGGCTCTCTCAATATAACCATATCGGCAAGATAACTTCGCTGCGGCTTAACTGGCAGTAATACCTCACCTTTGTCGTTTGTTTTGTGTAAGGAAATTTTCACCTTGCCATCCGGGTCCTTCTCGAACAGTTCTATCTGAGTATGAGGCACAGGGTTACCCTGGTAAAAAGCGGCGACCTTAAGGCCGTTTACAGTGTCGTCTGTATACGGATTGTTTAAAGCGACCAGCTCGACTTCCAGTTCAGCCTGCTGATCATGGCCCGTACCGTTTCCAATGGCTACCAGGGATTTTGAGTATCTGGAGTAGGCCTCCTTGAAGCCGGTGTCGGGCAGGCCGCGTGACTGGTGTCGTTGTTTGATGCTGTCAAAGGCTTTGTGGTCAGCGAATTTCTGAAACTTCTCCCATTGCGTATACCTCAAGGTGGTGACCTTTTTTTCATGTACCAGAATCGCCAGCCCGGGCTCCTTTGTTACCACATTTATTGCCGGGTCATCACCCACTCTGGCTTTGATGGGCATGGCATCGCCAGCCAGCAACATATCAAAACGATTGGTGGTACTCTCAACGTACGGTTGTCCGGATCCATTGAATTCTTCACCGTTACGCAGGTTCGCCACTATCGTGTCGCCTGCAGCTATTTGATAGCGGGCGGGCTCAATCCAGAATTCATGTGCAGTGAGCGGGGACGCCATCAACATCAAAACGGCAATGCAGATTGAACTTCTGCGAATGATAAAAACTAAACCTTGATTCATATGAGCAAACTCATTTCTTTATTGGCGGCGCACATCGGCCGTGTCGCTAGCGGTTTTATTCTAACAACTTTTACGGCGCTGGTGATGTGCACCGTTCAGGCCCATGAAGTTACTCCGTCGGTAAGTGATCTGTACATTGACGGGCGGTCTGTCAGTCTCGATATTTCACTGAATATCGAGTCGTTTATGGCGGGTATTGATCTTGAAGCGCTGGCCGATACCGATGAGTCAGATGGTGCCGTCGACTACGACCGTTACCGGGCAATGGCTGGTGATCAACTCGCTTCCGAGTTTCGGGCTTTCTGGCCGAAGATGAAAGATCGAATCGCCATCAACGCGCCGGGGCCATTGGTGTTGACTCTGCGCGATGTCACTGTGCCCGAGACTGGAGACGTGGAATTGCCACGGTCTTCGAAAATCGGTATTGCAGCAACTCTCCCTGAAGGCGCGCACGGAATCAGTATCGACTGGCCCGCTAACTACGGGGCGTTAATTGTGCGGCAGCAGGGTGTTGATGAGCCCTACACAGGTTATCTCGAATCCGGGGCCAGCAGTGAGCTTATTCCAGTTACCGGCGGTGGTGAAAAATCTGCCTGGCAGAGTTTTGTTCACTATATTCCAGTTGGTTTCGACCACATCCTGCCCAAAGGACTTGATCATATTCTATTTGTACTTGGCCTGTTCTTTCTGAGTACCAGCTTCAAATCACTTATCTGGCAGATCAGTCTGTTCACGCTGGCACATACTGTCACTCTGGTGCTGGGTGCACTCGGATGGGTAAATGTGCCAGGCTCCATTGTCGAGCCGCTAATTGCCGCATCTATTGTTTATGTTGCCTGTGAAAACATACTGACAGATCAGCTTGGTCGCTGGCGAACGGTTTTGATCTTCGTGTTCGGACTGCTGCACGGCCTCGGGTTTGCCAGTGTGCTGGGTGAATTCGGCTTGCCGGTCAATCAGTTTATTCCGGCATTGGTTGGCTTTAATGTCGGTGTTGAACTGGGTCAATTGACGGTTGTGGCCATTGCGTTTTTCGCAATTGGTATTTGGTTCAGAAAGCATCCGCGGTATCGTCAATGGATTGCTATCCCTGCTTCAGTGCTTATTGCACTGGTGGGGGTATGGTGGTTTGTTGAACGTGTGTTTTTTTAGCCAGCCAGTTACAGGCTTTAACAACTATTGCCTGAATACTCTGAGTGTCGCAGTAGCTGGTGCAAACATTAAGTTGGCCGATGTCTGCTCCTGCCATGTTCCGGCTGACGCGGGTTTATCTGTATGTTCTTCCACAACCAAATGCCGATTGGCGCCGAAAGATGACAGCCACTTGCGGGCCACTGTGAGTCCCTTCGAGTTTACAAGTGTTGGGAAATGTTGTTGTGCACACCAGGCGACAACTTCCTGATCATCAACTGATGGCGCAAACATGCTCAGTCGGATAATCGGTGAGTTAACGGTGGAGCTGGCTTCAGACGCAGTGCCGAGGGCAGCCGGGTACTCGCACCATTCCTCTGTGGCAATCAGGGAGGTTGCTGTTATTCGATGGCCTATCATGGATCTGGTGAGTTTGTCCTGATTGGGTTTGATCTGTGCCGGGCTCGGATCAAAAAAAGGTCGAGTGGTTTTGCCGCCGAACATCGCTATATAGACGTGGTCTGCATGGTCCGCCAGTCCACCGGAAGACACCTCATAATGGCACGCCCAGTCATACCCTGGTCGTGCCAGTTTCTCATCGATATGCTGACCTTCAAACCAGTGCAGGTAAGTATCGCGATCCTTGCCTGCAATACCGTAGTAAATCAACCAAACGCCCATTGCGGTATCCATTTAAATATTTGTTAGAAAAAGACTGCGATAAAATACCGTGCAGTGTCCATCAGTGGCTGCGAGGCGCCTGTGGGCCTGGCTGCTTACTCCATAAATATAGTTAATAGCATAAATCGCCTGCCAGCTGTGATCTTGCCGCTGTTGCATAATGCCCAATTAAGGTATTCAGGAATATTGGGCTCAAATAACGGTGCGACTCACACCTGAGTGTACCGCTACAATTGCCTAACAATGGTATACTTGGCGGATCAAGATAAAGGCTCTGGTAGCGCTGCCTTGATATTAATTCGTGCCATCGAGTGATGCACGGTATTTTGTCAAACAACTGCTGGAGTTTCCGTGATTGATAAAAAAGCGACTGGTAAAAACGCAACTGTTGAAAAGCGCGGGCCCGCTCCAGGGCGTTCTACTCTGAGTATCTGGGGTGGAGAGAAAGACTATACGCTTTATGAACGTTCCACTCAGGTGCCGGTGGTACACAGTGTCTCCTTTGGCTATGAAGACATTGACACGTGGCACAAGGTCGCTCTGGAACAAGAGCCTGGCCATATCTATTCTCGTAACACCAATCCCACTGTTGATGTGTTCGAACGCAAGGTTCGAGATCTGGAAGGCGCAGAAGCCGCCACCAGTTTTGCCACTGGAATGGCTGCAATCAGCAATATTTTTGGTGCTTTTCTAAGACCCGGGAATCGCGTTGTCTCGATCAGGGACAGCTACGGCGGCACCAATCGGCTGTTTACCGAGTTTCTACCTCAGATGAACGTGCAGGTGACGCTGTGCAGTACCGATGACGAGGATGAAATAGAAGCAGAGCTATTGAAAGGTTGTTCGATGTTGTATCTCGAGTCACCGACGAACCCGACGCTTAAAATCACAGATATCAGTCGACTGGCAGCCGTTGCAAAAAGTGTTAAAGCATTGGTAGTTGTTGATAACACCTTTGCCACGCCAATCAATCAACAACCATTAGCGCTGGGTGCAGACATTGTGTTGCACTCGGCGTCGAAGTATCTCGGAGGTCACGCTGATGCACTAGGTGGTGTTGCCTGTGGAAGCGCTGAGTTAGTAAAGCGGGTTTATCAGTATCGGGAAATCAATGGCGCAACCCTGGCGCCCATGGATGCCTACAGTTTTATTCGTGGCATGAAAACACTGAGCCTGCGCGTGGAACGACAGAACCAAAGCGCGATGACAATCGCACAATGGCTTGAGAAGCATCCGAAGGTTGAACAAGTAAACTATCCAGGATTAGAAAGCCACCCAAATCATGAGGTAGCCAGGCTGCAAATGAAGGGGTTTGGTGGGATGTTGAGTTTCTCGGTTGTCGGCGGGCTTGATGCTATTAAGGTGTTTCTACCCAAGCTTCAATATGCCCACATGGCGGCGAATCTTGGCTGTGTTGAAACGGTGGTCGGGCCACCTTTAACCACCAGTCATGTGGAATGCTCTGATGAAGAGCGAAAAGCCGCGGGTATACCCGATGGCCTGGTTCGGTATTCAACTGGAATAGAAGATGTTGAAGATTTGCTGGCAGACCTGGAGCAGGCATTGAGTGCCATTTGATGTACTGAATACAGGTTTTCTTGTCCCGCGGTAATGTATACGTAAATACAGGGCAGGCGATAGCCGGCCCTGTAAACGCAGTACTTTGTCATGTTGTCTGTGTTACCACTCAAGTCTCGGAAAACCACGATTCAAGTGATTCATAGTCCATTGCATCATCAACGAAATCCAGAGACTGTGTTTTGGAAAATTCAGTGATCGCTTTTATAACCGAGCCATAGATCAGCTGGGCCATTGAGGATCCAATACTGATTCGTTTTACGCCAAGGCGTTTCAGGTCAGATAACTCATACGGGCGATTTGGCGAACTGACTACGACATTGACGGGAATGTCCACTGATTGAACCAGAGTTTCAATATCGGAAAGATTGTCCATGCCAGGAGAAAAAACCACATCAGCTCCGGCATTGGCAAATCTTTGCAGGCGACGGATGACTGTATCACGTTCACCCTGATTCCAAAGATACGCTTCGCAGCGTGCGGTCAGCACAAAATCATTGGCAAGAGAATTTTTAGCTTCTACCGCCGCCGCGATTCGTTCAACTGCAAGGTCTTCGTCAAAAATGGGGTGTTCCGGATTACCGGTATAGTCTTCAATGGAGCAACCGGCGACACCGGTTTCAGCTACGTCCTTAATCATCTTTGCTATAGAGTCTGGCGTGTCGGCGTAACCTTTTTCAAGGTCGGCTGATACTGGGAGGTCTGTGGCTGATGCGATGTCTCTGCAATGCTGTAACGCCTCTTCGCGGGTAACGAATCCATCTCTTTTACCGAGTGAATAGGCCATGCCACCGCTCGTGGTGGCCAATGCTTTGAATCCGCATTGCGAGAAAATCTTTGTTGAGCCTTTATCCCAGGGGTTGGGCATGACCAGCATCTCACCGGTACTGTGAAGTGCTCTGAAGTCGGGTTTAGCGTTAACTTGTGTCATGATGAAGCCTCTACGGAGTGTCCATGTATTGCGCTGGCATCAGCCCGATTCCAGTAACGATTGGGGTTGTCTTTATCGTCAAGTAGCTTTGAACGACTGCCAAAGGTTTCCTGAACTCTGATCGTCGGTTCTTCATTTACATGATGTTTGAAAACCGAATCAAATAGCCGTTTCAGCAATGCTATATCCTGTGGAATGGACACCGCTATCTGCGAAGCCTCCGTTTCCTGAACTGTTCTTT
Source organism: uncultured Granulosicoccaceae bacterium (assembly GCA_937957915.1). Lineage (GTDB taxonomy): Bacteria > Pseudomonadota > Gammaproteobacteria > Granulosicoccales > Granulosicoccaceae. The sequence goes on along the minus strand of CALGNZ010000067.1, from coordinate 13,521 downwards.
CTGCGCCAGCGTGCGAGCCCTCAAGGCAGCGAAAGCGCTGGATGCCATCGCCGTTGATGTAGCTGCAGCAATCGTATGGGCCCTGGGTGATTGATAAATCGTTCTCAAGCCCCGTCAGTACAGATTCAACCCCGGCGCGCGGTGTATCAATGGTGACCAGCCACTCGGCAGTGATCACCGCCGCCCCGATGTCTACGCCGTGCAAACTTTTGTGTGCCATGGAATTCAATCCTCTGATATACGAAAAATGATATTCTATCGGGGTGAATGCTGATACTGAAGCACGTATTATGGAATTAGACATGCAAAAAACGTATATCTGAAATGAAGCGACTGTTACCTCCCATGGGAACGCTTGTGGTTTTTGAATCTGCTGCGCGATTGCAAAGTTTTTCTCGCGCGGCCGATGAATGCGCGTTATCGCAGGCCAGTATCAGCCGCCAGATTCGACAGCTTGAAGACAACCTGTCAGTGCAACTCTTCGATCGCCATCGCTACGACGTGACACTGACTGATGCGGGTAACCACCTCTATGAAACAGTTCAGCGCAGTCTGGCTGAACTCAGTTCAGTTGCCGATGAGCTCCGCGGCCTTTCAAAAAGAAACACGCGCTTCACTATTTACAGCGATCTATCAATTGCTACCCACATACTGACGCCGGTCATGGATTTGCTGCAGGAGCGATTTCCGGAGATTGCCTTTAATATGCATTCCACCTACGAGCCCATTGAGCAAACTCAAATCTCGTTCGACCTTGGGCTGCAACCCGGTGCCCGCGCTAAAAATGAGTTTGAAGTAAGAACCATAGCGGATGACCTGGTTTTTCCCGTGTGCTCTCCCGACTATTATAAAAACAATAAAAGAAACCCAAATGCGGAGGAGCTCAGTCAATTGCCACTATTGCACGTGGATTACGATAACAGGGGCAGTCATGACTGGGCTGATTTTCTTAAACAGTTTGGCGCAGTGCTGCCACAACAACACGAAGGTCCGGTTTTCAGCTCATACCAGGTTTGTCTTAGTGCGGCCGAGCAGGGGAATGGTGTGGCTTTGGGATGGGCCAGATCGGTTAACCACAAAATAAAGGAAGGGGCGCTTGTACGGCTGTCGAAGCTTTCATCAGAGGTGACCGATGGCGTTGTGATCTACCGTAAAAAGCATCAGGAAGTGCACCCGATCACTGAAGAGGTCATTCAGATTATCGAAGGTAGTTTGCAACCTTGTGAATAGGAGAGTTGCCAGTCTTAAAAATCAGGACGCCCGTGGCATCCACATAAAAAGCAGGCCAGCTTTGTTGGTGTTTATGACATCAGGAATGACTCTATTTCATCCAAATAGCGGGTGAGCGCCGGCTCGCCAGGTAACAGTGCATGGTTTCGGCTGTCCAGTGGAACAAATCGGGCATTTGGTATTGCAGCTGCCATTCGTCTGCCTTCTTCGAACGACGAACGTCCATCTTCCCGTGCATGCATAACGAGTGTTGGTGCAACAATATCATTTAGTTCGTTTGTTATATCAATATCGTCTATCGATGCCTGAATACGCGCTGCGTTTCTGGCGGGTGTGGCGATACGCTGGAACTTTGTGAATGCCGCAAGTTGTGCCGGATTGGCGTCAGGCATAAAGAATGTGCCAAACATCTGAACATAGGTGTCGATATCTTTGCCCCAGCCTTCCTCTATCATTGTAACGAATGCTTTGCTCTCTGCTACCTGGCCTGGGGATCCTCGACGACAGCGACCACGGGCATAGCCACCATATAAAATTAGTTTCCCTACTTTTTCAGGGTTTCTAGCGGCATAGGCTGCGGCAATTGCGGCCCCCTGCGACGCACCCAGCAGCGTGATATTTTTGAGTTCGAGTTTCGCGATAACTGATTCCAGATCTGTAATTGATGCTTCTATGTCCATATTGGAGACATTGTGATCTGACAGTCCGTTGCCGCGCGCATCATATCGAACTACTGTGTACTTCGGAGAAAGTAATTCTATAGTTTCTCGGCGAGATGGAATGAGCAGGTCATACTCAAGGTGGGTAAGCCAGTTCGCTACATAAATTACGGGTGGACCCTCGCCTATGGTGGAGTAGGCGATTTGTACATTGTCAGGCGCAGAACAGTACCCGATACTTTGGGTAGCGATAAGCTGGTTGCTGTCAGGTTTATCAGCTTGTGGTGCGGTATTTATACGATAGGCTCTCACTGGTGACGATATATTCTTTAGCTCCAGCTCACCCATGTTTTCGAATTGAACCGAGATTCTGTTGTGTACTAAATCGTAGACAGCGCCGGATACACAGATACCGCGCTGGTCAGCTTTTGCTTCAAGCCGGGCTGCTATGTTTACTCCCTCTCCGTGTATGTCCTGGCCATCGTGAAGAATATCGCCTACGTTAATGCCAATTCTAAACTCGAGAGGGCTTGGTGCCAGGTCATGCTGTATTGCTATCGCACACAGTACAGAGCTTTCTATGGCGGAAAATGTTGCCAGAAACCCGTCGCCGGTGAGCTTTACGATTTCACCGGAATATTTCGAGATCAGTGGTTGGATGACATCGTCGCGTGCCGCCTGCCAGGCGGCGACGGTTCCACTCGTGTCGGATTCCATCAGTCGTGTGTAGCCGGCCACGTCGGCGGCGAGAATTGCGACTAATTTACTGGCTGACTGACTCAATTTTTATCCACACAGTTGCGCCTGTTTATTGCCCCTGTTTATTGCGATCAGGCAGCTATTGCGGCTAACGAGCGATTGCGATTACCACGCCGGGAAACCTGCGTTTTGTCCTCTCATTGACACAGTAACCGAAATAGCCCGTTAACTAAACTGTGGATTATGGATTGTCCATTTTCTGGCCCGCTGCCATGAGGATTATCTTTATGGCAAATCAGCATGCAGTCAGGTGTTAGGTAGCCGGAAAGTAGATTGGCTATCTGAACATCGGTGGCCTTGCATCAACCCAGGCCGCATTCGATGCGCCAGACTTGGCAACCGCAGCAACCGCTGCCATCGAACGTAACCCGGCTTCTGCGCGCGGAAACAAATTGGCAGCGGGGTCGATGTCTCGCTTTTCTTTTGTGGCGTGAATGGCCTCAGCCAGGTCTTTGTAGATGTTTGCGAATGCCAGTGGCATACCTTCAGCATGGCCAACGGTTACTCGAGTAGTGCGATCAGCCTCTGGTGATAGATTGCCTTCACCGCGTTCAATAATCTGCAGGCGTTCGTTTAACGGCATATAGTAAAGTTGATTGGGTTGTTCCTGTGCCCAGCGCAGCCCACCCTTTTCGCCAAAGACCTGAATGGTTAAGCCGTGTTGGCGCCCAATGGCAATTGATGAGGTCCACAGTCTGCCAACAGTGCCACCATCCATACGAAAGTTAACCATCGCATCGTCTTCAAGCTCGCGTGAGGCAATGCACGATACGGTATCGGCTGACAGGGTGGTGACTTCCTGACCAGTGACAAAGCTCGCCATATGCATGGCATGAATACCACAATCTGCGAACTGCGCAGACACTCCGGCCTGTGCCGGATCATAGCGCCAGCGTACGCGTGGGTTATCAGCATCGGCGGCATCGGCATGGTGGCCGTGAGAAAATTCTGCTTTTACCAGTCTGATTGCACCCAGGTCACCGCGAGCGATCATAGCGCGCATATGCCTGACCAGTGAGTAGCCCGTGTAGCCATAGTTAACCGCACACAGGCTGCCAGTGGACTTTGCAATGTTGACTATTTCTTCGCCTTCTTCGACCGTCATGGTCATTGGCTTTTCACACAGGACATGAAAGCCGTTTTCCAAAAATGCTTTGGTAATTTCAAAGTGTGTAGAGTTTGGGGTGGCAACAGTAACCAGATTTATTCGATCGTCGCGCTTGCTTTCACCTTCCAGCATTTCACGCCAGTCGCCATAAGCGCGGTCTGTGGCCAGGCCGAGACGGATACCGTATTCTTTACCCTGCTCAGGACGGTGATCAAGCGCACCTGCGCTAAACTCAAACAGATCGTCAAGACCCGAACCTAATCGGTGTGCAGGTCCTATCTGGCTGCCTTCGCCGCCACCGATCATGCCCCATTTAAGTCTATTCATTACAAGTGCTCTGGTAAATTATGCTGCGCTCGCGATTAATCACTAGCTTTGCGAACATCTGGTTAACTGGTTGCGCAGTCTTACGCAAAGCCGATTGACTGCAGGTACTCACGGTTGAGCTTCGCATCGCCCATTGGATTGGGATCGAGGGTTGGATCGCAGTCCTGCTCTATGGTGCACCAGCCGCTGTAGTTAGCATCTATTAGTAATTGGCGAACGTCGTGAAAGTTAACTTCACCCTCTGGCAGGGTACAAAAGATACCCTGGCCGCAGGCATCGTAAAAGCCGGTGCGGTTTGCTATGGCATCAGCTTTAACTTTTGCGTCAGTGTTTTTAAAGTGCACATAGGTAATGCGATCCATGTGTCGCTTCATAAATGCCACCGGGTCGAAACCTGCGTATGTGCAGTGGCCGGTATCAATGCAGATTTTAAGCAGGCTGGCATCAACCTCTTCAAGTAGTCGTTCTACTTCTGGTTCAAAATCCATAAAGCCGCCGGCGTGCGGATGAATTTCCGGTATCAATCCATATTCTTCCGCGCCCATTTTAGCGACAGTGGTTATGCGATCGCGATAGGCGTTCCATTCGGCAGTGTCCATCTGCTCTGCTTCTGCCGCACGCCCTGCAGTCGGGGCACGCCGTGGTGAGATTGAATCGATCAATACAAAGTGACTGGCGCCGTGTGCCACCAGTGCCTCGCAGGTGCGCTTTGCACCATCGAGTACATCGTCCCATTGCGCCGGGTCATGAAAAGCGCGGAATACTACGCCACCAATCAATTCGAGATTGTTCTCGGCCAGTGCGTCAGCAAGTACTGCAGGGTCCTCTGGCATATACCCTACTGGCCCGAGTTCAATACCGGTGTAACCTGCCGCGCTGCATTCCTGCAGTACGCTTTGCCAGGTCGGGTTACGGGCGTCGTCTGCAAACTCGACTCCCCATGAGCAAGGGGCGTTTCCAATTCTGATACTCATTGATTGACCTGTGATTTGTTAAAGTAAAATGGATGCCGAGGCAGTTGGCTGGACAAACTGCGAGCCAGGAGTCTGCGCGGCAGAAACTCCACTACTGCGAACGCACCCTGCCGGTGCGTTTTTATCAATCATTTTCGTTGTATATGAATAACTATACGCCGCAAATGATCGTAAAAACGTCCTCGACATGGCACGTTCTCGCTACGCGGACTTCTACCGCGCAGTATCCTAGAGGAGAATAGCAGTTAGCTGTGTTGTTGAAGGCCGGGCAACATAGTTGCTCGTCCGTTGGGCCGGGCGCTTGATCACGTCAGCGCGAAGGCATATCGCATTAGCTATTGCCTGTGCAACCGACGGGTGATTTAGATTTTGCAACCGGTTGCATTTATTGTATCCTCGTGTACTGGACAGGGTCAACCGGAGTTGGCATCTGGTGATGCGGGTGTCGCCATCAGGCTGTATTTCTGCGGGGCAGGTAACATCGCCTGCTCAATCCCTAACTGATGCAATGCGCAATGACGCATATCAAGTCAACCATTCGGACCTGCTGTCAGCGGTGGTTGAACACGGCAGTGAACGATAGCGAGGGTAACAACATGAGCAGCGCAAACGATACGGTGAGGCTGACACTGGCGCAGGCCGTTGTCCGCTGGATGGCCAATCAGTTTATCGTGACAGACGGGCGGGAGCAGCGTCTGTTTGGCGGGGGCTTCGGTATCTTCGGTCATGGCAATGTAACCTGCCTGGGTGAAGCACTCTACAACCACCGACATGAATTACCACTTTATCGCGGACAAAACGAACAGAGTATGGGGTTTGCCGCTGCCGCTTATGCGAAGTATCACCTGCGCCAGCGTTTTATGTTCTGTACTGCGTCTGCCGGCCCCGGCACTGCCAATCTGCTAACCGCAGCGGGTCTTGCACATGCCAACCGGCTGCCAATGCTGATGCTGTGTGGCGATACGTTTTTAACGCGGTTGCCTGATCCGGTGTTGCAGCAAATGGAGAACTTCAACGACCCTACCTTTGGTGTTAACGATGCCTTTAAGCCGGTTACCCGCTACTGGGATCGCATTTGTCATCCGGCGCAAATCATTCAGTCCTTGCCGGCGGCCATTGCCACCATGCTTGACCCCGGTGATTGTGGGCCAGCCTTTCTTGGGTTACCGCAGGATGTACAGGGCTGGGACTATGAATACCCTGCTGTGTTTTTTGAAAAGAAGGTACACAGAATTCGCCGCACCGGGCCCGATGCCGATGAAATAGCAGACGCTGCGTCATTGCTAAAAAGTGCCAGCCGACCGATTATCATTGCCGGTGGCGGTGTTCAGTATTCACGTGCTGCGGCGGAGCTCACGGAGTTTGCAGAAGCGCATCAAATACCGGTTGTGGAAACAATAGCCGGTCGTGCCAATATGCTTTCAACACACGCTTTGAATACGGGGCCGATTGGGGTCACTGGTTCTGATTCTGCCAATGCAGTGGCTGAGAGAGCCGATGTCATACTGGCGGTGGGTACGCGCCTGCAGGATTTCACCACCGGCTCGTGGACTGCATTTGCCAAAGACGCAAAATTTATCTCAGTAAACGCTGCGCGTCACGATGCGGGCAAGCACTTGTCGTTACCGGTTGTGGCAGATGCGAAACTGGCCATCAATGAACTGGCCGGTGCGATATCGGGTTACCAGTGCCCGGCAGACTGGACCGGCTTTGCCAGTGATGAACGCAAAAAGTGGGATGAGTACGTAGCGGTTAATGTTGCCTATGGTAACCGTCCCAACTCCTATGCGCAGGCAATAGGTGTGGTTAACGAGCTATGTGATCCGTCTGATCGAGTAGTGGCGGCGGCTGGTGGCTTGCCGGCGGAAGTGACAGCCAACTGGCGAACGCTCAAAGGCGGCACGGTTGATGTCGAGTTTGGTTTTTCCTGCATGGGATATGAAATTTCCGGTGGCTGGGGTGCACGTATAGCTCAGTCTGAAAATGAACCCGATCAGGACACCATCATCTTTACCGGCGATGGTTCCTACCTGATGTTAAATTCGGATATCTACTCATCCGTTTTGACCAACAAAAAACTGATCATACTGGTGCTCGACAACGGTGGTTTTGCGGTGATCAACAAACTGCAAAACGGTACGGGTAACGAGAGCTTTAATAACCTGATAGAAGACTGCCCGACTGTTGCCGAGCCATTCGCTGTCGATTTCGCTGCTCATGCGGCATCGATGGGGGCGATTGCCGAAACGGTAGCCAATCCGGCGGAACTGGGAGAGGCTTTTAAACGTGCCAAGGCGGCGAGTAAAACTTCGGTTATCGTGATGCAGGTAGATGCTTTCGAAGGCTGGACCACCGAAGGTCACGCCTGGTGGGAGGTCGGAACGCCACAGGTTACCGACAGCGATACCGTGCGTGATGCTCACATTGAATGGGAATCGAGCAGGCCTAAACAGCGTAAAGGCGTTTAACCGTCGATGACTATTGACCAGCGTCTGGCACTTGAGCTCGCGAGCAGACACTTGTATACAAACCATAATTGTGTGGGGCCGGCCGCGTGATAGATCTTTCGAAAAATCGATTTGCAGTTATCGGTCGGGCGGGTATGGATTTTTATCCTGAGCCACCGGGTACTAAAATAGAAGAGGCAACACACTTTTCCACCGGACTTGGCGGATCTTCGGCCAATATCTGTGTAGCCATTGCCAGGCAAGGCGGTAGTGCCTCGCTGATTACCTGTGTGTCTGATGATGCGGTCGGGCGGTTTTGTCTTAACCAGCTGGCAAGCTATGGAATAGATGCGACTCATGTCAGGTCTGTCGGTGGAGAGGCTCGCAACTCACTGGCGGTGTCTGAAAGCAGGGTCGAGGATCACCAGACGGTTATCTATCGCAACGGTGCGGCAGATTTCGAAATGACCACTGACGATGTAACTTCACTCGACTACGCATCCTATTCCGCATTGATTACCACCGGCACGGTATTGGCTGCAGAGCCCTCGCGCAGTGCAACCTTTTATGCGTTTGAGCGGGCCAAAGATGCAGGTTTACCACTGATTTTCGATATCGACTATCGTCCTTATAGCTGGGTGTCGGCTGAAGATGCCGCGCAAACCTACTCGCGTGCCGGTGCTCTGTGCGACATCGTAATAGGCAACGATGTCGAGTTCGGATTTATGGCTGGTGACTACAACAAAGGGCTCGATAAGGCACGAGAACTAGCTCAGTCAACAGCATCCATTGTTATCTACAAAATGGGTGAGAAAGGTGCGGTCACTATTGCCGATGGCGAAGAAATTTCCACAGGAATCTATCCGGTAGATGCGCTCAAGCCCGTAGGTGCCGGCGACAGCTTTATGGGGGGCTTTATTGCATCCCTTGCAGGCGGGCACGATCTTGAAACATCGGTGCTGCGTGGTTCGGCCTGTGCTTCTATCGTTGTTTCGCGGGTGGGCTGTGCGCCTGCCATGCCAACAACCGCCGAGCTTGAATCGTTTCTCGACACCCGTACTGGTCCGGTGGCAGTGTAAATGTAACACCTGCCATTACGTCACTCTCTGGCAACAGTAGTTATGGCTGCAGCAGTATCGGACACGGCAGGTCTGGTTTTAACAGGTCAAACATAAACAGGTTTAAACAGATAGCAGTTTAAACATCATTTTAAGGTATATCGCGATATGCACATAGCACCCTACGACAACAAAAATCAGCCCATTGTTAACGCTAACGACGACCTGGTGCCGTTAAATTACTTCAATATCGTCAAGCTGAAAAAAGGCCAGGCGTTTGAATATCAGGTGTCGGGTTATGAAACCTGTATCGTGCCTGCCACCGGCACTATTGATGTTGAAGTTGAGGGTGTCTCATTCGCGTCACTGGGCAACCGTGGCGAAGACGTATGGGATGGCGAGCCAGAGGGTGTGTACATTCCGGTCGGTGCCAAAGTAACACTGTCCTGTGTGTCTGATGAAACTGAAGTCTTTGTTGCCGGTGCTGCGTTTGACAAAGTGCTCGACCCTTTCGATGTTCGCGCCGATGGCCTTGATCTGGTGCAGTATGGATCAGACGACACAAAAACCCACCGCAAAATAAAACATATCCTCGGACAGAAACAGCATGACAAAGTGGGTCGTCTGTTGGTAAGTGAGTTGTTTACCGTGGGGCAGGGGGGGTGGTCCGGTTTTCCTTCGCACAAGCATGATACTAATCGTCTGCCCGATGAAACACGTCACGATGAAACCTATAACTTTCGCTTCAAGCCGAATCATGGTTCCGGTGTGCAGATGCTGCAACGTGTCGATAACGAACCCGGTGATGCCTATCATATTGTTGATGGTTCGACGATTTGTCTCGACAAAGGTTATCACCCGTGTTGTGTGTTGCCCGGTTATGAAATGTATTACTTCACCATACTGGGTGGTTTAACACAGCGCTCGCTGGTGCAGTACTTTCAGCCTACACATGCGTATCAGATTGAGACGATACCGGGTATTAAGGATATGATTGCGAAGTTTAAATAAGAAGGCTGCGGGTGTTTGTGAGCGTAGATCTCTGGAGTATTTGGAAACCCGCAGCGTCAGCAAGTCTGCTTGCAGAGTGGGGCTCGCTGACGCGTCGGGTTTCCAGTGAGCCGGCTCTTGTAGGGTGGCATAAGCGGAGCGCATCCACCATGATGTTATGTTTGCACCTACCACGTACACAGCAGTGGGAGAACAACGCCGTTGCGCGAACAAGTCGTACTTGCGCATCGCGTGCATTATATCGATGGAAGAGCCCAAAGCGCGGAGTTCCCGGATCGGAGATCTGGTCCCACAGCGTGCGGGCAGTCACATAGAGAAGGCTGCGACTGTTCGAGGGCTTAGATCACCGGAGTATATGGAAACCCGCAGCGTCAGCAAGGCTGCTTGCAGAATGGATCTCGCTGACGCGTCGGGTTTCCAGTGTGCTGGCTCTTGTAGGGTCGATAAGCGGAGCGCATCCACCGACGCGTCTTTGTTGGTTCCCTGACTTAGTGAGTCACTATTGATTGCCTGCAACTCGGGCGACAGGAAATTTAGACGATGACTATAGCTACACTTGCAGATGTACTTACACCGGCGTTAGAGAAGGGCTATGCCGTTGCCGGGCTGGTGACTTTGGGTTGGGAGGATATGCGAGCGTTTGTCGCTGCTGCTGAAGCTGAGAACGTACCTGTCATTCTGCAAGCAGGCCCGGGTTGCAGAGAGCACACACCGCTACCAATACTCGCAAAAATGTTTTTGCATCTTGCCGAGCAGGCAAGCGTGCCTGTGGTCGCACATCTCGATCATGGTTATCAATATGACGAATGTCAGCAGGCACTGGACTGTGGGTTCACATCATTGATGTACGACGGTTCACGCAAGCCACTACAACAAAACATCGATGAAACAGCAGCAATAGCGGAGTTGGCGCACAGCGCAGGTATTTCCTGTGAAGGAGAGATTGGTTTTGTTGGCTATGCGGAAGGTGAGGCATCTAACGGTACTGTACCTTCAGAGGCTGAAGTGTTTGCCAGGCAAACCGGTATCGATGCCATGGCAATATCGGTAGGTAATGTACATCTGCAGGAGAACACTGGTCAGGGCTTGGATGAGTCGCGCATTGCTGCAATACAGGCGGTGACCGACGTGCCACTGGTTATTCATGGCGGATCTGGTGTTCCGGTTGAGCAGCGTATCAGACTGGCGAGAGAAACTAATATCTGTAAGTACAATGTGGGTACCGAGCTTCGTATGGCCTTTGGTGCTGCACTGCGCGAAGCTGTTAATCGTGATTCTGAACGGTTCGATCGGGTAGAGATATTGCGTGAGACGCATGATCCTATTGTAGAAGCTGCCAGAGCAGTAATCCAGACGATGATGTGAAGGTGATGTTCGTCGAACATCTGCAGTGGTTTGCTGTGTCCGGACCGCCCATCAGGTTAATCGTGGGTGTAGGGAAGCGCCCGTTTGTAAGCGATCTATCCACCCCAGGATTGATCGTTTGGTGGGATGTCGAGAAAGTGGCCTCTCCCTGGCACTAAAGGCATTACCACACGATGGTTGCAAGAAGACGAGCGAAAAAGTCAGCGCAGCAGTGGTCTGAGATTATCGAGGAATTTGAATCCAGCGGACGGAGTGAGTCTGAGTTTTGTGAAAACCTGGATTTGAGTCCTGCTACCTTTCGAAAATGGCGTTATAGAATGTCAAAGCCTATAAGCGAAAGCTCCAGGTCGACATCAGGGAGTTTCGCCCCTGTTGCGATCAACCAATCAGACTCCCAATGTTGTGCACAAGCGGTTATCGATTTGGGCGCAGAAGTAAGAATAGAGTGCGATTCTCTGTCGATATCGGCAATCGCTCAACTGGCACTGGCGGTGCGTCATGGACGTTAGTCGCTGGCATCGTGATCAAGTGTGGATCTATCGCCACCCGGTCGACATGCGTAAGTCCATCGACGGACTGTGTGCAATAGTTCGTCTGGAGATGAATATGAATCCGGCTGATGAAGGTGTGTTTGTATTCTGTAATCGGGCACGCGATAAAATCAAGCTATTGGTCTGGCATCGCAACGGGTTCTGGTTGTTGTACAAACGTTTAGATAGACAACGCTTCCACTGGCCGGACTGGTTTAGTACTGACACTGTCGTACTAAGCGTACAACAGCTCGACCAGTTACTCGACGGCTATAATCTCAACGGGATGCGCCCACACCAATCCATCAGAATGGCGCATGCGATTTAGCAACCGTCACCTGTAGTGTGGCAACACGAGTAGGTTTTGATACGCTTGGAACATGGACGCCCCAAGCGAATCATTACCCACTGATGTAGATACGCTGCATTCACTGGTAGGTGACCTTCAATCGCAGCTGAGTGATTTACAGTCAGCGCTGTACAACAAAGAAAACCAACTGATAAAACTCCAGGAACAATTGAACCTGAAGCAGCAGCGATTGTTTGGTAAAAGCACAGAGAAGCTTGAAGTCGAGCAGCTGGAATGGGATTTCTTTAACGAAGCCGAACTACTGGCAACACTTGCCAGCCTTAAACAAGAAAAAGACCAAGCCGTCACACAGGTCGAGGCCCATACGCGTCGGGGCCGTCAGAAAAAGCCGTTTCCGAAAAAGCTCCGGCAGATCGAGGTGGTACACGACCTGACCGATGATCAAAAGCGCTGCGCCTGTGGCGAAACCCTTCAACACATCGGTGATGATGTCAGCCAGCAGCTCGCTGTTATCCCCCAGACCTACTATGTAATCAAGCATATCAGACGTCGCTATGGCTGTTCGTGCAAGCAGTGTCTAAAGACCGCGTCCATGCCACCGAGCGTGTTGCCAGGCACACAGGCCAGCGCGCAGCTCATCGCCCACGTTATGGTGTCGAAGTATCTTGACGGTTTACCGTTGTATCGTCAGGAGAAGATCGCGGCCCGCAGCAAGATTGACCTGCCCCGAGCAAAACTGGCTCGCTGGCTGATCGACTCCAGCCAGAGGTACCTGCAACCCGTCTACAACCTGATTCAGGAGGCTTTTTGGCAATACGATATCGGCCACTGTGACGAGACAGGAATGCAAGTGCTCAAGGAGCCTGGGCGTACACCGGAGAACAAAAGCTGGCTGTGGTTGCGTCGAGGAGGCCCACCGGACAAGCCGGTGATCCTGGTCGATTATTCCCCTTCTCGATCAGGTCAGGTTGCAGGCACCTTGCTCGAGCAGTTTAAGGGGTATCTCATCTGTGATGCCTACAGTAGCTACCGATCAGTGGCGAAGGAGAACGATTTCTTGCTGGTCTATTGCAATGACCACGCGCGACGTCGTTTTGTGGATATCGTCAAATCGATAGGTAAAGAGCATGATGTCAAAGAAATCATCGCCACCCGTGCAGTGGCTTGGTACAAACCGCTGTATGCATTAGAGAGAAAGATAAAGGACTTGAGCGCAGAGGAAAAATACCAGCAACGCCAACAACACGCGGTGCCGCATTGGCAGAAATTTCTGGCTTGGGCACAACAGCTACAAAACGATGGAGTTCAACACAACGCGACCAGAGAGGCGTTGCAGTATCTGCTCAACTATACCGTCGAGCTACAGCGTTACTGTGATGACGGACGGTTGCCAATGACAAATATCCGTGCAGAGCACGTGGCCAAAACGATAGCAGTAGCACGGAAGAATTTCCTGTTTGCTGTGTCTGTGACCGGGGCTAAAGCCAGCGCAATGATCTACAGCGTTCTTGAGACCGCCAAACTCAACGGCCACCATCCGTTTGAGTATCTCACTGTATTGCTCAATGAGGCGTCAAAGGCCAAAACAGTGGAAGACTATGAGCGATTGTTGCCCTGGAATATCTCGCCAGAACAGGTGCGTGAGTTGTTCAAAACCTACCCGGCACCATAGAAGTCGCGCTGTGTTGTAGGAATTTTCCTACAAGATAACGTGAGAGACGTCACCAATCTCGCATCGAATTG
>CALGNZ010000066.1 GCA_937957915.1 uncultured Granulosicoccaceae bacterium | reverse complement strand
CAGGCAATCGACTCAGTGATAAATCACTGTGACAGTCACGGAATAAAACAGATGAGTGGCCAGTTCACAGTGAACAGGACCATCGTAAGTACGGTATAGTTCGCTGATCGGAGATCGGCTCCCACTAAGATGTGTATCACTACATCGTGATCACTAACCAACCTTTTGAATCAAACCGATCTGCAATGCACCAGTCCATATATCCGGGGCAATCAGATGCCCTCGCTTTATCAGCTCTTCTGAAGGCGCGATCAGATCTGGCACTTGTACCACCGATGCACCAGAGGCAAGGGCTGCGAGTGTGCCAGGCTCACTGTCTTCAAATGCAACACAGTTTTCCGCACTTACCTCTATAGACGCGGCGGCTTTATGGTAGATATCCGGATGTGGCTTTCCCTTTAACACCTGATCTCCGCCGGTAATGGTTGCGAAGAATTGACGAACTCCTGCGTCAGCAAGATGCTTGTCAACATATTCCGTTCTGGTCGATGATGCTACAGCGCAGGGTATTTGCAACTCATACAGTGCTTCCAGTAATGGCACCACCCCCGATTTAACAGGTAGCCCTGCTGCAACTCTTTGGCGTATCCGTTGGTCAGACTCTGCGCAAAAAACTTTTAAGTCTACTCGGCCTGCAAGGCCGCTACGCAATATTGCATCGCTCTCTTTGTCTCGAAAGCCAATCAGCGCCAGGAAGGTTTCACCCATATCAGGGATACCGAAGTGCTCTGCTGTTTCGTTAAGGCACTGATTGACAATATTCTCAGTATCCAGCAGCAAGCCGTCCATATCGAACAGTACGCCGTCAAAGCGATTGATGATGGTTTTTATGACTATTTTCTCCGCTGCGTTATCGGGCGTTATGGGCGCTCCGGAAGAGCTATTATATGGAATGATGCAAAAAGCTATTTGAAAGAGATATGCCAAAGAGCCGTTCTAACGAGCCGTGTGAATGAGTTACGCAAAAGGGACAAAGGGATGTGGAATCTGATACACAGAGTGGAAACACAACATAACGCCCCCGACTGTCAGAAGAGGCTAACCTGTTACCTTCGGCTAACGCAATCGTCTTGCCCGTAAACGGTCTGCATAACAGAAGCGGAATGTTCTGCCTATCGAACAATCAAGCTGACGAAACCTCCTGTCACTACTCTGTAATGGTAAACGCGGTAGCGGCTGTCCAAAGACCTATCCGGGTGCCACGACTCCAGCCCCTGATCCACCAAAAATACCTACCTGGCGGCAAAACAACTTCAGGTGCATAACTGCAAACCGTATTAAAGACACAAGCGATGTCATCGCCTTTCACCCACTCACGCAACACATTCCCGTCAGGACCAGATACTACCAACTGGTACCACTCACACCCATAGACACCCTGCCATTGGTATGCCGGCGTACCCGACTGCGCCGTATCTATTGGCGCTACTATCTCAGGCACTTTGGCACAAATATCCAGATCCACCGTAAAGCGTGTGCCCGAACTCCACTTCGAAGTGCCCTGTTGAGGCTGCCAGCCGCGAATCCACCAACCATAGTCACCTTCTTCGAATATTCGGTCGGGCGTGAATCTGCAGTTACCGCTGCCACCAACGCACCCTGCTTCTTCCGCAGAGACCCAGGTAATCGACAAAATGGCTTCGGCATTGGACAGATAAAATTGATAGTCGGTACAACCAGCTAACGCCTGCCAGGTAAAGGCAGGAGACGCCTCGCCGACTTTCCCGTCAGGAATTTTTGGCAGAGGAGCTACTTTGCAGGTAAGTGGTTCTTCCGCGAATACAGCACCAACATTATGGCCTTCAACTGCAAAGGCAAACACAAGCAAGACCGAAAAATAACTACACAGTAAAAGAATTGATTTCATGCCGACTTTCCATGTCGCATACATCAGGTTAAATTGAGCGCTAACGCCGCGGGCCGACTTGCAAACCTGCAAATATTTCAGGCGCGTGCTTAATAGGGCTTCAAGATCCGCCAGCGTTTCGTGTTTTACATCCAGATGTAGTACTGGCACAGCAAATCGTTGAATCCAGTACCATCGCTCTTACCCACTTGAATGACACTCGGTGGATGCGCAAGCTTATCCACCCTGCACTCTGTGAAAGCGTAGAATCACAGTAGGGTGGATAAGCCTGCGCATCCACCAACAACGCACAACACACGCAGAGCTTCCGACCTATCAATGAGGAACGCGCAATGAGGAACGCGTTGAACGGGACAACATACTTCGTCATCCTATCTGGAATCAGAAAACCCATTGAGCTTTCCACTGCGATCTCTGCGGTGTATCAATCGTGTAAAACGGATCGATTTGGAAAAATTCTGCTCTGCATCTCTTGCCAAATAAAAGCAAGGCGGAACGAATTTACCACTGCAGATTGTTGCAACATCAGGCCACAGTAACCTTAAAGCGTTGCCAGTTCCCTACCAACATTGCCCGTAGATTGCCGCAAAAACGCATGGTGGTAGACATTTCAGCAAATTTTGGCAGCGTGGTATTCCCGACAGATGGCTACAGTGACCAGTGGCTCTTTACCAATCAACCCTGACCGGCAAGAGACAATGCGATTTCACTGGCAACGTCAGCGTTGTTGAATACCAGTTGTATATTGGTCTGCAGGCTAGACCCGTCAGTAATTTCAGCAATCTTTGCCAACAGGAACGGTGTGGTCTCTTTCCCCGTAATGCCTAACTGAGTCATCTCAGCCAGCGCGGCACTGATGGCACTGTCGATTTTTTTCTCGTCCTGCGAATACGCTTCAGGCACCGGCACACAGACCAAGGCCCCTCCGTTTAAACCGAGCGCCCACTTGTTGGCGAGCACATCTGCCACAGACTGCGCAGACTCCATCACATAGTCGACCGGGTGCTCGCTGCGACTGGTATAGAAAGCCGGCCAGCAGTCAGTACGATAGCCCATTACAGGTACCCCGTGAGTTTCCAGGTACTCTCTGGTGAGGGCGATGTCGAGGATGGATTT
>CALGNZ010000065.1 GCA_937957915.1 uncultured Granulosicoccaceae bacterium | reverse complement strand
GGTCTCGTCTGTATCAAGCGGCAACAAGGAGGAGGCAACTGCTCGGCTCTTTGCCGTATCTCCGCTGGCTGGTAACCCTGATCCCTCCGTTTGCGGCACCGGCTGAATCCTCTGGCTTGCAGCGGTCGAGGACCTGGCTGTGAGAGCCAGATCCGTGGCAGCAGATGTTAATTCGCTCTGCTTTGCCTGTTTTGACAAAGATAAATCAGCGCGCCGCTCCCGAATTGAACTGGCAAGCTTGTCTTGTGACGAATCTGACAACTGCCGGGACTGATCCGCCAACCGCACGACCGACTCCTTCTTATTCGCAGTACGAGCTGTAAGTTGCGTGTTTTCTGCCTGCCGCAACAAACGAACTTTGTCGTCACTACTTACAGGTTTGCGCTCCTCTCGGCTAAGCCCCTCCGGGGTTGACGCGACCGGACTGGAACCACCAGAACCGGACATCAGAACATCAGACCGGGCACCTTCATCGGCCTCAATCAGTGACTCCGGATATCCATCAATCGATGTCCCTGTACCACCGGTACTTATAATGCCACTGCGCAACACCAGCGCAATGCCAACCCCCACCACCACAAAACTTGCAGCCATTGGCATCCATGACAGTGATAGTGACCACCCTGTGTTCGACACACTTTGGCCTGCCACCTGCCGTTTTGCCTGTTCTAAAATTTCTCGATCGAGCGAATCGGGAGAATTACGAACGGGTGCGTCGCGGTATAGCTGTTCAATTTTTTTCATCCACGTGCCTCCAATAGCGCACGAGCGGTAGTTTTTGCATAACGCAACCTGCTCTTTACCGCCTCCTTACTGGCGCCGGTAATGTCGGCAATCTCTTTTGCGGTAAAACCCTCTTGCTGCAGAATAAATGCTTCTCGCTGTTCGGCAGGCAAACCATCCAGCGCTGCTAACAATTGGTTAACGAGTAAATTAGTTTCCACATCACTCACCAGCCCTTGTGGCAACGGTTCATCAGTGCCGCACGTAGCCTGGTGTCGTTCACCTGACCGATCTCCGACCGCATCATCTGAAACATGACGGTTAGCTGCTCGCCTGAAGAAGTCGACAATCTTGTTACGAGCAATGCTGTATAGCCAGGAACGAAATGTAGCGGCTCCAGGCTGATAGTTCGCACTTGCCTTGATTAGCGAGAGCCACACATCCTGTGCAATTTCTTCGGCTACGGCCTGGCGCGCTACGCTGCGATAGATAAAGTTAAATAATCCGTCTTTATGCCGCCGGTACAACGTTTCAAAAGCAGCAACATCTCCGCCGGCGTAGGCGCGTATCAACGATGCATCGCTCTTTAGCAGGCTTGTTAAGTTAACCACCATTACCCAATAAAAGTGCACATTCGACGAACACACCCGTACATCCTGCCTGCCGTAAGGTCCTCCGCCTGTTAACCCGTTGCATTGCCATTGTTGTTTCAGCCCATCACTTGCCAGAAATTCGCCACCGCAGCCCCAGATTCGAAGATCTGCGCTCGCTCTTGCAACAGTATTCCGCTAATCCTCGCGCTCGTCAATTTGAGCAAACCATGGGCTCAACGGGCGCACTCCAACCCTATTATCATCAGATACAGGTTAATCGTGACAACTGGTAAAAAAGGGTTAGCGGCAAAAAAAAAGAGCCGCAAATTGCGGCTCTTTTGAACTACCGTAAAACAATTAGAGATTTAGCGGTAAACCTGGAACTCGTGCAGCGTGAACGTACCAGTGCCCCAGAATGTTTCTGTACCGATCTCGATAGCTCCCATGCAGGTGTCACCAATACTCCACACGCCCTTGGACGGTCCGACGTTACGGGTCCAGTCGACAAATCGACTCCAGTTCAAAGTGCCTTCGTATGACGGCGTCTTTTCCACGAATGCGACGTAGCCCCAGCTTAACGCCGGATTGGTGTACACCAGCCACTCTTTTCCATCGATAGTCGCTTCGGCAACAAGCTTGCCTGGTGTCTTGGTGGCTGGCACATTAACCCAGACCATCATTTCAAAATGCTTGTTCCACTCTTCTGCTTCACAACTGGTGTGAAAGAAAGACTCAAGCGCAACATTGCGTTCCGCGTTACCGGTTTCAGAGTACTTGTAGCGGACTTTGAATTCAGGAAGGTTGTGGATACTGGCTGGCAAACCCAGACGCTCAGGAGTACCGGACGTTGTGTTGCGAGTCTTGCGCCCATAGTAAACCTGCGGATAGCTCTTTACTGAATACTGATTCCCCTCAGTACGCTCCAGCCAGTTGTAGTCCCACTTCGCGACATAATTACCCGAACTGCCGCCCAGTTCAATACACTGAGACCAGGTGTCGTAGAAGACATCGCTGTCATTCCAGGTGTTGTTTTGGAGAACATAGTCACCGTAGGAAATTTCTGCCCATGGCTGGCACCAACGCTGGTTCAGCAATGGGTTGCTGGCGGTCGCTGTCGTGCCATTAACGACTTTACAGGTTTGGTTATTTTCGTAGCCAAAACCATCACCATTGCCATCGCTTGAGTCAGTGAGACAAATAGGTCTGCCAGTGGCATTGTCGAATCCCGGTGCTGCCGCAGCCACTGGCGGCGGTGCCGCCCCATCGCTGCTTATCTGGTACGAACCAGGCTGTACATCACCCCATACACAAGAAGCACCGTACTCAAAACCCCAGCCACCACCGTTGTCAACAGCGCGCACAGAGCATTGCGGTGCACCGCCAGAGTAGTCTGCCAGGTTACTGTTATCAGAATTGCCGCTGCCCGAAGCCGGGCTGGCACTGCCGGCGCTGTAGATGCATGAGCGACTATTTTCCCAGCCCCATCCATCGCCGTTGTTGATCGCGGCAGAGGTGCACACTGGCGTGGACGACGCTGAAGATGAGGAAGACGGCGCTGTCGACGTACCTGAAGAATAGATACAGGAACGATCATTCTCCCAGCCCCAGCCGTCACCGTTATCTATCGCCGCAGCTGTACATACGGGCGTACCGTTGGCTTGCACAGTACGATCCGCAGAACTCGTTGCTACGAGACAGGATCGGCTATTTTCATAGCCCCAGCCGTCGCCGTCAGGATCGGAATCAGCGCTCGCACATTGCGGCGCATTTTGAGCGTACGCGCTGCCGGAGCCCAGAACAGCTCCTCCAATGATCAATGGCACACACAAAACCAAGCCTGGCACTTTTGTCAGGTATTTTCGAATCATCTGGTTGTTTTATTCCAGTTAGCTTAAGTTATATCAGCGGTTGATAATTACAGGGCGTCGCGGTCCGGTTCAGCGTGTTCGCCGGACTCGCAATACCACCCAGATCGAAATTAACTTCACAAGTATAAAATCTGATCAACACTGGTCAGGTTAAACGACAGTAATGGAATGCCCGGATACCACCGAACTCATGAGAGTTTGCATTAAGTAACACTTGTACGGAGCTGTTTACATTCGGCTCACAGCAAAGCATTACCCAACGTACACCTTCAAAACCGGCTGCGCCGGACCATCACTTAGCCATCTCGCTTAATTTTTAGTTCACGTGGCGGGAGATGTAGCAACAAGCATTCAGAAGAGAGCGGGATTAATGTTGCAAAAACCCCGAAGATCGTGACAATAGAAAATTAACCAATTGATTCTATTGATTTTTTCTACACATTTTTACTATCTGGCCGGTAACGAAGATTGCATCGTTTTGGGAATGAAACCGGGCGTTTTGATAAATTAAGCCAACCGCTTGTACTTCACTCGCCGGGGTTGAGCCGCATCGTCACCCAGCCGGCGCTTGCGGTCAGCTTCATATTCTGCGTAATTGCCCGCAAAAAACTCAACATGTGAGTCATCCTCATAGGCCAGAATATGAGTCGCCACTCGATCAAGGAACCACCGATCATGCGAGATCACAATGGCAGACCCCGGGAAGTCGAGTAGTGCCTCCTCGAGCGCTCGAAGCGTTTCGACATCGAGATCATTAGAGGGCTCATCGAGCAGCAGTACATTCGCTCCCTGCTTGAGGGTCATCGCCAGCTGCAGCCGTCCGCGCTCACCGCCTGACAAATCGCGCACCAGCTTTTGTTGATCTGCGCCTTTGAAATTGAACCTCCCGATATAGGCACGAGATGGCATTTCAAAGTTGCCAATTGTCACCAGATCAAGGCCGTCCGAGATTAGCTCCCACACCGTTTTGTCACCGGTGAGCGCATCACGGCTTTGATCAACCCACGCCAGATCAACCGTTTCACCGATATCAATTGAGCCCTGATCCGGCTTTTCGGTACCCATGATCATACGAAATAGCGTTGATTTTCCGGCCCCATTGCCACCAATCACACCTACTATCGCGCCCTGCGGTACGGAAAACGACAAATCGTCTATCAACAGGCGATCGTCGAACCCTTTGCTGACGTCATTGAATTCGATGACCTTCTCGCCAAGCCGCTGGCCTGTGGGTATATAGATTTCGTTCGTTTCGCTGCGCTTTTGAAACTCTTTGGACTGCAGCTCGGCGAATCGGGAAAGGCGGGCCTTGGATTT
>CALGNZ010000064.1 GCA_937957915.1 uncultured Granulosicoccaceae bacterium | reverse complement strand
GCCAGGCGCATCCACCAGTTACACTCATTGCGGAAACTGGTAGGTCACAATGCTGCCGCACGGGGTGGCAATTTCATAATTCCGCAGCGCACCGTTTTCCCATCGCAGGTGGAGATACTGCGTTGAGCCTGGCAGACAGCTGAGTGAAAACCGCATGGTCTCGTCAGGATTTAATCCCTCTGTCTGCAGCTCATTTTGCGAATCAGCGGGCCTGATCACCGGGATAATGCTAAAGCTGACAAACACGATTCTGGTTGAACCGACGTTGACGATATCGACAAAGACGTCGTCCGATTCTTCATTATTGAACAGCGAATCGGCACCACAACCCACAAGCAGCAGCAACAAGCAAATGCCCAGGCCGGCTCTTAACGCTTTCACTTTAGCTACCTCGTATTCCATGACACGGGACAGTCGGCACATTCAGCATACGCTGCATTCTAACGGTATTAACTGACAGCACCCGACGTGATGCTAATAACACTCAGTACGGCAACCCGACATAGTTAATTGCCAAACTCGCCTGAGCTGACTTGTTCTCACGTAGAAACTCAAGCTCTGCCCACTGTATTCGCAGATCGAAGTCAGACTGGTTCGGAAATCGATGCAACATGCTGGTCATCCACCAGCTAAAGCGCTCCGCTTTCCACACACGCGCGAGCGCTTTGATGGAGTAACTCTCAACGCCGCTGCTGTCTTTATCAATGTAGTACTGCCGTAATGCGTTAAACAGATAATGCACATCAGAAGCCGCGGTGTTGAGGCCCTTGGCACCTGTCGGCGGTACTATATGGGCGGCGTCGCCACATAAAAACAACTTTCCCCATTGCATCGGCTCGCAGACAAAGGAGCGCAGCGGTGCAATAGACTTCTCGATAGCGTCACCCGTGACCAGCTGATCTGCGTATGACTCGGGGATTCTGCGCTTTAGCTCATCCCAAAAATCAGCATCGCTCCAGTTATCGATACTGTCTTCCTGTGAGCACTGAATATAATAACGGCTCAGATTTTCATTGCGCATTGAGCATAACGCAAAGCCACGTTCTGAATTGGCATAGACCAGTTCTTCATTAACCGGCGGCGTATCCGAAAGCACGCCCAGCCACCCAAAAGGGTATACCTTTTCAAACTCACGCCGAACATCAGCGGGTATAGCTTGCCTGCTAACACCATGAAAACCATCGCAGCCACAAACGTAGTCGCATTCAATCCTGAGCGTTTCACCATCAACCCTGCAAGTGACCGCAGGGTTTTCAGTCGTGATGTCTTCAATAACAACATCTTCAACCAGAAACAGCGTTTTACCGCCCACCCTTTCTCGTGCATCGTACAGATCACGTGTGACCTCTGTCTGGCCATAGACGGTGACGGGCTTGTCGATATAGTCTGTAAACTGAATACGAAAAGAGCGGTTGTCATAAGCCATGATGGTACCGTCATGCTCGTAACCTTCCTTCTTTAAACGATCCGCTACCCCCGCTTGCTCCATCAATCCGACCAGGCCGCGTTCCAGTACACCAGCACGAATTCTCGACAGCACATACTCACGGGTCTGCCGTTCGAGTATGACGGCGTCGATACCAGCATTGTGCAGCAACTGACCAAGCAGTAAGCCTGATGGCCCGCCACCGATTATTACGACCTGCGTTCTCATTCTCTTTCTTCTTGGTTTTTACTGAAGTTATCGCGATCACGGATGAGCCTGGTTCGATTGTCCGCCCCGCACCAGCAACGCGATTTCACTGTTAGCCTCACCCATGAATAGCCTTTCTCAACCCTGGCTGGCAAAACCCCCGCTATAACCGCTCGCTAAACTCCACCAACCAGCCAGTGCTCACCACTTACAGCCAGCAGTCATCAAACCGCCATTAACACAACCAGATAGAATATCAACTCCAGCACTTGCTGCATGGCACCCAGACAATCACCGGTATAGCCGCCAATCCTTTTGCTGAAGTATCTGCACATCAGCCAGTAGCTGACCGCCATTGCCGGCAAGGCGAATATCGCTGAGGGCTGAACTATTACAAGCAATACCAGCGCCGGTAATGCAAACAACCCGCTCACCAACCAGTCAACAGGCGACAGCGATGCAATGTTTATAGGCTTGATCTTGCTTTTGTCGATATCCTGCACATAGTCTAGCTGCTCTATGGCCAATGATGCACCAAGCCTGCTCAGCGTATGCCCGTTAAGCAGCACCAGCACCAGCAGGGTTATCGACAGCAGCCCGGTTTCAAACAGGCTTACGTACTTCAACCCCAGCATCATAATCATGCCAATGGTCGCATAGGCACCTACACGGCTGTCTTTCATGATGGTCAGCACCTGGGTTTTGTCCCAGCCTCCACCAAAGCCATCGCAACAATCTGCAAAACCATCTTCATGGAATGCACCGGTAAAGAGGATGGTCGATACCATAGACAATCCGATGCAGACACTCAGTGGCAGCAGTTGATGGGCAAGCAATATAACCAGCACCGCCAACGCACCAGCCATCACGCCAATAAGCGGAAAGTACTTGCGAGACTGATTGAAATTGTGATCGCTATGTTCGTACGAAGCTGGCACAGGCACACGGGTATAAAACATCAGTGCTGCCCACAGGTAGTGTTTCTCCCGATTCCAGAGCGCAGTAATCACCCGACAATATATCCATTGTTGTGACTGACCGCGCCCTTGTGCAAATAGATTGCATGAGAATAGTTCATTCGAATGCTGTGTCTGTTGATACGAACGCAGCACTTGTGCACCTTTCTCATGCGAGTCTGGCAGCCACGGCCGCCTCCTCAAAGGTGGCCATATTATTGTGAACTGCCAGCGCTGCTTTTAGCAATGGCACAGCCACTGCTGCACCACTGCCCTCACCCAGTCGCAACCCCAGATCAAGCAATGGCTGTGCGCTTAGTGATTCCAGTGCAACAGCGTGTGCAGGCTCGGCCGATTGATGTGCAAACATCAGCCACTGTCTGCAAGATGGATTGAGCTTAACCGCCAGCAAAGCTGCGGCAGTTGCAATATAGCCATCGATCAGGCTCGGGATTTTATGCTGAGCGGCAGCCAGGTAGGCACCTGCGAGTGCCGCAATTTCAAAACCACCTACACATTGCAACACGGTTTCAACGGCAGCCTGCGTATCTTTCAGTTCATCGTGAGTCAACTTATGCAAGGCGAGCGCCTGAGCCACCACCTGCGTCTTGTGTGCAACGCCGTCAGTCGACAGCCCGGTCCCCGGGCCACAGGCCCGCTCAGGACTGATCCCCAACAAAGCTGCATAGATAGCGGCGGCCGATGTGGTATTGCCTATCCCCATTTCACCACCAACAAATAGCTGCACCGGAGCATCGGGTGTTGCTTGCAGCTGTGATTCAACAACGCGTTTGCCGGTGTCGAGCGACAACAGCATCTGCGCTTCTGTCATCGCAGCGCGCTGACTGAAATCCGCGGTGCCAGCTGCCACATCGCGAATCAGCAACAGTTCAGATTCCATCGGTGGCAGTGGCTCGGCAAGCCCCATACTGACCACCACAAAACTGGCGTCTGCCTCTGCGCTAAGCGCTCTGATTGCAGCGCCGCCGTTAACAAAATTCACGACCATCTGCGCGGTCACTGCCTGTGGAAAGGCCGAGATGTTTTGCGCACAGATACCATGATCTGCGGCAAAAACACGCACCATTACCTGCTCGAGCTCTGGTCTGTCTGTGGCCTGCCAACCGGCAAAATCCACAGCAATTTCCTCAAGCCTGCCCAAAGACCCAGCGGGTTTGGTCAGTTGCGCCTGCCGGCTTAACGCTGCGGCTCGCGAATCCGCACAAGGTGTCGGACAGGGAGCATAATACCAATGTGTCATTGAGGTTCTTTTTGAAGGTTTTAAATGGTGAGGTTGCGAGTAATCGCTAATCAACAGCGGTTTATGTCAGGCTGCTGTCAATGTAGTACGCAACGGCAAGCGGAGCCTGCACAGGCAGACCGGCCCGGCAACTGACCAGCGACACGACCATTGCGCGCTGATGCATCACGACAGGTAGTCATCAATTTGCGCTGTGCGATACCCGTCTTCACTCCACAGTACCGGAAAATAGTTCTCATCCAGTTGATTGTCGCCAAGTCGTTTGTAGCGACTGTAAACAGGGCCAATGCCCTGATCAAAATTGGCAGACACGTATTCTACGTCGCGGCGCATGGCATGGAGCACCAAAGAGCGCCGCGGATTTGGGCCCGGGTTGGCGCCGGAGCCATGCCAGGTGCGCCCATGATGAAAAGACCCACCCCCGGCTTTTACTTCCACATACGAAATTTCCGGCTCTACACCCGCTCTGGCTGCGGCCTCGCGCATGGGCTTTCGGTAGTCTACCGGCGCATGAAACTCGCCCTCGGGTGTACCCAACGCCCACTGATGTGATGCACGCGCAAACTCTATTGTGCCACCGTCTGCAGTTGTATCATCAAGCGCTATCCAGCAGGTGATGATCTCCCCCGGTTTAAACCAGCTCAGAAAAGCATTGTCCTGGTGAAAGCCAAGCGACCTGGTCGCCGGTGCTTTCCAGATCACGTTGTCGATCATTATCCGCACACCAGACCAGCCAGCCAGCGTGCCGATTGCTTTTGCCAATGACTCATCAAGCACAATTCTGGCGATCTCACGATTCGCTTTCCAGCCATTGCAGATCTGGCGCGACAGCGTTGGATCACTCTCGCCTTGCTGCCAGTTGACTTCATCCGGGCGCACCCCGGTTTCAAATTGCCCGCTGAAGAGATCGTCGTAGGCACGATGAAGCATGGGGATCTTGTCGGGGCTGATCAGATCGTCAACGACAACAAACCCGTCTGCATGAAAGCTGTCGTGCTGCGAGGGCTGGAGAATAAAAGGCATCAGGCGCTGGCTGTGGTTATTCAGGTCACTTGAGTATAAGGATCAAATCAGACACGTTTCAACGCATTTAATGGCAATTCGCACCGATTTTCCCCGCTCCGGCTGATACGTTTTGCCAGGTCGCCACGACGCGCACTGGCGCCCGCACATGGCGACGGTCTATCATCGGGTTACCTCGCTACGCAGACCAACGAATGCATATTCACCTCGATGCCGTAGGCGGAATTGCCGGAGACATGTTCACCGCCGCCCTGCTTGACACCTGGCCGGAACTGACCGACCTGGTGGTATCGACTGTCCGGCAGGCTGGCCTGGATGAAAACATCACGCTTGAACGGGCTGACTTTAACGATGGTGTGCTGACCGGCTCTAAGTTCAATGTGTCACTGCAAAGCGACGGTCACACGCATGAGCACGGTGCTCCCGGCCACCACAGCCACGAGCACGAGCACAGCCATACACACACGCATGATCATGAATCACATAACCATGTATATCACCACGACCACCAACACGGCCACGAGCACGACCACCAACACGACCACGAGCACGGCCACTCACATAATCACAATCACCATCAGTGGTCTGAACTGCGTAAACGACTGTCAGCCAGCACCATGCCCGATGGTGTAAAACGCCATACACTGGGTATATTTGGCGAGCTTGCCATTGCAGAGGCGAAAGTCCACGGCAAGGAGGTCGACACGGTTACCTTTCACGAGGTGGGCAACTGGGATTCAATCGCAGATATCGTCGCCGCCGCCACGTTGATCGATAAACTGTCTGCAACCAGCTGGTCAGTCAGTGCACTGCCGATTGGCCGCGGTCTTGTAAAAACGGCACACGGCGAGTTGCCTGTACCGGCACCGGCAACCACACTGCTGCTCGACGGTTTTGCCTTTCGCGATGACGGCAGGCATGGCGAGAGAGTCACGCCAACCGGCGCGGCTATACTCAAATACCTGTCACCGGCAACAGACATCGGCAACGGTGCACGCACTCTGAGCAGGTCCGGATTTGGTTTTGGCAATCGCAAGCTGCCGGGCATGAGCAACGTGTTGCGAGTACTCGCTTTCGATACAAACAATAAAAGCCATGTAACAGCAGATACAGTAGGCGTGATACAGTTTGAAATAGACGATCAGACCGGTGAAGAACTGGCAGCAACACTGGAACACATCCGCGTACATGATGATGTTATCGATGCAACGCAGTCCACTGTGTTCGGCAAAAAGGGCCGAATGATGGCTGCAATCCAGGTGCTAACCCGGCCACAGGCACTCGACACCGTAGCGCAACACTGCTTTTTACAATCGACCACACTTGGACTGCGCGTACGCGTCGAAGCCCGGCACATACTTGCTCGCCGCGAGGTGCTAACGGACGATACACGGGTAAAACTGGCAGAGCGCGTCACTGGCATAACAGCAAAAGCAGAAATGGATGATGTCGTGGAAAACTCCAGCGGACACTACGCCCGCGTCAGTGCCCGGCTATCGGCAGAATCGGCCGCTCTGAACAATGCTCTGAACAGCGCTCTGAAAAGCACTCTTAAAAGCGACGATCGCAGTACTAGTGCTGTCAATGGCAACGATCAACACAACACACAAGTAGTCACACCTGTAAACGCCGAGCCTGCCAATGCTCAATCAGCTAACTCCAACGAAGAGTAAGTGCATGCCCACCATTAGCCTGCAAGATGTTTTCGACAGTTGCGATAGCGCAGCGATTGCCTGTTCCGGTGGCGTTGATAGCATGACGCTGGCCTTCGCGGCACATCTGGCGATGGCAAATCGGGTCACCATTTTCCATGCAATCTCTCCTGCCGTCCCCCCTGCTGCTACCAGCCGGGTTAAAGACTACGCAGCCCGGGCCAGCTGGAATCTGAAACTGCTGGATGCCGGAGAGTTTAACGACGAGAACTACATGCAGAACCCGGCCAACCGTTGCTTTTATTGCAAGACGAATTTATACAGTTCACTGGTAGCACAAGCCAACGGCTCGCAACTCTTCTCTGGCACCAACCTCGATGACCTGGGCGACTGGCGGCCCGGCCTTAAAGCCGCCGACAACAACGCCGTTCGACACCCGTTTGTTGAAGCCGGCATGGCTAAGTCAGATGTACGTGCGCTAGCTGCACAACACGGGCTTGACGATATCGCCGAACTACCGTCTGCACCCTGCTTGTCCAGCCGCATCGAGACAGGTATTCGTATAAATGCCAACGCGCTTCGATCTATAGATAACGTGGAAACTATGCTGCGCGACAACCTCAATCCGGATACAGTCCGATGCCGGGTGCGCAACGACGGTGTAGTTGTCGAACTCGACGAAGCAACGCTTGCTTCACTCGACGCCAGTGCACAAAGTGAACTGGCCAGCCTTATCAAACAGTCATTCAAAGATGCACCGGATACCCGCATTTCATTTGAAACCTATAACCGCGGCTCGGCTTTTTTGAAAGACATGCCTGGCTAACACACGAACACCCTGCCAAAGCCACTACAATGAAAGTCACCCATGAGTAATACTGAAGTTCTGCTTGATACTGCTCGAACAGACCGCATCGGTTTCGCTGAGGCAATTCTTTGCGCACGCAAGTCAGATCAACAGCTGACAACGATTATGAATCAGTTGCTCAACAACAGTGCGAGCTCGTTAATGACACGACTCGAAGCAGATGTATTCGCACGATTCACCGATGAGCACAAAGCAAAGCTCGACTACGACCCCGTATCAAAAACTGCGTTCTTCAACCAGACATCAACACCATCCAATAAATTTCTACCGGTGGCTGTCGTGTCTGCCGGCACATCAGACATGCCACAAGCCGCCGAAGCCATTCGCACCCTCACCTACCTGGGCGTACCGACAGATCAGTTCATTGATATCGGTGTCGCCGGACTATGGCGACTGCTGGAACAAGTAGACACGCTACAGACGTACCCCGCGGTCATCGCTGTTGCAGGGATGGATGGCGCACTCCCCAGCGTCCTCGGTGGGCTGGTATCTGGCTCGGTTATTTGCCTGCCCACCTCTACCGGCTATGGTGCCTCGCGCATGGGCGAAACCGCCCTGCATGCTGCGCTGGCGTCATGTGCACCAGGGCTATCCGTTGTAAACATCGACAATGGATACGGTGCTGCCTGCGCGGCCTTTCGCATTGTTAATATGATTAGCGTACACAGCCAGAGCCAGCAGAACGGGTCAGTAGCAAAAACCTGATGTAATAACAGCGTTGTAGCGGGCAGGCATACCCCGCTCAATACCCGACACTATCCAGCACAGAAGTAGAGCTCTGAAGGTATAGTCGCAAAAGCCGACGGCCGCATTACTGGCCAGCGTTGCGGCCGGTTGGGTTTATCACGACAACGTTAAGCCTGGCGATGCCACAGTTATTCACAAATCGTTTTTGGCCCGATAACCCGTTAATACACAAACCTATTTACACAACGCGCTGGTCGATTCAGCACCGGGCAATGAGAGTTGTGAACACTTTTCCCTAATACCTTGCCTGGCACCGCCGCTACACAGCCAGTTATTTCTCTACTGGAACCTCTCATTATGCTGGCATTTTGTTGTATTGCGATCGGTATCGTGTGTCTTGCGGCGATCGCCAGACGTGCAGTCACCAACTCTCAGACAAACCCTGCGTTTTTTATATCGAAAAAGGCAATGCTCGAAGCGGGCCGCCAGCTCAGGAAGCCGGCCGGCTAAACAGACGGTTTACTAAGACGCCAGTTCAGCACACGGCGAGATGCCGGCTGGCGACACGTTTGATGGCTCCGCACCAGTGTCGGACTGACCGGTAATCTCAAGCCATCGGGCATCCGCCTCGGCGGCAGACATTTGCCCAAACAAATTCATGTAAGCTGCACTGGCAGCAATGAATGGCGATTTATGATGCTGCTGCCAATGATCGAAGTTCCATGATTCAGCTCGCACCGTGTACGCGCCGGTGTCGCTGAAATAATAGACACCGGTGATCTCTTCATCGGCATTCTCAACAGTAACAGTGATTGGCTCAAGGGTGTATTCATCCCCTTCAAAAAACAAAATGCGTTCTACCGCTACCGTGGTTAAACCACCAACAAGCAGTCCACGACATTTGGCAGATTTGTCGGCGACCAGCACCGGGTAGCTCTCCTCGCGAACTTCGCACTGCCTGAAACCTTCGACTTCTGCCTCCCGTATCGACAGAGTCGCAATGGGCATGTCAGAAACCAGTTCAAGAACATCGTGGTCCATTAACGACCCAAAAACAAACAGGCAGTTACCTGGCGCCCACTGAGACGGGTTAAACATTGATAGAGATTCCGGTAGGGTAACGCTGTTGCCAGGTCAGCCAGGAGGCTGCACCTGTTCAGAGGGGTGGCAATATTCGCTTGGTTAGCTCGCTGCCATAGAATGCGGCGGCAAGGATACACTATCGGGCAGCGCTTTCGTACCCCCCCGCACTGCACCGGGATGCAAAGTTACAGACTGAGACGCACGTCAGCCTTGAGTGAACCTGGTTGCAGAACTAAAGACACCCCGAGCCGCCAAACAGGCAGCCCGAGTCATCGTTGCGGGGCAGATACTTTTCTACTAATAAGACTCAAGCACATTGCCTTCTTTCTTCACGCTATCGACGGGTTGCCCTTCGTAGAAGCGGAGTACCTTGTCATCTACTTCCGCATACTGCTGACAGTCCTCCTGTTCTCCCCACTCAGTCACGACCATGCACAGATTTCCGTCATCTTTGATTACATAGGTTCCTGACAGGTCTTTACCGTCCCATCTGATTTTTTATCGTGCCATCATCGCCATAGTACCCTGCTCCTTTGCTGTACTCTTCAGTTTTGTCAGTTACATACGCGGTGACTGCAGCCTGATCCATGTAGATAACGGGCGCAGGAACTGACGTTTCAATATTTTGCGTGGCGCAGGCACTTAAGCCGACGATCGTGCAGATCACACCGCTATAAGCTAACGCTATTCTCTTCATACTAAATCTCCATTCCGGGAACTATTTTACCCGCTTTCGAGTGTAGTTGACGTTTTACATCTGTATATCCCCCGGCCGGGTGAAGCCATGAGAAGATAGATAAGCATACGTCGCACGGAATCGATACAATTCCTGCTCCCAACCAAAGAGAATGCAATGTTTAGCCACGTTATGCTCGGTGTCAACGATATGGACACCTCAAAGAAATTCTACGATGCAACACTGGGTGCGCTGGGTTATGAAGCCGGCGTTCTGGACGATAAGGGTCGCTGCTTTTACCGCACACCAAAAGGCGTGTTCGCACTAACCCCGCCTATTGATGGTAAACCTGCCACGGGTGCAAACGGAGGCACCATTGGCTTTCTGGCCAAGTCACTCGACATCGCAGCTGCATGGCATCAGGCCGGGCTCGATAACGGCGGCAGCACCTGCGAAGATCCGCCGGGAATGCGCGGTGACAAAATGTACCTGGCGTACCTGAAAGACCCTGCAGGTAACAAGATTTGCGCCTTGCACGTGGTGTGATAACCCGTGCTTAAATAGCTGCGCTTTAATAGCTGCGGTTTGATAGCTGCGGTGCAACAGCAGGATCAACAGAAAACCAGGGCAACCACTCCTGGGTCAGCATTAACCACTGCTGCTAACTTACAGCAGTGGTTACCACAATCTCTGTGTTACTTACGGCGCAACTGCCAGGGATTATTCGCTGGTAGTTCGGTAGCGTACAATTCTACCCGCCGGTTTTCACCACGGCCCGTTGCGTGAGCATTGTTTGCTGTGGGCTCGCTGTCCCCTTCGATAGCAATCGCCAGCGCCGCTTTATCAACGCCTCGCGTATGCAGATAGTCAGCAACTGCAACCGCTCGGCGCATCGATAACGACTTGTTGTACGGCAGAGAGCCAGTGCTGTCAGTGTGAGCCGCGAGGCCAAGGTTCGCCCCCCGGTTTTCACGCATGCGCATGGCAATCTGATCAAGTGACTCACGTGCATTGTCATCGAGCTCTGCTGAGTCCCAGCCAAAATGAACCACCTCAATACGCTGCGCAAAGGCTTCGCAGCCAGACTCACCAACGATGTCATAGATTTGCGATTGCGGGCACTGATCAAATAAATCAAACACACCATCGAGATCAGTATCAGTCGGCGCATGTGCAGCAGCAAGCTCAGGTGGTGGCGCCAGGGGTGGCTGCACGACAGGTTTACGGGAGGCAAAGATAGTTCGCGACTTGCCACCTGCTGCCATGCGATAGGTGATGCCCAACTGGCCGTACATGACATCAGTATCATTAGCCATAACCTCGGCTCGAAAGCCAAGACCTGACCGCATGCCGTATTCCAGACCTGCGCCGACCAGTATCGGATTACTGTCGATACGATCCAGCGTATTACCGATCTGATGATCGTTGACACTCACGAGACCAAGCCTTCCATAAGCACTCAGACCCCGGCGCCCGTCGTTACCCCGGTTGCCACCGGCGTAAGCCAGTACACTGGCGCCCAGCATCTGATACCCGAGGCGCCCGGCCTGTGCGCCGCCATCGTTTCCACCAGCCGCGGATAAACCCGCACTACCAAGGTCAGTGGCATGTGCCTCAAACGAAAAAGTCTTTGTCAGATCCGCACCGACCGATACCTGCCCGGCACCGCCCACACGATCGTTTACATCGAACTGAGGGTTGCTGCCAGTGTCAGGCTCGAGATGACTGAAACCGAGTCCAACACTGCCGTACACTGATCGCTGAAACCCGTCATCTGCCGCAATTGAAAGGGATTTCGTCGGTCCGGTTGTGCATCCGGCGGTAATAGCAGCGGCCAGCATGGCTACCGTTAACGGAGCCGCATGAACCAGCTTTCGCTCATTCAGAAAAAAGGTCATTAATCAGTCCTCTAAGGAAGAAAGTTAAACAAATGCTTAAGTTTCTATGGGTATTCCTTCGAGTGTCGGCTGTGACCTGATTTACTTAACGTTTTCTGGTCGCATAAATGATCAGTTTATCGTGCACCATCAATGTGACAAAAATCTACCGGCCCCGGGTTACACGATACGGCATTAAACGTTCGCTGTTTATAAGTGTTAATAATGTTTGAGGAGGGCACGCACGGGTATAGAAAACACCCTTTATCTATAGTTGCCACGGTTTGATATCACATTGGTGCGGTGCGCGTTACCGACACCCAACCACTTCCTATCCACTATCGAGATCAGCCAACACGACCATCCAAATTACAAGCAGCTCTTGCTTTTGATCTACCCGTGTTTAATCAGTTTTTAGTTTGATCGGGAAAGGGGGTCGGCACGCCAGGGATGGCGCACCGAGCGCTGTCAGGCAGGGATGCCTGTTTGCGCAACCACTGGCAGTATTCAGCCGAGGCTATATAGCGTTTTTCGATTCACCGTCAAACAGATGTACATGCGCCAAATCTGGCTGCAGTTGTATATTATCGCCAGGTCGTAGTTCAAGCCGATCACGTGTGATGGCGCAAAGATCTTGTCCGGCCAGTGTTAAATAGACATGAATCTCGGGGCCGGTCGGCTCGACCACTCTTACCACTCCCGCCACGCCTGGCTGGCTGCCCGCGCTGACAGACTGCGGTGTGATTTGAAAATGTTCCGGGCGTATGCCATAGAAAATCTTTTGTCCAACCTGCAAATTGCGGTCACCAGGCAACGGCAGCATTGTATCTTCGATGGCGGCAACCTTTACGCCGTTGTGCTCGGCCACCTGACACTCAAGCGTGTTCATGGTTGGAGAGCCTATAAACTGGGCGACAAAAAGGTTATTCGGGTTATCGTAAATATCCATGGGCGTGCCGCTTTGCTCAATATAGCCACCACGCATAACAACCACCTCGTCAGCCATAGTCATGGCTTCGATTTGATCGTGTGTAACATAGATTGTTGTTGTTTGTAATCGCTGATGCAGGTCCTTAATCTCCGTGCGCATTTGCACACGCAGTTTTGCATCCAGATTTGATAATGGCTCGTCGAACAAAAATACATCAGGGTCTCGTACAATTGCGCGCCCCATCGCAACCCGTTGCCGCTGGCCACCGGAAAGCTCCTTTGGCAGGCGATCAAGCAGATCATCAAGCCCGAGTATTGAGGACGCCCAATTCACTTTCTCGTCCATGGTTTTTTTGTCAGTTTTGTTCAGGCGCATAGAAAACGCCATATTCTTCCTGACTGTCATGTGTGCGTAGAGTGCGTAGTTCTGAAACACCATTGCAATGTTTCGGTCTTTGGCATGAACATCGTTAACGCGCTTATCGTCAAATAGAATGTCACCACCGGTGACAGACTCAAGGCCAGCGACCATGCGCAGCAACGTTGACTTGCCACAACCGGATGGCCCCAACAGCACAACAAATTTGCCGTCGTCTACTTCCAGATCAAGTTGGTGCAATACCTTGACCTTGCCGTAAGCCTTGTCCAGTCTGGAAATTTTTACCGAAGCCATAGCTGTATCTAATAGAGTGTGTAGGAGTGCATTACAACACCACTCCGCCAAAAGTGGCAGAGTGGTGTTCTGGAGCTAGCTGCGTTGCAGATCATCGCCAATTGCTAACGAACGAAAGCACGGGCTCTGCAGTGCAGACTCCTGTCTAGCCGAGCTCGGCTTCATCTACAACGGCATCAACCAGTTTAGCTACCTGGTCCATACACTTTTTAGCGCTGCCACCGTAGTCTTGCCCGGTGAGCAGTTTGCCAAGCTCTGTCGGGATTTCGTTATTGGCAACACCTGCCCAAATGGCCAGATCAGGCTCAGAAGCCATCACGTTATCGATGGTCCACTTAACGGTATCGAGGTGACGAGTGGTACCGGCACCTTCGAGACCTTTCCTTTCCACGATCCGCGGATCAGTGAATGAAGAGTTTCTCATTGGTGCAAATCCACCGATCAGTGTGCAGCGAGTCATCACGTCTTTAGAACATGCCCACTGCAGGAATAACCAGGCAGCATCGGGGTTCTTTGAATAACGCGATAACGCAATGCTTGAACCACCCTGATGACCCCAGCCCGGTATCTCGCCGAAGCCAACGTCTTCACGTGATCGAAGCGATGCGCTGCCTTCGAGTGGTTTTGCCATTTCCCACAGGCCTTTGACTTCTGAGTCATCTGCATTCCAGCCCGGGAAAAATTCAGCCCAGCTCTGACACAATGCAATTTGACCGGAAGCCCCCATTTGCCACTGACCGTCCCAGGTCGATGTAACAGACGCGGCGGGTGAATTCTTCAGCAGATTCTGATACCACTCAAGACCGGCAATACCGGCCTCGTCGTTACCCGAGAAGTTCTTATCTGCACCGAAGATTCCACCACCGTGTCCCCAGACAGCCTGTGTCCAGTCACACTCGAGCGAGTAGTGACCTGATTTGGCTTGCAGACCGGTGCCGAAGATGTTGTTTTCTTTCTCGGCCACTGTGATCATCTCAACAGCCTTGGTGAAGTCTTCGTAGGTTCGAGGTACTTCGATACCGTGCTTTTCCAGAATATCTTTACGATACATCAGCGTGAATATCGGAATATCGAACGGCAAACCGATCCATTTTCCGTCGTACTCACAGATACCTTCCACAAGGGGTTTAGAGAAGTCGTCGAAGTCAAAACCAGGCATTGCCAGATCTGGTTTGGAATCGTAATACTCTACCGGATCAAACGTATCTGGCGAGAACGTCGACGTCCATGCCTGATCGAGATAGTAGATGTCATAGGTACCCAGTTGCCCCTGAACATCCTGAGTCGCCTTGGCCAGTACCTGCTCCAGTGGCACAATTTCAATTTCAACGTTGATGCCGGTGAGCTCGGTAAACTCTGCTTTCAGCTCGTTCAGTACATTCGTTGGCGGGGTAGCCTCGGAGGTATATCGAATTGTTGTTCCGGCAAACGGCTTGCCGGCTTCACGCAGAAAGTCTGCTACTTCAGGCGGTGTGGTGTTGTCTGCTGCGTGCGCCAGATTACCGAAAAAGGGTCGATTGTTGCCGCCAAGCATGCCGGCGGAATAGGCCGAAAAGCCAACACCAGCCATGCCCATTTTTTTCAGAAAGTCACGCTTGGACATTTTGCCCGCAGTGAATTTATTCGCAGAGTCAACAATGAAATTTTGTTTGTTAAAGCTTTTAAAGCTCATTAACTTCTCCTCTCTGTGTGGTGTTGATGCTTAGTGCATCAATCTTTGATGGCGCCCATAGTCAGCCCTCGTACAAGGTGATTTTGCACCAGAAGGATGAATATGAACCCAGGAATTATTGCGGCTGTTCCAAGTGCAGAGATATACCCCCACTCAGACCCGGTCGATGTAACGAACGTGGTAATTTTAACCGGTACTGTTCGTATTGAATTAGTGAGAAACAACGACAATAAAAATTCGGTCCATGAAAAAATAAAACACAGTACTGCGGTGGCCGCAATGCCACCCTTTATCATTGGCAGCACAACCAGATAAAAACACTGAAACCGCGAGGCACCATCAATCATGGCTGCCTGGTCGATCTCTATCGGCACATCGTCAAAAAACGACTTAAGTATCAACAGCGCAATGGGTATGTTGATTAGCGTGTGTGCGATAATAAGACCCAGGTGGGTATCTCTTAATCCGAGATCACGAAAAATAAAAACCAGTGGAATTATGATTGCTATGGGCGGCAGAAAGCGCTGCGATAGTATCCAGTGCATGTAGCCCTGCGAACCACGGAATGCCAGCCTCGACAGCGCATACGCGGCAAGTAAAGCAATAATTGTTGTCAAAAAGGTTGAGCAGATAGCAATAACCAGCGATGACAGTATCGAACCACGTCCGTCGTAGGCACCCTCGCCGCTGGTACCCATCAGAATACTGGAGTTAGATTTGGTGTCTGATTTCAGGCCACCCAGAACGGTGACTCTGTAGTTTTCGAATGTCGGCTCAAAGTCAAAGACGACGACACGGTCTTTATTAAACACCGCGGAGATCGGCTTTATGGAGGTAAGCCCGAACCAGGCAATTGGAAAGACAAAGACACAGACAACGAGCATCGATACCAGGTAGCGCAGCGTGCTTTTAAACTTCCCGGTTACCATCAGAAGCGAACCTTAAAGACTTTGATAAAGATACTCGAGGTTACCAATACGAGGATAAGTGTCGCGAGCGCCACTGTTGAAGCGTAGGAAAAGTTTGCACTTTTGAAATACACGGTTCCCGCATAGGCTGTCAGCGTCTCGGTGGCGGTACCCGGACCGCTGTCGGTCATGACCTTCACATAGTCGAATATTCTAAAAAGATCGATCCCCCGAATCAGTACCGCCAGCGCAATAATTTTGGACATCATTGGCAACGTTAAAAATACAAATGACTGCAGACTTGAGGCACCGTCGATCGATGCCGCCTCGAAAGGTTCCCGTGGCAACGCGCGCAGCCCTGCCAACATAATTAGCACCATAAACGGTGTCCACTGCCATACATCGGCAACGATGACGCCCCATAACGCAGTAGACCCGGTACCAAGAATAGGGGCTGTCGGCGATAGCAGATTCAGTGCGTAAAGCGAGTTACTGATAACACCAAAGGAACTGTCGTACATCAGCAGAAACATCATACCGGTGACCGCGGGGGGCACCACCAGTGGCAA
Organism: uncultured Granulosicoccaceae bacterium; assembly: GCA_937957915.1. Classification (GTDB taxonomy): domain Bacteria; phylum Pseudomonadota; class Gammaproteobacteria; order Granulosicoccales; family Granulosicoccaceae. Next base: position 46,077 of record CALGNZ010000064.1, on the reverse strand, counting down.
AGTCATCAATGCCCTCATGACACCGAAGCCTCTTTTGTCGGTATCCAGCAGCAGTGCGATTGCCAACCCCAGTATTAACTGTATAGACAGCGCCAGCAGGGTGTACGTAAAGGTTATTTGTACCGCGTCCCATACGCGTTCATCCGCGAGTAGTTTTTCCCAGTTCCAGGAGGGCATAAACTTTTCTTTACGCGTTGCCGGGTTGCGTTTAAAAAACGACAACCACAAAGAGTACAGTACCGGGTAAAGACCGAAGACAATAAGAAGGGATGTAACCGGGAACAACCATGGCAACGGATGTTCAGAGGTTAACCACCTGGGCAACAGGGAACGCTTACTTTGGTCGCGCATACGGTATTGACTTGTCTGTCGTATTGCGACTGCAGTGCTGCATGGATGTGGGCCCCGGATTCATGGAAAACAGTAATTTAAAACTAACCGCAAATTAAAACCAAGCGCTTGTCCAGGCCTGCGGCGACCTGGAACCCGTTAACCGGGCCAAAGATGCAATGTGTCAGCCTGTACTGCTATTTCATACTGGCGTATTGCGAAACTATTTTCAACCACTGCAACTAATTTCACTGGCTGCTGATGCGTCACTGCCATAGCCATGTTTAACACGATGGATCTTGGCCCTTTGCGTGCTTATAGAGCCCGCTTAACCTGTTCAGAGCATTAGCCTTTGAGCATTAGCTTTTGAGCATTAGCTTTTGAGCATTAGCTTTTGAGCATTGTATTGAAAGCGCTTGCTTGATCCGGCCACACCACCTGCCTGCATGCGGGCGTGCTAAATTTCGTTATGGGCTGATCAAGGGGTTGATCAGGCAAACGAAAGCGCCGCCCGGACCACCACCAACTCCGGTATCAAATGCACGCTAACGTTAAACAGATTCCTCCTGATAAGCACAAACATCGAAGCCACAACACCCTGCTCGCCGTCTGAGCGAACAAATGTTTATGTCTAGTGACATATGTAACAAACTTCCCGTTATGTTGTCAACAAAGTAGTGCGACGGAGGAGCCTTCTCATGGTCGGACCAAGGGGCAAGGATAAACATAACGCACCGCGGGCAGGTACGAAAACGAAGGACGGTATCCCATGCTTAAGCCTGTGTAGTATTTCAAAGAGCTCAATGCAAAGAGCTCAATGCGAAGAGCTCAATGCAACAAGCTCTTTACTACTACCTCTTTGCTACCTGCGCATTGAACGATCATATGTCACGGACAGCGGCCGCCAGGTGGCAGTCAGAGATAGCTCCATTTATTGAGAGCCTTCAAGCGCCCTCAAATACAGCAGCGATACCCTGCCCTCCACCAATGCACATGGTCTCCAGCCCATACTTTACTTCTCTACGTTTCATCTCGTTCAGCAGATTGGCCAGTATCCTGACACCGGTAGCACCGATGGGATGCCCCAGCGATATTCCCGAACCATTGACGTTGAGCTTGTCGCGATCATCCCAACCCCAGCCCTTTAGAACTGCCAGCACCTGTGGCGCAAAGGCTTCGTTAAGCTCAACCAGATCGATATCATTCCAACTCAACCCTGAGCGTGCAAATAAACGCTCTACCGCTGGTACCGGACCAATACCCATACGTGAAGGATCACAACCAGCCGCGGCCCAGCTATTAAAGTATCCCAGCGGCTCCAGCCCCAGCTCTTCCAGTTTGTCTTCAGCCACAACCAGACAAGCCGCAGCAGCATCGTTTTGCTGACTGGCATTGCCTGCCGTTACCACACCGCCCTCGATTGGCCTGAGTGATGCCATGCCTTCGATGGTGGCATCGGACCGCACGCCCTCGTCAGTTTTAACAACAACCGGATCACCACGACGCTGAGGCACGGTAACCGGGACCAGCTCCTGATCAAACTTGCCAGCGGCCCAGGCATCAGCTGCTCGCCGATGACTCATGACCGCGTATTCATCGCAGGCTTCGCGACTGATGTCATAGTCTTTCGCCAGATTTTCTGCTGTTTCGATCATGCCGCTGATGACACCGTATCGATCAAGCGGCTGTGACATTACCCTGCCTCGCCCGAGCCGATCATGGAATGTGCTGGAACCCATACGCTTACCGTGGCGCATATCAGTGCTATAGAACTCGACATTGCTCATGCTCTCGGCGCCACCGGCGATGACGACATCTGCCACATTGGTTTGTATCATCATTACGGCATTGATTACGGCTTGCAGACCACTACCGCAACGTCGGTCAACATGCACACCGGGAACACTCTCCGGCAACCCCGCGGCTAACGCTGACCATCGACCGATGCAGGGCGCTTCACCATTAGCATAGCCCTGCGCAAAAATCACATCATCTATGCGCTCCGGATCACAACCGGTACGCTGCATCAGCTCTTTGATGACGATAGCCCCCAGCTCACCGGCCTGAATACTTTTCAGACCACCTAAGAATTTACCAACAGGTGTGCGAACCGGTGAAACGATCGCTGCTCTGCGCAGTGAATTTGCCATTTATCTTTCCTCAGGATACTTCACAGTAACCGTTATTAATTACCATCAAATCGCGTTCAATGACCTGTGCTCTGAACGCATAGCCCCCATCGTGCTGCCGCCAGATTTGTGTACGAATGGTTTCCCCGGGAAACACCGGAGCAGAAAAGCGCACATTCAATTTTTTAATTCGTGTTGCATCATTGCCAGCGACTTCAGCCAGTAGTGCACGACCAACCACACCATACGTACAAAGACCGTGCAATACCGGTTGATCAAAACCCGCTGTTCTGGCTACCTTCGGGTCTATGTGCAATGGATTATGATCACCCGACAAACGATAAATCATCGCCTGATTTGTCGCCGTAGCCAGATCGACTACGATATCGGGCTCACCCTCGGGTATTGCATGTGGCTTTGGCGCTGGTGCCTTGTTTGACTCTGGTGTGCCACAACCCCCATTGCCACGCAGGAAACTTGAACGTGTGTCCGTGGCCAGGTGAGTACCACTGTCATCAAACAACCGCCGTTTGCTATATACAATGGCACCTTTGTCAGCGCCTTTGTCGTGTACCGACTCAAATGTTGTTTCGCTATACAACTTACCTTCAACAGGCAGCGGAGCAAACACATCAAGCAGCTGCTCGCCATGCAACAGTTTTTTCCAATCTGCGCCGAGCTCGGGGTTGCGCCAGATAAAACCAGGGTACGCCATGACCACTGCCATGGTTGGCAGTGCAACCAGATTTTCTTCGTAGACAAAATCGAGGTCATTCGGACTACTACCTGCACCAACACCCAGTGCATAAAGCATTGTGTCAGTCCGCGTGAGCTGATGGTGAGTTTCAATAGGCGCACGCGCCAACAGTTTGTCTGGATTAAAAGCCATTGACTATCGCTCAGGTTAAATTGGATCCCAGTCTATCAGTGTCGGGCTGCGGTCTAATCCGTAGAAGTCAGACTTGAATGCAGGAACCAGATCACTGGCGATAGTCTCCGCAGTCCAGCCCTCCGCACGATGCATCGAACGTATAGGCCGCGGCTTTGAGAACAGGAAGATCTCATTCTTGCGCACTGACAGAATCTGGTTAGTCACCTCTTTCGACAGGTCCGATGCCAGAAACACCACCAGTGGTGCGACTTTATCAGCGCTCATGGTTTTAAGTTTCTCAACCCGCTCGCGCTGCTCTTCAGTATCTGTAGGTATCGATGCAATCATTCTGCTCCAGGCAAACGGCGCTATACAGTTGGAACGCACGCCATAGCGGGCCATATCCAGCGCTATCGATTGGGACAGACCAACAATGCCAAGCTTGGCAGCTGAATAGTTGGCCTGACCAAAGTTACCCAGCAACCCCGACGTAGAAGTGAACTGAACAAAACTGCCCGACTGCTGCTCTCTAAAATACGGGGTTGCCGCCTTTGACACGTGAAACGCGCCATTCAGATGCACATCGATCACCTGCTGCCAGTCAACAGCACTCATCTTGTGCCAGATACGATCGCGCAGGAACCCGGCATTGTTCACTACCGCATCGATCCGACCAAACTGTTCCACCGCATCTTCAACAATGGAAGTGGCACCAGCCGGATCAGCAACACTGGCGTAGTTCGCGAATGCCACCCCGCCGGCCGATTCAATTTCTTTTACCACCTCGGCAGCAGGCGCATCATCTTCTCTTTCACCATCGGTTGACGTACCAAAGTCGTTTACGACGATATGCCCGCCGGCTTTCGCTGCAGCCAGTGCAAGCTCACGCCCGATGCCTCGACCGGCTCCGGTTATCGCAACAACTTTTCCATCCAGCACACCCATAGTCTTTTTCTCTAACGTTTATGATCGATTGTAAATGTTACGCTGCGAGTGCCTGTAAGCAATGAGTAAAAGATACAGACAACGCAACCACCGTGGCTTTAGATTTTCCACTAACAACCCCATGACAAACGCACTATACGCCGACGGTCGCTATTGGCTGATCTCTGTGCCCAGCGCATCCAGTGCGATCACCTGCCCTGTGTCAGTTACCGCCAGCGGATTTATCTCGAGCTCAACAAGGTTATCGTCAGCCATATAACCGTCGGTGAGCTCGGCAAGAAGCGCCGCAAGTTTATCCAGATCAACCATTGCCCTGCCGCGATGACCTGAAAACAGATCGGCAGATTCAAGTTTGAGTAATTGTGCTTTGATTTCATCAGCCGTTAAAGGCAATGCCGCTATCTGTACATCGGGCCTCAACTCAACATCAATTCCGCCACGCCCAACCACCAACAACGGGCCGAACAGATCATCGTTTTTGATACCAACGATCAGTTCATAACTGATGCGGTGCATCTCCTGAAGCAATACACCTTCACACGCTATGTGAAGTGAAGTTGCCAGAGCGAACAGAGAATCGACAGCCCTGTGTACATCTGCGACTGACGACAAATTAAGCAACACGCCACCCTGGTCACTGCGATGTGACATCTCGTCACTTTGCAGCTTTGCAACCAATGGAAATTGCAGACTGCTCACCAGTGCTTCAACGGCCGTGTTGTCGGTACCAGCAGTGACCAGAGCATATTCGGGAAAAGCCATTCTGCACAAAGACTGCAATCGTTCTGCCGCCCTGTGCTCGGTTAGCGTGTGAGTAACCAGGCCCTGCTTTTCAGCGCTGCACCCGGGCACAGGCCACTGTCTGTTTGACAATTGCCCCAACTGCCGCTGTGCTTCGGTTGCGTTCACCACATTCGCAAAGGCATCTGCTGCCTGTGGAATATCTGCAAACACAGGAATGCCGGCGTCTTCGAGCTCTTTTATTACAAACGGGCTGGCACCCAGCCAGACGACACCCACCTGTTTGCCTGACCCGGCAAATGCGTTTTTTAATGATGCCACCAGTTTGTCGGCGATGCTCTCAAGCAAACCACTAAACACAATGATTGAATCGTGATCGTGCGACTGGCCAACGATGTTAATCACATCGTCAAACAACCCGGGGTCACCGGCAACAGCTGCGGTATGATCGAGCGGATTTCGAGGGTGTATAAAAGCCGGCAGCACTTTCGATAACTGCGCCTTTGCATGCTCTGAAAAGTCTGACGTTTCAAGGCCTCTGGCATCGAGTTCATCTGCCAGCAACACACCGGCGCCACCGGATATAGTTACTATACCGACCCGTCGGCCAGCCGGTGCCGGCTGTTTAATCGCCAGCTTTGCAGTGTCGATCATCTCCGACAACGAACTCACGCGGACAATACCAAACTGATCAAAAAAGGCCTGGTAGTTTTTGTCTTCACCGGCTAATGAACCGGTATGCGAGGCGGCGGCCTCTGCACCCACCGTGGAGCGCCCCGCCTTAATGGCGACCACCGGTTTACCAGCCTCTGCCGCTTTTAGCGCGGCCCTGCGAAACGCCGCTACATCCTTAATACTTTCAATGTAGACCCCTATGACATCGGTTGCATCATCGTCCGCCAGAAACGCAATACCTTGTGCCAGATCAACACCGGCTTCGTTACCGGTAGCAATAAATTTGCTGAAGCCCAGCCCCTGCCGGTCAAGCATAGCCATCCAGTATGAACCCAGTGCGCCACTTTGCGTTACCAGCCCAAACCGGCCCTGCTTTAGCGTGGAGGTATCCATCGCGCTGGAAAATGAGGCAATTAAGCGCGAGTGACTATCTGCACATCCAATACAATTCGGGCCGAGCAACAACGCCTCGTTCTCTGCACACAGCGAGGCAAGTTGTTCCTGCGCTATGCGCCCGGCTTCATTCAACTCTGCATAGCCGGAGCCGAACACTACAAAAGCTCGTATGCCGTTAGCCAGGCCTTCTCGCACAACACCTTCAGTCAGTGCTGCAGAGACCGCAACGATACAAAGTTCGACGTCGTCGGGTATGTCAGTGAGATTCGGGTAAGCCGTTACACCCTGCACGGTTTTCAACTTTGGGTGTACAGGATATACGCGCCCGGCAAAGTCGTAGCGCAGCATGTAGTCGAGCGGACGCCCGCCAATGCGTATTACGTTTTCCGTTGCCCCGACGATGGCGACACTCTTCGGCGAGAAAAAAGGCGTCAGGTCAGTCAATGCGGTCTACCTGCGAAACCATCATGCTGCGAAACCATCATGGCTATACCGGAAGCTACCGGAGGCGCGCTATTCACTCACATCTTCAACAATACGATCGCGCGTGATCTGCTCTCCCGGCCTGGTAAACCGTAAAAGACAGAGCAACACCACGCAGGTGCCAATCAACATTGCGATAACAAACCAGTTGAATTCTCTCACATGAAAGCGATTACTACCGGCGAGCCAGAGCAAAGCAGTGGCGACAGCGAGCATCGCCCAGTGCCAGAATTTTCCAAGAAATATTTTGCCGAGCATCAGACGTCTCCACCGGTAGTGTTTGCGGAGCTCTCACCTGTAGATTTAGCACTCGCAGCGTCGGCGCTGGCAGGTTGACGATTTGCCTGCAGCCAGCGAGGCCCGAGAACCGCTGCGGTAAGCGCCGAACCGACAATCCAGTAAACATAACCGGGTATGCCTGCAACCGGCTGCGTTGGTGGCATTAACATAAACGCTGCTGCGACCACCGCGACCAGCCGCATGGGTTGCTGCATGCGCCCGCGATACCAGCCTTCCAGACCGGTCGATAATACATAGAGCCCGACCAGTGCAACGATGGTCGAGATAATAGACAGCCAGCCAGGGCCAACCAGTAACAGTGAAGGGTTAAACGCAAAGGCGAGTGGCACCAGATACTTGGCGATACCTACCCGGGTTGATTCCACAGCCGTAGCCATAGGCCCTGTCTTGGCTATAGCCGCAGCAGCAAATGCAGCCAGCGCTACCGGCGGTGTGATACTCGATACCACACCAAAATAAAAGGCAAACATATGTGCAGCGATAGGCTCGATGCCCGCTTTTATCAGTGCGGGTACAATCAACGCCGCAACCGTTATGTACACTGCAGTAGTGGTGATTCCCATGCCAAGAATGATCGCGGAGATGCCCGTTAGCGTTAGCAGAACAAGCAAGCTGCCATCCGCAATATTGATCACTTCCTGGGTGAATTTAAGACCGAGACCAGAAACAAAAACAGATCCGATAATAAGCCCTGCACAGGCACAGGCCACGGTGACCGGCACCGTCGCACGCACACCTGACTCGAGAGCAGCCAGAAAATCTACCGGGCTCATGCGAGTTTCGGCACGAATAAAACTGAGGCCGAGCAGCGCCACTATGCCCCAGAAAGCCGATTTCATCGGCGTATAACCGAGTAGCAGAAACGCAACCAGCACAACCAATGCAAACAGCAGATGCCAGCCTCGGCTGAGTACTTCACCAGTCTGCGGCAACAGCTTGCGATCGATTTGACCGATGTTATTTTTCTCGGCTTCGAGATGCACCATGAAGTAGACCGTGGCGAAATACAGGAACGCCGGAATAATGGCTGCGAGCACGATATTAATAAAACTCGTCTCCAGAAACTCAGCCATGATAAACGCGGCCGCTCCCATGATTGGCGGTGTAATTTGTCCACCGGAAGAAGCGCAGGCCTCTACCGCTGCAGCAAATTTGGGCCGATAACCAACCTTACGCATCAACGGAATGGTAAAGGCGCCGGTGGTAACGACATTAGCTACAGCTGATCCTGATACGGTGCCCATAAAGCCACTGGCCACAGCAGATGCCTTGGCCGGGCCACCAACGCGATGACCAGTCAGTGATACCGCCAGATCGATAAAAAAGCGCCCCGCGCCCGAGCGAATTAACAAGGCACCGAAGATAATAAACAACACGATATAGGTCGCACAGACATGCAACGGTATGCCAAAGATACCGTCGCTTGACATAAACAACGTGTCGATAAACTTGCCGAAACGCACTGGCGGGCCGTAGAAAAAGCCAAAAAAGTGATTGGCATAAAGTGCGTGAGCGACAAAAAAACCGGTGATGATAACCATCGCCCAGCCAACTGCACGCCGGGTTACCTCAAGGATTAAAAGAATTAACAGGCCACCGACAATCAGATCAGGTGTTTCTTTTTCACCGTAGCGCAAGTGAAAAGCCGTGATATCGTAAAGTGTCCAGATTTGTACAAAAATCACGTAGCCGATCAGCACCAGATCAACGCCAAAACCGAGTTTACGAAGCTTGTCGCGAGCATCGCCCTGAACAAGCGGCTCCCAGGCCGTGCGGCGACACAGTGGATACATGCAGATCGCGAGGACCAGCATGGCACTCAGATGAATAGTACGAAACGAACGACCTTCAGGGGTGCCGAAAGCTGCCACATAAAGATGAAAAACCGCAAGGCTGATAGCGACAACGGCGCAGCCAAAATACACCACGTTGGCGAGGGTTAGCCTGCGATCGAGTAACAATCGCTCGAGGAAACCATTCTCATGAACCTCCTCGTAGGTAATTTTCTCGCTATCGTTGCTCATCGGATCTCGTTACAGGTGAAAAAGGGTGCTGGCAATGCAAACGACCGTCAGACTCTGGTTCCTCTAACGAAGAGTGACCGAGAATGCGGTGCCTAAAATTGTGCGGCGATTGCGCGGTGACATCGAAGGGTTGGATGTTCGAGTCAGACATTGATCTTCGTACAGGCACCTCTTTAAAGCTCAGCCCTTAAAGTCCGGGGAGTCTGCTGTCGGAAACGCGCGCTGCGGCGTACTTGGTTAGGCGCAAAACTATGCAGGTTGTTTCACACGGTGCACTGCACTTTAACTGAGCACTTTGACCGAGCACTTTAATTGAGCACTTAAACTCACCAGTGATGGCATGCTCGCTACATCAGCAGTGTTACCGGCAGTCTCCTGGCCAGTGTTAGCCAGGAGACCGTTAGCCAGAGACGACCGGCTGCCTAACGAATGCTAATGTCTAGCCCTTTACACCGAGCTCGTCGTAACACTTTTGCGCGCCAGGATGTACCGGAATGGCCACGCCTTTTAATGCGTCTTCCTGCTTGACTCGCTTCCATACGCTTTTCACTTCGACGAACTTGTCATAGTTCGCCCAGAGCGATTTGCACATGTTGTAAACCAGCTCTTCTGACAGCTCTGAACTCACGACCATGTTTACAGTAATACCCAGCGTGTTTATATCTTCGTCTATGCTTTCATAAACACCTTTGGGCATAACACCTGGCACAAAGCCGGGATTGTCGGCGAGTATTTTCTGCTGTTTGGCCGGATCATTTATACCAATGAAGCGAATACCAGGGCTTTGCTCGAGCTCAAGGAAAGATGCCTGAGGCATGTTGGTGGCCGCCATAAATGCATCGATATGGCCATCCTTCATCAGTGCTACCGATTCGGTGTAGCTCACATGGTGTACGGTACCGCCATTCTCACGGATACTGTCAAACGAGATGCCGTATTCCTTGAGAATCGCCTCGGCGAACGCAGTACCGGTCCACTTGGCTTTACCGGGAGAGATATTGGCGCCTTTCATGTCCTCGAAGGATTTTATCGGGCTGTCTTCACGCACTGCCACCTGAAACATCGAGCCATACAAGGTTGCCAGATGACTGACATTTTTTTGCGGCTTGGTAAATTTGCCAGTACCACTTACACCGTTAGCAGCAGTATGGGCGTATGAAAAGCCGACTTCGGCATCGCCGTCGTTAACTGCAAGTATGTTGGAGATACCACCACCAGAGGTGTTTGACGTGGTGATGCCGTCGATTTCCTCATCCATAACCTGCATGATTTTGGCGCCGAGCGGATACCAGGATCCGCCGGACGGCCCTGATACCATACGAACAAATGTATCAGCGCTGTGTGCGGTGGTACCCAGCAGACCGGTCGCAAGCACGGCCAGTCCGAACGTTCTGCCTACCCGGGAAACTCTGTTCAGGGACTTGTTCATTTGCATATGTGTGATCCTCCTTCACAATTGTAAGAGCATGTTTGAGAGCATGCCTTAGAGCATATTTTAAAAGCATGCGCACCCATGAAGACTAAATGAGCAGTCAACATGGCGCAAACATCGTAGTATCCGGAAATACTGCCAACGACTGCACAATTACGAGAAGGTGCAAGCGCGTAGCTGCAATTCCGCTTAACGGTCAGGTTAGCATACACGCTCACAGGTTGGAATCGTTTGCATTCCGGATGCTTCAGAGGACCACACAGCCCTGCCCGGCCACAGTACAAACGCCGCATTGTTTTAGGAAATAATACAAACGGTATCAGCGATGCACCCACAGACCATTATCCGTCACTACTGGATGACAAGGTGCAATACTACAATTTCCTGGTGAGTGAGGAGGCGTTGCAGCGCATTATAGTTTTATACTTTCTGCGACCTATGGCCGCCACTGCCATTTCAACCGCTACTCAACAGCGACTTCATAGCCCAGCTGGCCTGAGGCCCCTGACGTCAGGGCGCCTTCGAATGTCCACTGTACATCACCACTGTACCCGGCAACGTTCTCCGCAGCTGATGGTGCGATAACCGTACAGTTACTGATTCCGTCCGGCAGTGTAGCCGGGCACGTAACCGGTTGCGCCAACGTGCTGTAAGCCGGCGTATGATCAGAAATCAGCAGATCGGTAATAGCACCGCCGCCGGTGTTACTAAAAACTATATTGTAACCGAGCGTATGCCCTGGCAGCGCCGCGTTGCTGGTAGTCGGAGTACCCGCAGTCGACACATTGCGCACTGTTTTTGATAACACCAGCAAACCCTCTTCGGCACTGATAACACGCGTCATGTCAGTAATTGACTGCTGGATTACCACCGCATGCCCGGTAGCGGCACTGTCTTCATAGGTCATGGTTGCCTGAACGCTATACGTATAAGTGTCGCCATCACTAACATCGGTCGGTACAAACACTTTACTGATGACGCAGACCAACGGTGTCGAGGCGACGCTCGCAGACACCGACGCCGGCACGTTAGTCTCGCCCGGGTCCAGCGCACCATTACAGTTGTCGTCTAGAAACAGTACAGACTGCCACGTTGAATTAGCAGGCAAACTGCTTTCAGACACAATCGAGAAATCAAGGGTGCCGCTACTGTGCGGTGTATAGCGGTGACTGTGGTAGACAACCCCGCCCGGCTCTTTTTCCGCTACGCTGTCAGCGACCCACACCGGTTTGCGCACACGACCAAAGTCGAGCTTGTAGCTGGTCGGGTGCGTGAGCAACGGTGTAAAGTTAATTAGACCGTCAGTAACACTGCCGGTATTACCCGGGTCTTCCCGAAAATACTCTGAGATTGCCATATAGCCTTCGGTATCGACCACGCTGCCGGCCACTGCTGTAGAACCATAGCTCGACGGAATGGCAATCTGATAGTTGCCATCTGCGGCAGTAACCGCACTGCCAATGAGAGATGCACCTGTATTATCACGCACCTCTACAGTAACCCCGGCAAGCGCTGCCTCGCCGCTGCCACGCACGCCGTCGTGCGCAACGCCGCCAATACCATTATCGTTAAACACAACGCCCTCGATTACTATCAGTTGTTCCAGACTGAAAAGCGTCGCACTCTCTTCATCAGGAAGGCCGTTGTTATCAGGATCGGCATTGACCCCTGCCATCGACAAATCAGCAACCCCGCCACCTGCCGGCCCTTCACCCTGAGCCTCAGCCTGATTCGAATAGTTGCCAATGCCGAGGCCGACATCAGTGATTGAAGTAATAGACACGGTAAATCGCACACCAACGGCAGCACCCACCTCAAGCAAACCTCCGTCGACCGGGTCAAACAACTTTGTATTTGTTCCACTGCCGGTATAGCTACCGGCCAGTGTTACCATTCCCGGATCGGCCACCAGCACGGGCGGGTTTGTTATCACATAGTTTCCAGCGCCAAACACGGCATCGAGATCATCCACCAGTGACAGGTTATCAACCGCTGTGTTACCAAAGTTACGCACAGTAATTTCAATGGTCGCCTCAGTTCCGTTTATAGAAACCTGCTTGGCAACACCCAACGACGTATTTTGCAACACATCTACCAAAGTTTGATCAGGCTGTGTATTAGTACTCGGGTCATCAGACAATACCGTGCCCCCCGCGAGCCCCAGTAATTGAGCCTGATTGCCACTGTCACCCATTGTGTAGTCGTAGGGGAAATACACTTCGAACTGAACTTCGGCGGTGGAATTGGCAGCCAGTGTCGCACCGGTGATGGTGAGCTGATTCGTCCCGCCATAGGCATTGACGCTGCCACCGAGCGGATTAACCAACGATCCATCTACAAACGTACGGCTATCCCCGAGTGTATCCGTCAATGTAAAATTCACTACCGAATCGGTGGGGTTAACAACCGATAGTGTATAGACCACACTCTGCCCCGGATCAACGGTTGCACTACTGGCGGATTTGCGCAGCGCACCACCAAAGGTACAAGAGGCACCGTCTGCCGTTGCAAGGCCGGTCAGCGCACTCAATAAAGTACCAACACCACTGGTACTATCGAGTGTGTAGAAATTTCCGTCAGCACCATGGCCTTGTATTTCACCCCAGGCGTTGGCAACCATACTGGTCAGGGTGGTTGAAACATTGCCGCCGATCACAGACACTGCACCGGTCGTGCTGCTGACGGTCATCAGCCCTTCTGTTGAGGTATGGCTATACAGTGAGCCATTGGGGTGAGCAACTATATCGTTGAGGTTGCGCCCGTGCCGCCGGTTAAACAAAACCTGCGGCGGACTGCTATTGATATCGATGTCCAGAATAAGGCCTCGCTCCACCAGTGGAATCGACGCGCCGGAATACGCTGTGGCGCCGGTATCCGTTACCACGATATAACGACCGTCTTCGGTAAACGTGCCGCCACTAAAGCGATCAGACAATACAGGCATGGACATCGTGTTCGGCCCGCGCACCGGTAAACCGAGGTTCACAACACCACCGGCGCTGTCGATTTGCAGCACTGACCCGCGCAACGGGCTGGCCGCCGCGCCATCGGTGTCGGTCACAATTGCATAAAGATAGTTATCGATTGGATTGTAGGCCAAACCACTATAGCTGTAGCCAGACGTTGGCGCATAGGCTGCCGATGCAAACTCCTGACGCTGAAACGGGTCGACACTTGCATCAATATTATAAAGACTGGTTGCCAGCCCGGCGCTTTCAGACTCGACAATATAGCCATCGCATTGATAGGCGACACCGGCGGGCGGCGGCTCGACAATAAGCGATGCGCCGTTACTGACCACTCCGACCGCCAGCTCGTTGCTGCCCACACCGGATGTGGTGTTAACCAGATCACCGGGCAAAGTGCCGGTTACCTGCGCGGAAATAGTACAGGTGCTGCCAGCGATAATATTGCCGTCGATTACTTCAAGCTCGGCCGCGCCCGCCACGGTTCCGGCACCAAAGCTGAAACCCGAACAACCCGCGCCACTGACAACGATAGAACCAGGATCTGATAACAGTGACATACCCAGCGGCATATTATCCATCAGCGTGACACCGGTCAGATCAATACTACCCTGATAACTAATCTCGATACTCATGGTGCTGCTGCCACCACTGGTGATGGTGGATGGAGAAAAACTCTTGGTGACAGTTGGCATCGGTACATCATTCTCGGTCACTGCCACGCCAACCGGATTGGGCTCCTCAATCAACCCAAACGTGTACGTATCTATATACGAACCATCGCCGATGCCACCGGCGGAGAACGTCCCCCAGTTATGGTCACCGTCGTAGATACCTTCCTGGTTAAAGGCATTGGCAGCTGCGCTGTTCAGAACCGTGTGATCATCCCAGTACAGCGTAGTTGGCAGGCTTGCACCATTAACCTGCGCCCGATACATTTTTATACCGACATTACCAGCTCCACCACTGGTTTCCACATCATACGAGGTGAAGTGAAACTCACCGGTTCGCACACTTAACGTAGCAGTATAGGCACCGTTCGGCAGCACAACCCCGTTATTGTCTTCACCATTCCAGACAACATTGTTAACCCCGGGCAGCGCATTGCCGCGCAGAAACACATCACCCTGCCCGTAGATACCATCCGGACCACTGCCAGTGGGGCTATTGGTGTCAATAATAATTTCGTAGACACCGCTGGTAGTCAGATTCGTGGTAAACGAAAATGTACCGCTGTCCTGTACCGAGCTCGTGGTACCCGGAGAAATACCGGAATCCTCTCCATCACTATCGATAAAACTCAGATCCGATATGTTTACACCCCCAACCGGCTCGGGAAAACTCTTGGCCGGATAGCCGAGGTAGATCGGAAACTTCGCAACAATGGAGTTATTATTGGTGGGCACACTCAAACCGGCTACGACATCTCCAGCCGCATTGGGGCTGGTTACCCCTAAATCGTTTGCTCTCAATGAGTAAACGAAACCCGCAAAATTGTTGAGATCGAGCTCCCAGATAAAGTAGGTACCAACAAATCCACCATCTGCAACGACATACAAATCAGCATCGGTTGAGCGCGTTTCTGCATAGGAGCTTGCATTAAAATACCAGTACAGTGACCACAGACGCCCGCCAGCGATACGCGGGTCGATAATATCATTGACACTGTTAGTCACCGTCACATCATAGCGGTTCATGTAAGTACCGTTATTGTTGGTCAGGTACATCATGTAGGTACCCGAAGCCGGTGCTACATACTGGTGCGGGTTGGTGACTGCAGGGTCCCAGGTTGTATTAAAATCACTGGCACAGGAAACATTGGCAACATCTGTGTTGTCATAAACAGAATTACCGGAAGGGTCGAATATTCGAACGCGAATGTTATTGGTATCAGCCGTGCCGCAGACGTGCACGTTGATCACCTCACCCGGCGTCAGGATATCCACGTTTAATATATTGACACCCGCTCCGGTGTGCGTTTCACGCAGCGGCTGACGATGGCTGGTACCTTCAAACAAGCCCATTTGCCATGCGCCTTCAGCGCGAGCGTCGTGCTCCGGCAGCAGTATCCCTACGCAAAACATCAACATCAATGCAAGCGAAACACAGGCACTCGACACGCTACTTGTGCGTGAGCAGCCCTTACCCAAGGTACTTCTACCACAGCGTAACCCAGCCACTATTCAACCCGTACACTAAAAGTAAGCACTACCGACGCACCGGCGAGCAGTGACGGCAGCGTTGCCACAATATTGCCATAGGCGCCATTGGCAGGCTCCACTACAGTGCAGCCGCTGTGTGCACAGGTGGCCACACCCGTGTAGGCAGTAAACGCCGGTGTTGCATCTGCGATATCGACGTTATAAACCGTGTTCGAGCCGTCATTGCTGGCAGTCAATCGATAGCTCACACAATTGTTACCCGGCTCTACAGAAAAACTGGCTACACCGTAGCTGCTATCAAGTGCCCCGTCGCAGCCCAGATCCAGCGCCTGCTCCTTGACAATACTGAGCTCACTTTCTGTAACGCGGGTAACATCGGTGACGACCAGGCTATCAGCACCGCCATTCCAGCTGGCAGTAAGCGTTGTGTTGTTTACACTCAGCAACTCGGCATTGGATGGCGCAAAGACTTTTACAAACAAGGGCACCACCTGCCCCGGCGCCAGTGAGGCGATTGACGTCACCAGTACATCCGCCCCGGACAGATCACCACTGCCATCGGTATCTTCATACACGATAGATGTCCAGCCGGCGCCACTGTCCTGTGTGGTTAACTGCAGATTAGTGACCGTGACATTGCCAGACGCCGACAGTGAATGGTTATAGGTATAGCTACCGCCCCGGTCAGTTTGACCGGTCTGGTCCGAGACCAGCAGTAACTGCTCCTGTTCAATCACGTTAACGCTGTCGTGAATGATGTCGAGTGAACCTGTCGACTCGTTGAGTGCCCGAAAGTACAAACTCACCTCACCGCCGGTTTGATCCACCGGCACTGTCACGTCCGCATGCACCAACACATGCTCACCCGGGTTAATTAAACCGGTATTGGTTATTTCCTCAGTCTCGCCATCCAGTCTGAAGCTCACGGTCCAGTCGGTTGGCAACTCAATGACAGCGAAATCATCCGCGGTACTTACCGCCAGATCGTGGCTGCCGGGCGTAGGACCCGTGTTGTTAATAAAGAGCTCAAAGGTGACAGTCTCGCCGGCACTTGCATCAAGAACCATGACCGAATCAGTCTCCGGTCCGGTACCATCACCCACGCTATTGGTATCTGCAACTACTGCAACATTGGTTATGTCTACCGTCGCCGCACTGATTGCCAGCAATCGGTTGAGCATCGGGTTTAATTTGCTCGCATCAAACGCGGATGTCGCCACGGCTCCGACAGAGAAGCCCGCCCCGCCATTGGTTCCGACCGCAGAGGCGGGTGGAATAGCCTGCACCACCACCTTGTAAAATTCACCGGGTAACAACGGGCCTGTATCTGGCAAGCCATTACCACTGGTATCAAGCAGTGGGGTTAATCCATCTTGCTGCAACACTCGAAACAGGGTACCGGCAGGGAACGTACTGGACCCGTTGTCGATGGTAATATCAATCGTGTCTGGTCCATTACCGGCGTTCCAGACATAGTTATCAAAAAATACAGAAGTTGCCTGCGGTACTGACGCCACGGTATTAGGCTCAGCGGTCAGGTCTGTAGCAACAGCGCCTGAACCATTCATCACCACCTCGGCACCATGCAACACAGTGAACGCCACACTATTAGTCTGTTGTCTGGCTTGGGTACTGCCGCCAGTGGTGTACTCAAACTCGCCGGTGTTTACCAGAAACTGTGTATCCAGCCCGGCGTCGATGTTGACATCAAAAGTAATGGTCCCCACGGCGCCAGGTGCTACGGATGAAATAATGGCAGTAACCTGATTGCTGCTGTCGCCATCTATATCGCTGTCGGCCTCTGCCAGCCCGATGCAGGTAGCATCGTACGCACAGTACATCACTGTTGCGCCACTGCCCTGTGCATCAGTCGGGTTATTATCACTGAGCACTATTGCACTCGCTTCACTCCAGCGACCGGACGCTGCAACGTAGGACATACCGGCAGGCAACGCATCGATCAGTGTCACATCAGTGGCCACTGTGGATCCGGTATTTCGATAACGAAGTGTCACCGTATGCGTACCACCCGGAGACACACCACTGGTGGCACTCAGTGATTTTCCGAGTTCAATTACAGCATCAGCCGACAGTGTGGTGGTATCTGTGTTAACCGCCGAGACCGACGCATTAAACTGACTTTGTACAAGCAGATCCAGCGACCCGGTATCAGCACTGGCCTGACCCGCAGGCACAGAGGCTGCGACTACAAAGTGCCACTGCTCCTGCATACCCAGACCAGGGGATACAGTAACTGCGGTGTAACTGTCAGGTTGCCCATCCTGATTGCTGTCATCATAAATACTCAGACCGGTATAGTCGAAATCATCTCCGACCGAATTCGTTACTGTCAGCGCGTAGCTGTCAGCACCATTACCGGTATTGGTCAGTGTGTGAGCAAAGAATACCTGTTGACCGGCAGCTGCTGTGCGAGTCTGCGTTTGCATCAACTCAAGTGCCGCCACCTGCTGAATAAGCGTTTCGACAAGGTTGGATGTCGCCGTACGCATAATGCCATTACTGTCTCTGTACGATGCACTGGCCTGGTTCTTTATGATGGTACCAGCAGGCGTCACCGCCCATGCTGATGCACAGACAGCCAGCAATAGAATTGCTGCCGCGAGCCGTACGAAGAACAGTGACTTCGCAATCATAACTGGCGATCCTTTCACCACTAGCCTTCCGATGGCCCCAGCACAACCGGTTGCCGACTGGTTACCGGGCGTCCGTTATTGTCTAATAAGAGCAACTCAACCCTGCGGTTGATATTATCAGCGATGGCCGACTGATCCCCTGCCAGTGGTATAGACTCACCGTGCGATGTACCAACAACACGCCGAGCGGCAATACCCTTACCGGTCAGGTATTTTTTGACACCGGCAATGCGTCTTTGCGCCAGCTTGCGATTGTATTCTTCTGATGACCGAGCGTCTGTAAAGCCACGAATGGCAACCAGATGGCGCGGGAACTTTTGCAGCATGCTGACATTGGCATCCAGCGCACGTTTGGCTGATCTCGACAGCTTTGTGGAATCCGATTTATAGTAAACCGCCGGCTCCCAGGTCATCATCGAAGCGCTTGCTGCCGGCACCTCTTTGATAACTACACGCTCAACTACCTTCTGATCAGTCGCTGTGGCTGGCACGGTGAGGCCCTGCCCGTCTACCGGACAGAACTGCTCGTCATATTGCGCATAGAGCTCCTGCGTACTCGCACACGACATTAGCCCCGCACTACAGATCGCCAATAGCCCGACTAGCACCAATCTGCCTGCACCCTGACGGCACGACAAACAGCGCACAGGTTTGCCTACTGCAACCATTCGAACATATCCTCATCAAATTTGAACTGTAAACCCACCCGAAAACCGTGTGCGTTGTACTCTTCATGATCGAGATCAGCATCGCGAAAGCCACCGAAGTTATAGGTGACACCGATGCGTGCGTTTTTATTGATGACATAATGAACACCGGCACCGGCAGAAAACCGCATTTCAGAACTGCCATCTGTTGCCAGAATTCCACCGCGCAGATCTACATTGAATCGGCGGTTGAAATCAAAGTTGAGCCTTGCATCGGCCAATAATGCAAAGTCGGTGATATCGCCGCTTTCGTGTTTGCTGATCTGGCGCTTGCCACCGAGCCGCCCCGACAGCAGCGCTCTGTTAGACAGCTGCAAATTCTGATGTGTTGACAGCAGGTGTACAGAGCGATCAAAGCCACCACCGAGGCCGCTCTCCTCTTTCCAGTTGTACATCAGCAACATATGGTGCCGGTTGTCGAGCTTGGGTCTGCGCGAAAGTCCGGCTACAAACGAATGCCGCAGCGTATCCTCAGCGCCAGCGGTAGACTGCCTGCTCAGGTTCTCGGTAAAAACGGCTGTCCAGTCTTCGTTGACTCTTGCTGCATAACTGGCACGCAGACCAATATAGTCAGAGGTATCAGACTTTCTGGTTTCCAGTCTGGCCAGGCGACGGCTGTTCGGGTTACGTGTATCCACAACACTGATCGATGCGGCTATAGAATCCTCGCCGTCAGACACGGACTGAATCATCTCAAACGATGGCGTGACCCGAAGATCCTTGCGAATTTCATAGTCGCCTCGAATACCTGTGGCGGTAACATGGTCGCGCCCGTCAAAGGCACCGCGCATACGATACTCGGAGTAGATTCGAGTCGAAGGCAACACACTGCTTTCCACACCCATGGTCAGACTTTCGGTTTTTTGATCGAAGCTCACGCCGGTCAGTCCGAGCAGGCTGTTGGCCAGTTCGTAGTTGCTGTAAACCCGTACTTTTTCGTGTACCTGCACTTTCGCGCCAAGCGCTATCCGACGTCGACTTGAAAGGCCGGTATCCTGCTCATACTCCGCCCTGACGCTACCGTTTCTGCCTCCCAATAAAAATTTGCGGTCAACACCCAGCACGGTGGTTAGAAAGCTGTCATCCGACGTTGCATCGTCACGCGAGACCTGTCGTAATCCGGCTCGCACCAGCCACTGACGCAAACGTGTTTCAAGCAACGCACTGAAAGTTGTGCGGCTCTCGTCAGTGACCGTTGAATCACTCTTGACAACGTCCACCAGTAAGTTGGCATCGCCACGTATTTTCTGCTTGTGATTAATTCGCGACTCTGTCCGCCCCGCCACAACCGCCGCGCTGAAGTTACTGAAACGGCTATCCGCATGCATATGACTGAAGGTCGTGCGCGCGCCGCTGCGCCATCGATGTTCGGCGCTAAACCGATAGGCGTTACCCTTGCCCTGTTGAATCGTATCGGAGCTGGCAATACTGGCAAACAACTGAGTACCGGTTGCCATTTTATAACTGGCATAACCACCCATCACCTGTGATCCGTCTTCATTGTTATCGTCACGGGTAAAACTCAGGCCAAAGCGAAGATCATCACTCGACTGCCGATCAAAACGTATACCCGACACGGTGTAGTTGTCGCCGCCCTTTTCCACATCGTAGCTGATGCGAACATAGATCGGATCCTGTCGATCATCGAGGGTTGGTATCACGGTCGAGAAACTGACAAAACCTTCGATCGGATCAATCGTATAGTCACCAAAACGGCTTAACCTGGTGCGACCCGTAATCAAACCCGGGTTGTCTCGTGAGCGAGTGATGATTTCAACCACCTCACTATTGGCAATGATCGGATACGACTCCAGTCGGTAGAGCATTGCACTGCCGTTACCCGGAAATTCCTCTGCAACCCGCGGATCATCCTGCATGGCAGCGAAAACTCTAAAGCGGTTGTCTCCCTTGACAGCTGTGCCACTAAACCCCGTCAGCGTGCGCCGCGAAATAGCCAGATTTCCCTGCTCTGAATCTGCATCTGTCAGATAATCACCCCACATGACGCTGTCAGTGTTTTCTTCCAGCTTCAAGTACAGCTTGCTGCGACTCTGGGCTTCATAGCCACGAACCGAAGCGTCACCATGGATCGGGTAGTGAACCGACGGATTGATATCCCGCAACAGCATCTCGTTGCTGTTTTTGTCTGAGTCATAAGAAAAGGTCAGGTTGTACTTATCCTTTACCCGCCCTTTTATAAAAAGGGCTGCTCGCGCATCAACGCTGCTCTCATCACTGATTGAGTCTGCACTACCAGTCGGTGCAAGGCCGTTACTGCTGACGCTGGACACCGTGGCGCCGGCCTCAATAAACCCGGTGGCCAGTAGTGGTCGTGACTCACTGATCTGCTGTATCACTTCCTCATCAAAAAACTCTCCGGTACTGGCTCGCAGCGTAATCTGACCGGTTTGTTCAGAGCTGATGTAATTGACCGTGCGGCCACCGTTGCTCACGCGAATCTGACGGCCTGGCTCAGCGTCCTGAATATCTTCTTCCAGAAAAGCACCGTCACTGCTTTCAAGCGTAATAAAATACACACCAAGTGCCGGCAGGTCGTTGTCGTCCAGCAGCTCTACCCGCACCGGTAACGATGAGCGACCACCATCTGCCTGTATGGTCGACTCTGCAGCAGTCAAACGAATTTGCGTCGCTGACGTGGGTCGCTTAAACACGCCTTTAGCCAGTACCCGATGGTTGCCAAAGGGGTCTGTACCTGTTACCTCAAGCTTGTTCTCTCCCGCATCGAGTTCAATGCCATACCAGGCGACGATCTGCGCGCGCTCGCGGCGGTTGATCAGGCGCTCACCAATTTGTGTTGCTGCCACCGGCTTGCCATTGACGTTAAGTGTCGGCTCGACACCTTCGCGAATGACCACCACAAAGCGACCATCGATACTTAGCTCCTTCAATGGCCACAGCCAGGTACCCGCTTTAGCCTGTTGCTGTGTGATACTGGCAACCCGCTTTTTCGGGTCAGGCATCTTCACTTCAGCTTCCTGCTTCCTGTTCGCACGCTCCTGCAACACTTTCATGGATAACTTGCTGTTGAATTTTTCCTCGCTGTCTTTTGGACCATCTATTACACCGTTCGACAAATCACCGTCTGCAACATTGGCATCAGTCTGCGGATTGCGCTGCACGAGCTGCTCGTCGGCCTGAAATTTCTCTGCCGCACTCAGCAGCCAGCTATTGCTCAGGGCACTGTTGCGCGCACGAATTTCAGTAAAGACAGATTCAACATCTTCACTCGGGCAGTGGGCAGCAAAGTCAGCCCGGTAAAAATCTCCTTCTGCCAGATCAACAAAGCGACTTTGCGGGTCAACGCCCTGATTGGTATCGAGCAATTTCAGTTGCAATCCATCCGGCAGGGAGTGGCTGTCCACCTTGATCACATGGCTTCCCGGGCGCAACCCGTAAAGACTGTAGAGACCATCAGCATCTGAAATGGTATAGGTACCGTCCTGCAAATACAGCTTCACGCCACCGAGTGGCCATTCACTCTCACTTTGCACACCATCGCAGTTCTGATCGACATAGATCTTGCCAAACAGAGCAGCACGGCCTGATAAAACACCGTCTCGGTGCACTGCAACTTTTGCCCTGCTGATATTCGATGTGAATTGCGCATTGTCGGGAGTGATACCCAGTGCATACGCTGTGTTAACACCATCACTGTCGATAGCACCTGCACTGGCACGCAGCACATAACTGAATGCGATCGACTCATCTTGCGCCATATCACCCACAGTGAAAATCAAACGGCCGTCGTCACTCATCTGCGGATCGACAATCGCCTCATCACCCTGACGCGTTGACCCGGGCACGTAGCGGAAACCAAAGGGTGGCCTGTCCTCAACTGTGATTGACCGATAGGTTGCTTCGTCGACGTTCTTGACCGTCAGGCTATAGCCAACCGTTTGACCGGGCTCGATACTTGGAAGTGATGCCGTCTTTTCAACCACCAGTCCACGTTCATTGGCATTGGAGTCAAGTGGAATGTCAACCGGATCGGGTACTTCATTTGTGGACAGTCGAAATACACCTGCACCATTTGTAGCATTGGTCGCAGTATTGATCGTAGTACCAGGAACGCCGTCAATACCGTAGGATGACTGCTTCACATCAAAACCGCTCAAGGCACTGATCGGTACCACTGACGGAAACCGGTGAGAGGCTGGCGGCTCCACACGCAGGTAATAGTCTACCTCGGGCTGTAAGCGTGGCAATGTGTACAAACCATTGGCGCGCGTCGTCGTCTGCAATAGAGCACCGGTCACACGATCAACTGCTATCTCATCGGTCAGAGCAAGCACAACCGACACCAGCGCACCTTCTACCGGCAACCTGGTCTGCGCGTTAAACACCAGTCCCTGCGGGTTGACTATTGCGACATCGGCAATAGCGACGCCTGTGGCATCAACAAACATGCCTTGCAGACGATCATCCTTACCGCTGGCAAGTGAACAACTGTCGTGAGAGCTATCAAACTCGGGCCCGACAATCGCGGTCTCATCCGGCAGGCGCGGACAGTGACCACCCTCTGATCGTTGATTGGTCGCAAGTGTAATAGGCGCGATACTTCTGAATACACCCGCCACTGCTGTCTCCAGCATCACAACGTTAATGCTGTCTCCGGTTAACTCCGAAGCGATCGTGGCAATAACATAGCTGTTACCCGCAGCGTCCTGCATCGTCGCTCTGGCCGTAACCGCAGAAATATTAAGCTCCAGATAAACACCGTCTCTGGACGGTACATAACTTTCAGTTTCATTCAGATCGAGGCTGTACTGAATGGCATCCACGAAGTGATTATCTGTATAAAAATCAGGGGTAGCACCCTGCAGACGAACAT
The DNA here is from genome assembly GCA_937957915.1 of uncultured Granulosicoccaceae bacterium. Lineage (GTDB taxonomy): Bacteria > Pseudomonadota > Gammaproteobacteria > Granulosicoccales > Granulosicoccaceae. The sequence continues at coordinate 22,410 of CALGNZ010000064.1, read as the reverse complement.
CACTGGCAGGTTCAAGAAACCGCAGCGACACGGATCCGGCTGCAGCAGGGGTAGAGAACCTGTGGCAGGTGTTGTTACTTTCAGCCTCAGGTAGTGAGTCGCCATTAAAATCAACGGTTGCAGCACTGGTATAGAAACTGGCGCTGGCACCTGTCTCGGCGACTTCCAGTTTAACGGCAAAACTTGCGCTGGCGGCAGCATTGAAACTCCCTGAGTCAAGCCACAATCCAACACTTGAAACTCGCGATGTTCCATTCCAGTTGTCAGCACTGATCCAGGAGTTATTTGCAACGCCTTCAAGTCTGATAACAGCGCTTGCCCCGGCTCCACTGGCAACGACACTGTCCACGCCGGTGTATCTAAAATGTTCTGATACAGGTTGCTCTACAACAACCGCGAATTGCGCAATGCCATCTTTCAAATGGCGCATACCATTCGGCGCCGACGAACCGGTATTCTCGACAGCGATAGTGTGAGTCACCTCGTCACCCGGAAACAGCAACGCCTCACAAGCAGGAAACGATTCCTTGGTGATAGCGACGACCGGACCTGCCTCTATTTCTATTTCATCATTGACAAACCTGACCAGCGAGTCTTCAGCCAGTGATTCTGCCCGTACCTGGAAAGAGAGTATAGAATCGAGAGTCGCCGTGACCGGCACTACAGCCTGCACCACAATGTTTAAGATATCAGCCGGCGCCAGCACTCGCGTAGTATCCAGAGGCAGATCACCAGCGTCAACAAAACCGTTACCATTTACATCCTCAAAAATGGCAATATCCTGTACCACCAGAGCACTATCACTGAGAGCACTGTCATTCAGAGCACTGTCATTTAGCAATAGGTCAGATTGAGGTTGCTCCGATACCGGCAGCGTTTCCTGATTGAAATCAGCAGCGTCGTTTGCCAGCAACACGCTACTAGCATAAATTCGATAACTATCCGGAGTATTACCGGTGTTGGTCAATTGGTGCGAAAACTCAACCAGCGCGCCAGCCTGAGCTCGTATACGCAGGTCCCGCACTAAACTCAGGTCATATGACTGCCCAACTGAAACAAGCGAGAGATTGCTTAATACCGGGTAACTTTCACCAGTGGCTGCATCAACGTACGTTAACTCAGCATGATTGGGAATTTGTGTACCAGGCGCAGTCAACGCAAGAGCTTGCGTGCAAACAGACTGCACCAGGAAAGCGAGCATGCAAGATAACCGCAATGCCTGCCAACTCCGTGGTCGCAAAAATATGTTTAATAGGGTTCGCATCTATGCAGATCACGACAATATCCCTGTGTAACGCGAAGCTCTTCCCTGAATACGCGCCAGGCAGATGCCTGGCGCGTCGCAACAACACCTTGTCGAGCGGCTTTCCTAGTCGACTTTAACTACGAAACGAACAGTTGCCTGATCGCCCGGAACGAGGGTTCCACCCGTTTGCGTACCAGGCACAGATCCGGTTCCGATGTAGAACGTGACCGTACCAGCAACCTCTTCACCCGCATCGTCACCAGCCGTATCAGTCACTGTTGCCACTGTACATCCGGTGTTGACACAGTACTGCAGGCTCCCTGCTTCATAGGTAGTGAATGGTGGAATTGGATCGGTTACAACCACCTTATAGGCGTCTGCTGTACCCTGGTTCTCCGCAACCACACGCCAGATCAGGCACTGCCCAGGTTCAACCTGAACAGACTGGGTCTCCTGAAAGATAGTATTCTCAATACCATCACACTCGTTGTCGACAGCTACCATTTTGGTCAATCTAACGTTACCTTCAACAATCTGCGACTGATCCTGCACGGTAGTAGTGATACCCGATGCAGAGTTAATCGCGGTGATTGTCAGCGTATCAACATCATCTACAGCAGCCGAACTGGGTGCGAACACAGTAGCGCCCAAAGGAATTGCTGCACCTGGTGGCACAGTCAGCACTGGATTGCCGCCAACCAGAGTTACAACAATCGATACCGTGGTGCCGTCTGGTTGCAGCACGGTTATAGTACCCGCTACAAGGTTGCCTATCTCGGTATCAGTTGCACCATTACCATCGGTGTCAATCGATACCGTGTTACTCCAGCCGGACAGTGAATTTGCTGCAGACAACTCAATTTCTGCATCAGCATTACCGTTATTTGCCAGTGTATGAGGGAAGTTTACAGTACCACCTACCTCTACCTGCTCACTGCCTGAAGGCGTCAAAGTAACCGCATGAACAGTATCAACGTCTACCGCTTTCATCATTACATCAGAAGCACCGGTGGCTGATGACGTAACTTCGAAGAAGATCGGGTAGTCACCATCCAGATCGCCGTTCTCATCAACGGTCTCATCAGTTGCATCACCGTCATTATCAGAAACATAGTTAAACAACGCCTGAGTCTGATCCGAAGGCACATTGATTACAGCGAATATCTCGTAATCCAACGAGTTTGCCGGAATGACCGGCGTACTGGTAACCGGGCTGCCTGTTGGAGCACCCGCACCGTCTGACAGGTAATAATCAACGGTCCAGCCATTGGGCAAAGCACCCAGTGATTGAGTCGCATCGTCAAAGGAACCACCAACACCCAGTTGATAAGGTGTGGCAACACCACCTTCGTTGTCAATGTACAGAGGTACTGTCAGTGTATCACCGACATTTGCAATCAGTGTGTCAACAGCCGCATAGTCAGGTGCTCCCAATAGATTTTCATTGTTATTCAGAGTACCGTTAGCCGCATTGTGAATATCCACTGAAGGAGCGACAATCACCGACAACTTCGCCGTCATTGCAGCTGATTTATCAGGACGTGCAGCAGAAGTAACCGAGATAAAAGCATCATAGTCACCTACACCACTGGTTGAAGCCGGAAGCGCTGCCTTAATAGTCACAATCTCTGACACACCAGGGCCAACTACACCGACATCGACACCAAAGATCGCATTGGTATCAGCCAGTTGTACAGCACCGGTCTCATCCCAAAACGTAAACACGGTTCCAGCTGGAAATGGCGAACCCGACGAGTTGACTATAGACAACTCGAGGATATCGTCAGTGTTACCGTTGTTGGTGACAACACTTTTGAATATTACTGTCTCGCCGGCAGCAACCTGGTCAACCAACTGAACCTGATTAAATCCGTCATCATCCTGACCATCATTGATTTGATCACCGGTAGTATTTTCACCAGTGTCAGCGATAGCTACATCGTATGTCTTGGCAATGATTGTATAAACCGGGTTAGTCGATATCGGCGGGTCAATTGTGCCGTCGTTGTTTTGATCTGGAAATACAAATGCCGTGTTAGATATAACCGAACCACCCGTTACTACCAACGGGTCGTAGGTAACTTTGTAGGTAATAGACACAGTGGTATTCGGCGGCAACACCAGATCACTGGCTGACAAACCAGACACCGCAGTATCCAGCGTGTCACCATTACCGTTATAGTCAACGTTGTCCACTGTTTCATCAAGTGTCACAACCACTGGCAATGTATCACTGTTAGACACGAGCAAACCGGCCGCTGTAGCACTCGCCGGTACATACGTAGTATCTGCAGGAAATGCATCGTTGATCCCGACAGTTGACGCAGGTGCGTTACCATTGTTTTTGATTGTTAATGTATAGGTGATTTCGTTAGCAGCTGCATTGTGTGACGCGCTTTTGGTAGCAACCACTACCGCGTCGGCACTGACAGTGATAGTCGATTCAACAGTACCATCAGCACCATCAAGACCCTTTCCAGCTGTAACATCGACAACGCTGTCCAGTACCAGAGCACCGGTACCCTCTTCAGCCTGAGCATTCAATGTAACACCCAATGTCTCGCCGGCAATAGCCGTTGACGGCACTTGCACCTCGACAACGATACTCATAGGCGTACCGGCTGCCAGCGAGAACGGACCCGTAATTTCCGGCTCACCGGAAGTTGGCTGACCATCACCGTTTGTATCGTGGTAGATGGTGATCGCGTCAGCATTGATATCATCTGCAACCGATGTATCATCATTCGCAAGCAGATCAAAAGTATCACTGCCGTTACCAGTATTCTCTAACACATAAGACAGATATACGGGTTGACCAGGTGAAGCAGATACCGCTGAGTCCGTACCGATTGTGGCAGAATAAACCTGTGCAACTGTTACAACTGCCTCGTTACTCTGCGCTGAATAGACATTACCGGCCGCATCTTCATACGTTACCGTTGCCCGGTTTTTGATAGTCTGACCTGCTTCTGTAGCCGCGTACACTCCCGATACCGCTCCTGCGGCAAGAAGAGCACACGCGACTGGCAAAAGCAGCCAGTTTCGCCTTTGTTTTTTTCGATTCATTGAATTTTGACCTGTAAATGAACTTGTCGACGCGAACTCGCCCCGTACCACAAAAATGCAGTGCTGCAGGCACCGGAATGCCTGCGCACTGTCTTATTATTTTTTATTAATTTATTTAACGCGCACGCGGTAGCTATAGAACTGCTTGCCACCGTCGCCTTCAATGGCACCCCTGGGCACCCATTGAATGTGTGTGTATTCTTCTGCGGGAACTATCTGCTCTACTACTTCGCCATTTTCTTTAACGACGGTTCGCTTGACAGGCTCAGACTCGAAAGTCTCACCACCATCTATGCTGACGCGCAGGCTGGCCGATTGTTTTGCAATTGCGGAATTTGGTAAATAGACAGTGCCAACAGGCACAGGACCAACTACTTTGAGTCCTGATACATCAGAGTTACCCTGATTGGTGTAAGTCAGCTGGTATTCGACTACCTGATTGGGTTCAACATCTTTTGCCTCGACGAGTTTTTCTTTATTCTTTTCTGTCTCGACAACAAACGCTGCCATCGTGCCCTGCACGGGTGCATTTGCATAAGTTGCGGTTGCGGTGTAAAGGGGAAGTGCAACCACCAAAGCCGTGATTAGTCTTTTCATTGCGTTACTCGAACCTGGTTATTTCAAGAATATTTTCGCCCTCCCTGGTCGTAGTAGTCTGTACCGCAGTCGTGCAAGTGACATACCGCGCGGGCGTGTCTGGCAGACGAGTAGCTTGAAGCAGTTCAAAGACCAGACGTCCACCTGGTTCGTTAACTCAGACGTTAATGAATGACTGATCACAACTCTTGCGCAACCTGCTGACCACTTCCGTTTTTTCTATTTCTGCAAATCAGATGGAAGTCACAAATAAAGCGCGGTAGACTTACTGAAAAAAGCGCAGGAAAAATTGTGGCTGCCAAGAAACCACCAGTAATCGTATGGCTCAGACGTGACCTGCGCATAAACGACAACCCCGCTCTGCAGGCTGCCTCGATAACAGACCGCCCGGTGCTTGTGGTTTATATTCATGAGAGCGAACATAGCTGGGCACCAGGAGGTGCATCTCAGTGGTGGCTACATCACTCGCTTACAGCATTCAGTAAAAGCCTGAAAACAATTGGCAATCGCCTGCGAGTATTTTCTGGCGAAGCGCAGCCAATTCTGCAAGCCATTGTTGATGAGACAGGTGCCGATTCTCTGTTATGGAACAGGCGCTATGAGCCCGATGCCATCGACTGTGATTCCGCCATCAAGAAACGATTCACAGAGCTTGGTCTAAACGTAACCTCATTCCCCGGCAATTATTGTCACGAGCCCTGGCAGGTTCGCCGTGAAGGTAAACATCCGTATCGCGTCTTTACCGCCTATTGGCGTGCTTCGTTGAAACACGACTCCTTACCGGTGACAACAGAGATCGAGAAACTGCAGTCGCGGCGCGCGGCATTAGCGCTCGAGGTGACGATTGAATCACTGGGCCTGTTACCGAAGCTAAACTGGGACAGCCAATTCAGCGACAACTGGACACCGGGCGAGGCAAACGCGCATCAATTGCTCGATACCCTGCTGACTAAAAAAATCGACAACTACGACAACGGTCGCGATATCCCTGAAATAGACGGTACGTCGCGACTCTCGCCTCATTTAGCATTTGGTGAAATAAGCCCGCGACAGATCAATGCTGAACTCAAAGCGCGTTTGCAGGCCGGCACCCTGCAGGCAGATGACAACACCGAGTCATTTATGCGCGAAATCGGCTGGCGCGATTTCGCCAACCACCTGATCTATCACTTCCCGGCGACAACGACAGAGCCACTGGATGCGCGCTTCGCTAAGTTTCCCTGGCGTAAAGTCAAACCGGCCGAGTTACAACGCTGGCAGCAGGGCAATACCGGTATTCCGCTGGTGGACGCTGGCATGCGGCAACTCTGGCAAACTGGCTGGATGCACAATCGCGTACGTATGGTCGTCGGGTCCTTGTTAATCAAGAACCTGGGGTACCATTGGCTGGAGGGCGCTCACTGGTTCTGGGATACACTTGTCGACGCAGATTTGGCCAGCAATACAATGGGTTGGCAATGGGTTGCCGGAAGCGGTGCGGATGCTGCTCCCTATTTCAGAGTGTTTAACCCGGTCAGACAGGGCGAACGGTTCGACAAGGAAGGCAATTATGTCAAACACTGGGTGCCAGAACTGGCAAAGCTGCCAAAGAAATACATCCATGCGCCGTGGACCGCACCGGCTGATGTGCTTAGCGCCGCCAATGTTGTACTCGGTAAGAGCTACCCTAAGCCTGTTGTTGACCTGGCCAGTAGTCGAGTAGATGCACTGGCACGATTCGCAAAAATCAAGCAACCTGCTAAAGAATAAATCGATAACTGCTTTCCACAATCACCATACACGTACAGCAACGACTATATCACCATGTTTGCTGTGACTACTAAATAGAGATGCCACTGTGACTACGGAATTGATCAGCACCTTCACGCCAGACAACAACTCAATGAAAGATCGAGTTGTGTTAATTACAGGTGCAGCCGGTGGCCTTGGCAGCAGTATCGCAAAGGCCGCGGCCAGTCTCGGTTGCGAACTGGTACTACTCGACAAGAATGAGCGCGGTCTAAATTCTTTGCATGATCAAATAGCTGATGACACCGGCATTCAACCCGGCTTGTATCCACTAGACCTTGCCGGTGCAAACATGTCTGACTATGACACGCTTGCAGAAACCGTTGCCAATACCTTTGGCAAACTGCACGGCATCGTTCACTGCGCTGCAACACTGGGGCAGGTTACACCAGCCCTGCAGATAGACATCAAACACTGGATTGCTACCTTCAACGTCAATTTGCATGGCCCGGTCATGCTGACACAAGCCATGCTGCCTCTGCTGATAAAAACCAGAGAAGCCAGCATCACCTTCACCATCGACGATAAGCAAACAGCCTATTGGGGTGCCTACGGTGCCAGCAAAGCAGCTATTCAGACATGGGTTAACTCCCTTGCCGACGAACTCGACGGCATGCGAGATGACCATGGCAATATGCCCGTCAGGTGCAACGCAATAAACCCCGGTAAAATGCGCACAACCCTGCGAAGCTCCGCCTTCCCTGGAGAAATACCCGATGAAGTCCCCCTGCCTGAAACAAAAGTAAATGCCTACCTGTACCTGCTTGATCAGGTATCAAATAACGTCAACCAACAGATATTTGAACTGCCCGAGTGACTGGCTTTGTATAACCACAATACGTCTTAAATGATCATACCCGCAGCTCCTGTGAGCGATGCTCTCGATATGGCACGTTCTTGCTACGCAAAAGAAAACACATACGGTAAACTACAGGCAACCGCAAAGCCCCCAACAGAGAAAGCACCCAATGAAAATTGCATTAGCCGGAGACAGTGCCGGTGAGGGTCTCGCCAGATTACTGGCCAAAGACTTAAGCAATGATTTTGAAATCACCGAAATCTCTCGCACCGACAAGGGCCCAGACAAATTTTACGCGAACCTCGCCGATCGTGTTTCCAGCGCAGTAATGGACGGACAGTTTGATCGTGCAATTCTTGTCTGCGGTACGGGTATCGGTGTTTGCATTGCCGCCAACAAAGTCCCCGGAATACGTGCCGCACTGTGCCACGACACCTACTCTGCCGAGCGCGCCGCGTTGTCAAACAACGCACAAATTATAACAATGGGTGCCAGGGTAATCGGCACGGAGCTGGCCAAATCTATCGCTCGCGCCTGGCTTGCAGAAACCTTTGATGAGAACGGCCGCTCAGCCGACAACGTGCGGGCCATCAATGATGTCGATACCAGGTACAACCAGAGCTAGGAGTCTGCGCGGCGGAACCTCTGCTACTGCGAAAGCGCCCTGACGGTGCGTTTTTATTAAAACCGTGGCGGGAACTTACAATAAACCAAAATCAAACTTGAAGGGGTCATCGTAGTCAATCGAGTTCAGTATAGCGAGCGTCAACGGCACCGACGCCGCATTTAACTGACCTGTCTTACAGGCATTGCGGCAGGCCGCCGACAAGCTGCGGCCGGTATCGACGCCTTCCACCGTAACACCTTTCATGGCGCCATTTTGTACTATAGATAACAGCTCGCCCTGGCCAAGGTAATTGCCCAGACGGCTGTTTCTGCCACCACCAACCGTTACGTGCAGATCTCCCATACCAGCCAGATCAAATGCAACAGGTACTCTGCCCTGTCGGTCGCAATGTATAGAGGAACTACCGGCAATCCACTGACTTAACGTGAGCAACTCATGGACCGCCTGGTTGTACAACCCTGCAACCGGATTCTTTGCGGTGCCGGTGTCAATTTCATAGGCACTAATCATTGCACTGACACCAATGCACAAGAAATTCTTCAGTGCCGCACAGGCCTCTACTGCCACAATGTCCGGGTCTGTGGTGATTCGATAGTAGGGGGTGGCAAAGAGGCTTCGCATCTGCGCCGCTACGGTAACATCCTGCGATGCAAAGGTAACCCTGGTGGGAATACGCAGCGCTAATTCTCGGGCAATACAGGGCCCGCCAATTCCAACAATACTGCTTGCAGGCTGGCCTGTGGTATCTGCGTCAGCCCAATCATTAACCAGGCTTTGCAGTGTATCGGCATAGGTATAAGGTGCTGTCTGGTTATCTCTGGCAACCAGCCCCTTGGTAACCAGTGACACAATGGGTGGAGCGGCATTGGCCGATTGCATCTTATCAGTCGCCCACTGCACGCCCGGGCTACTGACTCCTATAACAATGACATCTGCATCGCGCAACAGCGTTGCATCAGTGTCGCTATTGCTGACAAAAGTTATTTGATCTGGCATATCCAGATTCAAACCCGAATGATGCCGCGTGCCATTTACGGAGCTGACAATTGCGTCATCAAGCGGCGAGCCAACCACAGTAACCGAATTACCGGCATCCGCCGCAGGAACGGCAAGTGCACTGCCCATTACACCGGCACCAAGTATCACTATCTTTTTCATAGCGGGGTTTGTCTTTTCTCGCTGGTCTGAGTTGTTCACAAGTCTGTTGTATTAAGAGGCATTGTATACAGACTAAACTTATTTTCGGACCGTCACCCTGTGATAATACAGGTCGGCCCAGATGGCCGCTATTGCTTCATCGAGTCACGTTGTCTGGCGGCAAACGCCACCATGTCCTGATTCAACTCGGCCACTGCACCGTAAAGCCTGCGATAAATAGAAAGTAGCTCGCGATAGCTCTCTGAGACAGCACTATCGGGCTTGACGGTGATAACGTGTTCGCCCGCCATCGCTTCCGCGGCCGCAGTGATACTGTCGTACCAGCCTGCACCATACGCTGCAATCATCCCCGCACCGAGTGCTGATGCCTCAAGTGTTGTACTCACATGAACCGGCTTGCCTGACGCATCTGCCAGCATTTGTCGCCATAGTGCACTATTGGCACCACCACCGATTGCTACATAGTGAGAGATTTTCTGGCCAACCGCGGCTTCCATATCTTCAGTAGACATAACCTGATCAAGCGTAATCGCCTCTATCAATGCACGATAAATATGTGCTTCACCATGGCTGCCACTCAAGCCAAGAATGACGCCCCGCGCCGACATATCCCAGTGCGGATCCATGACACCGGAAAAGTAGGGCTGCACCAGCAATCCGTCTGATCCTATCGGTATCTTTGTCGCCTCCGCCTCCAGCCGATTAAACACAGTGGCGTCTGCCCTGCCGCGAGCCACAAACTGATCGACGAACCAGTCGATCAAAAAGGCGCCGGAACGCAGACAGTTCTCGAGAATATAACCCTGCCCCTGGGCGGCAAGTTCAGTGCGCCAGGCGCGGTTGTAATGGTACTCAGGTGACCAGATGCCCGACACAACTGCCGTGCCCAGATTTATATAGGCCCGATCAGAACTCGTACAATTGGTACCCAGGCCGGCGCATTGCCCGTCGCCGCCGGCAGCATACACCGCCAGCTCGGCTGGCAATCCTGTCTCGCTGGCAACCGCTTGCGTAACGTTACCCAGCAAACTACCCGGTGGATGAATGACGGGCAGTCGACTTTCCTCGAGCTGCAATGCTTGCAGTAGTGGCTCGGACCAGCTGCCCGACACCATGTCAACAATACCCATCGGATCGGCACTAAGCGAGCCTGTGCGATATTCACCGCCACAAAGCTTCTTAACCAGATAGGCCTGTACGTCGACAAAACAGGCAGTATTTTTCCAGGCAGCAGGCTCATGCTTGCGCAACCAGGCATATCGATAGAGACAGGGAGTAATATCAACAGGTCGACCGGAAATACGGTGAATCTCATCGGCGCCAAATGCGTTACTAAACTCTTTGACTTCTTCGCGGCAACGCTCATCCAGCCATACGATAGCCGGGTAACTTGCATCATCGTTGCTATCAACAAATGCAAGCGTCTCTCTTTGGTTGGAAATCGCAAGCGCTTCTATAACGCCGGGTTCATAGCCCTTTTCCGCCAGCTCTGCCACACAGCCTTTCAGTGCATCTACACAGGACTGCCACCAGTCTGACGGGTTTTGCTCGAAGCAATCAAGACGCGGGTTGCTCATCGGGATAGCTGCACGACCCTCGGCAATAGCCTCCCCCTTCATACTCCATGCAATTGCTTTAGTACTTTGTGTTGAACTATCGAGTCCAATGACAACTCTGTCTGCCACTGATGTCCCCATTTACTAGCATTAGCTATTTATGATTGCGCACCTTTGCGACAGGCACCTTTGCGACAGCACCCCTGCAACGTACCAGTTGCAACAGCCTCTTTTGCGGCACGGTAAAAACTGCTGCACCACATGCTATAGCAACACTAATGCAGAAGCAGTTAAAGCCGACTGCAGCCGCACCCGACGCTGCCTGTATCCTCAGCAACAACACTCGTCGAAAAAGAGCGCTTGCAGCAATAGAGCTTTTCACCGATAGAGCCTTTCACCGATAGAGCCTTTCTACTAAAGGGCACTTTCTACTAAGAGCGCTTTCAACAAAAGGCGATCTCCGAAAGCAACACTCTGCGCGCACCGCGCCCGTCATTGTTCCAGACAATGATTACACCATTGAGTAACGCAGCACCACGAATCGCTAACAACGCAATTATCAGCAGCACTCCGCCTTCACAGCACCCAACGGCTCCACAATTTGATTCCTCCGCCACGCAGATTGCCACACCCGACCGATCACTGCAACATATGTAGCAAAGGCTGACAAATGTTCGGTGCGACGTTATGCTATGGCTGTGAAAGACTCCCACTCAACCGCCAGGCGGGAAACCCACACCACTCGTTCGCGCGGAAAACGAAACACTGTTGCCAATGAAACAAAAGGCACAGCGGCAGGTGACATTGACAACAAAAAAAACAACAAGCCAAATATAGGCGCCGGCAGCGATGACTCGTGGCGTGACGAACAGCTAGCCGTTCGCGTCGCCCGATGTTACTACGACCTCGGCATGACGCAACAACAGATCGCACAGTTGCTTGATATTGGAAGAGCGCGGGTTATCCGTTTACTGGCCGAGGCGCGTCAACGCGGTATCGTCAATATCACTATCAGCTCACCATTACTGGATAACGTGTATCTTGCAGAACAACTGGTCAAACGTTACTCGCTACAGGGCGCAGAGGTCTGCCTGAGCCACGCTGAAGATCAGTCTACACTCGCCAGCCAAATTGCCGGGACGGCAGGTGATGTCACTCTGAGGCTGGTCAAAGACAACACCAGTATCGGGCTGGGCTGGGGCGAAACACTAAGAGCACTGGGTGAGCAACTTCCACCGCAGCCACTGAACAACGTGTCGGTAGTATCGCTGCTGGGCACATTCACCTATCGGTCATCCGCCACACGCTTTGAAGCCACCACCTCCATTGCCTCGAAACTTAACGCTGAGTGTTTGTATTTGCCGGCGCCCATCGTGTGTGACTCGGAAGACTCACGCAAACTGTTACTTTCGCAACCGCAGTTTAATGAAATCAGACAACGGGCAATCGATGTTGATCTGGCGATAGTCAGCGTTGGCGGCGACGATTGCGGCACCATGCGCCAGGCAGGTTATATCAAGGAAGCAGAATTTAGCAGCGCCCTTAAAATGGGAATGGTAGGTAACTTTCTTGGCTACTGTATAGACAGCGATGCCAGGGTTATAGACCACAGTATCAACAGGCGAGTGGTAGGTGTAGAAGGCGACAGGTTCCGAAAAATACCACGGCGGCTGATGGTATCTGCCGGTAAAAACAAAGTCGAGGCAATACGAGCCCTTTGCGGCAACGGACTGATTACAGATCTGGTAACAGATGAGGCCACAGCTCGCGCGCTACTCGAAGATACCTGAAACCATCCACTAAGACAGATCAACCTAACTTAAACACCGAGACCATAGCAATGTCAGAAGACGCACTGCGCCGCAAGATTATACAAATGTGCCTGCAAATGAATTCATCCGGTTTAAACCAGGGTACTTCAGGAAACATCAGTGCGCGTTCGGGCAGCCATATGTTGATCACGCCAAGTGGCGTGCCCTATGACCAACTGGCACCAAAAGATATCGTTAAAATGAAGATAGACAGCGAAAGCTACGAGTGGCAGGGACCGTATAAGCCCTCATCAGAATGGCATTTTCACCGTGCTATCCTGCAAAGCAAACCAGAGCTGGGCGCAGTCATTCACACCCATTCAATGTTCGCTACCATATTGTCCATCGGCCGCGAAGACATACCGGCCTGTCACTATATGATTGCCGCGTTTGGTGGCAACACCGTCAAGTGCGCAAAGTATGCAACCTTTGGCACCGCAGACCTATCAAACAATGTAATTCATGCAATGAAGGACCGCTCAGCCTGCCTGCTTGCCAACCACGGCATGATAGCCGCTGGCGCAGATCTCGACAGTGCCATGTGGGCGGCCATTGAACTGGAAACACTGGCCAAACAATACTACTTTGCTAAACAGTCAGGCAACGTGGTGATCCTGCCAAAGAAAGAAATGAACAACGTACTGGAGAAGTTCAAAGACTACGGACAAAAATCCAAGGAACCAACGGCGAAAAAAAGAGTGACTGCAAAAAAGAAAAGTAAAGCAAAGGCTGCGGGCAAGGCGACAGCAAAGCGTAAAGCAAGGTCGTGAATTAAGGGTCGTGGTAACCCACACTTCATACAACCCGCACAAATGGTAAACGTGTGATTTTCAGACCTTAAGAACCTTCGGACACATACAACAAAGAGTGGACCGGTAAGGACGACAAACAGACAAGAAACGCAAAGCGTTTGCTCTTGCTTTAGATCTTGATCTACCGCGTTTAATCAGTCTTAAAGATTGATCGAGGAACTGATTCGGCGCGCCATGAATGGCGCACAGAGCGCCGTCAGCCGGGGATGGGTCGCTTGCGCGGCCCGCTGGAGAAATAATCTCGAATTACCGCGGATACCACGGGCCCCTGGGCAACTGGGCAACTGAGCAACTGAGCAACTGGTGCGGTTCGCGTCACTCACCAACACCCTGCTTCTTTCGATTCATTTAAAACCGACTCCGCCGGAAGGGCATGTTCTTTTTGCCTCGTTTTTAGTCTGTTCAAAAATGAAGGCCCGGCAGGGTTATTCCGTAACCCCTCACACAACACCGCGGGCATTGGTACGCAGTCGATGATTGCAACGTGCAATCTCGTCAGCGGTACAGCTTTCACTCCAGTTCATTAACGGCGCAGCAATCGATGCAATCTCTGCCACCAGTGACTCTGTCGCACGCCCTTCAAGTGCAAGTGTGGTGCGACGAAAAATCAAGTCATCCAGATGTACGACAAACTCCCGCTCACAGATATAACGAATTTCTCCATGCAGGAAAGAGGGTAACGCCGCCAGAGGTGTAAGCCCGCCCTCTTCTGTCAATGCCGACAGCACACCTTCATTACGCCCATAGCGTTGCATTATTCCGCTTACAACGCTGGCTGGCAGCTTGTACGCTTCAGCTAACTGTTGATTAACTGCATCTGCAGTATCCGCGGCAGGAAAATCACGACCACCGCCTATTGCCAGTTTATAGGTATCAACAGATCTCGCTTGCTTCAGTTTACCCATCACCAGATCAGCAGCCACCTCGCCGAAAGCACGAAAGGTTGTCCACTTGCCACCAATCAGGGAAGCGACATCAAACGTTCGTTCACCACTTGCTTCATCGACTTCTATGGAATGATCACGACTGACCGACCCGACACCAACGCCATCATCGAACGGCAAGGGTCGCACACCAGTATAGCTATAAACAATGTGCTCTCTGGTAAACGGTATGCCTGGTAACAGCTCTGCCATGGCCGTTATCAGATAGTCAATTTCTGCCTCGTCGCACTTGACGGTATCCGGATCATCAACTCGAATATCGGTGGTACCAACAAGCACTCGATCACCGATTGGGTAAGCCAGACACAAGCGATTGTCTCCGGTTTCAAAGTACATCATGTGACCATTCAGACTGGCTAGCATCTGCGGATGGTCGAGAATCAGGTGCGACCCCTTCGACCCACCGATGTAGTGACTGTCTATTCCCAACAAGGCATTTACAGGGTCTATCCACGGACCACCGGCATTGACGACCAGTTTCGGCTGTATCGTAAAAAACTGTCCACCCGGTTCATCGGCCACGGTCACCTCATCACCACTACTCGATACAACACTTGCATAATTAAGCGCCGCGCAATGATGGTTAAGGCTCTCTGTATCAGCCAAAGTATCGGTAATCAACTCCAGACACAGACGCTCTGGCTGGGTAATCAGCGCGTCGTAGTAGGTTGCTGTTGAAATGACTGACGGGTCAATACCCGGAAACATTTGCAGAGACTCTTTTGCCCCTCTGATTTTGTGCGTTGGCATGGCGCGACGCTTGCGCCCCATCCAGTCATAAATCGACATCCCGATTTTCACGACCAGCCGGCCGCGTTTTTTGAAGCCTTTTACCGGCAACCGAAAGAACTTGAAGGCCGAGTTGAACAGACCACCAAACCAGGAGTAAAAAGGCACGGTACAGGGCAGTGGCTTAACCAGATGCGGCGCGTTATGCAGCAGACGATTGCGCTCATGCGTAGATTCTGCGACCAGCCGGAACTCGCCATTTTCCAGGTACTTGATGCCACCATGGATAAGGCGCGATGGAGCGGCACTGGTGCCCGCGCAGAAATCCTGCTTGTCAACCAGCAACACCGAGACACCGTTCAAAGCAAGCTCTCTAAATGTACTAACGCCATTAATACCGGCGCCGATGATCAACACATCAATGTCTGCCGACTTAATGCCGTCAATTACTGCTGCTCTTTCGCTAGACTTCATAGTATTTGGGTAATTTGCTAATCATGGACTGGTCATTAATCATTACGTCCGGCCAGCTTAGACGGACTGTTGTGTCTGACATGCGCATAAACAATGCCCGTAAAATGATTTGCCAGAATACGATGGATAGTGCAATTGCTTAAACGCGGCGTGTAACAAGGCGTGGTGCAAGCCGCACCAACTGAGCACCATGGGGCTGCGCGCTGACAATGCGGCGTGGCATGCACCTGGGGCGAATCAGATCAAAAAAGTACAAGTCCGGGGGCCAGCAGTCCATCTTTGCGCCAGAATCGCACGAACGCAAGACAGGTTTTATTACGGCTCAAGCCAGTGAAATAATCGTCGCGAGCAACGGTCCGAACCTCAGTCTGTGTACCGGGATGGCCACTCATCCCGCGCTGTATTTGCCAAATTGTTGACAGCTGATTTGCCAGATACGCCATTGCAAGCGACACCACTTTTTGTAAGCGCGGCAAGGCGTCGGGCACCAGCCGCCTGCCTGATGCCAGGGGTCGTAACTAAGGGAGCAGGATTTTACGTCAGGATTAATCGAGGAAGGGGGTCGGCGCACCAGGGGTGAATCTTCAGACACTATTTTCCGCGGCGATGAAATATACTTACATCAACAGTGTTCAATACACAAAAACTAACAGCGGTCACCGGTCTCTGACAGAGACCGCTGGTCACGGTCGTTAACACGGCACGATCACGGATACAGCAATGACAAGCACCTATCACAAGCTATACAAAGACTGGCAAACAGACCCCGCAGCTTTCTGGGCAGAAGCCGCAAAAGCAATCGACTGGTACACCCCGGCCACTCAGGTATACGCCGAAGATCAGGGTGCCTACGGGCGCTGGTTCGCCGGTGCCACAACCAACACCTGTCATAACTGTGTCGACAGGCATGTTGCCAACGGCAGAGCGGATCAGCCAGCCATCATTTACGACAGCCCTGTCACCGGCAATAAACAAACCTATACCTACGCCGAGCTACTGGTTGAGATAAAAGCGCTCGCCGCAGTGTTGCAGGACCTGGGAGTCGTTAAGGGTGATCGCGTCATTATTTACATGCCGATGATTGCAGAGTCCGTTATTGCGATGCTGGCCTGTGCTCGACTGGGCGCCATTCACTCCGTGGTTTTCGGCGGATTCGCTGGCAACGAACTGGCAACCCGGCTGGATGATGCAAGCCCCAAACTGATTATCGCGGCTTCCTGCGGACTGGAACCAAACCGCATCGTGCCCTACAAGCCAATGATCGATGAGGCAATCGATATCGCCACACATAAACCGCAACACTGCCTGATGTTCCAGCGCTCACAACATACCGCCGAACTGACAGAGGGCCGCGACATAGACATGGCGGCAGCCATGCAAGCCGCACGCGATGCCAGTGTCGACATTCCCTGTGTGCCTGTAGAGGCAACCGATCCGCTGTATATACTCTACACATCCGGCACTACCGGCCAGCCCAAAGGTGTCGTCCGAGACAACGGCGGACACATGGTGGCATTAAACTGGTCGATGAAAGCCATCTATGACATCGACCCCGGAGAAGTATTCTGGGCAGCCTCCGATGTTGGCTGGGTAGTCGGCCACTCGTATATTGTTTACGCGCCGCTGCTACACGGCAACACCACCATCGTGTTTGAAGGCAAGCCAATCGGTACACCCGATGCCGGTACCTTCTGGCGCGTTATCTCGGAACACAACGTCGCCTCTTTGTTTACCGCACCAACCGCCTTCAGAGCCATCAAAAAAGAAGACCCGAAAGGCGAACTTGTTGGCAAGTACGATCTGTCTAATTTCCGCTCTTTATTCCTGGCTGGAGAACGAGCTGACCCCGACACCATTGAATGGGCACGAGCCACGCTTGGTGTACCCGTGATCGACCACTGGTGGCAAACCGAAACCGGCTGGACGATAGCCGGCAATCCGGTGGGCCTCGGCATGCTGCCGATCAAGCTTGGGTCGCCGACTGTCGCGATGCCCGGCTATGATATCCAGGTGCTCGATGACGAAGGCCATCCCGTAGAAACCGGCACGCTTGGAAACATCGTGGTCAAGCTACCGCTGCCGCCCAGCTGCCTGCCAACCCTGTGGAACGCGGAAAAGCGATTTCACGAAGCCTATCTCGAAGAATTTCCCGGCTACTACAAAACCGCTGACGCCGGCTATATCGACGAAGACGGCTATCTGTTTATCATGTCCCGAACCGACGACATCATCAATGTGGCAGGCCATCGACTGTCTACCGGCGCGATGGAAGAAGTCATCGCCTACCATCCGGAAGTAGCCGAGTGCGCTGTTATCGGTATTGCTGATGACCTGAAAGGGCAGATCCCGGTTGGTTTTCTGGTTTTAAACTCTGGCGTAGAGCGGTCTGAGGCAGACATCGAGAAAGACGTCATCAAACTGGTTCGCGATCAGATTGGACCCGTCGCAGCCTTCAAGCTCGCACTGTCAGTACCCAGGTTGCCAAAAACCCGCTCCGGTAAAATCCTGCGCGGCACCATGCAAAAGATCGCCGACGCCGAAGCGTGGAAGATGCCCGCGACGATTGACGATCCTGCCATTCTCGACGAGATCACCAGCGCGCTGAGCGCCAGAAACCTGGTAAGAAAAAGCTGATCATTTTAAGAATCTGAGGGCTTATTAAAAGGCCTTACCCGCTAAAAAACGATATACAGATGGGAACCCCAAGCGTTTGAACTTGCTCCAGATGCCACAGGCACTCCTGGGATTGTTGCGGTTCGCGTCGATCACCAGCACCCTGCGTACGGTTGCCGAATGATCTTTTGCCTCGTTTTTGGTCTTTTCAACATTGACGGTCCCCGCCAGGGATGCCCTCCTTGCGCGCCCCGCCGGGAGGCCCCCGGCAGGGATGTCGCGCCCGCAAACTCACTGAAAACCTACCGTCAACATGCTGCACCGCTCTCCAGAGCGTAAACTCCTAGCAAAACACCACCCGCCTTGCCAATACCCCAGTTGGGTGATGAAGAAATCAGGCATCCATGCGATAAAAGTATTAGATCCAGAAACTTTAGGCGCATCAGTTATGGCGTGCACTCAGAACAGTGCCAGACGCCCGATTACATGGACTAGCTCAAAATGGCAAGCAAACAGGCAAACGCTCTAATTTCAATTTATAACGCAGCAAACGACTCTGACGGCTGGAACTACTCGCTGGATGCCTGCGTTGACTATGTTGGAGCTCACAGCGCGAATATTCTGTTTCACGACAATAGCGAAAACTCGCGCTGGCGCTACTCACTGGGCAGCAAAATGTGGCGTGGGTGCACAACAGAACAGATGGCGAGAACCATCGAATTGTTCGAAAAATTCGATACTAAAGCCTGGGCATTTGTGCACCAACACAGCAAGCAAACGCTGCTCGTCGATACCGATTTCTGGACAGACACACAACACCTGGCAGATCGTGAAGACTATCGATTTTTTCGCGAGCAACTGGGTTTTTGTCGAAAGGCCGGCAGCAAACTGAACGATAACCTGTGCTGGACAGACAATATTGCATTCCAGTTTCCGGCACACATCGATACCGTGCCCTCGGCGAATCTCCAAAAAATTCGCGACCTGCTGCCTCACGCCGCAAAATCGATAGAAATGTGGCGCACATTCTCAATTCTAAAATCACAATACAAAGCTGTGCTAAGCGCACTCGATCACGTCAAAGTAGGACTGTGTATTGCCGAACCCGGCGGCTCTATTATCGTCGCCAACGAGGAGGCAACCCGAATCTTCGAATCAGGCAGTGCCTTGAGCCTGTCCGCCAACAAGCGCATTCGAAGCCGAACCGAAACGCTGGACAGATCAATTGATCGGGCTATCGAATCTGCCTGCGCCACCTCAAGTGGTCAAAATTCACTGGCAGAAAGTCTGGGGGTGGCTGGCAATAAAACGGATGCACAAATTTCAATCGAAGTGGCACCACTGAGAGACTCTGCAGCAGAAATAGAAAACCACTTTAACGGCGCCCTGATTACGCTGATTGATCTTTCCAGCAACCTGGAAGTCGACATCAGCAAGCTTGCAAACGCCTACAAGCTCAGCCCTTCAGAGCGCGAAGTCAGTAAGATGATCGTCGAAGGCGCCACCATTAACACCATCGCAGAAACGCGAAATGTGGCAATTGACACAGTAAAGTCGCAGCTTAAATCGAGCTATCGAAAAACTGGCTGCAAAAGCCGTGTGGAACTCGCCAGGCTAACGTTTAAAGCCGACCCACCCGTAAGATAGCATCGAGCGTCAGGCTGTCATCGACTGAAAAACACAGCGGGTAACGCTCGGCAGGCAGTATTGTATTGACGCCGAGCTTTTATAGAAATCTGCTCTCGCAAGGCATCGGCCAAACGGTTGCGTTCTGCTACCCTGAGCCATTCACCCGCATTCGGGCTTTGAATCGCAGTAACACCATGAGAATCACCTTGCTCAGGCACGGCAAACCTGAATTTGTCGCACGCTCGGTTGGACCACACAACCCACCATCAGCTGCGTTGCAGACGTATGAGTCTAGCGATGTACAGGAGCCACCACCAGCAAGCCTGCAGGCCTTGTCGAAATCACCGGGCATCTTCTGTGTAACCAGCCAACTTAAGCGTGCCAGAAGCACAGCCAGACTACTAACGGCAGACACCGCCATCGCAACCGAACTGCTAAATGAGTCAGAGCTGCCCCACCCGAAACGACTGTATATCCCCCTGCCCTGGAACGTGTTTTTGCTGATCTACCGACTATTATGGTTAATCGGTTATCGACGCAACTGCCCCGGACGCAATCAAGACCAGACACGCGCGCGTCTGGCGACCGAATACCTGGTCAACCAGGCGACCCTGCACAACAGCGTGCTGGCAGTGGGCCATGGCATCATGAATCGAATGATTAGTAACGAACTTCGACGCGCTGGATGGGTAGTGGTTGAAAAGAACGGCACAGGCTACTGGTCAGTAATAACCCTGCAGCATCATTCGAGCTGTCAACATTCGAGCAGTGGCCATTCGAGCGGTGCAGGTAACAGCCCTGCTGCGGCAAAAGAATAACGCTTCGCAATTCACCACCTGTGCTGCCGACAAGAACGAACGAGCATCTACTCCGGTTTTTCAGCAATTAGCTCAAACGGAGCAATAACACCACGCGCGATATTCTCTACCATATTTTTGATTTTGACCGGTGCGTCGGGCCCCATCAAAATATGTAAACCTAACGGTGGCGGCCCACCTGCACTTGCAACACTCAGTTTTAATTGTTTAAAAAATTCCAGCGCAAAGTCGCGTCGGTTGCGTGTAGTAGCTACCTGAAACCCGGCTCGTTCCAATGCCGTCGTATAGGTTTCCACAGTGTCAACAGAACTACCGGTTTCGTCTTGCGCCCAGGGTACCGGGAAGACAAGTTCGCCATCGCCAATGCGCATCACATCATAAATACCAAACCGGGCTCCCGGTCGAAGCACACGAAAGATCTCTGATGCGAGAGATCCTTTACTCTCTATATTCATTCCACAGTGAAGCATGAACGCACCATCGTAGGTACACGGATCATCACCCAGAGCGGTTGCATTTGACTCTCGCAGACGGACCTTCTCTGCAAACCCCGTGTTCTGGCTGAGTTTGTTTCCGGTAACAATGTACTCCGGGGTCAAATCTACGCCCGTCACCTGACACCCGTAAGTGTCTGACGCATATCGGCTACCACCACCAATGCCACAGCCGACATCGAGCATGTGAGAATTCTTCTGGACATCCAGCTGATCCAGAAACGCACGGGTGGCCACTCGCCCGCCGATATGAAACTCATCAACGGGAGCCAGATCATCAATAGACACCTCATCGATTGATTTACCCAGGGCTCTGGCACCGTCACAAATAGCATCAAACAAACTGCCATGCGTATAGTGCCCGGTTACTATGTCCTCTCGCGCCACCAGCTTCCCCCAGTCAGACCAGAATCAATGGTAGACTGAAAGCCAGCTAGAGGCCAATGCAATGAAGAAATTCGACTGGCATTGCGACCGCATCTCCCCGTCGACACTTATTGATGCGTCGTACAAAAACACTCAGAATGTGCGCCGGTTTTTTAAAAAACACTGCGGAGATCACTTTAAATTTGATCGCAGCTTTATGCAATGGATGAAAGAAAACACCGGCAAATCAATGGCAAATGCGGTAACCGAATGGAAACATCGCGAGCGACTTCGTGCTGAGGAATGATACGATAAGAGTCAGCTTAACAACAGATGCATAACCCTGGTGTTGCATCACCTCATCAGTTTTTTGCATTCAGGTTTGGTACACATGAATAACACGTGGTGGATGCGCAAGCTTATCCACCCTACATTTTAAAATGCCTCGATTCATCGCGATGACACGCGGTGGATGCGCTCCGCTTATCCACCCTACATTCTACAACCCCTCGATTCATCGTATGACGCGTGGTGGATGGAAGCATATCGACAGTACCTTCTATCCATGCCTCGATTCAGCGTAGGGTGAATAAGCTTGCGCATCCACCAACAATCCCCACCTCTGATCATTACTTCAATCAGCTCACAACCTCAATCACACCCGCGCCAAATGGCTAATACAGCGTACTGCCTGTTGCCAACAGCCCCTCACATGGCACGGCGGTCTCCACCATCATCTGCATAGTATCCCGCCCTGTCAGCAGGCACATCAAGGAAAGAACGTCGGCTCTCTGCATCGGCATCTGCACGATGAACCCCTATATCCTGCAACTCGGCATCTGACAGTTTGGCGAGCGTCTCTCGCTCCCGCTTCACCTGTGC
>CALGNZ010000063.1 GCA_937957915.1 uncultured Granulosicoccaceae bacterium | reverse complement strand
TATCAATATGATCTCAGCAAGCGCTCACGCGTTGCGCTGGAAATGGCTTCTGTCGATCCGGATATAGCGGGTCCGGATTCGTCGATAGAAGGTGGTGTGATGTTTCGCCACGACTGGTAATACTAATAATAATAAAATGTGCGTGAAAATTCAGGGCGTCCCTCGGCGCCCTTTTTTTCTTTTTGTGCGGCTTGCGCGGCCTTATTTGTAGCACCAACCGGCCACTTGCCGGAATTGCACTCCGTTTGCTGACACTGTGAGCTTTAACTCGATTGAAAGCTCAACTGACAGGCGTGAAGCCGAACAGATCATCTCGCCTCGATTAATAGTCTGCGCCAGGTGATCGAGCTCGATACCTTGCAGGCAATGTCAACATGTTATTGATGTAAGGCCTGTGCCAAAGACTGCTACTGTCCCAATAAAGTCCCGGCGGCTTTGATCGTCTTCTTATTGCGTTCATTCATTTTCATTAAGTCGTCGATCAGTTCATCGCCAGTGCCCTGTTTTTCTTCACTGATGATGCTTTCAGCCAACTCAGGCACTCCGCTCACTTTATTCTTGTCTGCAACGCCGGTGATTTTCTGCAGCGATTCTTCTCGAATGTCGGCATCAGCAATTTGTTCCGCGGTTACCTCGGCATCCCCTGTCAGGCCCTGAGTTACTTCGCTGGTTGCTATGTACTGTAGTGCAGCATTTTTGAGGTCGGAATCCAGAGCTTCAATGTGGTCTTTTGCGGCCTGGAACCTGAGACGAGCGCCTTCAAGGTTGCCGTACTCGATGTGGTGCTCTGCTATAGCGGTTTCCGCTAGTATCCGCTGCTCTGGATCCTCGATGTCTGCAGCTATCCTGGCTGCCTGATCGTAAGTTTTAACCGCCTCTTCGTGCCGATCAAAGGTACGGTAGATACTTGATTGGTTGAGCGTCGCGGACACACGTTCAGCATCGTCTTCCAGCGACAGCACCAGCATATATGAGCTGAGCATTTTCCGGTCGGTGTCTTTGTTTTCGCCCTCAATTTTCAACAGTTCCTGGCGCCCGTACACCTGATCCCGGGGGGCGGTTTTTCCAGCGACCAATCCTGAAGCAGATGACAGCATGCCTTCTTCAACCAGCTTGTTAATCTGGTTCTTCAGAGTTTGTTTTTCGCGCGATCGATCAGACCATTTCTCGAAGGCGGTTGCTTCGACGACGACCACTTCGTCTTTTGCCGTTGCGATAGCGCCGTTTGTGTTGCCAGAGTTGCCATTGACATTTTGTGCTGCTACTTGCGGGTTCACTACGGTCGGTGCAGCAGCGACCTGTTGTGGTGCATCGCTAACGTACCTGTTGGTGATGCGGTCATGGATAAAATAACCACCGCCGCCGACAATAAGTAACGTTGAAGCCAGCGCTGCATACATGACGTAACTGGGTTTTTCTTTGTATTTGGCCTTGAACTCGCTGTCGTCTTCAGTCGATGTGGTGACTGCCTCATCTGGTTCGCTTTCTTCGGCAGCTTGTTTTTCAGCCTGCTTTTGTTTTTTCTCCAGCTTGGCTTTCTGTTTCGCACGTGCCTGCTCTTTATATTGCTCAGCTTGCTCGGCCTGGAACTTTTGTATCCTTTCGTGGCTGTTTGATGCGGACTGCAGCTGTTTTTGCAGCTTCTCGTCGATTTTCTTCTGCTTCAGAAATTTTTGCATATACACACCGCAATGCTGGCAGGTTTCTGCGTCGCCACAGACCTGTTCGCAAGCCGGGCAGCACGCTGCAGCTGCAGTGGTTGTTGCGGTCGGCACCAGAGAAAGTCCGCCATCACCAAAGTCGCAGGTAAACCCAAGTGCTACCAGGCGTTTTTCGTGTTTGTCTGCAACTTCCTGATCGATATCTTTCAGCAGCACAAACGGTTGCTGCATGATGAATAACGATTGGCAGAGTTTTTCAAAGTGCTGCTCTGGTTTACCGTACAGCTGTGCCAGTTTCTGGCGAACCTCTTCGGAGGACATGCCTTCGCTTACGCCGGAAATGGAAAGGCTGACTTTTGCCACAATGATGTCCCTTCTGTCTAACCGAAATGATGCCCGCGGTACCGCGAGGCCTGCAATCACCGCAATCCCAATCTTGCAGGGTTGATGGCACTACAGTGTCTGTCTGCTTTTTTGGCTTGATTTATTGTCTACAATCAATGCCGCCGAATAGCTCTATTCATATCGGTTAGGTCTGAAAATCTTTGAGGAATGGTGAAATACGGCATTCGAATTTTGTAAGGTGTCGCAAAACTCTTCACATTTGTCTACCGTGACCACAGTGTCTAAGCGCGCGGTTCTCTGAAAGTTATCGCAATCGAGATCAATTTAAACCGTCATGCAGTTGCACTACACTAGCGTACGATCAAAAGTAATGTGGATTCTCGTGCTATGGGTTGCTACCAAAAACTGACCGAACGATTCCAGCAAATTTATCGACTCGATCATGCGATTACCTATCTGAGTTGGGATCAAATGGTGATGATGCCATCCAATGGTAATGAGTCGCGTGCAGAGGCGATAGCAGAACTTGCCAGTGTTCGTCACCGCTATTTGGTGGCGCCGGAAGTGTCCGACTGGTTTGATGAGATTGACGGCGATACCGAGGTTGTGTCAGACGGATCTGAAAAAGCCATGTTAAGAGAGATGCGGCGGAAGTGGCAGGAAGCGATATGTCTTCCTGCAGAGTTGGTGAAAGCCAAGGTTCTCGCCGGTTCTCGCTGCGAGCACGGCTGGCGGCAACAGCGGCTGGATAACGATTGGGCAGCCTTTTTGGTAAATTTTGAAGAGGTGGTCAGGTTATCGCGCGAAGAGGCCAGTTGCAGGGTGGAGATGGCTGGTGGCAGGTTAACCAGTCCCTATGAAGCTTTGCTCGATCTTTACTGTACCGGAGATAGCCTGAGTCTGGTCGACTCAGTGTTCAGTACGTTGAGGATGGAATTGCCCGGGTTGCTGGAGCGCGTACAGAATCAGCAGGCTGAGTGGCAAAGCGCGACCGGCCATTTAATCGCTGGTGAATATCCGATTGCCAATCAACACGTATTAAATGAAAAACTGATGCGCAGCCTTGGTTTTGATTTTGATTCGGGCAGGCTTGATCAAAGCGTGCATCCGTTTAGCACCGGTACGGCAGGTGATCTGCGTATCACGACTCGTTATCGAACTACTGACTTTCTTGAAGCGCTTAATGCGACAGCGCATGAAACTGGCCATGCGAGTTACGAGGGAGGATTGCCCGCCGAGTGGAAA
>CALGNZ010000062.1 GCA_937957915.1 uncultured Granulosicoccaceae bacterium | reverse complement strand
TTCGATTTACAGTGAATCTGGTTCCGCACACGCTCACCGAGACCAATCTCGACCGCTGCCAGCCCGGTACCCGGGTAAATATCGAAATAGATGTGGTTGCGCGTTATCTTGAGCGACTGTTGTCTGGCAGTCAGGATCCGGCGGAACAGGGCATCACGATGGCCGGTGACAATCTTAATCATCGAATTGGCTAGGGACGCCGCCCCGGCGAGCGGAGCTGGTTACGCAGACGCGCATCCATTCCTGCCTGCGTTGTCTGCGGCATCCCTGACGCCGACCCGCCTCCTCGATCAATCAAAATACTGATTTAGATGCGGGTAGATCGAAGGCAAGGGCTCAACCTGGCGCATTCTCGCTACGCGGAATGCTTCCGCAAAGATCCCGGTTGAACGGGCCGCTCGAAATCTGTCAGATTAACCCCATAATTGATGCAATCCACGCAGGCGCACACACCCCGGAGCGACCTGTGTTGTCCGTTTTTACCAGATTTCGCATAAGCGGCACTTAGCCCAACATGTGACCAGGTGCTATCCGGCAACTAATTTCCACAGTGAAACCAAAATTACTGTACTATTCTGCGCCTTTTCTTACACCCTTAATTAACAGATACACGAAGGACAAAAACCATGGCAGTTGAGCAAACCATTTCGATCATAAAGCCTGATGCAGTGGCGAAAAATGTGATTGGCCAGATCTACGATCGCTTCGAAAAAGCCGGTCTGCAGGTTGTTGCAGCTAAAATGCTGCACCTGAGCAAGGCACAGGCGGAAGGATTTTATGCGGTCCACAAGGAACGTCCTTTTTTCAACGA
This sequence comes from uncultured Granulosicoccaceae bacterium, assembly GCA_937957915.1. GTDB lineage: Bacteria > Pseudomonadota > Gammaproteobacteria > Granulosicoccales > Granulosicoccaceae. Next base: position 42,334 of record CALGNZ010000062.1, on the reverse strand, counting down.
TCTGGTTGCGTTTATGACGTCCGGGCCGGTTATGGTTCAGGTGCTTGAAGGCGAAGATGCAATTGCTAAAAACCGCGAAGTGATGGGGGCTACCAACCCTGCAGATGCGGCACCCGGCACCATTCGCGCTGATTTTGCCAGTGGCATTGAAGAAAATGCGGTGCACGGTTCTGATGCGCCTGAAACCGCCGCTACTGAAATTGCTTACTTCTTCGGTGATGACGGTGGTGTTTGCCCACGCACACGTTAAAGGACTGAAGCGCTGAGCGGGACAATCTAATGTCCGTCACAGCCACTAAAACGGATCGCGTCAATTTGCTCGATTATGATCGGGCAGGTTTGCGCGAGTATTTTGCCTCGATCGGCGAAAAGCCGTTTCGTGCTGATCAGGTCATCAAGTGGCTGTATCAGCACGGGGTGGCAGACTTCGACGAGATGAGCAACCTTGCTGTGTCTCTGAGACAAAAGCTGTCTCAAGTCAGCGAAATTTATCTCCCCGAGGTAGAGCAGGCAAATTTGTCTGCTGATGGCACCAGCAAGTGGATCTTTCGCCTGCGCGGTGGCAATTCCATTGAAACTGTTTTTATCCCCGAGAAAAATCGCGGCACGCTATGCGTCTCCTCACAGGTCGGATGCGCGCTCGATTGTTCTTTTTGCTCCACTGCAAGGCAGGGCTTTAATCGCAATCTCTCCTCTGGTGAAATTATCGGCCAGGTGTGGTTGGCCACACATTTGCTAGCTCAAAGTCCGGCTACGCGGGAACACCGCATAACTAACGTTGTGATGATGGGGATGGGCGAGCCGTTGTTGAACTTTAACAACCTTGTCAAGGCCCTGAATCTGATGCTGGATGATAGTGCCTACGGACTCAGCAAACGCCGGGTTACCGTGAGCACCAGTGGTGTGCTACCTGCGATGGACAAGCTGAAAGAGACCGTTGATGTGTCGCTGGCTGTGTCTTTGCATGCGGCTAATGATGCCTTGCGATCCAGACTGGTACCGCTGAACGACAAGTATCCGATATCCGAGTTGATGGATACCTGCAGGCGCTGGGTCGGGCAGGGTGATCGCAAACGTCATGTGATGTTTGAGTACGTCATGCTCGAAGGCGTTAATGATCAGCCGGAGCATGCCAGGCAACTGGTCAAACTGTTGAAGGGGTTTCCATGCAAGGTCAACTTGATTCCGTTCAATCCGTTTGAACAGTCCGGGTATCAGCGCTCGTCAGATGAGGCGATTGATCGCTTCTGGCAGATTCTGCATAAAAACAGAATTGTCGCGACGAAGCGCAAAACCCGTGGTGATGACATTGACGGTGCATGTGGTCAGTTGGCAGGTCAGGTTAATGATAGAAGCAAACGCGTGTTGAAGTTTATGAAACCTCGTTACGGAGAGAGTCTGTGAGAAAAACTGTTCCTGCCCGATTAGCGGCAATAGTAGTTACCGCTACCGTTCTCATATCGGGGTGTGCGACAAACCCGATGTTCGGTCGCCTTACTGATGATCAGAAGGCTGCGAGTTACAACGCTGAACTGGCAACCAATTACCTTGCCGCAGGTGAACTTGAGCCCGCACAAATTAAATTGCAACGAGCGCTGCACCAGGACCCGAACAATGCGCTGGCCAACAATACCCACGCCAAGCTGCTTGTGCAGCTTGAGCAGCCCGATGCTGCTGAAAAGGCGTTTATAAAATCGATAAAGCTTGATCCGAAACGCGCTGAGTATCGCAACAATTTCGGTATCTTTTTATGTGAACGCGGTAAAACGGAAGAAGCTATCCAGCAGTTTCTCAAAGCTGCAGATAACAAGTTCTATCGAACGCCAGAGTACGCCCTTGATAACGCCGGTGTTTGCGCCATGGAAGCCGGACGCCACGAGATGGCAGATAAACATTTCCGCAACGCAATCAGGCAAAGTGCCGTTTTCGCGCCCGCTATGCTGCACATGGCAGAATTGAAACTAAAAACAGGTGACGCGACGCTTGCCGATGCCTATTATTCTCGCTTCCTTACGTTGGCCAGACAGTCTCCACAAAGCTTGTTTGTTGGAATAAACATCAGGCGGCAGTTGGGAGACAATACGGCTGCTGACAGATTTGCGGAACAGTTGGTGAAGGCATATCCACGTTCCAGTCAGGCCAGAACGTTAGCTGCACAGTAGAGCAGCAGCGGCACGTTGCGCCGATTCGTATCAATGCTATGAGCGTAGCGTGTTAATGTTGTGAGCCGTCATTGTTGGTCGCAATAGGGTGTTGGCAACAAGTTGTTGGCAATAAGTAGAAGAACAGTTGTAACGTAATCAATTGGGTTACGTGCTTGACGGCCTGTCGATTAACTTCACTCGACTTGCCGGTTTGTGAAAAAATAAAAATAATGAAGATTGCACAAACGCTTCTAATAGTTAAACCGTAGGCCACAGCACTGTCGTAGATGATGCAGGTCTGCATAAACTTGAAGCTGTGCGGCACAAACAAACGAAGTCAAATAACGACTGTTATGGCACAAACAATCAAAAGCATCAAAGGTGTGCGTGACATCCTGCCGGATGCTGTTCACCACTGGCACTTTCTCGAACAGCATGTCCGCGAACTGACAGCGGCCTACGGCTATCGGGAAATGCGTACGCCACTGCTCGAGAAAACCGAGTTGTTCAAGCGGTCCATCGGCGACGTCACCGATATCGTTGAAAAAGAAATGTACAGCTTCGAAGATCGCAATGGTGATCTCCTCTCCCTGCGTCCGGAAAATACAGCGAGTTGTGTGCGCGCGGCCATTCAGCACGGGTTGCTTACTAACAATCAGGTCTCCCGCATTTGGTATGTCGGTCCGATGTTTCGCAGGGAAAACCCGCAGCGCGGCCGTTATCGACAATTCTCACAGGTAGGCGCCGAGGTGTATGGCATGGCCGGCCCTTATATTGAAGCTGAACTGATTTTGCTAAGCGCCCGGCTTTGGCAGCGGTTGGGACTCACGGAACACGTCGCCTTGCAAATTAATTCTCTTGGCTCATCCGAAGACCGTGTCCGGTATCGGGCAATCCTGGTTGACTACCTGACTGACCATTTATCCGATCTGGATGATGATTCACGTCGGCGACTCGAGACCAATCCATTGCGAGTGCTCGATACCAAAAACCCGCAAATGAAAGATATCGTCGGTGGCGCTCCGCAGATCATCGATCACCTCGAGGCCGAATCAGCCGAGCACTTTGCGGCGTTAAAAGAGACGCTCACGACATGCAAGATCAATTTCGAGGTAAACACCAGGCTGGTTCGAGGTCTCGATTACTACAGCCACACAGTGTTTGAGTGGGTTACGGGTCGACTTGGAGCGCAGGGCACGGTATGCGCTGGCGGTCGTTATGATGGGTTGACAGAACAATTGGGTGCCAGGCTGACCCCGGGAGTGGGCTGGGCGCTGGGCATGGACCGGCTGGTTGAGTTGATAGACGAACTGGGCTGCAACGACACTGAACCCCGGCCCGATGTGTTTATGATTCTCGCTGGTGACAAGGCGATTGTGCGGGGGTTAGCGGTGGCAGAAATGCTGCGCGAGGCCGAACCCCACTGGACGGTAATCTGCAATTGTGGCGGTGGAAGTATGAAAAGTCAGTTCAAGAAGGCTGACAAGAGTGTGGCGAAAGTTGCTGTAATTATTGGAGAGACAGAGCTGGAAAACGGCACTGTCGGGCTTAAGAATTTGCGCGAAAAGTCAGATCAGCAAACCGTTGAAGAAAGCCGGTTGATTGATACGCTGCGGGCAATATTTGTATAACATATACCTATAAGATGGATCGGGCGCAACAGCGTCTGCACGGTAAAGAATCTGATGGCTGATTACGAAACAGAAGAACAACAAGTCGAAGCGCTGAAGCAGTGGTGGGCCGAAAATGGCCGCGCTGTGTTGATGGGCATTGGTCTTGGGCTCGCACTTATTTTTGGCTGGCGCTCCTGGCAGGGCCACCAGAATACGGTGGCAGAGACCGCGTCGAGTGCCTACACCTCGGTGATGGAATCGCTCGAGAACAAAGACGAGGGCGAAACCTTCCTGGGCAAGGTTGACAGTCTGAAGTCCGAACATGGTGGTACCGCCTACGCGGCCATGGCAAGTCTGGCGGAAGCCAGATTTCATGTCGAGAAAGAAGACCTGCCAAAAGCAGAGGACGCCTTGCGATGGGCGCTTGACTCGGGCTCATTCGAAGAGATCAAATCGATCGCGCGTCTGCGTCTGGCTCGCGTCTTGGCCGCGCAGGATAAACACGACGAAGCGCTAACGCTGCTGGACAGTGTTACCGGTGAATCCTATGCTGGCATGGTCGATGAGATTCGCGGCGATATTTATCTCGACAAAGGCGACGCCGAGCAGGCTCTGGTTGCCTACAAGCGAGCCAGAGAATCCGGTGCTCGCACGGCTTCTGCGCAAGATCTGCAAATGAAACTGGATGATCTGGCGCAGCCCGGTGATCGAGTGACTGACGAAAAATCATGATCTGGAGCTGTCCGGGCTTATCGTCTGTCAGGTGGCCGGACCCCAGGCGTAGCTCCGTCGTCAAACTGGTACTGGTGATCGCCTCCGTTGCGATCGCCGCTGGTTGCAACTCACCGCCAAAAGTGGTGCCTGCGGAGTTGACTCAAATTGAGTCAATCCGCGGTGCCAAAACTGTCTGGGCAAAGGGCATCGGTGGCGGCGGTAAGCGGCCTGCCGTGCGATTCGCCCCCTACGTTACAGATGACGCTGTTTATACCGCCAGTGCTACCGGCAAGATCAATTCTCTGAATCGTAGTTCCGGTGATACAAACTGGTCTGTGAATGTCGGGCCCAATTTAACCGCCGGTATAAGTGGAGACGACAACCTGTTGTTCGTCGCCAATGGCGACGGCGACGTTTTCTCATTGCGGCAGACAGACGGCAGTCGAGTCTGGTCCGCGCGCGTGTCGTCCGAAGTTATCGCCTCTCCGGTGGCTGGTATCGACCATGTGATCGTTCGCAGCATAGACGGCAAGGTCTACTCACTAGACAAAGACTCTGGCAGACAACGCTGGCGGTTCTCCTACAATGTGCCTGCGCTTAGTCTGCATGGCAATGGGCGGCCTTTGGTCGGGGCAGATGGCGTACTGGTTGGTCTCGATAACGGCAAACTTGTCGCATTGCATGGTGCTGACGGTCAGGTTTCCTGGGAACTCAGCTTGTCCGAGAGTGCCGGTCGCTCTGAAGTGGATCGACTCAATGACCTCGATGCGGATATACGACCGGCTGGTGCCTATGTCTACGCGGTCAACTATCAGGGTACGCTGGCACAGATTGATCCCGCGCGTGGTTCAACCCGCTGGACTACAAATATGTCATCGTCGGTGGGTATGGCTGTCGATGAAAACATCGTTGTTGTGACTGATGAATTCGATACGGTGTGGGGATTAAGCACCGCTGATGGCAGTGTAGTGTGGGAACAGGACGCACTGACCTACCGAAAATTGACCGCACCGGCCATTGTTGATGGCGACACTATCGTCGTTGGCGACTACGACGGATATTTGCACTTGTTGTCCGCTGCTGATGGAACCATTATTGGGCGTCACAAGGTGGGTTCGAGCCAGATAATGAGCCAGCCCGTGCTGCGTGATGGTCAGGGCTATGTGCAATTGCGTGGTGGAAGACTGGCGGCAATTTCGTTTTAACTGCCGTCGTTCCGGGCGCAAGGTAGCACTAACACCAATTTGTTTCCCAAAAGCCGCTCGGAAGTTCCACGAGGCGGCCTGTACGCGGTAAACTCCCGCGATGAAACCTGTGATCGCAATTGTTGGTCGGCCAAATGTAGGCAAATCGACACTCTTCAACAAACTAACCAAAACCCGTGATGCGCTTGTCGCTGACTTTGCGGGTTTAACTCGTGATCGCAAATACGGCGACGGTAAGCTTGGTGGCTTCGGATATATAGCTGTTGATACCGGCGGTTTGAACGGTGAGTCCGAAGTGCTCGACACCCGCATGCAGGCGCAGGCCTGGCAGGCAGTCAGCGAATCAGACGCTGTAATTTTTCTGGTCGATGGCAGAGATGGCCTCACTCACATCGATATCGAAATAGCCGACACGCTGCGCCGCAGCAATCGTCCGGTGTGCGTCACGGTCAACAAAACCGACTCCATGGATGAAGCGCAGATCGCGGCGGATTTTTTTGAGTTGGGTCTGGGCACCCCTCACTGCATTGCGGCCACACACAGCAGGGGGCTGCTGAAATTACTCGAAGCGGTCCAAGCGCTGTTGCCGGGTTTAGACGAAGAAGAGGCAGATGTAGTCGATGACGGCTTGCGCCTCGCGGTCGTTGGTCGCCCCAATGTTGGCAAATCTACCTTGATCAATCGTATCGTCGGCGAGGAGAGGGTGGTCGCGTTTGATCTGCCGGGCACTACCCGCGACAGTATCAATGTGCCCTTTGAACGCGACGACAATCAATACACTCTGATTGATACTGCCGGTGTTCGGCGGCGCGGTAAAATATCCGATCGGGTCGAGAAGTTCAGTGTCATCAAGACATTGCAGGCGATCGACGAATGCAATGTCTGCATTATGCTGCTCGACGCGACCGAGAGTATAGCCGATCAGGATTTAAACCTGCTTGGCTACATCATCGACAAGGGTCGCGCGGTAATTGTTGCAGTCAACAAGTGGGATGGCCTGCCGGCTGAGCAGCGCGACAAAATCAAGACCGATATATCACGGCGGCTGGATTTCCTGAGTTTCACCAGTATTGAATTTATCTCGGCGTTGCATGGCACCGGCGTTGGCAACCTTTTCGAGTTGGCTAATCGTGCCTACCAATCAGCGATGATCGATATGGCGACGCCTGAGCTTACTCGCATGCTGGAATATGCGATTGTGCAACACCAGCCACCATTGGTGCGCGGTCGCAGAATCAAAATGCGTTATGCGCATCAGGGCGGATCGAACCCGCCGGTTATTGTAGTGCACGGTAATCAAACGCACCGTGTACCCGATACCTACAGGCGCTATCTGAGTAATTTTTATCAGCGTGAACTTAAGCTGTTTGGAACCCCGGTCCGCATTGATTTTAAAACCACTGACAACCCTTATAGCCACATCAGAAACAAGCTGACTCCGCGCCAGGAGCGCAAGCGTCGGCGGATGTTGCGACACGTAAAAAAATAGCGAGCTGGCATGAGCGAAATGGTGACGTTGAGTTTGTCCGAAGTCCACGAGCTGGCAACGAATTGCCTGCTAAAGTGCGGTGCCTCTGGTGAACAGGCGAGGGCGGTAGCTGATACGGTCACCAATGCCGAGCGCGACGACTGCAAGTCACACGGTTTGTTTCGCATTCCCGGATTCTGTGCATCTCTGAGCAGTGGCAAAGTGTCGGGTGACGCGGTGCCCGTTGTGCACGACCTTGCGCCCGCTGTTGTACAGGTCGATGGCAATAACGGTTTTGCTCCGCTTGCCCTTGAAGTCGGCGCCGAGCCACTGGCCAGCAAGGCCAAAAGTCAGGGTATTGCGGCACTCGCCGTTACTAACAGCTATCACTTTTCTGCGCTGTGGCCGGAAGTGGAGCGACTGACTGACCTGGGGCTGGTTGCGTTTGCCTTTGTCAGTGCAAAGAGTTTTGTTGCGCCAAGCGGTGGAATCAAGCCCTTGTACGGAACCAATCCAATGGCGTTCGGCTGGCCACGACAAAATGCGCCTGCAGTTATCTTCGATCAGGCCGCCAGCGCCAGTGCTCGCGGTGAAATACAGTTACACGAGCGCGATGGTAAAACCATCCCCGACGGGTGGGCGATAGATGCCTCCGGCAAGCCCACCAATGATCCGACGGCGGCGCTGGCCGGTGCACAATTGCCTTTTGGCGGGCACAAGGGAGCGGCAATAGCAATGATGATAGAGCTATTGGCCGGATCACTGATTGGTGATGTGCTGAGCTTTGAGGCAACAGCGAATGACAAGCCAGACGGCGGCCCGTCGAGTGGGGGTGAGTTTATGATCGCAATTGACCCGTCGCGCTGTGGTCAGCAAAACGGAGGTGCGCTGACGCACGCAGAGTCGCTTTTCTCTGAAATTCTAGCTCAGGATGGCACGCGTTTGCCGTCAACCCGGCGTTATGAAGCGCGGCTGACCACCCCCGATACTGGCGTTACCATTGTCCCTTCTCTTTATACAACGCTGCAAAACTTAAATGAGTGAACAATCTTTAATCGCAATGTCCCGAGTCAACGCACTGTCAGATTCGGCGTTTGTTGAATTACTGGGCGGTGTGTACGAGCATTCTCCATGGGTAGCGGAAGCGGTGGTTGCGAATCGCCCGTTTGCGAACCGTGAGGCTCTGCAACAGGCGATGAAAACAGCCGTAGAAACAGGTAGCTCAGATAGGCAGCTGGCGTTGTTGAAAGCGCACCCGGAGTTTGCCGGTAAAGCCGCCACCGAAGGATCGTTGACTGAGAGTTCTACAGCGGAACAAAGCCGCCTTAGTCTGAACAATCTGCCGGCAGATCAGCATCGGCAAATGCAACATTACAACAGACGCTTTATGGATAAGTTTGGCTTCCCTGGCATCGTGGCGGTGAGGTTAAACAGTTCCGTGGCGGAGATCTTTGAGCAATTTGATCGCAGGCTGGAGAACAACTTTGATCAGGAGGTTGAGCAGGCGCTTGAACAGGTGCATGCCATCGTCCGGTTTCGGCTCGAGGACTTATTGCTCGAGAGCTGACCTTGCAGGCCTGTCTTGAATAATATCCGGGTTACCGAGGTCACCTATAATCAGGTCAGTGCTGTGGGCCGGTACTTACCGTACACGAGAAAAAACATGACAGACGATTCCTATCCGAGAGACATGGTGGGTTATGGTGCGGCACCGCCCAGGGTTGAATGGCCCGGAAAAGCCCGTGTTGCCGTGCAGTTTGTAATTAACTATGAAGAGGGCGGAGAGAACTGTGTGTTACACGGGGATCCGGCCTCTGAAAAATTTCTGTCTGAAATTGTCGGTGCAGACGCGATAGCCGACATGCGACATATGAATATGGAGTCGATCTACGAATACGGCTCCCGCGCCGGCTTTTGGCGGCTGCATCGATTATTCAGCAAGCGAGATATGCCGGTCACCGTGTTTGCTGTGGCGATGGCATTACAGCGAAACCCGCCAGCGGTAGCGGCGATGGTGGAATCCGGGTGGGAAATAGCGACACACGGCTATCGCTGGATAGACTATCAGCATGTCTCCGAGCAGGAGGAGCGTACGCACCTGCAACAGGCGATTCGCATTCACACTGAAGCGACGGGCAGCAGACCGAAGGGCATCTATACCGGACGCACCAGCCCGAACAGTATCCGGCTTTCTGCCGAGGAGGGAGGGTTTGACTGGTGTGCCGACACCTACGCTGATGATTTGCCGTACTGGTGCAATGACTACTCAAACCCTCTGCTGATGGTGCCCTACACGCTCGATGCGAACGACATGCGTTTCGCCACGCCGCAGGGTTTCAATTCCGGTGAGCAGTTCTACCAGTACCTGAAGGACAGCTTTGACTGTCTCTACGAAGAGGGCGCCGAACAGCCGAAAATGATGTCGATTGGATTGCACTGTCGGTTGGTCGGGCGACCAGGCAGAGCTCAGGCGCTGGCGCGATTTCTCGACTACGTCAGCTCACAGCCGGCAGTGTGGGTGGCAACGCGCGGTGAGATAGCGAGCCATTGGCGGGAGAATCATTCCGGGTAACCGGATAGCCGGTTGTTGATGTGTTCTGCCACACGGCACCGCAACAGACTCTCTCTGCTTAATGTCCCTGTATCCTGCACTCAAGGTTTTCCGTGATCCGCCGATACACGCGCCGGCAGCGGCAGGCATCCGGAGTGCTGCCCGTAGGCAGCAACATAAAAGACCAGTATAAAAGACCAACACAAAAGCCAATCCCAAAGCCAATTCTAAAGAACATCCCCAAGAACATTACAAACACCAGAGGGCACCAGCATTGACAGAGCGGACAAGCATGGATGAACAATCACTCAAGGCTTTTGGGGCGGGCGGTAATCGCTCTGCAGCACCGGCGCTGGCACAGGATCAGCAACAGTTTAATGAGTGGTTATTTGCAGCGCGAACAAGTGACGATGTGAGAAATCGCATTGCTGTCACTGGTGGTACGATCAGCAAAGGGGTTTTCGGTAAATGCTACTTGCTGGTTCCAAACGGGCAGGTGGAAATAGCAACAACCACCAGTGATCAGAGTATGCGTGGACAGGCCGCCAACGACGGGGAATATGAAAAGCACGAGTTATCAGGTTGTTCCCACAACCGTTAGAGGCGTAACGCTGGTAACCGGCTTGAAGAATAAGCGCCTGTGGTGCTTTCTGTAGATACCGCCCGCCACTCCCTTGCCACTAATGACACTTCCTTTCGCGTAAAAGCTGCCTTCACTGCCGGGCAGTGAGCAACCATTGTTGGCCCCGACCCCCGGATCCCCCACTTTGTATCAATGGCAGATGATCAGGGTTCACTGCATATACCGATCAATCAACAGGCCGTGAGTCTGTGCATTTGCTATCGGCCTTCGTTCGCTATCGCGTCACAGGTCTATTGGCCGATTTCGGATGGTAATGCACTCAGCTGAAACGGGTCATCTCGAGAATATTCGCGCATGTTGATGGCAGGTCAGGGGAGTGCGCGTGGCTCACATGACATTGCAGTTAAGTAATAATGGCCGCGCAATCATTGTGAAATAGAATATATCCGAAACGGATTTTACTGATCAGTAACCTGATATGGCGATTGAGGCTGCATAATCCGGATAAATACTTCGTTTTCACAGTTCTCTTCGTTTTTTGTGTTATCGGATCCGTCGGTGGGAATTGCTCGTGCCAAGCCTGTGGACGCTCGAATTGAATTTGTGCGATATAATACGGTCATACACTTTGTGATGGTCCTGATGAACAAATTCCCGGTATGAAAAGCACTCTTTCTGTATTGATCATCGCGTCATATATTCTGTGTTGCCTGCGGCTTCGCGCGCGACCCTGGAATTATTTTCAAATCAATTCGAAGCATTTTTGCCGTCAGCGCGGCATTTTTTCGAAGATCGCTCTCGATCAAATGATTCCAGCCAAGTGGCGTCTGCACCAGCAAAGGCTCGATGATGCGTATATGCCGGCGAGTTTCCCGGTGTTCTTAAAGCCCGAGTGGGGACAAAACTCAGTCGGTATTGAACGAGCAGATAACGAACATCAGTTTCGAATGCTGTCGCGCCAAATGCAAAACGGGCCTGTTCAATATCTGGTACAACACGCGGCACCTGAAGCGCGCGAGTTTGAGATTTTCACAACGTTTACCGGCGAGGCCTCCGAGCACCCTGACTACCTGACCGTGACTGAAACCGTCAACGGAACGCACAAGTATCCGATCAACGGCATCAACAATCAGGATTCAAAGTACTGCGATATCACCAACACGCTGACACCGTCGGAACTGACCAAAATTAGTGGCTACGTTAGAGAGATCGGGCACTTTGGCCAGTCCAGACTGAGTGTCAGGGCAGATACGATCGAACAGTTGATCAACGGTGACTTCCACGTGATCGAGATTAACCTGTTCACACCGATGCCCATTCACCTGATGGATGACAAGCATTCCGTGTTTAATAAAATACGATCTGCTTTGACAGTCAGCGGGTCGCTGGCAAGAGTAACCAGAGATATGGGACACAAGCCAAATGCACCGGCAGTCTTTATTCGCATGACACTGTACGGGCGCAAGCACCAGGCTGCACAGCAGGCATTGCTTGAGCGATCTGTGAACTCGAATGTGCCTGTCGGCAAGATGCAGGCAGCGAACAAAAATGGCAACAATGCCGTAAACATCCATTGCAGCTAACGTGAACGGTATACGCAAGAAGATCTACGGCTGGATAAGCCAGAAATATATGAATGGCTGCAGCAACTACAACTCGCTGGCCGTTCGCAGAAGTTGTCGTTCCAAAGCGCAGGCGCGCAGTAAATTCAGTGAACACGACATACCTCACGCCAAAGGCGCAATCTTTCTAAGCCCTTGGTCTGCGCACAAGTTTGCGCGTGAGCACGGATTTCCGCTCTGTATTAAGCCAAATGTCAGCGGGTTTTCGCGTGGCAGTCACTTCCCGATTAACAACTACAAAGAGTTGTGGAAAGCGGCATTGTGGGTGAAAGTATGGTGGCCAACGAGCGTTGTCGAGCAATACTTGCTTGGCCGAAACTACCGTGTTCTGGCAACTCGCGATGATCTTGCCTCAGTAATCAGGCGGTATCCTCCGTTTGTTGACGGTAATGGTGAGGACGACATTGGTATCCTGATCGACGCGGAGAATGCCATCCGCAGAGAGATGCAGCTGAACCCGACAATTTATCCGATCCAGAAGAGCCAGCAGGTAATCTCCTACCTGTCGCGACAGGGTAAAACGCTGAGCACAATACCGGCTGACGGTGAGCGCGTGTATTTGTTCAATCGTGTCGCGCTGGCACCTGGCGGGGTGGTTGAAACCATAGAACGCGATTCTATCCCCAGAGAAAACGAGGAGTTGTTCAACAAGATTGTCGATGTGTTCGATGCCACCGTGTTGGGGATTGATGTCATATTCGAGAAAGGAATAGAAGTTCCCTATACACAGCAGCGCTGCATTTTTCTGGAGGTCAACTCTCGACCCTACATGAAAATGCATGATGTACCGCGTTACGGTGCAAAAGAAGATCTGTCAGGATTTTACTCGTCAATGGAAAAGCTTGTTGTCGCGGATTCAGACATCTTCTAGTCTCCCTTTCGGTAGCTTTCCTGGCTGATAGTCATTCGGGCAGCTGCTTTCGACCGTGCATCGTATCTCCGGCTATCTGCAAAGCCGTCCGTTTTTGTTGCCTCAGGTACATAGTTAAGGCCTGCACCTCGACCTGGTGTGCGCAGCGCGCGCCCCCCGCGGCGAATATGTGGCGAATCATGGCGATTGTCCATCCTTAGTGAAGCAAACGAATAAACGGGCCGTGTGCGGCCAGGTATTTCTGCGGCAAGCGACCTTACGAATCTGCTGTGAGGGACAGTACGAACTGCGCTTGTGGCATTACCTGCGCGTAAATCCATCTGCTGCAGTGACCTATTCTGATCTACAGCCGCTATTTGTTACCGGACAATATTCATTGCACAGTGATTTGCGGGCTATTATTAGACAGTCAACATCACGATAGCCCTGGATACCCATGAGTAGTCTCTCTGTCAAAAAATTGCTGGCCTCGGAAGGGTCTTTTGGTCAAATTGTCACTGTGCGCGGCTGGGTCCGAAGTCGGCGGGACTCAAAGGCCGGTATTTCTTTTCTGAATGTCTATGATGGCTCCTGTTTTGATGGCATACAGGCAGTTGTCGCCAGTGACATTGGCAACTATCAGGACGAGGTACTGAAGCTGACCGCAGGCTGTGCTGTAGTGGTCACGGGCAAACTCGTTGAGTCACAAGGCGGGGGTCAGAGTTGTGAGATTCAGGCTGATGAAGTAGCGGTGGTCGGCTGGGTCGATGATCCCGAGACCTATCCGGTGGCAAAGAAAAGACATACCTTCGAATATCTGCGCTCGGTGGCTCACCTGCGGCCGCGCACCAATGCCTTTGGTGCAATCAGCCGGGTGCGCACGACGCTGGCTAATGCCGTACACAATTACTTTTATGATCGAGAATTCCACTGGGTAAACACACCCATCATCACTGCCAGTGACTGTGAAGGTGCCGGAGAATTATTTCGTGTAAGTACCCTTGATCTGGCTAATCTGCCGATCTCCGCGCAAGCGGCAGACAAGGGCAGTGTCGATTTTTCCGAAGACTTCTTTGGCAGCGAATCGTTTCTAACGGTATCAGGTCAGTTGAATGTCGAATCATTCGCGGTGGCCCTGTCCAGGGTTTATACCTTTGGCCCAACCTTTCGTGCTGAGAATTCCAACACCAGCAGGCACCTTGCCGAGTTTTGGATGATTGAACCGGAAATCGCTTTTGCAGGGCTCGATGAGAACGCAGCATTAGCCGAAGATATGCTGCGGTACCTGTTCACTCAGGTGCTCGATCGCTGTGCTGACGACATGGCATTTTTTGCACAACGAGTGGACAAGGAATGTATCAAACGCATGGAGCAGGTAATTGAATCTCCGTTTGTACAAATGGAGTACACCGAGGCTGTTGAAATACTCACCAACTGCAAAAAGAAGTTTGAATATCCCGTGGTTTGGGGGTCTGATTTGCAATCAGAGCACGAACGATTTTTAACCGAGGAACACGTTGGTAAACCCATTGTATTGCGTAATTACCCGAAAGAGATCAAGGCGTTTTACATGCGTGAAAACGAAGATGGTAAAACCGTGGCAGCGATGGATGTACTGGCTCCGGGCATCGGTGAGATAATTGGAGGCAGTCAACGTGAAGAAAGGCTGGACGTACTCGATGCCAAGCTCGACGCACAGGGCATTAAAGACGAACTATGGTGGTATCGGGATTTACGCCGCTATGGCACTGTGCCACATGCGGGCTTTGGTCTGGGTTTTGAGCGACTGATAAACTACGTCACTGGTATGGAGAATATTCGCGACGCTATACCATTCCCGCGGACACCCAAGTCTGCACCGTTCTAGCCTGCATTAATTCAGACGCCGAACCCTCATGAATAGAATAAAGGCCAGGTCCGATTAAATTGTCTGGTGTGATCGCGATTTTACAAAATGTCGGTTTCGGGCTGCTCGACTGTTTTGCATTGCTGTTGTTTTTTGCATCATGGGTACTGCACTACTGGATTATTAATCATTCACGCCTGAAACACAGAACCATCTCCTATCGGATGCATCAGCATCGACAGCGCTGGATGGTTAATATGGTGTTGCGTGATCCAAAGATGCCCGACGCGCTTATTCAAAACACACTTCAATACGGTGTGTTATTTTTTGCTTCAACATCAATACTGCTTATCGGCGGATTGATGGCAGCACTGGGTGCATCTGATCAGGCGCAAACGCTGTTGAATGAATTGCCGTTTGCATCGCCATTTACCAGAACGGCATGGGAGTTAAAGGTACTGCTGGTTATTTTTATCTTTACGTTTGCATTCTTTAAGTTCGCCTGGAGTTACCGACTCTTCAACTACGTATTGATCATGATAGGAGCGTCCCCGGATGTATCGGTACCGAGTTCGTTATCCACCGATAGCGAGCACGAACGCTATGCGACAGCAGTGGCGCAAATGCATACGCTGGGCGCGCGTCATTTTTCGACCGGGATGAATTCTTACTTTTTTGCACTCGCAGCAATCGCGTGGTTTTTGAGCCCGCTGTTATTTATTGTGGCGACTATCTGGGTCAGTCTGGTTTTGTATCGTCGTGCATTTCGTTCGCAATTTGCAAAAATTCTGGAAGGCCTGGATGACGATACTCAGCGTGTGTGAGTCGGTTAATCTTATCTGGCCTGCTTTGCGTTTTAACCGTTAGAGCTAACGCGGCAGTCCAATCCGATTTGTTCCCGGGAGGCAGCACCGCGAGTAGTTCACTTTTTCTTTGTGCGTTTTTTGAAATGGCGCCACTCTCCGCTTTTAAACTACTTGATACGGGACACACCTCCTGCATATAGGACATCAGTGTGCCTCCCGCAGACAGGCTGGTTAGATCGTATGCAACAAAATCTGATTGGTACCGGTTGGTTCGGGAGCCAATACAGTAGCCCTGCAGCAGCCCCGGGAGCTTACTTATAGTTTGTCATACTCACTGAAGTTAGTTGATAGTTGCGTTCCAGGGAAGCCCGCGCAAGTGAGTCGGGGGAACTACGGTTGAGAAGTGAGGTCGAACCGATAAGCTCGGCAGATAAAAGGAATGTGCAATGCGGATAATTAGACTATTTCTGGCCTTATTGGTCTCGCTGCCAATCACTGGGTTTGCCGAGGATTTCTCTGAGCTATATGCGAAGTTAAGTCCTGCAGTAGTGACCATTCATACCAGCAACTATGATAGCCAAAAACAAGTGCCGCAAAGGGGCCTGGGTTCTGGTGTGGTCATCGAGAATGACAAGGTCATAACCGCCGCTCACGTGGTTCATACTGCCAATAGAATTCAGGTTAAATTCAAAGATGGCTATACCACTGAAGCAACAATCGTATCGTCGATTCCCTCAAGCGATATCGCTTTGCTAAAGTTGATAAAACCACCTGAAAATATTGTATTAGCGGAGACTACTGACTCGAGTGCCGTGCGCATCGGTGAGCCCGTGTTTGTAATTGGTGCCCCGTTTGGTATTGAACACACGTTGTCTGTAGGCAATCTGTCAGGGCGTATGGACAGAGGCCTGATGGCAGGTGGTGAGTCGGTCACTTTTTTGCAAACCGACACCGCTATAAACCAGGGTAATTCCGGTGGCCCAATGTTTAACCGGGAAGGCAAGGTAATAGGCATTGTCAGTTTTATATTAAGCAAGAGCGGTGGCTTTAACGGTATTGGCTTTGCGGTATCAATTAATGGAGCAAAGAAATCACTTATGCAGGCGTCGGATTTCTGGACAGGCTTCGATGGCATACTGCTAACTCCTGACATTGCATCAGCGCTGAATGTGCCGCAGGCAACGGGTATGCTGGTGCAGCATGTTGTGAGAGGTTCTATTGCACAGAAAGCGGGCTTGCGTGGTGGTCAGATTCCGGTGAGTCTGGCTGGCACCACGATCACACTGGGAGGTGACATCGTGTTGTCTATTCATGGTGTTATCTGCGATGAGCCGCATGATTTCGCTGCCATCAAAGAACAGATAGCCGCGTTGCCGGATGGCAAAGAGTTTACCGTGTCAGTGCTGCGGGGCGGCAAAGTTGTGGAGCTGGCCGTCGACACGGCAGGGCACAGTATATAGGCAGGCTGCATTAGTCAGATGACATCAGGCAAGCGTTGCAGCTGATGGTGCAGGGTTAATCCATGATTGACTGCTCGGTAGCTCACAGCCGGTGGTGAAGTATCCGCGGAGACCATTCTCGAGACCCAGTTTCTTGATGTGAGTTGCCCCAGACAGAGCGATAAAGCGCGGTCCGTGACCGGTGACAGCGCGCGCCGCAATTCAGCGTATCGGGTTTCCCGTGGCAGGCAGCTCAACAGTGGCAATGACCATTTGCTGCGAATAATACTGCGGTCCTGCTCAAGGTCGATAAGATTATTCAACTCGGCTGCCCACGCCGCGACTGCTGTGCCTGCGGGAGTCAAACGAAACTCTGGCCTCATCGGGTGCCCAAAGCCCGGATTTCGCTCAAGCAACCTCATCTCAAGCAAATGGACGACACTCGCGCTCATTGCGGTTCGCCCGCAACCCGCAGCTGCGGCCAGTGGCGACACTCGCGCGCTGGTGCCACTGGCAATCAGGCTTAATGCTGTCAGGGCCCAACTTCGTGAACACAGGTTGACGAGAGACTGATTGTCCATTTATTATAGTTACTATATTTATGGTTTAAGCTAAAACGGAGCATAGCATGTCAACCATCTCACCGGACAATACCATCACCATCGCACTGTCTGTTTCTGACCGATCTGTAAGTGCTGCGTGGTACAAAAAACACCTCGGTTTCGACGAATTATTTTCTGCAGATGAGGCTGGCTGGACTGAACTGGCAACCAACACAGCTGGCGTTACCATCGGATTGGGCGATGCCGAAAAGGTCAGCCCTGGCAGTACCATGCCCGTGTTTGGTGTGCCGAACTTCGATCAGGCCAGAGCGGCGCTGGAGGCTGAAGGTGTAGCATTCGATGGAGAAACCATAGAGGTTGAAGGCATGGTCAAGGTTGCAGCATTCTTCGATCCTGACGGCAACCCGCTGATGATCGCAGAAGACTTATCTCAAGGCTGACGGTTTAACCGCTTGCGTGGGTATGTAAGTCTCTATCATCGCAATAAAAACCTTGTTTGAGGGGTGTGCATATACTTCAATCAAGGTTATCACTTCAGGTGCTTATGCCTGCAATGCGGCTGGTCTGGCGCACGCCCGTGATTTACATTACTCTTAAATCACTTTTCGCAACCACTTAAGGCTTAAGAATGAAGACTGCAAAGGATTATCTTGATGCTGCTAATGCAGCTGTTACCCGCATCTCCGCTGAGGAGGCTATCAGCCACCATGGAAAAGGTGTGTTTGTTGATGTGCGTGACTCGGCCGGTATCGCCGACACGGGTACTATCGCGGGTGCCCACCGAATTCCGCGTGGCATGATTGAGTTTGTTGCTGATCCGGCAACGCCATTCTACAACGAAGCATTGCAAAAGGACGCTCCATTGTTTTTAGTTTGCGGCGCCGGTGGTCAGGCCGCACTTGCCGGTAAAACACTGGCTGACATGGGTTATACATCAGTCACAAATATTGGCGGTATCGGAGACTGGAAAGAGGCGGGTGGCCCGATGGAGAGTTAGGTTCAATCTACTTTTGTCAGATACAACGATGGCGTTGTAAACCGTTATCGACAGTAGTAAGTAACAGCTGAATGGAAAGTGCTGGCAATGAAATGCCAGCCTTTTCGAACAACGATATAAATACTTAAAAGTTAGAGTTGCAGCGCTAGCCCGGGAAGCTCTTATGCAGGTACTGAGCTAAACCAGGGATCGAGTCCGGCGTATCAGGTTTCCAGATCGATGGGTTGTACTTCTTCAAACAGATCTCCCGGGCCTGGATTGGTTGCCGGGCACTTGCCCTGCAGATGATTGATCACTCCCCAGGTGGCATTTAGTGCGGTCTGCACCGCTCCTTCAGCCCAGCCAGGAGTCCACGATACATCATCGCCCGCTATAAAGATGCCACGCTGTTCGGGCGGAAACTCTCTTTGCATGAAGTGCGTAAACATTCGGCGGTTATATCGGTAGTGACCGGGCAGGGCGCCTTTAAAGGCACCAAGAAAATTCTCGTCGTCTTCCCAAGAGATAGTAATCGGCTGGCCGACAATGTGGCTTTGAAGATCAACATCGGGGTATATTTTTGCCAATGCTGCCAGCGCAAGATCCACACGGCGTTCCACTGGTAGCGGCAGCATTTTTAGCGCGTCAGCCATCCATGTATAGGTCAGGCAAATCACACCGGGCTGGTTTGTACCATTGTCAAAAAGATACGTGCCGCGAGTGAGTCGGTCGGTCAGTGTCATACTCATGCGGTGTTTGCCGGTTGCCGGATCACGCTCTTTCCAGAACGGTTTGTCAACCATGACAAATGTTTTTGACGACTGCATATAACTGGTGCGATCCAGCGCCATCCAGTGATCATGTGAAAACAAAGATTCACTGGTATCTATACCAGTGGTTAGCAGCCAGCTTTGGCACGTGGCGATCACAGCCTTGTATTCACTGGTGTTACCATATTCATCCGTCACGCCAATCAGTTCATCGGTAACCCGCTCTATTTGAGCAACGCCGGGTTTGGTTGCACCGCGATGAAGCGATGACAAGCTGGTTCCCTGCTTCCAGTGGACAGGGTTCTCCGGCTGGTGTGTCCACAGTTTTCTGGGCAGTTGTTCAGAGCCCCCCACAATGTATTGTTGATTGTCATCACACTCAGTCAGCACAACACGCAGAATCTCAAGCATCGTATTTCGAAAGTCAGAGTCCCAGCCACCGGTGCCAAAGCCCACCTGGCCGAAAATTTCCCTATGCCTGAAGCTCAGCTTTTTGAAGGATGGCGCCGTTGCAATAAAATCGTAGAATGTTCTGTCGTCCCAGGTGCGAACCAACGGGTCCCAGTAGGTTTTTATGGCAGCAGCGTTGCGGTCGCGTATAGCCTGCTTAAGCGGAATCAGCTGTGCCTCCGTTTCCAAAGCTTCGTTCCAGGCGTGCGCTACTTCCCGATAGATTGGCGGCAGATCGTCTACTGATTCGGCGTATAGTGTCTCGCCTGCAAGATCAATGACCGTGCTGCCCGCGGCCTTTGTCAGCGGGTTTGGGAAGGGTTTTGTTTCAAGCGCCAGCAGGCTTCGGTAGTGGTCAAAGGTAGTGGCGGAAACCGGAAAGCGCATGCCGCCCAGCTCGGCAACAATGCCCTCATTGGCATTGGCAAACTGCTCTGATCGCAGACGCCCGCCCAGTCGACCCACCTCGTAGATTACCGGCTTTAGACCGAGTTTCATCAGCTCATAAGCGGCGATCATACCGGAGACACCGCCTCCGACAATGGCTATCTCTTCGCCGAAGATCTGCTTTGGCAGGGAACCGAGGCCATCGGGATGTTTAACCCATTGGTCGTAGGCGAACGGAAAGTCAGGGCCATAGACGGTAACCGGTTTTTCTGCTGATGAAGTAGCGTGAGTCACGACAGATACTGATGCTCGGTGCTGGTGCGCTTAATAAAAGCCAGGTAATTATGTATATGAAGCTATGTATATGTAGCTATGTAAATCTAACTATGGCTGCTGTAAACCGGTGTACAAGCCTGGCCGCCTGTCTCGATGATAGGGCAACGCTTTTTTTGTGTCTGCAATTGCCGACTTACTGAGTGTGGCGGTCAACAACTCGGGAGTGGTCGGGCCAGCTCGGGCCAGGTCTTTGCCATCCGGGCCAACAATGCAACTACGGCCTTCGTAAGTCA
Source organism: uncultured Granulosicoccaceae bacterium (assembly GCA_937957915.1). Classification (GTDB taxonomy): domain Bacteria; phylum Pseudomonadota; class Gammaproteobacteria; order Granulosicoccales; family Granulosicoccaceae. The sequence continues at coordinate 21,778 of CALGNZ010000062.1, read as the reverse complement.
GATCGCCCTCGCTGCCACAATAGTTAGTATAGGCGATATACAGTTGATTTTCGTAGGCTCGAACCGGTACCACCATCTCTGCTACTTCTCGCCACGGGCGCATCAGTCCGGTGGGTACCAGCAACAGGTTTGCCCCTTCAAGAGCGAGCCTTCGAGCGCATTCGGGGAACTCAATGTCATAGCAAATCAGTAGTCCGATGTTCCAGTCGTCAATAGAAAACACCGGAGCCAGGTCAGCGCCTGCAGAAAACAATGTGCGGTCGAGATCACCCCAAAGATGCGTTTTTCGATATTTGCCGCAGACATCGCCGACTGCATTAATAACTTGTACGCAGTTATAAAAGTCATTACCCGCATTTTCAGCAAAGGCATAGGCGATGGCAATGTTATGTCTGATGCAGATATCCGCAACGCTGCGTGTCAGTTCGCCATCGTCAGGTTCTGCAATGGCCTGCATGGCAGACAGTGAAATGTTGTATCCGGTCATGCTGGCTTCGGGCACGACCAGCAGTTGAGCTCCGTTGTCGGCCGCTTCGTGCGCACGTTCAGACAGTTGCCTCAACGTGCTGTTCAGGTCATTTGGGATTGGTACGTGTTGTAATGATGCAATGCGCAGTTCCTGAGGCATCAATGGAGTTCCCGTTAATTCAGAAAGAGTATCTCATGCAAGACATACGCACTCGATTACCGAGTGTACCGCCTTTGACGGGTAGGCTGTGCCTGATCGGTACACGAACTTTAACGCACCAAATTTGGCTTGTAGCGAACACGCCGTTGTTCGTTCGATGGCAGGTGTCGATTGAGTCGTTTATTCGCAGCATTGAAGAGCAGAATAATGAGCAGCGTAAAAGCGATAAAGTACACCGCCGCTATCGGGTAGGGAATAAACGGATTATAGGTTTTTTCCGCAAGGTAGCTGGCATAGTACAGCGCATCTCCCTTTTGTCGCCAGGCGGGAAACCCGGAAAAAAATACCAGCGCTGTGGCGTGAAATAAAAAAATAGCTTCGTTGGTATACGAAGGCCATGCCAGTCGCAACAGGGTTGGCCAAATGATTTTACGGAACTTGGTAAGCCCGCTAAATCCGTAGGCATCGGCGGCCTCAAGGTCACCTTTGGGCACTGCCCGAAGAGCGCCGTAGAAAATCTCCGCACTATAGGCAGAAGTATTTAAGAACAAAACGATCAGCGCGCCGAGCCAGGCTTTGGTAAGCCAGCTGGTATCGATTGTGATCGTTGTTAATACCAGTGGAATATCAATACCGTTGCGCGGTAATACCGAGAACAGCTCATAGGCGAAGAAAAACTGAATAAACAGGGGAGAACCGCGAAACAAAAATACAAACCAGTCGGCCGGCTTTCTTATCAACAGACTATTGCTGTTTCTGGCAACTGCCAGTGCGGTGGCCAGAAAAAAGCCGAGCACAACCGCCAGTATGGCGAAGTATAGGTTCCACAGCATGCCGCTGCCAATCAATACAATCTGTTCGCAGATGCTGATATCTTTTTTGGGCAGTATGCGTTCGCCGATGCCAATTGAGCGCAGGCCAAAATCGGCTATGATTTGGACGCAACTCAACGTCCGATACCAATGAGTGTTGGTTTAATGCTGTTCGCTTTGCTGCGGCTTTTATCGACGCTGAACTTGTCGGTCAATCTGGCGAAGAACTTTCCACTAAGCCACGTCAGTAGTAAATAAAATACGAGAAGTGCAAGGAAATACCATAATCGCCAGTCGGGATGCGGGTATTCAAAGTAGCTGGTTTTTGCACCTCCCAGCTCCCGTGCCCAGTATACGATGTCCTCAACGCCAAGCAGGAACAGCAAAGGCGTGGCCTTGACCAGTATCATCCACAGGTTAGACAAGCCGGGCAGGGCGTAGGTCCACATCTGGGGCAGGTGTACGCGTCGAAACACCTGGCTGTCAGACATACCATAAGCGCGCGCAGTTTCAAGTTGATTGTGAGGTACAGCCTGTAATGCACCGTGGATTGTGTTGGCTGCAAATGCGCCAAATACAATGGAAAATGCAATAACAGCCAGTGAAAAACCCCACAACTGGTGCACCCAGGCATCGGCGTTACTGGTTGGCATTTTGGCAGCGGCGCAAACAATAAAGTCTGACCCCTGATAGACAGGTGCTGTGATGTCAGGGCATTTAATTTTATGCCGTGCATATTCAACAAGTTGATCGAGGGCGATGGGTACAAACAGAAAGAAAATGACGTCAGGTACACCACGTACCATGCTGGTATAAATTGAACCAAACCATCGTAGTGGAAGAAAACTTGAACGCTTCGCCATGGCGCCTGCAAAGCCCAGTAGAAGAACGACAGGCGCGGTGATCGCCAGCAGCGCGAACACCACCAGAAAGCTGGTATAAAACAATTGATGCTTCGGGGTCAGCAGGTAGCAGCTTAGCCATTGCCAACCGTGAAGCAGAGATGGATCAGCGCAGTATTGCAAGGACATTGAATCCCGTTAGGGGTGTGAATGTGTGGTGGCGGCATATAGCAGGTACCGGCCACGAGCCTCCGGGAGTTACGCTATAAAACATGTTGAAGTGAACACCCGCATAACTAAAAAGGCCGGGTTTCCCCGGCCGGTTTAAGCAGCTGGTGCTAAGGATCAATAGTTCGCCTGGTAACCATCAAACCACTTTGCAATCAGCTCGTTAAGACTTCCATCTTTTTTCATCATATCAATCGCTGCGTCGAACTTTGCTTTGAGTTCAGTATCGCTTTCCCGAAAGCCCATGCCAACGCCACCGCCAATCTGCACCTTGGGGCCCAGAAAAATAAGTTCGCCGCCACTCTCTTCAACGAAAGGCTTGAGATAAGCATCATCTGCCAGTACTGCGTCGGCTTCACCGTTTTTAACGGCAGCGATAGTCTCGTCGGGGGTGGCGAATTCAACGAGTGTTGCACCTGACTCGTTTACGTAGCTGGCTTGAACAGTTGCTGTTTGAGCGGCGACGATGCCATTGACTGCATCATCTTTGGTACCTGCCAGAGCCAGAAAAGCGCTTGGATCGGCAGGGTAGTATTCCTGCGAGAAATCTATGGTTTCGTCGCGCTCGGCAGTGATGCTCATGCCGGCGATAATTACGTCGTAGTTGCCTGACACCAGATTCGGGATGATTGTGTCCCAGTCATTCTTGACCCAGGTGCATTCGAGTTTTGCGATTTCGCACAGTTTGTCACCCAGTTCGCGTTCGTAGCCGTCAATTTCGCCTTTGTCGTTGACAAAGTTATAAGGAGGGTAGGCACCTTCGGTGCCCAATCTTACGGTGTCTGCGAAGGCGCTGGTTGCAGCCATAGTGGCTGCCAGCAGGGTAGTGGTCAGAATTTTATTCAATGTTTTCTACTCCGAAAATCAAGTTAGTGATTAGCTGCTTAGCCCTCCTGGCCGGTTGCTGCTAGGAATTGTTGAAGCCGTGGCGAGCGGGTATTTTTGAATACCTCGTCCGGCGTTCCCTGCTCTACGATAACACCGTCATGCAGGAAAATGACATGATTGGCGACGTCATAAGCGAGTTTCATGTCGTGAGTAACAATAATCATCGTTCGGCCCTCCAGCGCCAGCGCCTGGATAACTCTGACGACCTCCGCCTCGAGTTCGGGGTCCAGTGCGCTGGTAGGTTCATCAAACAACATGGCCGCCGGATTCATTGCCAGCGCGCGGGCGATTGCCGCTCGCTGTTGCTGACCGCCAGACAGCTGTGACGGGAACTGATCACACTTGTCGCCGATCCCGACTTTATCGAGTAACTCACGCCCTCTGTTGTTGGCTTCGGCCGGGTTCTGCTTCAAAACGGTGATCGGTGCTTCGACCACGTTTTGCAGCACTGTCATATGTGCCCACAGATTAAATTGCTGGAAAACCATCGACAGGTTAGTGCGCATTTGCTGTAGCTGATTTTTGTCAGATGGTGTTCTTTGACCCTTCTTTTTACCCCAGGTTACAGCCTGCCCCTGAAAAATTATGTCCCCTTGCTGAGGTATTTCGAGCAGATTCGCACATCGTAACAAGGTGCTTTTGCCGGATCCGGAGGAGCCGATCAGTGCGATGACATCTCCTTTGTTGGCAACCAGATCGATGCCTTTGAGTACTTCAAGATCATCGTACTTTTTATGGATATTGCGCAATTCAATGACGGGCACACTGCCTGTGGAACCGGTGTTGCTGTTCATGATGGAAAAATGCGTAACATAGGATCGATTTGGCGAAGAGGCAGGAGAGGGCGTAGAGAATACCAGTTTCGAGTGGCTTCCGGTTTGAGCATATACGCCCCTGCGCACGACGGAATGCGCCATGGCAAGTGTTAGTCAACCCGCAGGACCAAACCGAATTCACAAAGATACAAAGGAACGGGCAGCCGCAGGTTGCAAAATTAGATTATATGAATATAATTAACATATTAATTATTTAAATGTGGATGGTGTGTGATGCTGACTTTCGACAGCTCGTTACCGATGATTTTAAATCGAGCGCTCGATGCCATCATGCCCCCCTATCGTGATCTGTTCTCCCGCTATGACCTGACTGAGCAGCAGTGGCGTGTGCTTCGTGTTGTTTGGTCATCTGATAAGTACAAGTCGGTTGATCTGGCGAGTCACACCTTACTCGCTGCGGCCAGCCTGGTCGGCATCCTCGATCGGCTCGAAAAGAAAGGTCTGGTGTCGCGAGTTCGCTCAACCACTGATCGACGCGCCGTTTATATCGTTGCGACGGCGAGTAGTCGTGAACTCGAAAAAGAAGTCAGCCCGCAGGTTACGGCGATACACGATCAGCTTCGTGCCACTGTTACGGATGAAGAGTGGCAAACGCTTGCGACTGTTCTATCGAAGTTTTCTGCGGTATCAGCCACCCAGGCCAGACCGCCGGACGAAATGATCAATACCGACAAGAAAGATGCTGCGGCTTCCTGAGTGCTGTTGCTTCTTTGCCGCGTACTACACATCACCATAAACGTTAGAGGTGCGGTTTAGCCGTACCTGCACTCGCGAGGAATTACTATGAAATCATCTGTCAAAGCCCGTGAAACGTCAGGCATTCGAACCGGCGCCGAGTATCTGTCTGGCTTGCGGGATGATCGGGAAATCTGGACCAAGGGTCAGAGGGTAAAGGATGTAACCAAAGACCCGGGCATGGCACGCGGCGCGGCGACACTGGCATCTTTCCTCGATAAACAGCACGATCCGGCGCTGCAAGACACGATCACCTATGTCGATGACGATGGTGATCGTTGTGCCATGGCCTACAAAGTCCCGAAATCTGCCGACGATATTCGCGATCGAGGCAAGGCCTACTACGAGTGGGCCACCTGGTCCAACGGTATGTTTGGTCGCACACCTGATTACAAAAATGCCTCTGTAATGGCTTTTTCAGCGGCCACAGACTTCCTGGCGCAGGGCACCAAAGGACAGGCAGATTTTGCGAAAAACATGGTCGACTACTACGACTATGTGCGAAAAAACGACAAGGTGCTGACCCACACGCTGGTGAATCCTGCGGTATCCCATCAGCAGGCATCAGCGGGCAAGTTCAGCGGTGAGGTTGCACTGCATGTGGTGAAGGAAACTGATCAGGGAATAGTTGTTAAAGGCGCTCGATTGCTGGCGACCCTCGGGCCGCTTGCCGATGAAATCGAAGTATTCCCATCGACCGTGTTACGCGCTTCAGAGGAAAACATTCCGTTTGCATTCGCGTTCGCAATACCAATTGCAACACCTGGCTTAAAACTGCTTTGCCGCGACAGTTATGACAATGGCAAGTCGCATTTCGACGCGCCGCTTTCATCTCGCTATGAAGAAATGGATGCCGTCGTTATTTTCGATAATGTACTGGTGCCGTGGGAGCGGGTGTTTATGTACGGGCAGCCTGAATTGTGTAATCAGGCATTTGGTGCAACGCATGCTGTTGTCCATATGGCGCATCAGGTTGCAGCGGGTAAACTGGCCAAGTCTGAATTTATGGTGGGGCTGATGTGCGCCATAGCAAAAGCCACAGGTCGTGATAAAGACCTGCACACCAAGAGTCTGATTTCAGAAGTGATGATGATGACCGAAAGCGTCAGAGCATTCCTTTATTCGGCGGAAGCCCAGGCGCTCGAAAATGAATTTGGTACTTTCATGCCGTTGCGTCGTCCACTCGACACCTCACGAAATCTGTACCCGAAGATGTACCCCAGAATGATAGAAATTCTGCATTTAATCGGGAGTTCATCATTGATGGCGACACCGTGTGAAGCGGATTTCGCCAATGCAATGAGTGCAGATGTCGAGCAGTACTTTCAGGTTGCAAACCTTGAAAGCAAAGACCGTGTTGCGCTGTATCGCCTGGCGCACGATGTAGCCATTTCAGGCTTTGGTAACCGACAGGCGCTGTACGAGAGGTTCTTCTTTGGACCACCGGTACTAATGCAGTCTGCCTACTACGATCTTTACAACAAAGATGACATGATGGACCGTGTCGATACACTTTTGAAAGGCGACTGAAGTCGTTTGGTATCGAAGCGCTATTGAGTTGAATCTGTCACAGATGTTGGTCTGTTAGAGACTATGGCATATCGTGAACCAGCAGCCGGAGAAGGAAATGACCAGGGTTCAAATTGATAGCGGTGATTTCCGAGCAGCGCTTTCAACCTTTGCCACTGGTGTCACCATTGTGACCACCAGTGACGATAAAACCGGAGAGCCGATTGGTATGACGGCTTCCAGTTTTAATTCAGTGTCGATGGACCCGCCGCTGATACTGTGGAGTGTCACTAAAACTGCGCTGTCTGCCCCGGTGTTTAAACAGGCCAGTGATTTTGCGGTGCATGTGCTGGCATCATCCCAGGTTGAGTTATCCAACCGATTTGCGCGCAGTGGCGGCGATAAATTTACCGGTTTGGATTATCTGAGTAATGTTGGTGGCTGCCCGGTGTTGCCCGACTGTATTGCGCGCTTTGATTGTCAGACATGGCAGGTATACGAAGGCGGTGATCACTGGATCATAGTGGGTCAGGTCGTCAATCTTGAAAAGCGCAATGACGAGGGATTGGTGTTTAGTGATGGGTCATATGCCACTGCCACCCCGATCAACCCCGATCAAAAAAGCAAATCGCAAACATCGGCGGCAGATGACAGTCCGGTCGATAATCTGTTGTTGTACAATCTGGCCCGCGCTACAAGACAGATGAGTGAGCAGTTTCACCAGGCCGTGCGTGACAGTGGTTTGACCGTTCCTGCCTGGCGGGTGCTGGCGTCACTTTACGGTCAGTCGTCACGTGATATAACCGACCTTGCCAGCCGCACGTTTATCGACAAAGAGATACTTAAAGATCTTCTCGATGTGCTGAAATCCGAAGGCCTCTGCGAAGTTCAGCTGCAGCACGATCAGATCACCGCACTCGGTACATTGGCTGGCCACGAGCGTGTTGAGCATTTGTTCGCACTCGGTGCAGAGCAGGAAAAGTCTGCACTGCGTGACAGTGGAGAGCAGGGTTTGTCGGAGCTGATTGCTTTGCTTGCCGAGGCGGTTAAAAATACCAGTGATCGACGCCCTGACGATTGAGTATGCTGCAGCGAGGCAACGTGCAGAGCAACCAGTTTCAATGCGAGTAATATTGCAGCTTCAACAACTATTTTTACCAGCCAGGTCTGTGTCACCGAGGGTCTGAATTTGAATCAAGCTGATCAAGTGTTAACGCCCATTACACAGGCGATAAATGAGGGCGCAATCACACGTCGTGAACTCAGACAGTTGATGAGTCGGTCAGACAAACCGGCTTTACTGCGTCTGGCGCTGTGGCTGCCTCTGGTTTTTTTTACCGGATATTTAATCCACCTGAGTATAGACACGCGCTGGTTTATACCGGCCATGTTTGTTCACGGCATCGTGTTAGTGCATCATTTTTCGCTGCAACATGAGTGCGTTCATTACACCGCATTTAAAACCCGCTGGCTGAACGATCTGGTCGGGAATGTCTGCGGTTTGATTATCATGTTGCCTAATCGTTTTTTTCGCTATGAGCATTGTGATCACCATACTTACACGCAGCGGCATGGACATGATCCGGAGATGATAGTGTTACCGGCCAGTGTAAAAGGCTACCTTTGGTATCTGTCATCCGTGCCTTATTGGCGCGCCAAAATCAGTGAGTTGTATCGCCACAGCATCGGGCACATCAATAACGCAGAAAAGAAGTTTATACCAAAGGAAGAGCGCCGCACCATTGTTCTGGAGGCCCGACTGATGGCGCTGTTTTACGTTTGCATCGGTGTTTACAGTGTGATCCAGGGCTGGTCAGCCCCGTTGTGGTACTGGCTGGTGCCGGTGGTATTGGGCGAGCCTGTTATGCGGGCCATACGTATGACCGAACACGTCGGTCGCCCGACGGTCGGTGACATGAAAGTTAATACGCGAAGCAATCGCGTAAGCATGCCGTGGCAGTTTCTATGCTGGAATATGAATTACCATGCCGAGCATCACTACGCGTCATCGGTGCCGTTTCATGCGCTGCCACTATTGAGTAACAAGCTCGGGTCTCACGTCTATACCGAAAACAGAGGCTACGTTGGTGCACACATCGATATGCTTGCGCAAATAGTCGGGCGCAAACCACGCGCATCTGCCGGATAGCCTGTGCTGACACATTTGCTTACTGACAGGCGCGTCGCGGGCTGCTGTTCGCACTGTTGTAGAAAAGCACGACAGGCTTGCTATGCCTGACGCATACGAGTGGCTGTCTTTGATTGCTGTGCAACAACTCGAGCGGGGCGATATCACCGAGGTCACCGCGCACGGCAGAACATTTGCCGTATACGATACCGCTGCTGGAATCACCGTTAGTGATGCGCGATGCCCTCATGCAGGTGCCAATTTGTGTCTGGGTTATTTTGATGGCAAGAGCGTAGAGTGTCCTTTGCATCAGGGGTTGTTTAATGCAACTACGGGTGCTGCACTTGCTGCCCCGGCGACACGACCGTTAAAAATGATTGAAAGCCGGGTGCAAAACCATACGGTGATGATAAAGATCGCACGGCCGCTGTGAATTCCGGTGCGGTGTAATCAGGGCGGCTCACCTGGTGATTTAAAAACAACATCTGATACTCTGCTTTTTGTTTTACAGCAGCGTTTGATGGCATTGAGTCAGTGGGGGTCTCTCATTCCTGATGCGGGTGTTTCAGTGCTGGATAAATAGTTTATTGGAATGAATTGGGTTGATTGTAGAAACTCACTATCATTACTATAAGCATCTCTTTCTGTGCAGGGAAAAACAGCCTGTTACCCCTGCGTTGACAAGCCTGCTAAAGTGACCTGCAGGATATCAAGTGACAGTACAAGCGTATGACAATAAGCATTAACTGCCTGGTAGACAGCCAATCCACAGTGGGTGAAGGCCCGTTGTGGGACAGCAGAATAGATCGGTTGTGGTGGGTTGATATTCCACTTGGCGTTGTCTATCGGTTTAATCCATCCAGTGGCCACAATGAGCACTTTGTCGTTGGAGAGCCAGTTGGCTGCATGGCGCTGCGTGAGTCGGCTGGTCTGGTGCTCGCAACCAAAACCGGGTTTTACTTCTATGATGCGGATAGCGGCGAGAAAATCGCTATCGCAGATCCTGAAGCGGATCAGCCCGACAATCGCTTTAACGATGGTGGTACAGATCGTCAGGGCAGGTTTTGGGCAGGCACCATGTTTGATGGTGCCGTCAAAAGCAACGATCCGCATGGCGCATTTTATCGACTGGATGCCAGCGGTCAGACCTGGCGTGGCCCGGACGGATTTTTCACCACCAACGGGTTGGCATTTTCTCCGGATGGCAACACCATGTACTTCTCCGAATCCAACGCATCCGTAAGAACGGTGTGGCGGTGCGACTACGACCAGGATGACGGTGTGCCCGGTGAGCGCGAGGTCTTTCTTGATACCGCGGGGATGCCCGGTCGCCCGGATGGCGGCACTGTCGACACTGACGGCTGCTACTGGATGGCTGCAGTGAGCGGCTGGCAGGTATTGCGCATAACCCCGCAAGGGGAGATCGACCAGGTCATTGATATGCCAATCGAGCGACCGTCAAAGCCGATGTTTGGTGGGCCAGATCTAAAGACACTGTTCGTCACCTCGATAAATGCCGGGCTCACACCGGGGACCACACAGCCGCTGGCAGGTGGCTTGTTCGCGATAGAGGGCACTGGCGCACAGGGAGTGCCCGAGGTGCCGTACCCGGGCTAAGAGGTTGTCTGACGAACGCGTTTGTTGCCAACCACACGTTGCAGCCATCATTCAAACGGACAAACCTGCTTGTTGCCAGCGGTGAGCGGCAGATCACCGAAAACCATTGATTAGAAAGAGCTGTCCCGGCGAACTGCAGTGGCTAAGACTCTGTTGTGCTCGCCAACTGGTCAAAATGCCGACTATACAGCCGACGATAAATTGTTTAGTCTCCACTGCCGCTGGGCTATGGCCGCACTAAAATGTTTGGTGGCAATGCAGCGTGAGCGAAACTATTTAAACAAAAACAACGGTTTAGCTGTTGAATGCGAACAGTTGGTGATACCCGGTTGGCCGTTTTGAGTACCGATTGACCGGTTTGAATGAGGGTGTTCAGCGCAGAATCAGTTGACCTTCTGAAATTCTAGCCCAATATATTATGAGGGTAGACCGAGCCGAATCCGGCTTGTCATTCACCACCAGTTTTCACAGACGAACAGCGAATCGAGGGCCAGGCTGAGTCGAGTATGGGTAAAAATCTAGTAATAGTAGAGTCGCCGGCAAAGGCCAAAACGATCAACAAGTACCTTGGCAAGGACTACATCGTTAAGTCCAGTGTGGGCCACGTGCGTGATTTGCCTACAGGTGCCAGGAGCAACGGCAAAAAAGCGGCACCGATCGCGAAAAACCTCAGCGACAAACAAAAGGCCAAGCTCAAGGCTGAACGTGACCGCACCGCCCTGATCCGCAAGATGGGGGTCGATCCCTACAATGACTGGCAGGCCGAATATGAGGTACTGCCGGGCAAAGAGAAGGTGGTCAATGAACTGCAGAAATATGCAGAAAAAGCTGATCACGTCTATCTGGCGACGGATTTGGACCGCGAGGGAGAGGCTATTGCCTGGCACTTGCGGGAAATAATCGGTGGCGACGATTCTCGCTACAAGCGAGTAGTGTTCAACGAGATAACCAAAAACGCCATTCAACAGGCCTTTGAAAAGCCGGGTGATCTGAACATCCATGGCGTCAACGCCCAGCAAACGCGCCGCTTCCTTGACCGTGTTGTCGGCTTTATGGTGTCACCACTGTTGTGGAAAAAAGTAGCACGCGGGCTGTCTGCCGGGCGTGTGCAGTCGGTTGCGGTAAAACTGATTGTTGAGCGCGAGCGGGAAATAAAAGCGTTCACCCCGGTAGAGTTTTGGGACATCCATGCGGATACACACACCGAAGCGAGCGACGAACTGCGCTTGCAGGTGACGCATCAGGGTGGAAATGACTTTAAGCCAGTCACTGAAGCGCAGGCGATGGCCGCGAAGGCGATCCTCGATAAAGCCACCTACACGGTTCAGGATCTCGAGAATCGAGCAACCACCAGTAAGCCATCCGCACCGTATATCACCTCGACCCTGCAGCAGGCTGCAAGTACTCGCCTGGGTTACGGGGTAAAGCGCACAATGGGGCTGGCGCAGCGTCTGTATGAAGCCGGCTACATTACCTATATGCGTACCGATTCAACCAACTTGTCAGCAGATGCGGTCGATGCCGCGCGCTTGTTCATCGGCGACAAATATGGCGCTGACTATCTGCCGGATGCACCCGTTAAATATGCCGGAAAGAAAAACGCACAGGAAGCGCACGAGGCGATTCGCCCGTCAAACGTTGAAGTAAAGCCCGGCAACCTTGAGAAAATGGATGCAGATGCAGTCAAGTTATACGACCTGATCTGGCGCCAGTTTGTGGCCTGCCAAATGGTACCGGCCAAGTACAATTCAACCACGATCACCGTTGCTGCCGAGGACTTCACCTTGAAAGTCAGAGGCCGCACGGTGCGCTTTGATGGCTGGACTCGGGTGCAAAAGCCCGGTGGCAAGAACGAAGACAGCATTCTGCCCAACCTCGCAAAAGGCGACGTGTTAACGCTCGATCAGGTTGACCCGAAGCAGCACTTTACAAAGCCGCCAGCCAGATACAGCGAAGCTTCGCTGGTAAAAGAACTGGAGAAACGTGGTATCGGGCGACCGTCTACCTATGCGTCGATTATCTCTACCATTCAGGATCGTGGCTATGTGCGGGTTGATCAGCGCCGATTCTTTGCCGAGAAGATGGGGGAGATCGTTTCTGATCGTCTCGATGGCAGTTTTCCCGACCTGATGAATTTTAATTTCACCGCCGACATGGAAGGCAACCTCGACAAAATTGCCGAAGGTGAGAAGAACTGGAAAGAAGTGCTTAACGAATTCTTTGATGGATTTGAAGAACGTCTTAAGCAAGCCGGCCTCGAAGAAGACGAAGGCGGCATGCGCCCGAATAATATAGTCTACACAGACATAGCATGCCCGACCTGCGACAGACGCATGGGTATACGAACCGCGTCCACCGGTGTATTTCTGGGTTGCGAAGGCTATGCGTTACCGCCAAAAGAGCGTTGCAAAACCACCATTAATCTTGGCGACGAAGACGGCATTGTCAGTGCCACAGACGATGACTCCGAGACCGAGGCACTGCGCGCCAAGAAGCGTTGCCCGAAATGCGACACAGCAATGGATGCGTACCTCATCGACATGGAAAGAAAACTCCATGTCTGTGGCAACAGCCCGGGTTGCGAAGGGTATGTTGTAGAAAAAGGCGAGTTTAAATTAAAGGGATACGAAGGGCCGACCATTGAGTGTGAAAAGTGCGGCGAGAACATGGAGCTCAAGAACGGTCGATTCGGCAAGTACATGGGTTGTACCGGCGAGGAATGTAAAAACACTCGTAAGATTCTGAAGAATGGCGAGATAGCACCACCGAAGGAAGATCCGGTGCATCTGCCAGAGTTGCCCTGTACGCAGGACGAGAATGCCTATTTTGTTTTACGTGATGGCGCGTCGGGTTTGTTTATGGCTGCCAGCACTTTCCCGAAGTCAAGAGAGACCAGAGCGCCACTGGTGCTGGAACTACAGCGTTTCAGAGATCGCATATCGCCGAAGTTTTATTATCTGGCCGACGCACCTGCCGCAGATCCGGACGGACTTGAAACCGTAGTGCGCTTTAGTCGAAAGACGAAGGAAAATTATATTCGCTCCGAGATTGACGGCAAGCCATCCGGCTGGTCCGGTCTCTACGTGAATGGCAAGTGGGAAATAACAGACAAGCGTAAGAAAGCAGAGCCCAAAAAGAAGAAAAAGGCAGCGGCGAGTTAGGGCTCCGCCCCGCGGCGGAAACCCGCGGTGGAAAGCTGTGCTTGCAGCGCAGCTGACGTGCTTATCTGTGCGGGGGCTGCTATTTTTGGAAGACCAAAAATAGCAGCAAAAGGCTTGTGCGACCAACGTACGATGCCGGTGGACGTGAACCGCACCAATGAGGTGGCATCGGTTATTGCTCTGCGCTAAAAACCCCGCTGATCAGATTTTGTGTCCACAAGCGCTCGTCGAGACTGATCTGGTTATCATTCATTGTTGCTATCATTGACCGCAGTTGATCGCGGCGTTGTCGTGCGACCTGTACTGCTTTTTCAGCATCGCATAGCTCAAAATTAATGTGGTCACCGGTGCGTAACTGCGCAAGCTTGTCCTGGTCGGCGGATATAATAGTCGCGATTTTCGGGTAGCCGCCTGTGGTTTGGTGATCGGCCATCAGGCAAATTGGATCGCCGTGTCCGGGTACCTGTATCGACCCTCTCGTGATTGGCGCGGAGGGCATGTTCAGCTCAGTGTTAATCGACAGGGCAGGGCCACTGAGTCTGATGCCCATGCGGTTATAATCGGCTGTCAACTGAAAGGGTTCGTTGTGCAGAGCATGAATCGACTCGTCGGTAAAGTAGCGATTCTGTGGTCCGAGAACAACACGTATTACGTTGTCGGGTTTAAACGGTGTCGGGTCGAGAAGCGGGGTGTTGCCGGTGTTATTCCCTGTATTGTTTTTGGAAGTTTGCGCAGCCGTTGAACTACTCTGTTGTTGAATAACATCGTGTTGCTGCAATGCCTGCCCACACAGATTGGTACCCTGAATCATCGACTGACTGCCAAGCCATGAAGGTGAAGCCAGACCATCGGCAAATGCAACATAACACCATGAACCCCATGCACCCGGCCGAATGCTGAGCTTGTTGCCTGCCTGCATTTCAAGGCGACTCCAGGGTGACAGTGTGTTTCCATCGAGCTTAATATCGAAGCAACCCCCTGCAATGGCCACTGTGGTTTTGCCTTCGGTGCACTGCAATGACAGGCCGCCAAGTGAAACTTCGATTGCCGCGATCTGCGGTTGATTGCCCACTGCGATATTTGCCAGCGCATGACTCATGCGGTCCATAGGACCCGCGCCGGTAACCCCGTAGCGCATATAACCCGGACGGCCCGCATCCTGAATGCTGACCAGCGGTCCAATATGGTCAATTAAAAACTGTGCGCTCATGTTGGTTCATTCCCGCCTTTTGACTCATGGCTGTGGAATTCGTCTTCCGATAGAGCGGTAAACTCAAGGGTATCGCCGACGTTAAAAAGGAATGGATGATCACTGTTTGCCCGCAGCGGCGTTTGCGCTGTGCGGCCGATAACCCACCAGCCAGATGGCATTACCACGGTAGTAATCAGTGATTGAGGCCCTGCGATCATGACGCTGCCACTGGGGATATCCATAACCGGCCCTGGTTTACGGGGAACATGAATAGGCTGCGGTACTCCACCCAGATAAGCGTAGCCGGGTGCAAAACCGTACATGTAAACCTTGTACCGTCCAGCGGTGTGGTGTGCAATGATCTGCTTTGCCGACAGGTTCAGTGTTGCGCAAAGCGCCGGCATATCGGGTGCATAGTCTGATTCATAACAAACCGGAATTTGCCAGTGCCTGGCTTTGGATTTTGAATCGCCACTGACGTTTAGTAACGTGGTTATAAGTCGGCTCACTGTTGCATAGTCGGTTAAAAGCGGGTCGTAGCCAACGAACAGTGACGAGTACGCCGGTATCAGTTCGGTAATACCGGCGGCGGATTCAGTCTGCCCGACGATGTCTTCGCTGGCGGTGCTATGACTTGCGGCTTTCTGAGTAACCGCATTCTGAATCGCAGCATCGAGGTTAAGCACTCGCTCATGGATACTGTCGTCAATAACGTCGTCAAACTCGACCAGCACACCAGTATCTGCAATAGGTCTTAAGGCGGGAGTCATAGGGTCAATAGCGCTATGTATAGTGGAGGCATTTGTTTTGAGAAATGCAGGTACCCGGGTTTCCAGCAGTGCTCACTGAACTGTTCAATTCCACCTGCATGAATGCATGCCAGCGTTTAATTCCACGGGCGCCGAAGTTAATACTCAATTAGAGATAAACGGCTTGAGGGTAAATCCGGCATCGATCAGCTTTGCTTTGATGGTGTTACCCATGGCAACCGCATGTGGATTGTCACCATGGATACAAATGGAGTGCGCCTTCAACGACACATGACCGCCGCTCACGGTCGGCATGTTACCGCTGTCAAAAAACTCGAGTAATCTTGCGCAGGCGGTGTCGGCGTCTTCAATCATCGCTCCAGGTTGAGAGCGTGGTACCAGGTTGCCGTCATCCGCGTATCCGCGGTCAGCAAAAATTTCCGAGTAAGTTTCAAGGCCACAGTTGAGTGCAGCGGTTTCAAGTTCGGTACCTGAGATGGCCAGTACTGCACAGTCTGCGTGAGAGCGTTTAACAGACTGTGCAATGGCCTGTGCGACCTCTGCGTTTTCCGCGGCCCAGTTGCCCAGTGCACCATGTGGTTTGATATAGCGGATGGTGGCATTGGTGAGCCCGGCTATGCCCTTAATAGTGCCGACCTGTGCGGCAATCAGTTGTTCAACCTCGGTCATGGTAAGCGGCAGTCTGCGCCTTCCGAAACCCTGTCTGTCTTCAAAGCCCGGGTGTGCGCCCACGCAAACGCCATTGGTCGCCGCCAGGGTCAGCGTATCAAACATGGTGGCGGAGTCTCCGGCATGTCCACCGCAGGCGACATTGGCGCTGGATACGATGCCGAGCATGGCTGCATCATCGCCCATTGACCAGGGTCCGAAGCTCTCTCCGAGGTCGGCGTTTAAATCAATCGTTGTCATCAGTCAGCGTCATTTAATGTGGGCAGCGTGCGTTGCCATTGTTCGTGCCGGTGATACCCGCGGTGCCTAATCTGTAGTGCCTAATCCGGAGTGCCTAATCCGTGGGCATGTGCGCCAGAGAGTTTCAGCTAAAGAATTTCAGTTCTGCAGTCTCAATTGTTGCAGGTTCCACACAGGCTGCAACAGCTATGGTATCAAATGGTGCCGAACCCCAGTGAGTGGCGAAATCGATTTTTTACATGCACACCGTCTCTGGGCGGCAACACTCTGGGTTGATTGGCCGGGTCAACTTTTATGGTTGCAAAGCGCAGCCCTGGTTCGCTATAGATGCGGTCACGAAGGCTTTCAACATCGGACATCTGACTAATTGCCAGAGTTGAATCGAAACCACAGGCCTCGGCAATCCTGTGTAGCTCAATACCCTGACCGGCGTGGCTCAGTTGCATGCCTGTCTCACCGTAGTGACCATTATCGAGGATTGCTATGGTCAGGTTGTCAGGTTTTTTTACGGCAATAGTAGCGAGCGATCCGGTGCCCATCAGCATTTCGCCGTCACCGGTAATCACCAGTACCTTGCGCCGCGGCTGTGCCGTGGCAATACCCAGCCCGATCATCGCAGCACTTCCCATCGCCGCCCACAGGTAGTAGTTCTGATCGTGATCGCCAGCGGCCATCACATCATAGGCCGGTGAGCCGAGTCCGGTGACTACCAGCAGGTCATCACGGTTGTTAAGCAGAGTGCTTACCACCGCCCGACGATTCAGAGCCTCAGTGGTCATTGAACCCACTCCTTGGCGCCGATCAACTGTTGCCCCAGAATGAGCGCACATGCGGTGTCCCCATCGAATGCCATTGTCGCTGCGCCTTTGAGCAGAGGTGCCACCTGCTCTGGCTGATCGGCACGCCAGGTCAGTACCCCCATCATATTGAGTACCTTCTCGGTCTGCTGGCCCATCGGGTTTTGCCACGGGTTGAACTCGGCCCAGTCGCCGCGCATCGTTACGAGCATTAGCAATGGAAATCGTGCGCAGGCTTGCAATGCCAGTGTGTTGATACAGTTGCCGACACCGCTCGATTGCAGCAGCAATGCACCCCGGTCGCCGCCGAGCCATGCACCGGCCAGATAACCAAGCCCTTCCTCTTCTGTCGTCAATACTACGCTTTGCATCTCCGGATCAGCGCATGCCGACTCGATGGATTTCGCATGACCTGCATCCGGAACGTAGGCTATATGTTTGATGCCGGATGATTTCAGGATTGGATAGATCTGTTCCTGCCACGAGGATTGGTCCTCGGCAGGAGCGCCGCTGTGCGGTTGGGTTTGTGTTTTGGGCATCGGGGCTGCGTGGGTTAGGTGCGGACTGCCAGTTAATCACAACCTCGAGTGGAAAGAAACGACAGGGAAAACGGCGAGGGCAGGTGGGTGGCCCGGAAGCACAGAAGGCAGCAACGGGTTCGAGACGGTTAGTCAGAACCCGGCATGTGGAACCTGATACCCCTCACAACGAATGTTTTTGCGGCTATCATTGTTATGAAGGGGGACGACTTGTCACGGATGGTGTAACCGGTGCGGGTTCTCAGTGCCTATGTAATGGTGTGTCTGACCTCAATTTCAGGTTCGCTTTGCGACACATACATGGTGGTTTAAAAAAACGGATTGTGGTTAAATTGATGTAATGGCTTACATCAGTCTCCGGTCAAGTGTGGTTGTTTCGCGGTAATCGCTTTGCGTCAGAATGACGGGTGTGAATCGGGTCGGGCCCGGGTCCTTCCTGCCAGTATATGATCTGCAGCCACCATCGTAGGCTGTAGTCGCCAGACTCGGCTGAAGCTGACGCGGTTAGTCGGCGTAGGACGTAGTATCTGAATTTCCAACTCGAAAGTGAGGAACACATGCAAAAATATTTTAAATCCGCCACCAAACTGGCCGCTGTCGGTGCTGCTACTCTGGCGTTTGCTGTTGCTGCCAACGCCGCGGACACCAAACTGCGCATCCAGACGCACTTCTCTCCGGAAACATTGTCCGGCAAGATGGCAAAAGAGTTTGTCGAAGACATTCAGTTGATGTCTAACGGCGAAATTCAGGTCGAACTGTTTTTGGCAAGCGCGGTTGTTAAGTCTGCAGAAACATTTGACGCTGCGGCAACCGGTATTCTTGATTGCGACATGACTGGCGGCGCTTACCAGACTGGTAAAAACCCGGCTTTCCAGTTCACCGGTGATCTGCTCGGCGGTTATCAGAACCCCTATCAGCAAATGGCCTGGCTGCTGCACGGCGATGGCTACAGCCAGCTGAACAAGCTATACAACAAATACGATATGGAATTTGTAGGCTGGTGGATTCCGGGCCCGGAATCTCTGTCATCAACAAAGCCGATCCGAAACGCTGACGATTTCAAAAACTGGAAGTTCCGTTCACCCCCGGGAATGGCGACAATGATTTTCAAGCAGTTGGGTGCTTCTCCAATTGTTATGGATTTCAACGAAATCTTTACCGCTCTTGAGTCGGGCATCATCGATGGTGCAGATGCAGCTAACCTGACTAACAACGTTGGTCTCGGTTTGTACGACATTGCAGAGCACACCAACTATCCTGGTTTCCACTCCATGCCTGCTGACCACCTGGCCTGTAACAAAGCTGTGTGGGACAAAATGCCTGCGCATCACCAGGCCATCATGAAAAATGCCATGCAGGCGCTGGCGCTGAAAAACGCAACTGCAAACGAAGTTGCCAATGCCCAGACTGCCAAAGATCTGCGTGCAAAGGGTGTCAATCTCTACGAATGGTCTCCTGAAGATCTGCAAGTCTATCGTGACGCGGTACAGGCAGGCTGGACCGAGTTTGCTACTACCCCAGAAGCCAAGGAACTGCTTGCGAGCCATATCGCATTCCTGAAAAATCTTGGTGCAATGAAGTAACCTTAAAAGCTGGTCTCACCCGGTGGTTCGCCTCTGAGCCACCGTTGTAAAGACAGTGCAGCATGTGGCTGCACTGTTCCATTCAAAGTAAAAGACAGTCTATGCGTGAAGAACCCGGGAGTCTGATTGAGTGGCTTGTACCACTCGCGTTTATAATGTGTGCTGGCTGGGCCATTTGGCATATTCCGGCCTACCTTCTGGATTTCATACCACCGGCTGATCAGAGTCTCCACGATCAAATAAGTGCGCTGCACGAGCGCAAAGACATCTGGGCTTTACCCGGTCTGTTTGGCGGCACTGCAGACGTTATGGACTGGGCGGCACTGTTGCTGCTGCCAGTACTGTTTTACATCGGTATGAAGACGGTCCGATGCACCAAAATGGAATATGAACACTGGCGTCCAATTGACCGTGTTGCCCTGTTCGTAGGCCGTATTACCATGATGCTTATTCTCTTGATGACCTGTGTCATGTTGTACGAAGTTGCACTGCGGTACCTGTTTGAAGCGCCAACCCTGTGGGCAAACGAACTCACGCTGTGGATCGCCGGGTTTGTATTTTTACTGTCCGGGTTTTACGCCATGCAGCAACGCTGCATGATTCGTATCTTCATAATCTACGACATCATGCCGCGCTTTATACAACACCTGTTCGATATCCTGACGGTGATCATCATCTGGTTTTTTACCATTGGTCTGATATTCGGCAGCTACAAACAGATTTTCGTCACCAAGTTTTATAAATGGGAAATGTTCGGTACGGCATTTGATCCACCGATACCCGCAACACTACAGCCCATGATTCTGATCATGATGGCGCTAATTGCCATTCAGGCAACGATAAATCTTATCAGTGACTGGAACATAGATTCTTCGGACAAGGCAGCGCGCGATGACGTCATTGATCAGGAAGAAATAGAGTCGATCAAGCGTAGCGTGGGTAGCAACTGATGGATATAGGAACTATTTCACTGGTCCTGGTAATAGGGCTGCTGATAACACTCGCGATCGGTATGCCACTCGGGCTGGCATCGGCGGCACTTGCACTGCTCGTGATGATAATGAAATTTGAACCTGCACTGCTAACCGACCCGATGTCATTCGGCAGCGGGCTGCTGACTGGCAGGCCGGGTACCGGGCCGCTGTATATTCTCGCGCAGAAAGTATTTGACCTGCTGACAGAGTACGTACTTATTTCAGTGCCTCTGTTCATTTTTATGGCATCACTGCTGGAGCGTTCCGGAATTGCCAAAGCCATGTACGACTCGCTGGATTTCTGGCTCAGTCGCACCCGTGGCGGTATCGCGATCGTGACATCGCTGATGGCCGTTATGCTGGCTGCGATGTCCGGCATCATCGGTGGTGAAATCGTGTTGCTCGGCTTAATTGCACTGCCGCAGATGCTAAGACTGGGCTACAACCAGAATTTAGCGATTGGTACCATTTGCGCCTCGGGTTCGCTTGGCACCATGATTCCCCCGTCAATCGTGTTGATCATCTACGGTCTTATCACGGAGACCTCAATCAAGGCGCTGTTTACCGGCGCGTTTGTGCCGGGCTTTATGCTGGCGACGTTTATCATTATATATATCGTCATCAGAACGCGAATGAATCCATCACTTGCTCCGTTGTCACCGCCCGACGCTGATGATCCCGAAGGCTGGGAGAAAGGACGCATGTTCGGCGGTTTCATGACTCTGGTCGCGGTTGGTGGTGCGGCTGCTCTGCTGTTGCGCGCCGGGTTCTATACGCTGACAGGGCGCAACCAGAACCTGCCTGAAGACAAAGACCCCTTCTTCCTTGCGATGCCTGAACACGTACCCTATCTGGCGGGTGCGATTATTGTCGGGTTGTTACTCATTGTGTTGGTTTTCGGTTATAAGCGAACGGTAAACGGCTGGAAGCACGGCAAAGGACTTGTGGCTCCGCTGATTGTTATCGGTATTGTTCTCGGTTCCATTTACGGTGGTGTCACTGGTATTACCGAAGCCGCCGGCATGGGAGCGTTGGCGGTACTTATTATTGCCTTGCTGCGTGGCGAAGCCTCCGTTGGTTTATTGTGGGACAGTTTAATGCGTACCCTGAGATCAACCGGCACTATAATCTGGGTGACAGTCGGTGCGGCAGCTCTGTCCGGTGCCTACACACTCGCCGGCGGCCCTACCTTTATTGCAGAGTTGATTGTCGGTGCGGAGATGCACACCTTCTTTGTTCTGCTAACCATGATGGTCATCTTGTTGTTCATGGGAGCATTTATGGACTGGGTAGGGATTGTCTTGCTTATCATTCCGGTGTTTTTACCCATCGTAAAAGCTCTGCCCATCGAAGAGATTGGCTTGATCGGGCAGCTTGAACCGCGACAGGTATCAATCTGGTTTGGCGTACTGTTTTGCATGAACATGCAGGTCAGTTTCCTGTCACCTCCGTTTGGTCCGGCAGCCTTCTACCTGAAGTCGGTAGCGCCTGCTCACATCTCACTTACCGATATATTCAAAGGCTTTTTGCCGTTTATCGGATTGCAGTTACTTGGCCTGGCCGTGCTGTTGATCTGGCCATCTATAGTAACGTTGTTTCTGTAAACTTCTCTGAGCGCACTCCCGCCGCG